>JAUMZQ010000003.1 GCA_030528055.1 Streptococcus sp.
AAAAAGCTCCATAAAATCCAGAGTGGTTTTACCCACTACAGATATTATAGAGCCAAAAGAGAAAACTAATTGGTTTTCTCTTTTTATGTTTTGGATAGAAATGATGAATTTGTATGTTTTCATTTATCTCAAATCAATATGTAATGGAGTTTAGACTTATAAAAATTAACTTGTTAGATAAGAATTTAGGAGATTTCAGAAATCAATTGATAGAAGAGCCAGCTACCCAGCCAGTGCAGAGGGCAGAAGTAATGTTGAAACCACCTGTATGAGCATTGATGTCTAAAACTTCACCTGCAAAATAGAGATTTGGTACAAACTTACTTTCCAAAGTTTTGGGATTGATTTCTTTGAGATGAATGCCTCCCTTGGTAACAAAAGACTTTGCTAGTGACATTTTACCTGTCACAGGTATAGCTAAATGTTTTATTGTTGTTATGAATCTTTCCTTGTCTTTATCTGTCAATTGTTTAAATTTTTCTGGGAAAGTTTGGGCGTAAAATTCCGCCAGACGCTCTGGGATTAGTTGTTTTAATGTGTTTTTGAGTGATTTTTCTCGATTTTTTTCTAAAACAGTTAATAATTCTTCTGCGGATAGTTGGGGAAGTGCATCAAGATAGATTGTTTCTCCTCCCTTTACAAAGCTGGATATCCGCAATGCTGCTGGACCAGATAAACCAAAATGTGTAAAAAGTAAATCGTGTGTGATACTGTGTTTATCATAACTTAAGTTTACATCATCCAATGAGATTCCTTGCAGTGCTTTGTGGGGAAAGTCTGTCAGTAATGGGCTTTCTGCTGCCTCTAGGTCTGTAATAGTATGTTTGAAATGACGAGCAATTTCATAACCAAAACCTGTAGAGCCAGTAGAAGGATAGGCTTTGCCTCCTGTTGTGACAATCAAACGATTAGCAGTCCAAGTTTGTTGAGAGGATTTTATGAGAAAGTGTAGATTCTCTTTTTTGACAGAAACGACTTCTGTATTGGTAAGGATTGTAGCTCCTAGTTCCAATATTTTATTTTCCAAGGCTTTGATGATTGTGCGTGATTTATTGCTTGTTGGAAAGACGCGCCCATGATCTTCAACTTTTAATTCTACACCATTTTCTGTAAAAAAATTTATAATATCATGGTTATCAAATTGAGAAAAAACACTATGAAGAAAACGACCATTTCCAGGGATACCAGCCAATAAATCCTCTAATGTACCATTATTAGTGACATTGCATCGTCCACCGCCAGTACCAGCTAGTTTTTTTCCTAATTGTTTATTTTTTTCTAAAAGAAGTGTTTTTTGTCCGTAAAATGCACTGGAGATGCAAGCCATCATACCAGCCGGACCTCCTCCAATAATAATAGTGTCAAAATGATTCATAAATTCATTGTATCATAAAATCAGATGAACTATAAAATTTTGAGAATAGATACAAGTATTTTTGATCATAAAAATGGTTTATGACAGTATTTCTAAAGGCAATAAAATAGGGCAAAATTTGACAGTTAAGGCTTGATATGATAAGATTTAGGTACTACAACTAGAAAAAGTTTCAGAGGAAATTATGGCAATTGAAAAGACAGTCAGCGAACTAGCCGAGATTCTCGGAGTTAGTCGTCAGGCAATCAATAACCGTGTCAAATCTCTTCCGGCAGAAGATACGGAAAAGAACGAAAAAGGTGTAACAGTTGTTAGACGAAGCGGTTTAATTAAGCTAGAAGAAATTTATAAAAAAACTATTTTTGAAGATGAACCTGTGAGCGAAGATGTGAAACAAAGAGAGCTCATGGAGATTTTAGTAGACGAAAAAAATGCTGAGATTGTCCGTTTGTACGAACAACTGAAATCAAAAGATGCTCAATTAGCCAGAAAAGATGAACAACTTCGTGTTAAGGATGTCCAAATTGCTGAAAAGGACAAGCAACTAGACCAGCAACAACAGTTGACTGCCAAGGCGATGAGTGAACGCGAAACGTTATTATTAGAATTAGATGAAGCCAAAGAAAAAGTACAAGAACAAGAATCAAGAGGTTTCTTTGCACGCCTCTTTGGCAGTAGATAAAAAAATCTCAGTTGAATAAGCTGAGATTTATTTGATGTCCTTGTTTTTGTTTGCTGAGATGAATTGTCATGATTGATGCTCTTATCTCGGGATTGCTAAGATTATTCTTCCTCTAAAAAGAAGAATTTTATCAGGTTTGGAATTGTAATAGATGTATTGAATTGGAGACGGTGTTATGATAAAGGAAAGACAAATGAAGCCACAAAGATTGAAGTTTAGACGCTTATATCGAAATTTAGATAAAATAGTATTGCTCTTTTTTATCGTCTTTTTGCTCATGGAATTAGTTTGGATTCCTTTTAATTCTTTTGTTGCAGAAAATTTGTTAAAACAAACAGGCTATTTGTTTTTATCTTATACCAATGTTGGTAAGGTTTTATCCTCAAATTATTTGGTAACGATTGGTTTTATTCTTATTTTTATTGCCAATCTTTTTGTATCCTACTTTCAAATAGGTATGATATTTATGGGAATCCATAACCTTTTGGATAAGGAAGAACGAAGTGTTTTCCAATTTTTTAATAAGACATTGCGAGATAGTTTATCCATAGTGAAACGAACCAGAATTGGAAGCATGTTATTCATCAGTTGTTATATGGGAATTCTCTTTCCTTTTTTGCGTAAAATTTTAAAAATTTACTATCTGAATAAAATTTTAATTCCAGATTTCATTGTTACCTATTTTCAAAGTTCTCTTTTATCAGCCATTCTTGTCTTATTTCTTGTTTGCTTAATGCTTTTATTAGCTGTTCGTTTGATGTTTGCTCTACCGAAAATTTTGTTTGAAGGCAACTCAGTTAGAGAAGCAGTTCAATTCAGTTTACAAAAAACAAAAAAACACCTCATTTTTTATTCTTGGCATTTATTTTGGATTGTTGCTAAGAGCTTTCTTATTTTTTTATTGTTGACTAGCCCGCTTTTATTGTTGCAACAATATGTAGATAGTCAGTTTAATCAGATGGCCTTTTCTGTTGCGGTGGCGAATTTTGTATTAATCAAAATAGCCTACTATTTCATGTTGGCTTACTTCTTGTTAAAATTTTTAGCATTTTTGACAGATAGTGAATTAAAGGACTATCAATTAAAAAAAGGTTTTCCTTTTATGCGCTGGTTTATCCTTTCTCTTACAGCAATTGCTTTTTCATTTGAAGCTGTCTATTATTTAAAATTTCCCTTAGAGACAGTGCCTATAACGATTTCTCATCGAGGTGTTTCAGCAGAAAATGGGGTACAAAATACAGTTGAATCCTTGAAGAAAACGGCTTTGTTGAAACCAGATTATATAGAGGTTGATATTCAGGAAACCAAAGATGGCAAGTTTGTTATGATGCATGATGCTAATTTAGAGAACTTAGCGGGAGTAGATGCTAAGCCACAAGATTTGACATTAGAGGAACTAGAAGCACTGAAAATCTCTGAGAATGGATACACAACGAATATCTCCAGTTTTGAAGAGTATTTCAAAACAGCCAACCAATTAGGGCAACGGTTGTTAATTGAAATCAAGACAAGTGATCAAGACTCTAGTAATATGGTGGAAAAATTTTTAAAACAATATGGTGCAACGATTAAACTGTATGCACACCAAATTCAGTCATTAGATTATCGTGTGATTGATAAAGTGATTCAATATGATAAGGACATTCCTACTTTCTTTATTCTTCCTTATAATACTATTTTTCCTCAAACAAAAGCTTTTGGCTATACGATGGAATATTCTACCTTGGATCAAAATTTTGTGGATAAGTTATGGAAGACGGATAAGCAACTTTACGACTGGACTATCAATGATGAAAACAGTATTTCTAAGTCATTTAGTTTGGGAGTAGATGGAATGATTACAGATGATTTGGAACTGGTACAGAGCTCCATTAAAGAGCTACAAAATTCTCCTCAATACACCACCATCCTTGTCAATCAAACAGCTAATCTCTTTTACTTCATTTAACATAAAAAAGCAGGTAGTTCAAGACTACTTGCTTTTTTGTTATGAAATATTCATTTAAAATGGTAATTTCCCTGCGAAAGCCCCCATTTTCTTTTGGGTTTCTTCATCTATCTGCTTAATGGCATTGTTAATTGCTTGAGTTGTCATATCTGACAGCGTCTCAAGGTCTTCAGGATCTACTACTGCGGGATTAAAGTTAATGTTTACAACTTTTTTATCACCGGTTAGAGTAGCGACAACCAAATCTTGAGCTGACTTTCCAACAAATTCAGTAGCAGCCAATTCAGCTTGCCCTTTTTCCATTTGTTTTTGAAGCTTTTGCGCTTGCTTCATCATGCTTTGCATATTCATCATAATAGTTTTTTATTTCCTTTCAAATAGAGAGTAAATTTACTGTTTTATTTGTCAATAACTGCCTGCTAAAATTGAAAAACTCTTTCTATCAAACGAAAACTATTCTCAATTAAAATCAAGAGTTACTTTGTTTTTATCAGATAAAATGGTAGTAGACAATCCAGTATTAATTATATCATTTTTAAATTAGAAAGAAAATAAAAATTTTTTAACAAAAAATATTACAGTATTTCTCGCAATATAAATTTAATTAATATATAATATTATTAAGTAATTTAAGGGAGAATATTACATGAAAAAATTTACAGTGTCAACTTCTGGTAAAGTCTTGCAGGAAGTTATTGCAGATCAAACATACATTATAAGTGCTGATTCAGAAGAAGAAGCAAAAAATATAGGGAGAGAAAAATTTGTAAAAGATTTTCAAACAAATTTAGATTATGTGAGTGTAGGATATACAATGCCTCATAGAAAGAAAATTCTTATATTTGCTTTTGCGTGTTTATGTTTTCTGATATCTATGTTTCTTGTTTTTCGTGAATGGTTTCCAGATGGAGCCCACACAAGTATATCAATAGCTCCAACTCTTAAAACTTTAGTTTATTCATCTTTTTTTATTCTAGGAATTTATATTAAGGTTAAAGATATTCGATCTTTTAATAATCAATTTTTTATAAATTTAGCTTTATTATTAATGAATATCTTGATTTGTGCATCTTTTGTTAGCATATTAACATCTACTGCACATATAAAAATATTTGGATATGAGCTTCTTGCAGTACAAACTGATTATTTATTAATATTTGCTGTGTTGTTTTCGTGGGGAGGGATAAAAATTGTTAGTGTAGCTTGTTATTTTCTTCTTGCCTTATTTGCTTTGACTAATTTTTCAATAATAAGTGATGTGATGCATTTTTTTGGAGTGATATACTTCCTTACCTCAGTAAGTTTCCTTATATCTTATATATCAATAGATCCTCAGTTACTGAGCACATTTCCGTTAATTGAGAGAAGTTTTTATCGTTCATATAATTATTTAAAAAATGAAACAAGACAATCTCTTGAATAAAAAGAAAATATGAAAAACTTGACTGAATAGGAGAATATAAAATGAAAAAATTTTTATCAGGTATTTTATTAGGTGTTATGATTATTTTATTGGTTGGAGGAATTATTTTATTTTTTACCCCTAAAGAAAAAAATGGGATACTCTCTAATCTTAATGCACAAAAAAATAAAGATAATGAAAAGTATATAACAATTAATAATGAAACAGAAGAAGTATGGAATAAGCTGATAATAACAACAAAAGACAAGACAATGATAGCAGAGAAAGAAAATCCAGATGATAATAGTTTCTCAATAAAAATTCCAGAAAGTTTTAGAGATGAAACAACATATGTCATAGAAGTTGAAGATAGATATCATAATAAATATAAAAGCGAAATAACAATGAAAAGTAAAAAGGGAAGGAAATCTATAACTATTACAAAGAATAACCTAACTGAAAAAGGTAGTTGGTCGGATAAACTAAATAAATGGGTGAATAAATAGTAATATCTAGTTTTATCCTTTAGCAGTCTATACATTTAACTATTAGGCATAAAGATTATTAAAACTTAAATATAATTATTTTAGGAGAATCAATCGATTCTCTTTTTCTATTTATAGCAATTTTATCCCACAAAAATCATCAACATGAAAATCATATAAATTCTTGACAAACAAAAGTAGACAGTGTATACTTTTTGCTATTGAAAGGAGGATAAATGAAACGAAATACTGAAGAGCTAAAGAAACGATTAGTAGAAGTTGGAATGAAAGAAATCGAGAACAATGGAATTGACAATGTATCTTTGAGAACAATCGCTAAGAAATGCCATGTGACACATGGAACGCCCTATCGCCATTTTAGTAGTAAGGATCATTATTTAAAAGTTGTTTCGTATCAACTTTCTTGTTTTTTTGATCAGGAGGTTTTTAAAGGACTTCATTCTTCATTATCTGCAAGGGAGAGCTTAGTTTTAAGTGGTCTTCAATTCGTGAATTTTGCACAAGAGTACCCACGTATTTTTGAAGCCGTTGTTATCAAATGTCCTTTTAATTATTTAGATAATACAGATGAAGAGGCTTCATTTACTCTAGGTTTCAATAAATTCAAGGAGTTAATTTCAAGATTTTTAGAAGAAGAGAAATTAAATTACTCCTTATCAAGTGCGCTTGTACAAATATTTAGTTTTATATCCGGTTTAGCTATTTTAACAACTAATCAAAAAAATTTATTGAGCGGTACTGATACAATTGAAAAAACTATCCAACAAATGCTGGATAGTTATATCAAAGGAGGAAAAGAATGAATATTTTAATCATCTATGCCCATCCCAATCATGACAGCTTTAATGGTGCAATTCTAAAAACCATCAGAGAAAATATTTCTAGCGATCATCAAGTCAAATTATTAGACCTCTATGCAGAAAATTTTGATCCTGTTTTACGCTTTGACAAAGAAAAGAAGAGAAGAGATTTGGATAAAGATCCAGAAACAGCTAGTTACCGCAAGGATATCACTTGGGCTGACAAACTGATTTTTATCTATCCGATTTGGTGGTCGGGGATGCCAGCCATCCTGAAAGGGTACATTGATCGTGTATTTGCAGCTGGTTTTGCCTATTCTTATAAGAAAGTAGGAATAGGATTGGAAGGACATTTAACTGGTAAGTCCGCTTGGATTATTACCAGCCATGCAAATCCTAGTTTTATTGCACATCATTTTGTTCAAGATTATGGAAAAATTTTGAAGAATCAAATTTTAAAATACTATGGTATTTCTCCCATTGAACGAATAGAATTTGCTAATGTTGAAAAAACTTCGGCAAGCAAGCTAAAAAAAGAGTTGGATAAACTGGCTACAAAGACCAAACAACTCTGATAAAAGTAAGTAAAAAAGAGTAGCTTTTTCTCAAAGTATGAAACTGAGAAGAAGCTATTTTTATGTTTGCAACATCTTCTGTAATGAAGAATGTTTGAGGAATCATATCATGAAATCGGTAGAATAAGGCTTTTCAATCTGATTGATACAGACTTATTTTCTTCTATACTGACTTGGGGTCATATTGTAGTGTTTTTTAAATTGACGATTAAAATTGGATAAATTTTTAAAACCGGACTGATTTGAAATTTCTAGTATAGGCAGAGCCGAATATTGTATCAAATGGGCTGCTTTGCGTAATCGAAATTGTATCAAGTATTCGATACAGGCGATTCCCAAATGTTTTTTAAAGAAATTCATAAAGTGTGTCGAGCTGTAACCTGAAAAGGTAGCTAACTGTTCAATGCTTAAATCTTCTTGATAATGTTGGCTAATGTAGTCGATAATGGACCGAATTTTTTCTTCTTTATGAGCTCCTTCAGACGATCCTTCCTTCGCTGAAATGTATTTATTTTTAAATAGGAGATAAAATAACTGATTCAGTTGAGCCTTTAATTGAAATTCAAAATAGGGTTTGCAATAATACCCAGTTTCCATTGCACCAATCAAACAAGCACGGATTTCTCCGTAACCACGATCGGTAGGTTTAATCACTTTGGTAAATTCTAATTCTCCATTGTAGAGAGGTTGTAAGTAGTTGACATTGGCTTGATCTGTGGTTGCATAATTCAACAGTTCCATTGGAAAGTTGAGCGCGTCCATATAGTGACGTTTATTTTCAATTGGATGAATAGAATGGAGAGCATTGGGATGGATTAAGATAATATCTCCAACCTGACTTTCAAAGTAATGGTAGTCAATATGAAATTGTGCAGTGCCTTCGTGGATATAAATGAGTTCTAAGTCGGTGTGCCAGTGAAAAAGGATGTCGGGATGTCCGTCTTCTGTAATCGTACGGGTAAGAGAATAAGGAGTTTCCTTGTTTATATAGTGGATGTTTTTATGTAATTGTTCTAAATCGTTCATGGTGTTCACTCTTTCGCGGAATAAAATACAGGGTTAAAAAATATGTGTGACAACTATTATAATATAATTATAAAGAAAACAAAAGGGAGTAAGAGCAAATGAGATAATTTGTAATATATGTATATTTTAGTTTTTTCGTAGTTATATCTTCATGAAAGAACTAATATCATATCGTGAGTAGAAAACAAATTTATATAAAAACCTTAGTTCATAATTGGCTGAACTAAGGCTTTTTGGACTGTGAATTTTAAAATGATAGGGTTGCTAAAGAGAGGATTATTTTTTCCAACTATTTACTTCTTTTTCATGCTTTTTAATCCATTTTTTAGCAGCTTCTTTCGGTGAAGTTCCATTATTAATATCTAGCATGACTTCTTCCATGTCTTTTTGAGTCCAGTTGAAGTTATCTAATACTTTATTGACCTCTGGTAAATCTTTGCTAAGATTTTTTCGAGTCATGGTATGAATGGCTTCTTTACCACCCATTGTGCCTTCAGGATCTTCAAGATATTTCAGATCGTATTTAGAGAACATCCAGTGTGGAGACCAACCTGTAATGACGATATCTTTTTTATTTTTGATGGCTTGGTCAAGCGCTGTTGTCATTGCTCCTGTTGAAGAAGAAGACAATTCCCAACCGTCTAGGTTTTTATAGGTTTCAATTGTTTTTTCAGCGGATTTCATCACACCTGCTCCAGGCTCAATTCCTGTGATGGTTTTATTCGCTTGGTCCGTTAAATCAGAGATAGAATCAGCATCAGTATAGGCAGGAACAACTAAACCAACTTTTACGCCTTCTAGGTTAGGGCCTAAATCAACGAGATCGTCTTTATATTCAGCAAACTGGCTTGCGTGAGTAGTTGGAAGCCAAGCAGCTACCATTGCGTCAGCTTCTCCATTTGCGACAGCTTTCCACATGACTGCATTGTCAAGAGGAGTGATAGTTACATCATATCCCATTTCTTTTAACACTTCTGCGACAACGTTAGTAGAAGCCACTTCTGAATCCCACTCTACATAAGCAAGATTGACTTTTTCTTTTTGTGCTGTTTGACTTTTGCTAATTTGGCTACCTACAAAAGAACCGAAGAGAATAACAGCGACAGCCGACCATAAAACAACTTTTTGGCGTTTTTCTTTGGCAGTAGTTGGGGCTTTTTTAGCAAGTGGTTGATTGAGTTTTTGAGTAAAACGATCAATGATAATAGCTAGAATAACAAGTGAAACCCCATTGACAAATCCAGGACCAATATCAGAATGTTGCACAGCTGATAAGACTCCTTTTCCAAGTCCAGGAGCTCCAATCATAGAAGCAGTAACAACCATGGATAAGGCTAACATGATTGTTTGGTTGACACCAGCTAAGATGGTGTTTTTTGCTAAAGGAAGCTCTACTTTAAATAATTTTTGTTTGGCTGTTCCACCAAAAGAATCAGACGCTTCTACTAATTCCGTAGGAATTTGACGAATAGCTAGATTTGTAAAACGAACGGTCGGTGCCAATGCAAAAATAACAGAGGCAAAAACTCCGGGTACCATACCGATTCCAAAAAAGGCAACAGATGGAATCAAGTATACAAAAGCTGGCATAGTTTGCATAAAGTCAAGAATCGGCTTGACAGTCGCCTCTACTCGATTGCTTTTAGCCATCCAAATACCAAGTGGGATTCCGATGATAATGGATACAAGACTAGATACAATAACCAATGTCACTGTGTTCATCAAGTCTTCCCAGAGACCTTGGTTGTAGACAAAGAGCAGACCTAAAAAGGTCAAGATCGTTAAGCTGAGCTTACGCTTAGAAATAAGATAAGCCAAAATGCTAATAAGGACAATGAAAACCAAAGGATGAATAAACAGTAAAGTATCTGTTATTCCATTCATTATGGTGTTTCCGATAGCTTGGAGAACTGAAAACAACCCAGAAAAGGTGTTAGTAATCCAATTAGTGAAAGCTTCAACCCATTGTGATACGGGAATCTGCTGTTGTAAAATATTCAAAACAAAAAACCTCCAAGAAATACTAAGATATTATGATTTAATTAGACAAATTGCTTTAAATCAGTTAAAAAAGTGAATGGTCTAAGAAATAAATGACTCAAAAAATATTGATACATTATGAAACTAGAGATATTATTTATCAATATTTTATTTCATTTTTCTAGGCTTCGACTTCGCTAGTGTTAGCGAGAGCTTCAATGACATGTCCTTTGATAATGACACCAACTAATTTATCTTGTTCATCTACAACAGCCATTGGAGCAGGAGAATCATAAATCAATGGGAAAATATCTGTAATCAAGGTATCTTGAGTGACTTTGCGAACATTTTTATCAATGGCATTAGTGAGTGGTTGGTGTTGGCTACGGGCATCACGCGCTGCTTCAGCAGTAAGACTACCTTTTAAATGACGTTTTCTGTCAACGGCTAGCAACATACTAACCTCCTCTTTTTTCATACGATTAAGAGCAACCGTTGGACCATCAATTTCAATGTTAGTCGTGAGAGGAGTTGTCATAATATTTTGAGCTGTCAATACTTTCGAGCGATCAACATCTTCTACAAACTCTCTGACAAAATCATTGGCTGGATTGGTTAGAATTTCTTCACCAGTTCCGATTTGCATGATTTGACCATCGGCCATAATGGCAATGCGGTCTCCGATGCGAAGTGCCTCGTTTAAATCATGGGTGATAAAGATGATAGTTCTTTCTTGGTCGGATTGTAAATCAAGTAGTTCATCTTGCATTTCACGACGAATCAATGGATCTAATGCAGAGAAAGCTTCATCCATGAGTAAAATATCAGGATTATTAGCTAGGGCGCGTGCTAAGCCGACACGTTGTTGCATTCCTCCAGATAATTGGTCAGGATATTGGTCTTTAAAAGGCAGTAGACCAGAGTTGTTTAGAGCTTGTTCTGCTAGATGAGTACGTTCCTCTTTAGGAACCCCTCTAACTTCTAAGCCAAATTCGGTATTTTCTAAAATGGTTCGATGGGGGAACAACCCAAAGTTTTGAAAGACCATGTTTAGTTTGTGGCGTCTGACTTCTCTAAGCTCTTCTTCGTTCATCTTGGCAACGTCTTGTCCGTCAATATAGATATCTCCAGAAGTGGGGTCAATCAAGCGGTTTAGAAGTCTAATAAGAGTAGATTTCCCACTTCCTGAAAGCCCCATAATGACAAAGATTTCACCAGCTTGAACTTCAAAATTAACGTCGTAGACACCGACGGTCGCACCAGTTTTTTCTAAGATTTCAGTCTTGCTTTTTGACTCTTTTACCATCTCAAGTGCTTGTTTTTGCTTTTTTCCAAAAATTTTGGTTAAGTGCTTTACTTCCAGTTTATGCAACGTTATTCTCCTTTTGAAAGATTGAATACAAAGAAAATGTGGTTTTCTTTTTTGTATACTAAATTGTGTTTCTTTCTGATGTGTCTAATAAAAAAGATTGTGTTTATTTAACATCAGAACTATTCATCCTTTATGGTGAATAAAAATAAAGGAATCAAGTTTATTAAAGTGACTATACTTTATATTTTTTGAGTGGTCACTTTAAAAAGACCACTCAAGTATATCATTGAGTGGTCACTTTGTCAAATAAGTTGCTGTCTTAATCTTGAATATAAGAAAAACAAGTGACGACTCACTTGTTTAATTCGTTCTCATTGAAAAATAAATTGTACAATAAACCGACAGAAAGCTCATTGCCAACAAAGTAGAGAGTGTTACCTGCTTCTAACTTGGTATAAGGGCCCGGAGAGACAAGGAGTTGTTCTTCTTGTTGGACAGCGACAATCGTTGCACCAGTAGAATGCCAAATGTTGAGTTCATTGATAGATTTCCCAAGATTAAGTGCGGTTTCATCCAGATGCAGTTCATAAGGATTGAAGGGGAAACGTCGTTGAATGTCCTTGGTACGACTGAGGAGCTGACTGAGGAGCTGAGAAAAATTGGTAAATTCTTCTTCTTGTTTCTTTATACTTTGGTTTAATTTGTTTTTTAAATCTTGTAAGGAGTTAACATCGTTGTAGGTTTCAAGAAATTGCTGCGCCTTGGCTTTTGAAGAAACGAAAGCACCACTACCATGGTGTACTTCCATAATCTCCAAATCTACTAGAACATTGATAGCTTTGCGGGCAGTTTCTGGAGAGACATTGAAGTTACTAGCTAGGGTTGAACGTGCATAAATTTTACTACCAATAGGATATTTTCCATCAACAATTCGCTCTGCTATTGCAACAGCAATTTGTTGATAGCGGGGAAATGAAATCTCTTTTTTAGAATTAACCATTAGTAAACCTCCATTTGCTATGTGAACTTTCATCATAAAATCTTAGATACGATTATAATATAAAAAGAAAAGAAAAGAAAGTGTCAAAATTAAAATGACTAGCTTTAATCATCAAAGAAGATTTTTTTACAAAAAGGTATTATACTAGATAGGAAGATCAGGATTAATAGTTATAATTGAAAAATTTGATTAGTCTGTTTTTAAGTCAATTTATCATGGAAGGAAAAAATATGGCCGTTCAATTATTAGAGCAGTGGCTCTTAAAGGAGCAAAAAAAACTGCAAGATAACTACCAAGAGTTAAATCAAGTATCAGTAAAAGACCCAGATATTCTTTTTATAGGAGATTCCATTATTGAATATTATCCGATTCATGAATTGTTGCAGAGTTCCAAAACTTTGGTGAATAGAGGAATTCGGGGCTATAAGACAGACTTGCTTTTGGAACATTTAGGGGTTCACCTTTTCGGGGAAACTTTGGATAAAATTTTTATTCTTATTGGAACCAATGACATCGGAAAAGAAATGACGCAAGAGCAAACTTTGGCAAATATGGAAGCAATCATTCAAGAAATTGCAAGGCTTTATCCATTAGCCCAAGTCTATCTTTTATCTGTTTTACCAGTCAATCAAGACGAGAAATACCAATCAACTGTTTATGTTCGGACAAATGAAAAAATAGCTAGTCTGAATCAGGGATATCGAAATTTAGCCGGTATTTATATGAATACTCAATTTATTAATGTCTATGAAGTCTTTTTAAACTCAAAGGAACAATTAAGAGAAAATTACACGACTGATGGGCTTCATCTAAATATTGCAGGATATGTGGCATTATCTAAAGTTTTGCAAGAATACTTATAATAAAAAAACTAAACTCCATCAGAAAAAGCGATAATGTTATCGCTTTTTTCTTTATAATGCCCACCATTGATATAAGGACCAATAAAGTATATTGGAAAGTATGAAGAGGGCTGATAAGCTAGTTAGGGTGGTTAAAACAAACTGACGAGTGGAGAGTCTGCTTTTGGCTTTTGAAATAAATGGGTATAGGACACATCCTGTTAGAACAACTCCTATGATAGCATATCCGACCATTCGCCAAGAAGCCATCATACCAATATTTCCTGTTATTGCCATTATGTAAAAATGAATCAGTAAACCACAAAAAGTTAAAATAGAGAGCAATGTAACAAGATTCCAAATTTTTAAATCTCTTGGGATACTTGCTTTTTTTCTTTTAGTAATTCGTTGGAAAAGGGCTGAAATAATAGTCACGATAGTATTTCCAAAAGCATAAACAACTCCCAAAATTAACAAAATATACATGGCATAATCTTTGTACACTTCTGCATCAGAAACTTTTAATATTGTGGCGTAACTTTGTGACAATTTTTCTTGTCCATCTTGGTGGCTGATGGTTGTATAAGCATTTCCTAAGATGGATTTACTGGATGAACGGTTGATGTAATTTACTGTGGGAAATGTCCTGAGTATGGAGAGTGGACCAGTTCCGAAGTAACGGCTAGTTCGATAAAAACCAGGTTTAAATTGTTGATATACTTCTTGATCTGTTTTTCTTTTATTTCCAAAAACAAGCTCAGGCAAGTTATAATTATAGGTTTTTTCTGAAAATTGATTTGTCATGACGACCATACCAATTCCATTTTTTAAATCTAGATGGATGTAAGAAGAAAAACCGAGTGAATTGCCTCCGTGTCCCACTAATGTTGTTCCATATTCAAGTGCGAAAAAACCGTGCATATTGCGAGGGGTATCGGTATCAGGATAGGTCGAAGTCGGAGAATAAAGTGTATCCCACGTTTCTTTTCTTTGGAACAGTGTTTCTTTTTTTAGTAGAGCTTCAGCAAACTTTTGAAAGTCTCCTATCGTACTGGCAGCTTGCCCGATCGGGTAGATTCCTAGATAAAGACGCGCTGTTCCTATTGAATTTCCTTTTGCATCGTAGCTATTTGTTTCTTCGCGTTTTTTTTGTACATATTCATTATCAGTGAAATTTGGTAAAATCGCTGTTTTGTTCATATCAAGTGGTTGGAAAATGTGTTCATGAACATAGTCTGAAAATTTTTGTCCAGTCACACGTTCAACAATATAAGCAGCTAAACCTGCACCGTAATTGGAATAGGAAGTGGTAGTTCTGGGTTCAAAAATTTGTTTTGGTTGGTTGGTACTAAGAATTTGTTCAAAATCCTGTCCTTCATTAGGGAGATAAACATGTGTTGAATCTTCAAATCCAGCTTGATGATTCATTAAATCTTTCATTGTGATAGGCTTGTCATAACGAAGATTTTTAAAAAAATTATCTGGAAGATATTCGCGAATATCTTTATCCAAATCAATTTTTCCTTGTTCCCATTGCTGCATAACAGATATCCAGATGGTTAATTTAGTAACAGAACCCCATTCAAAGATGGTACTGTCATCCGCTTTTATCTTTTTTTCTTTATTGATATAGCCAAAATTCCCTTGATAGATAGTTCCTTTGGTATCAAAGATTGCCGTTTCCATACCAGCTGTTGTGTCCTTGTTACGATTAACATAATCCTCAACTTTTGGTCCAATTTGTTGGTAATTGAGTCCTGACGGTACGGTTTGCTCGTCAGCTAAAATGGACTTTGGTAAGGAGAGGATGAGGCTGAGGAGAAGTAGAAAATAAAATAGAAAAAATTTTTTCATAGAGTTTGTTCCTTTCTGTAGATGTAGATTAAAAAGAGTAATTTTCTTTTCAATAACTATTATGAAGAACGAAATTCAAATAGTTCTCAAGTATTTCTCAAATATTTCTAAAATTAACAGAAACCCTTTATCATCATTGACTTCTATTTCTATCCTTGCTACACTGTGTATAGAAAATCAATTAAGAATAGAGGATGTTATGGCTAATATTTTATTAATTGAAGACAATGTGGATATTCATGATATTTTAAAAGAATTGTTCGAAACCGAGCATACGGTTTATTCAGCTTATTCAGGAAGTGAAGGAATAGAACTGTTTCAAAAAGAAGAAATTGACCTGATTTTATTGGATATTATGCTACCTGAAAAAAAGGGCAATGAGGTTTTGACTGAAATTCGTAGGGTGAGCCAAGTACCGATTCTCATGCTGACAGCATTGGGAGATAAATCATTGGTTAGTCGTTATCTGCTTCAGGGAGCCAATGATTATATTGTGAAACCATTTGATTTGGATGAGGTATTTGCCAGAGTAACTGTCCAATTGCGTGATAAACAGCCAGAAGAACCGACAAATTGTATTAAATTCAAAAACATTCGCTTATTGCCAGATACATTTGAAGTGGCGTCAGACAAGCGACGAGTTCGTCTCGGTCGAAAAGAGTACCAAATTCTTCAAATTTTGTTCAATCATCCAAAAAAAATCTACACGAAAGAGGAATTGTTTGACTTAGTCTGGGGAGAGCTTTATTTACCAGGAGACAATACTTTGAACGCTCATCTTAGTAATCTACGCAAAAAATTACAGCAGGTAGATGATTCTACGGATTATATTGAAACTATCTGGGGGTTAGGAATCAAACTAAGAGAGGAGTAGTAGATGATTAGTGTCTTTCTTATCGTTAGTCTAGTACTAAATATTTTCTTCATTTTTTTATTGTTGCGCTATCGTTTGGCTATCAAAGATATTAGTCAACAAATTCATGAAAAATATCAGACGGTCAGCCATACTCGTTTAAAATCCATTCACCATACAAAAAGTCTTATAGAATTGATTGGTGAGGTGGACACGGTCTTTCAAGAAATGGAGCGCATTCGTTTTCTTTCTCAAAGAGAAAAAAAGACCTTGGATATGGCTATTAGTAATATTACTCATGATATTCGAACGCCTCTAACTATAGCTAGTGGCTATACACAACAATTATTAAAAAAAGACGAAAAAAATGCACCGACATTAGTCAAAGTTGCTACAAATCTCACCATAGTCTCAAAACGCTTGGAGTCTTTATTGGAGTACAGGCGTTTGATGGAAGAAGCGATTCGTCCTAAGGAAAAAGAAATTTCTATCTCGACAGTGATTCGTAAACAACTAATAGACTATTATGATGCCTTTAAAACAGCTGGTTTTCATGTTGATATTGATATAGAAGAAGGACTTGTGTTGAATACAGATCCAGATATTATCGAGAGGATTATTCAAAATATCTTGAGCAATATTCTCAAACATGGGAAAGAAGAAGCTAAATTTTATCTAAGAAGAGAAAATGATGCCATCATGATATCTGCTAAAAATATCGTTCAACAACCTATTCATGATTTGGAAGGTTTAACCAATCGTTTTTATTCAGAAAACTTATCTAAAAGTGAAGAATCTTCTGGACTGGGGCTTTATATTACACAACAATTAGTATTGCTTTTAAAGGGAGAATTAACGATGAAAGCAGAAGCAGATTGGTTTGAAGTTACGATTCAATTATAAAAAAGTCAGCTAATTAATTCGCTGACTTTTTGTTTCATTATCCCAAATCTTTTTTCTTGAAAATAATAACATTTAAATAATTGAAAATAATGATAGTACAAATAGCTAGAATAGTTGTTTGGATTATCGCATCATTATGAGTAGACATTTCAAAACTAAAATTCAGATTTAAATATTTTAGCAATTCAATATCAGGGAAAAAGATAAGTGGTAAAGAGAGTATGGAGTTAAAAACGATAAAAGATAGAACGGCAGCAATGATTGAGTGGGTTAAATAAAGAACAAAAGAAAGTAGACTGAGCCAAGCTAAAACACCGATTAATTGAACTAAAATAGTTAGAGAAAAGTGAACGAAAAATGCTTTAGGAATAAGACCAATGCCGTTTAAAATACTGGCACAAATGAATGAAACACCATAAGTTTGGATAAATTGAAATATGGTTAGGAAAAACAAAGTAGCAAATTTAGTAAAATAAAAACTAGTACGAGAAATACCATAAGGAATCGCATTTTTATAAAGCTTTTTAGAAATATCAGTACCGATTAACAGGAATAACAACACAACTACAGGGAATAATATCATACCATTTTGAGATACTTTACTCATTGCTTCTATTCCATTCCAATTTTCGCTGAAATTAAGAGCCTGTTCAGGACTAGAGATTGAAACACCTAGGTGGAAAGGAATTCCAAAAATGATACCAATCAAGATATTTAGTAACATAAAGGCTTCTAGTATCCAAAAGCCTTTTGAACGCAAGAGGCGGTAGAAGTCGGCTTGAATTGAGTGTAACATAATCTTAGTCCTCCTTAGTGATCATATCAGTGAAGTATTGCTCCAGATCTTTATGAGCGTAGTAAATAGCATGAATGGCAATATCAACTGTAACTAATTCTTTAATAATGGTATTGATTTCATTAGTATGAGCAAAGATATGAATTTCATCTTCATTGTTGATGACTTTGAGTGGGAAACCAAGCCTATCGTGAATTAATTGACTAGCCTTATCCAGTTCATTGGTTTTCAAAATGATACAATCTTCGCTTTGTTGTTCAAACTCAGCTTTTGTAATTTCTTTAATGATGGTGCCATGTTCTAAAATTCCAAATTTAGTAGCAATAAGGTACAATTCAGAAAGAATGTGACTGGAAATAATGAAGGTCGTTCCTTCTTCCTGTAATTGTTGAACTATTTGACGAAAATGCTTGATTCCTAGAGGATCTAAGCCGTTTATAGGTTCATCTAAAATGACCAAATCAGGTTTGGAAATTAGAGCAATTCCAAGCCCTAGACGTTGTTTCATACCAAAAGAAAAATTTCGGAACTTCTTTTTTCCGGTGTCTGCTAAACCAATATTTTTCAATATTTCTTTAATTACTGTATCAGCATTTGCAATATGTTGCACCTTGCAATAGTAATTGAGATTTTCATAGGCTGTTAGATGGTTATAGGCAACAGGTGTTTCGATAACAGATCCAACTCGTTTAAGGTTATGTGTCCATTCAGCATGGTCGCGAGAACCAAATAAGGTAATCTCTCCTTCGTCGATGTGAATCAGTTGCGTGATAGCCTTGATAAGAGTGCTTTTACCAGCCCCATTTTTCCCAATTAAACCATAAATCTCACCCTTTTTTAAGCTAAGGTGAGCTTTGTTCAGGGCATGATGTTGTCCATATTTTTTGCTAATCTGTTTCACTTCTAAAATGGTTTCCATAATAGAGACCCTCCTTGTAGAAAATAACTGAATTTCTTTTACTTATCTTTAGTATAGATTAAATCATTCAAATATTTATCAAGCAATTCTCAAATATTTCTAAAAAATGAACATCCATCAATCTGGATGACTGACGGATGTTAATGAGTAACTTGTAATGAATAAATACCTCGAACGGCATTACAAGCATAGATGCCGTCAGCATGTTGTAGGTCGTTCAAAGTGATGATTTTCTCATGAACTTGCTTTGTTTGGATGAGATGTTGGCGGTAGATTCCGTTAAGGACCCCCAACTCAACAGGTGGTGTGTAAAGCTTTCCTTTGATTTCTACCAGCAGATTTCCGATAGAGGTTTCAAGTAATTGTTCGTGTTCATTGTAGTAAATTTTTTCTCGTGTGCCAGTCGTCAAATGAGGTCGGTAATTGGTTTTGAAAGACACAAAAGGATGTGATAGATCCTTTGTTTGTTGGACTAATTGAGCTCGTCTGAAATCGTCTGAAAGTGGTTGAAGAGGACTTGTTTTGATTTGAACTTGTCCATTTTTAGCTAGCATTAGACGGAGACGATAGTCATCTTGATCGTCTAGTTGTTGAATAACTTGATCTAGTTTTACTTGCAAAGTGTCTTCGTCAAATGGGTAAGAAAAGTAGCGACTGGCGTCTTTTAGACGACGAACATGTTCTTTTTGGAAGATTAATTTTCCTTGACTGATTTTTCCAGTTGTTATTAAATCAAATTGAGGAGTTCTTTGCTGCAAAATTTTTGATTTTTGCTGTGTTTCGATATATTCATCTTCCCAATTGCTATCCCAAGTAATACCTCCTCCGACACCATAAATTGCTTTTTCTTTATGCATCTGAATGGTTCGGATGGCTACATTAAAAATAGATTGTCCATTAGGAAGACATAGCCCTACTGTGCCACAATAAACCCCACGTGCCGCTTTTTCTATCTGATGGATGATAGCCATAGTTGATATTTTGGGAGCACCTGTAATGGAGCCACAAGGAAACAAAGCCTTGAAAATTTCAACAAGGTTCACATCTTTTCGAATGGTGCTCTCAATAGTAGAAGTCATCTGCCAAACTGTTGAGTATTGCTCTACTTGACAAAGTCTTTTAACAGTTTCGCTACCAATTTCAGAGATACGATTCATATCGTTGCGTAGCAAATCCACAATCATCATATTTTCTGCACGATTTTTACTGTCTTGTGCCAACCATTTAGCTTGTTGCACATCTTGTTCTAAAGTAGTGCCACGACTGGTTGTTCCTTTCATAGGCCGAGTAGTCAATCGCCAATCTTTTTTTTCAAAAAATAGTTCTGGGCTAATGGAGAGTATGGCAACATCATCGTGGGTAATATAAGCATTATAGTCTGCTTGTTGCTCAACGACCAGACGATTGTAAATAGCAAAACTTTCTTCTGGAGACAATTCTGTTTCTAGTTGAATTGTATAGTTGACCTGATAAGTATCACCTTGTCGGATACGTTGGTGAATAGTTTCGATATTTTTTTGGTATTCGCTTTTTGAAGTGGAACAAGTCCAGTTTTGAGGAATAGTTACTTCTTCGTAAGTAAGAGGGATAGTTGCAGTTTTTACAGAATCATGGACAGCAAAATAAATAAGATATTCAGCCAGCAAGGGAGCATGATGAACTTGAAAGTGTTTTTCAAAAGCTTTTGCGGCTTCATAGCTGAGATAACCAACGACATAGTAGCCTTTTTTTTGATAAGTTTCAACTTGTTCTAAAATGGACTGTACTTGATTGTGTTCTCTGGTTTTTAGTATCTTAATAGGATTTGTAAAAATATATCGTTTTCCTAATTTTTTAAAATCGATGACGGCTTTATTATTCATATCTTTCAGTATAGCATAAACCTCAAAATAAGGGATATGAAATGAGCTTTGGATTGTCTTTATCATCAAAAAACTACTTAAAAAATTTAACTGTTTGGTGATTTAAAAGAAGGTGTGATACAATGAGTTAATTGTATCATATAGGAGAAACAATGAAACATCTAAACGAAAAATACCGATTAATTTTATTTGCGGCTTTTATTTTTGCCATTATTTTATATATTGGTAATATTTGGCAAGGACTTGAAAGTCTTGTTTCTATTTTTATGCCACTTATTATTGGAGGGATATTAGCTTTTATTTTCAATGTACCCATGAAAAAAATTGAGAAGTTACTGGAGCATTTGAAATTTCCTAAAAAAATACGACGAAGTCTGGCTCTTTTTATTGAGCTAATCATTCTTTGTTTGATTTTAGCGGGAATTATTTCTATTGTGGTCCCTACTTTGACAACAGCAGTCAATCAGTTGAGTTCTACGATAAAAAAAGTAGCTCCACAAATTGCTAAATGGCTTCAGCATTCTGGTTTGTTGACTTCTTCGCAATTGAGTGACTTAACAAAACAATTTCAAAGTAGCGATATTGTCAATCGGATCATCTCACTTCTTGGAAGTTTAACAAGCAACATCAGCTCCATCGTAGGAAATATTTTCACAGTTCTTATGTCGCTGTTTCTCATGTTTGCCATGTTGGGAAGCAAAGAACACTTACAGAGTATTACCTATCGTTTATTGCGAGTTAGTTTGCCAGAACGCCTAATCAAACGTTTAACCTATGCTGGTTCTGTAGTCGTTGAAACGTATGATAAATTTCTCATGGGGCAATTGATTGAAGCCGTTATTATCGGTGTATTGGTCTTTCTTTCCTATACACTGGCAGGCTTGCCTTATGCTGCTTTGACAGGAATTTTAGCGGGAGTTTTATCTTTTATTCCTTATATCGGTCCATTTTCTGCCTGTCTTTTAGGAGCTATCTTTATCTTTACGAGCAGTCCAATTCAGGCTCTTATTTCAATTGTTGTTTTTCAAATAGTTCAACTGATTG
This sequence comes from Streptococcus sp., assembly GCA_030528055.1. GTDB lineage: Bacteria > Bacillota > Bacilli > Lactobacillales > Streptococcaceae > Streptococcus. The sequence goes on from JAUMZQ010000003.1 coordinate 21,680, forward strand.
AAGGAAATATCATTTATCCGCGTGTAGTGGGTCAGTCTGTGGGACTTCCAACGCTCTTTACATTGGCGGCGGCTCTGATTGGAGGAAATCTTTTTGGTTTATTGGGAATGATTTTCTTTACACCTATCTTTGCTGTCATCTATCGTTTGGTGAGAGAATTTGTTATAGAAAAAGAGAAAAAACAACCAACAACTTCTTCCAAGTAAGTTGATTTCATCGTTCAAAAAAGACTGAACCTTGTTGTAAAGGTTGGGTCTTTTTTGGTTCTATCATCCATTTAAGGACAGGAAACCTGATGATTTTTATTTTCAAGAGATGCGATAGAAGAAAATTTGTTATAGTTTCAAACTATAACAAAACTAGCCTAATTCCAATTATACAGAGAGGTTATTTTCTGTTAAGATAAAAACAAGTAAAATTTGGAGGATAACTATGTCAACTACAATTATCGGTTTCCCACGTCTAGGTGAGTTCCGCGAACTAAAATTTACAACTGAAAAATATTTTAGAAATGAAATTTCAGAAGAAGAACTGCTAAGAACTGCAAAAGATTTGCGAGCAAAACATTGGAATATCGTAAAGGAAAAAGGAATCACAGAAATTCCATCTAATGATTTTTCACATTATGATAATGTCTTGGACGCCGCTTTTCTTTTTAATGTGGTACCAGCGTCTGTTCAAAAACTTGATTTGACAGAGTTAGAACGCTACTTTGCTCTAGCGCGAGGCTATCAAGGGGAAAAAGGAGATGTTCGTGCGCTTCCAATGAAAAAATGGTTTAATACAAATTACCATTACATTGTTCCAAAATTTGAAAAAGATACAAAAGTAAAATTAGCTGCCCACAAGATTTTTGATGAATTTGTGGAAGCAAAAGAGCTTGGGCTAGTAACTCGTCCTGTTGTCGTGGGTCCTTTTACACTGCTTCAAGTTTCTGATTTTGAAGATGGAGTAGTGCCAGATCAATTTGTGGATGATTTAGTTGCTGCTTATCAGGATATTTTTGAAAAATTAGTTGATTTAGGTGCTAAGCGGATTCAATTAGATGAGCCAAGTCTTGTCAAAGATATTTCTCCAGAAGAAAAGGCTCTTTTCCTCAATTTGTATAAGAAATTACTTTCAAACAAAAAAGGAATCGAAGTTTTAATCCAAACCTACTTTGGAGATGTCCGCGATGTTTATAGTGATTTGATAAAATTACCAGTAGATGCTATTGGTCTTGATTTTGTTGAAGGAAAGAAAACTCTTGAGTTAGTAAAGAGTGGCTTCCCATCAGATAAAACACTTTATGCAGGAATTGTGAATGGGAAAAACATTTGGCGCAACAACTACGAGAAAAGTTTAGCTATACTAGGAGAAATAGCTGAAAACAATCTTGTATTAACTAGCTCATGTTCTCTTCTTCATGTTCCTTTCACAACAGCAAATGAAGATTTTGAAGACTCTATTTTAAGCCATTTTGCTTTTGCAACTGAAAAATTAGATGAAATTCGTGATTTAGATGCTATTCGCAAGGGCGAAGGGGAAGCAGCTTTAGCGGCTAATAAGAAATTATTTGCAACAAGTCGTGTCGGACAAAATAGTGAGTTAGCAAACCGCATTGCTCACTTAACAGATGCTGACTATACACGCTTGCCAGTCTTTGAAGAACGTGAAAGAATTCAACACGAAACCTTCCATTTGCCACCACTTCCTACAACAACGATTGGATCATTCCCTCAAACCAAAGAAGTTCGAGCAAAACGTTTGGCATTTCGTAAGGGAGAGCTATCGAAAGAAGTTTATGATCAATTTTTAGCTGAACAAATTGATGAATGGATAAAATGGCAAGAAGAAGTTGGATTTGATGTATTGGTTCATGGTGAATTTGAACGAAATGACATGGTAGAGTATTTTGGTCAAAATCTATCAGGCTATCTCTTCTCAAAAAATGGTTGGGTACAATCATACGGTATGCGTGGAGTAAAACCACCAATTATTTGGGGAGATGTAACTCGTTTGAATCCAATTACTGTTAAATGGTCTAGCTATGCACAAAGTCGTACAAATAAACCTGTTAAAGGAATGCTAACAGGACCAGTAACTATTCTAAACTGGTCGTTCCCACGTGAAGATATCTCTATTAAAGATTCTACACTACAAATTGCTCTAGCTATCAAGGATGAAGTCTTAGACCTTGAAGCCGCAGGTGTAAAAATTATTCAAATTGATGAAGCAGCCCTACGTGAAAAATTACCACTTCGTCGTAGTGACTGGTATGAAGATTATTTGGACTGGGCGATTCCAGCATTCCGTTTGGTACATTCAACGGTAGCAACAGATACGCAAATTCATACTCACATGTGTTATTCAGAATTCACAGACATTATTCCAGCTATTGACAATATGGATGCGGATGTTATTTCTTTTGAAGCTAGTCGTTCCAATCTTGAGATTTTGGATGAATTAAAGGCGAAGAATTTCCAAACAGAAGTAGGTCCAGGTGTCTATGATATCCATTCACCGCGCGTGCCAAATGAAGGAGAAATTGATCAAACGATTAAAGCTATTTTGGCTAAAGTACCAAGTAGCAAGGTTTGGATCAATCCAGATTGTGGTTTGAAAACTCGTGGTATTAAAGAAACAAAGGCAAGTTTGGTTCGCTTAGTAGAAGCAGCAAAGGCCGCAAGAAAGGAATTGTAAAAGATATGGTCGGTCAAGGTCCGTCACTCTCATTTGAGGTATTTCCCTCTAATCCAGCAGTAGGCAATGAAAAAATTATGTTGGCACTAAAAGAAATGAAAAATTTACACCCACATTTTATTAGTGTCACAGCGAGTAATAATAAATTTGATATTGAGGAAACGACGGTTCGTTTGGCTGATCATATTTACAATGATTTGCATATTCCAACGATTGCTCATCTACCTGCAGTATATCTAACGAAGGATATTGTTTCTTCAATTTTGCAGGCTTTAGACAGAGTTGGTGTTCATAGAGTTTTAGCTCTAAGGGGAGATATTATTCCTAATGTAGAACCCAAAAAAGATTTTGCTTATGCGACGGATTTAATTGAGTTTATCAAAGATGAAGCTCCGCATTTTGAAATCATTGGTGCTTGTTATCCTGAAGGACATCCTGATTCACCCAATCAAATTTCAGATATTCAACATTTAAAGAAAAAGGTAGATGCGGGTTGTTCTACTTTGTTGACACAGCTTTTCTTTGATAATGAACGATTCTATGATTTTCAAGATAAATGTACGTTGGCTGGAATTGACAGCCCGATTCATGCAGGAATTATGCCCATTATCAATCGAAATCAGGCCCTTCGTTTATTGAAAACGTGCGAGAATATTCATTTACCTAGAAAATTTAGAGCCATTTTGGATAAATATGAGTTTGATCCAGAATCTTTAAAAGCGGCTGGTTTGGCTTATGCTGTGGATCAGATTGTGGATTTGGTCACACATGATGTGGCAGGCATTCATTTTTATACCATGAATAATGCGAGTACAGCTCAACATATCTATCAAGCTACTCATGCTCTATTTAAATCAGAACAGCAAATAAAAAATTAATTTGAGAATTTGGAACAAAGATATTACTATAAAATATAAAAACGAACAACTATTGATTTTTTAAAAAATCAATAGTTGTTCGTTTTCTATAATTATTTGGACTACAAATTCCATTGATTTTTTGGTTGTCATATCTATGTATAGCGGAATTCCACCGTATTCTTTTAAAGATGACATTTTATCTAGCTTTCTAGCAAATCCATAAACAGTGTGTCCTAATTCTACTAATCTTTTGCAATTTGAAAACCAATACCACTACTTGCATCCATAATTAAAATAACTTTTAACACCTTTTTAATCTATCTCTAAATCTTTATCCATTAATAACACAACAACGATGATTATGATCAAGCTTAATATTGCTAACTGGACTTGAAAAAGTGAAATTACAATCAAAACTACAAAGGTAAACAAATAACCTATGGTTGTTAACCATGAATAATTTGGTAGCTTGTTGTCTTCTTTTAATGTGATATATAATAAGCGATAAGATAGCGCCCAAAACATATTTAAAAAAGAAAATATAACAAATGGGAGTGAATGATTAGGATAATCTGACATCCATGCGCCTATAAAAGGGATAAAAGATTGAATTAGTAACCATAACCCATTTGCCCAAAAAACTTTACGATTAATATTCTCTATTCTATCAAATAAATTATGATGTTGAAACCATACTCCTAAAATCACAATAAATGTCCCAGCATAACTAAGGTAGGCAGGCCAATGATGGAGTAAGGATGCTAGTGTATAACTTTCAGGTTTTGGTAATTCTAAGACCAATATTGTGATAATAATGGCAACAACAGCATCTGTGAATGCTTCCAGTCTAGCTTTATTCATTTTTTCTCCTTACTATTTTTAATGATACTAATTTATAAAAACGGTTGTCAATTTCCATGATATTTTATGATATATTTTATTTTTTAAACGACAAATAAAATATAAAAAGTTCAAATTTTTTCTTATTTTAGCAGACCAAAATAATCAGCTTTCTCAAATGTGTCTGTATCTGTTACGGCTACAAATATAGTGTCTTTTTCAATAGGTTCTGTAAAATTAATATTGATTTGTAATTTCGCATGTTTGTCCTCTTTGGTACCGATTAAGTTAATAGCATATTGATTTCTCACATCTAAATCACTAACTGTTTTTCCTATCCAAGTTTTAGGCACTTTAAATTCTATTATCGTGATATCATCATCTAGTTGGAAGAGATCTGTGATTGTATTTTTTAATAGATTAGAAGCTACATTTTTTCCGGATTCTTTTTCTGGAGAAATAACAAGATCCGCTCCAATCTCATATAGAACTTCTTCATAAATGGAACTACGTGCTTTAGCAATGATATGCTTTATTCCTAGTTTTTTACAGTGCATGACGGAAAGTACCGAGCTTTCTAGACTATTTCCTGTTGCGACTACAACTGTATCACATTGGTCAATTCCAATTGTTTCAAGAAATTCAAGATCTGTCATATCACCAACCACAGCTTTTGATACATAGTCCGCAATATCCTCGATATTATCTGCATTGCTATCAACTGCAATAACTTCTTGACCAAAGCGGTGCAATTCTTTGGCTAACGTTTTTCCAAAGATTCCCAAACCTAAGACGCCGATTATTTTTGAATTCATTTGATTTTCCTATCCTATAATAATTTTTGCATTTGCATATTTTATATTTTTTTCTTTTTTAGTAACCATACTTAGCAAAACTGTCAGAGGTCCGACTCTTCCGATAAACATCAGTGCCATGATGATAGCTCGACCTAATTGTGATAAGTGGCTTGTGGTATCCATTGTCACGCCTACGGTTGCTAGAGCACTACTTGCTTCAAAAAAAAGTGCAAAGGGATTTAGTTGAGGGTCTGTAATTAGCAGTAAGAAAAATCCACTGATTAATATGGTGAAGAAAAAGATTAATACAATCAGGGTTTGTCGAACTAATTGACTACTAATTGTTCTGGTGTGATATTGGATGGTTTGTCGCCCTTTTAATTCTGAACGAAACATTAAGATTAATATGGCAAATACTGTGATTTTGAAACCACCAGCAGTTCCTCCAGGAGCTCCACCAATCAACATTTGAATGGTATAAATTAAGTTAGTAGAGTAGTGACTAAGAGTATAATTAATGGTTGCAAAACCTGCTGTTCTCATTGTTACAGATTGGAAGAAACTAGCTATAATTTTTTGAAAAATAGTTAGATTTCCGATGGTTTTACTATTATTAAATTCTAACAATAAGGATAACAGCGTACCGACAATTAGAATAATTCCTGTCGTTTGAAGAACCAATTTGCTATGAGTTGTTAGTTTAAATAGCACCTTTTTAAATTGTCTTGGTTTTTGTTTGAAAAAATAATGAACATTCTCAATCAGGTTAATCCAAACGGTAAAGCCCAAACCACCTGAAATAATGAGGAAGGATAAAATAAGATTAACAGGGATGTTTGTTTTAAAATCCAGCAAGCTATTGGAACTAAAATTATCAAAACCAGCATTACAAAATCCTGAGATAGCTAGAAACAAGCTATTAAAAATACCATTTTTGATTCCAAAACGAGGGATAAAATCAAACATCAATAGTAGGGCAGATAGCGATTCTATGAAAAAGGTTATCTTGTAAACATTGAATAAATAATATTTTAAATTTTTTGCCGAGTCATAGTTAAGTGCTGATTGTAGTAAATTTTGTTCCTGAAGGGAAATTCTTTTATTTAAAGTGTAGGAAGATAGTGCGAACAGAGTAACCAGACCGAGACCACCAAACTGTATCAAAATCATGCAGATAAATTGTCCCAGACCATTATAAACCTCTCCTACTGGAAAAACAGATAAACCTGTTACGCAGACCATTGAAATAGTAGTAAATAAATGGTCAAAATAGGTTGTTGCTACAGCATCTTTGTAGTGCATGATAGGAAGTGAGAGCAAAATACTTCCAATTAGGATTAAAAAAACAAAACTGAGTGTCAATTTTCTAGTAATTGGCATGGGTTTAGTAAAAAAGTGAAACATTTTTTTCCTTTCAGATGAAGAATTATAAAGGTTTTTTAGCTGGGATTCCTGCTTTTCTAGGATATTTGTTAGGTGTTTCTTTTTTCTTTTGGACAATGGTAATATTTCTGGGATCACCGTTTGGTAGTTGGTAATCGTTGGTAGAGACGACCTGTGAAAAAAGTGTTGTTAGGGCAGTTTGAGCTTGAGAAATTTCTTCATCAGCTGCCGCTGCTTTTAAGGCGATGAGAGATCCTCCAACTTTTAGAAATGGAATGGTTAACTCTGATAGAACTTGTAATCTTGCTACAGCTCTAGCGGTTACAATATCAAATTTTCCTCTAAACTGTTTATTCTGTCCGAAATCTTCTGCCCGACCATGATAAAAGTTAACTCCTGATAAATCTAGTTGTTTAGATAGTTCGTTTAAAAAAGTGATTCTTTTGTTGAGGGAATCAATAATCGTAACAGAAAGTTCAGGATAGATGATTTTCATGGGAATGCTTGGAAATCCAGCACCAGCACCAATGTCAAGGATGTTAATGGCTTTATTGGGGATAATTTGTTGAAGAATGGGGGCGATTGAGTCATAGAAATGTTTCAAATACACTTCTTGTTGATCTGTGATCGCAGTTAAGTTGATTTTTTGATTCCATTCAACCAATAGTTGAAAGTACAGCTCAAATTGTTTTTTTTGAAGGTCTGTTAGTTGGATAGTTTGCTGTTCTAATTCTTTATAAAAGTCTTCAGGTTTCATAATTTTCTTTCATGGATGTTTTATTCTATTACCATTTTATCATAAAGACAAAGATTCTGATAATAACTTTATTTTGGTAGAAAATAGTTAGACAAGGATTATGCTAATAAGAGTGATTGAGGCGACCATTAACACGATTTTTTCTTTAAATAGGAAATAAATTATCCTATTATCTACATTTTTTTCATTTTTGTAAACAAAATGAAAACGTTTGCTATTTTTTTGGAAAGTGATATACTTAACATATAAATACATTATAAGGAGGAAGATAACATGAAAGCAGTTGTTGTGAATCATGATAGCACAGGTGTTGAAGTAGTTGAAAAAGCATTACGTCCTCTTAAAACGGGTGAAGCACTTGTTGGCATTGAATATTGCGGTGTCTGTCATACGGACTTACACGTTGCTCACGGTGATTTTGGACAAGTTCCAGGTCGGACTTTAGGTCACGAAGGAATCGGGATTGTTAAAGCTGTAGCTCCTGATGTTACCAGCTTAAAAGTTGGTGATCGTGTCAGCGTTGCATGGTTTTTTGAAGGTTGTGGTATGTGTGAGTATTGTACCACAGGTCGAGAAACTTTGTGTCGTCATGTAAAAAATGCAGGCTACTCCGTAGACGGTGGAATGGCGCAGGAATGTATTGTTACTGCTGATTATGCCGTCAAAGTTCCAGAAGGTTTGGATCCGGCGCAAGCATCCTCTATTACTTGTGCTGGTGTCACCACTTATAAGGCTATTAAAGAAGCTCATGCTAAACCGGGTCAATGGATTGTTATCTATGGAGCTGGAGGTTTGGGAAATTTAGCTGTTCAATATGCTAAAAAAGTATTTAACGCTCATGTTATTGCGGTAGATATTAACAATGATAAGTTAGAACTAGCTAAAAAAGTTGGAGCAGATATGGTTATCAATGGTTTAGAAGTTGAAGATGTACCAGCTTTGATTCAAGAAAAAACAGGTGGAGCTCATTCTGCTGTGGTGACGGCTGTTTCAAAAGTTGCCTTTAACCAAGCAGTTGATAGTGTCAGAGCTGGAGGTCGCATTGTTGCAGTTGGTCTACCATCTGAAATGATGGAGTTAAGCATTGTAAAAACAGTATTAGATGGTATTCAAGTCGTCGGCTCTCTAGTTGGAACAAGAGAAGATTTAGAAGAAGCTTTCCAATTTGGTGTGGAAGGTTTAGTTGTACCAGTTGTTCAAACTCGCCCTATTTCAGATGCAGAAAAAGTTTTTGCTGAAATGGAAGCTGGTCAAATTACTGGACGCATGGTATTAGATTTTAAAAATCAAGGAGCATAAAGGAGAAACAATGTCAATTATCGGTAAAGAAATCGTTGAATTTAAAGCAGAAGCGTATCATAATGGGAAATTTATCACTGTTTCAAGTGAAGATTTTAAAGGGAAATGGAACATTGTTTGTTTTTATCCCGCAGATTTTTCATTTGTTTGTCCTACTGAATTAGAGGACTTACAAGCCTATTATCAAGAATTACAAGGGTTGGGGGTAGAAGTTTATTCAGTATCTACTGATACACACTTCACACATAAAGCTTGGCACGATGATTCAGAAGCCATTAATAAAATTGAGTATATCATGATTGGTGATCCGTCTCATGTGATTTCAAAAGGATTTGAAGTATTATCTGAAGATGGATTATCACAACGAGGAACTTTTATTATTGATCCAGATGGTATTATCCAAACAATGGAAATCAATGCGGATGGTATTGGTCGCGATGCTTCAGGTTTAGTAGATAAGATTCGTGCAGGTCAATATGTTCGTTCACATCCAGGTGAAGTCTGCCCTGCCAAATGGAAAGAAGGAGAAGAAACGTTAACACCAAGTCTTGATTTAGTAGGTAAAATTTAGGAGGATAAGATGGCTTTAGAAAAAACAATTCGTGAGCAACTGAGTCAGTATTTAGCTTTACTAGAATCCGACTTGGTTTTTCAGGCTAGTCTAGGAGAAGACGAGCAGTCACTGAAAGTCCGCGAATTTTTAGAAGAAATTGTAGACTTATCACCACGATTGAAGATTGAAGCAGTTGCAGATAATCGAACGCCTAGTTTTGGAATTAGTAAACCAAATGAAGTGGCTCGTGTTCGGTTTGCTGGTTTGCCACTGGGTCATGAGTTCACCTCCTTTGTATTGGCTCTTCTTCAAGTATCAGGACGTGCACCAAAAATTGAAGAATCTTTGATTACTAAGATTAAAGCTATCAAAGAGAGTGCTCATTTCGAAACCTATGTAAGCCTCACTTGTCATAATTGTCCAGATGTTGTTCAAGCTTTAAATATTATGTCTATTTTAAATCCTAATATCAGTCATACAATGATTGAGGGAGGAATGTTTAAAGAAGAAATTGATCAGCATAAAATCATGGCTGTTCCAACGGTATTTTTAGATGGAAAAGAAGTAGCCAGTGGTCGTATGAGCATGGAGCAATTATTAGAATTGGTCGTTGTTCCAGATGTTGATGAGTACCAAGACAAAGCCCCTTATGATGTACTGGTCATTGGTGGAGGTCCTGCTGGGAACAGTGCGGCTATCTATGCAGCTCGTAAGGGTATCAGAACGGGTATGGTTGTAGAAATTTACGGTGGACAAGTAATGGAGACTGTAGGAATCGAAAATATGATTGGAACTTCTTACACAGAAGGGCCTAAATTAATGGCTAGTGTAGAAGAACATGCCAAACAATACCCTATCGATATTATGAAAGGGCAACGTGTTGTCAAGGTTGAAAAGAAAGATTTTGTTGAAGTCACTTTAAAAAATGGAGCTGTTTTAAAATCAAAAACGATTATTTTAGCTCTAGGTGCTAAGTGGCGTTCAATAAATGTTCCAGGAGAAGAAGAATTTCGCAACAAAGGTGTGACTTACTGTCCACACTGTGATGGTCCACTTTTTGAAGGAGAGAATGTTGCTGTTGTAGGTGGTGGTAATTCGGGCATTGAAGCAGCTATTGATCTGTCTGGCTTGGCCAAACAGGTAACAGTATTTGAATTTTTACCACAGCTGAAAGCAGATCAAGTTCTTCAAGACAGAGCAAATGCTATCAGTAATCTAACTATTCATACTAATGTTGCAGTTCAAGAAATTCAAGGTAATGATCAAGTCGAAAAAATTATATTTGAGAACCGAGAAACCAAAGAACGCCAAGAAGCGGATGTGAAAGGTGTCTTTGTTCAAATTGGTTTGGTACCAAGTACTGATTGGCTAAAAGATAGTGGTATTCAACTGAACCAACGTGGCGAGATTGAAGTAGACGCTCACGGTGCGACCACAGTTGAAGGGATTTATGCTGCTGGTGACTGCACCAATAGTGCCTACAAACAAATTATTATTTCAATGGGATCTGGTGCAACAGCTGCACTAGGTGCATTTGATTATCTTATCCGCTTGTAGAAAAATAACTCACTCATTACATCATTATCGCAATGTTTTATATGATTTTTGAAAAGTTATTCTTATTGAATAGCTCTAACTCGTCATTGGGTTAGAGCTATTTTAGTTTATTATCTGTATTGGTTACTGGTTATTCATATCCCTTTTATTGTCCGTTGTTAAAAGAATAGTTAAAGTATCTGAATAATAATTCCTGCAATAGAATATTTATGAAATTTTTTGAATTTTATAAAAATTTATGCTATAATAAAAAAATCTATTTTTTAAGGAGGGGATATGTCTTATATTTTTAATATTATACCTAGTTTACTAGAAGGAAGTTTAGTGACAATAGAGGTATTTTTAATTGTTCTTATTTTGTCTGTTCCTCTTGGAGCTATTATTGCATTTTTGATGAAGATAAATAATGCTTTCTTAAATCTTATCCTTCATTTATATATTTTAATCATGAGAGGAACACCTCTTTTATTGCAATTAATTTTTGTTTACTTTGTCCTCCCAAGTGTCGGCATTGCTTTTGATAGAATGCCCGCAGCTATACTAGCTTTTACTTTGAATTACGCAGCCTATTTTGCAGAAGTATTCCGAGGAGGAATTGATGCGATTCCAACTGGACAATACGAAGCAGCAAAAGTTTTAAAAATGAGTCAGTTTCAAACGGTTCGTTATATTATTCTTCCACAAGTGATTAAGATTGTTTTACCGAGTGTTTTTAATGAAATCATTAATCTTGTAAAAGATTCTTCCTTAGTCTATGTAGTAGGTGTTGGAGATTTACTATTAGCAAGCAAGACAGCTGCCAATCGTGATGCTACTTTAGCACCGATGTTTATTGCTGGTGCCATTTATTTGATTTTAATAGGGGTAGTTACCTTTATTTCAAAACAAATGGAGAAGAAATTCAACTATTATAAATAAGGAGAAGGAATGTTAGAACTAAAAAATATTTCAAAAAAATTTGGTGATAAAGAAATTTTTACAAATTTTAATCTAATAGTTGAAAAAGGCGAAGTTCTTTCCTTAGTTGGACCATCTGGTGGCGGAAAGACAACTTTATTAAGAATGTTAGCTGGTCTTGAAAAAGTAGACTCTGGACAACTATTTGATAATGGTCAAGAAGTCGAAATCGATCATTTAGAAACTAAAAATTTATTAGGCTTTGTTTTCCAAGATTTTCAGTTGTTTCCTCACCTGACAGTTTTAGAAAATCTAACCTTATCACCGATTAAAATTCTTGGACTTTCTGAAAAAGAAACGGTTGCTAAAGCAAGAAAATTATTAGAGACACTTGGCTTGAAAGAACACCAAGAAGCTTATCCTTTTTCTTTATCAGGAGGTCAAAAACAACGCGTAGCTCTTGCAAGAGCGATGATGATTGATCCTGAAATTATTGGTTATGATGAACCAACTAGTGCTCTAGATCCAGCACTGAGACAGGAAGTTGAAAAGCTAATTTTAGAAAATAAAGAAAGTGGCATTACACAAATTGTTGTTACTCATGATTTGCAATTTGCTGAGAATATTTCAGATAGAATTATAAAAATTAATCCAAAGTAAGAGGAGATAGATATGAAATTAAACAAATTTTTAGTAGCTTTATTATCGGTGATGTGTGCTGTGATACTGGTATCCTGTTCACAATCAAATACATCCAAAACTCAAGATAATTGGGAAAAATACAAGGATGAAAAAACCATAACCATCGGTTTTGACAATACATTTGTTCCGATGGGATTTAAAGACAAAGATGGGAAGAACACTGGTTTTGATATTGACTTAGCCAATGCCGTATTTGAAGAATATGGGATTAAGGTTAAGTGGCAACCGATTAACTGGGATTTGAAAGAAACTGAGTTAAAAAATGGAAAAATTGATTTAATTTGGAATGGTTATTCAGTGACAGATGAACGGAAAGAAAAGGTTTTATTTTCAGATACTTATATGAAAAATGAACAGGTTCTTGTAACGAAAAAATCTTCTAAAATTACAAGTTTCAGCGATATGAAAGGTAAAACTTTAGGAGCTCAATCGGGTTCTTCTGGTTACGATACTTTTACGAGTAATCCTAAAATCTTAAAAGATATTGTTAAAGATAATGACGCAACGCAGTATGAAACATTTACACAAGCCTTAATTGATTTGAAAAATGATCGGATTGATGGTTTGTTGATTGATAAAGTTTATGCTAATTACTATTTAGAGCAAGAAGGTGCTTTAGACCAATATAATATTATAAAGAGTGAATTTGACGGAGAAGATTTTGCCGTTGGAGCGAGAAAGACAGATAAAACTTTGGTTAAAAATATTAATAAAGCCTTCAAAAACTTATACGAATCAGGAAAATTCCAAGAAATCTCTAAAAAATGGTTTGGAGAAGATGTGGCTAGCGATAGTATAAAATAAGTAAATTTTAACACATGAATCTCTTATCAAGTGATAAATATAAAATTCCATAATGGTATACTCATTAATTTTTGATACAATTGAATCAGAAAACAACCTTTTTCCACAGTTGAAAATTTGCTGTGAAAAAAGGTTGTTTTTAGTTTAAAAGAAGCCATTTTTGAATAGCAAGTCCGCTAGCTGATAGAGCACAGTTAAAGGTGTTGTATGGAACAATTTCAACGACAGGAGCTATCTGCGTTTGAAGTAGTTTAGGTTCAATTGTGATGTATTCATACAGTGTTTTGACAAGTTTAGGGTTGGATAGAAGAGGGCTGTGAAGATAGATTTTTTGAGAATCTATTAATAAAGAAAGGTTGAATAAAGATTGAGCTAAAAATTTAATAGCTGTATGCAACAAATTCAAAATAGAAGGGTCTCCCAATTCGTAGGCTAAGAGTAATTTTTCCATAGACAATTCTTCAGAAGTTGAGATGATATTTTTGAGGATAGTATCAGGTGCATTTTCGTACAACAATTTCGCTTTTTTTAACAACCAAGATTCACCAAGATAAGTTTGGAGGCATCCACGTTTTCCACAGGAACAAAGTTCCCCATCAAGAAAGACAATAGTATGCCCTATTTCACCAATAACGGCATTATTCTTACCATAAATATGCCCATTATACATGTAGGAACAATGCATACCACGTTTAAAATGAAAGAAGATAAAATTATCATCGGACTGATTTTGTGAAAATAAGCGTTGAGCAATTGCCATACAATTCACATTATTTGAAATATAAATAGGATAGGGACATTCTTTTTTAATGGTATCTAGTCTAAAATCTTTCCATAATTGATTATCTGTTATAATTAATTTACTTCCTTCTAAATAGCGACCAGGAATAGCTATTCCTATTGCTGTAATGAGATATTCTTTGTTTTGGGAGATAAATTTTTTAAGGTGATACAGATATAGTTGGCTTCCTTGTTCCAACAAGTCAGATTTACTGATCTCTGCGGAGTAGCTAGTGAGTATTTCACCGATGTTAGTTGTTAAGGTGAATGTGAAGTAATTTTCAGTAATTTCACTACCAATATAAAAGGAATGATGAGGATTTATTGTTAGTAGAATTTTTTTACGACCGACTTTTTGAATGTCATTTTCTTCTTCACCAATTTCAAGAATTTCACCGTTTGCTAGAAGTTCCGAAGTAATACTACTTGTTGTAGCTGGTGTAATATGGGTATCTTTAGCAATATCAACCCTAGAAATTGGTCCCTTGACATAAATTGTTTCAAGGATGGTAGCGCGTAATAGTTTCTGTTTTTTTGAGATAGCCATGTGTATTTTCCTTCCTAAAAATTTCTCTATATAAATTATAAAAAAAAATCAAAAAAATTTCAAATATCCTTGACATAAGGATTAATAAATTATAAAATATAATCAAAGAAAAAAAGAAAGCGTTTGCTTTTAGAAAATAATCAAAGGAGATTGTTATGGACAAATTTCTTCAAGAAAAACTAATGCCCATTGCTTTCAAACTCGGAAATAATAAATTTCTAGTGGCTATTCGTGATGGGATTACCTACTCAGTTCCACTTATCATTATAGGTTCACTTATGATGATTACTGTTGCCTTTCCTATTCAGGCTTGGCAGGATTTACTTGGGAAAGCGGGAATTGCTGATTACCTATGGAAGGGTGTTAGCAGTAGTTTTGGATTGATTGGTGTTGTATCTAGCTTTGGTATTGCTTATAGCTTAGCTAAACAGTACAAAGTTGACGGTATCGCAGCCGGTATTATTAACCTCTCAGCTTTCATCGTTGTTACACCATTTATCACTGACAAAGCTGGTGCAGCAGGAATTCCAACAGATTATATGGCTTCAAAAGGTCTTTTTGTTGCTATGGTTTTAGGTCTAGTTAATGGTTATATTTATCAATGGTTTATCAATCACGATATTCAAATTAAGATGCCCGATGGCGTTCCACCAGCAGTATCAAAGAGCTTCAGTGCTATTATTCCAGGGGCGAGTATCATTGCAGGTTGGCTACTAGTATATGCTACCTTAGGTTCTCTTCATCTTCCTAATTTACATGAAGTTGCTCAAGTTGTTCTTGGGGTTCCACTTGGTCTGATTGGGAATAATGTTATTGGTCTTTTCTTCCTTGTTATTGTCAATAGCTTACTTTGGTTTGTTGGACTTCATGGTGGAAATATTGCAAATAGCATTCTAAAACCTATTTGGATTAGTAATCTTAATGAAAACCAAGCGGCTTTCAAAGCTCATGAAGCATTACCAAACATTTTTACTAATGTATTTATGGATAACTTCGTCTTTATAGGTGGTGGTGGAGCAACAATTGGTTTAGTTTTGGCTATTGCCTATATTGTGCGGAAGAAAAAAGCAAGTGCACAAATGAAGGCATTGGCACCAATCACCATTGTTCCAGGACTGTTCAATATTAATGAGCCAACTATGTTTGGTGTTCCAGTCGTATTGAATGTTAGTTTGCTCTTCCCATTTGTGTTAGCACCAGCTATTAATTTGATTATTTCATGGGCAGTCATGTCTTCTGGTCTTGTTCCATTAACTTATGCCGATCCAGGTTGGACAACTCCTCCAATCATTAGTGGATTCTTGGCTACTGGTAGTATCAGTGCTTCTATTCTTCAATTAATTTTGATTATTATAGATATTGCGCTATACTTCCCATTTGTATTGGCTTTGGAAAAACGTTATTTACAAGAAGAACACGCAGGAGAGTAAGAAATTATGAAGCGTTTGATTAGTGCAAATTCTTCAGAAATACTAGCGATGAGTTCTGAAGAATTAAAAAATAGTATTAAAGCAAGCGAAGGACGAGTTGTTTTGTCGGAAAATGTTGCCACAAGAGATACATTTATTGGCGATGTTACTAATGCGGAGATTGCTAGAGCATTTGGTGCTGATTTGATTTTACTAAATGTAGTAGATGTCTTTGAATCTCGTATTTGTGGTTTGGATGCTCCAACAGAAGAAATTGTAACTCGTTTGCACGAGCTAGTAGGAGCACCAATTGGAGTCAACCTTGAACCTGTTGATTTGCATGCGGATATGCTAGAAGATCAAGAAACAATTTCTAAAGGACGTCAAGCAACTGCGGAAACATTCAAACGTATTGAAGAACTTGGTTTTGACTTTGTATGTTTAACAGGCAATCCAGGAACTGGCGTCAGCAATAATGCTATTATAGAAACGGTTTCACTGGCTAAGCAACACTTTAGTGGTTTAATTATTGCAGGTAAGATGCATGGTGCAGGTGTCAATGAGGCTTTAATAGACAAAAAAACAGTAACTGCTTTCTTAGATGCTGGGGCGGACATTATCTTAGTGCCAGCAGTTGGTACAGTACCTGGATTTACAGATCAAGAATTAAAAGAGATTGTTGATTTCGTCCATCAAGAAGGTGGTTTGGTACTCAGTGCAATTGGTACCAGTCAGGAAAGTTCTGACGAAGATACCATTAAGGAGATTGCCATTCGTAATAAAGTATGTGGTGTTGATATTCAACATATTGGTGATGCGGGATATGGTGGACTGGCTCCAGTGGAAAATATTTTTGCAATGAGCAAGGCCATCCGTGGCGTAAGGCATACTGTCTCACGTATAGCTCGGTCAATTAATCGATAAAAGGAGAACGAGGATGTCAAAAACAATTATGTTAGTTTGTGCTGCAGGAATGAGCACCAGTTTATTGGTAACCAAAATGCAAAAAGCTGCTGAAGAAAAAGGCTTAGATAGAGATATTTTTGCAGTAGCTTCAACAGAAGCAGACGAAGTGTTAGCGACTAAAAATATTGATGTTTTGCTATTAGGTCCACAAGTTCGCTTTTTGGTTGATCAATTTAAAGAAAAAGTAGCTGACAAAGGCATTCCAGTAGAGTCTATTCCAATGGCTGATTATGGAATGATGAATGGTCCAAAAGTTTTAGAACTTGCAGAAAAATTGATGGCATAGATGGAGGTGAATCATGTATCAAGAGGAAGAATTGCAAACAATAATGTCCTTAATCATGTATGGTGGTGAAGCAAAATCAAGTGCATTTGAAGCTATTGCAGTGGCAAAAGAAGGTGATTTTGATAAGGCAGATGAAAAAATTAAGCAAGCGCAAGAAGCGTTAAATTTAGCACATCATGCACAAACTGAAATGTTAACCAAAGAAGCAAGTGGAGATGGCGCTAAGGTTGGATTGCTGATGGTACATGGTCAAGATCATCTAATGACAAGTATTTGTTTCGTGGATTTAGCGAAAGAATTCATTGATGTTTATAAAGAATTAAAGAAATAAGATTTTAGTAGTTTGTTTTAGATTGTGTCTTGCAATCTTTAGAGGGTAAGGGATAATCTTTTCGTGAGAAGATGGTACGGATTTTTGTACCATTTTCTAATGAGGCAAAATGGAAGCGCTATCAAATATGTAAATTTATATATGTGAACAATAGATTAAAATTATAAAATATTTAATGAATAGGAGAAAACTATGTTTAACTATCCAAAAAAATCAATTTACAGTATTCGTAAAATCAAATCACTAACTGCTTCAGTTGTAATTGCTTCAACTTTTTTAGGTGGACAAGTAGTCTTAGCTAATGAAATGGCTTCTCCAACAACTGATGTTACTACTCCATCAGCTGCATCTGAAACGCCAACAGCTGAGAAACCAGCAGCAGATGTTACTCCTACCAATGAACAAGCAGTATCTCCTACCGCAGTGGAATCAAAAGTAGAAGCTCCAGAAGAAAAAGCAGTTGCATCAGAAAGTGAAGTCAAAGAAGAACCTATTTTGGAGTTAAATAAAGTGAATAATCCAAGTTTTGATAAAGATGACTATGTATCTAGTAGTCCCACAACTATCAAACATTTTGGAAATGATAAAAATGATTATTTTGATTCGATAAGTGGTGATACCGTCGCAAAAACAAAAGACAATACAACCAATGATTATATTTTGTTTGAAGTAAATACTGAAAAAGGAAAGACTTACACTGTCACTGGCGATGTTTACATTTCTGTTACTGATGGGAAACAAGCTGCTGGAGCATTTTTTGATGCCAAAGATATTGCAGCGGATGGAACACAAACTACTTTAGCTGGTGGTAAAGGTGTGGCAGATATGGCCGATTCAGTTAAAAAATGGTCTAAACAAACATTTACATTCACAGCAGTCAGCGATAAAACAAGCATTGGATTGATAAAATGGAATGAAAATCCTGCTGATGACAATACCCTGAACACAACGATCTATTTGAATAACTTGAAGGTTACTGAAAATACAGAATATAAAACTGTTTGGGAAGATAATTTTAATGGGTCTACTCTAAATCAAGATAAATGGGGTTATGAATTAGGAAATATTCGAGGAAATGAACAAGAACATTATAGTAGCAGTAAAGAAAATGTATTTTTGAAAGATGGGAATCTTGTTCTTAAGGTAACAGACCGCCCTGAAAAAGATCAATATCGAAATACTCAGCGTTTGGGAAATAACGCACGATTGGTTAAATACAATTCAGGTAGTGTCAGAACGCATGGGAAACAAGAGTTCTTATATGGTCGTATTGAAGCCAAAATGAAACTGCCAAAAGGAAAAGGAGCTTTCCCAGCCTTTTGGACTTTAGGTGCAGATTTTCCAATTGATGGACGAATTGGAGGAAAACAAGGATATGGTTGGCCTTCTACTGGTGAAATAGACATTATGGAATTGATTGGCTCACCAACAAAAGAACGAGCAGCAGAAGGAGAAGTAGAACACGCAGGAAACAGCAACCGTATTTCATACGGCACACCGCACTTTTACTATGCCGACTCATCTGATGGAGATAAAGATGGAACCTATGCACCAAGTCGTGTTGGAGGGAACTTAACCATTCCAGAAGATTTTTATGATAAATACCATGTATTTGGAATAAATTGGACAAAAGATAAGCTTGAATGGTATGTGGATGGTGTTGTTTTCCGTTCAGTTGAGTTTGATAAATTGGAAGAAGGTCGTAGAGATGCTGCCCGTCTAGCCTTTAATCGTCCACAATATATTCAGTTCAATCTGGCAACAGGTGGAAACTGGGCTGGGGATGCTGGAGATAATTTAGCAAAAGACGGTACAGAATTTAAGATTGATTGGGTTCGATGGCTGCAATCAGATGAGCAAAAAGCTCAAATGGATGAATACTATAAAACTCAACCAAGCCTTGATGGAGTAAAAGATATTACAATGACAGAAGGAGAAGTGGCTGATTTACTAAATGGTGTCAGTACCAATTCTCCTAATCACAAAGTGGACTATTCCGTTGATAACGAGTATATGTTTATAAATTCAGGAGCTGAGGGTGGTCGAAATGAAGTTCAAAATGTTGTTGCTAATTCAGCTGCTAAAGAAAAATTAGCTCAATTAAAACCTGGAGTATATAATCTATACTATTCAACAGTACCGACACAGGCAGATTTCTCAGTCAGTTCAGCTCCAGTTTATCGGATAACTCGTCGCTCTGCTTTGTTGACTGTTTTACCAAAAGCTTTGCAAGGAAAAGTTGGAGATACTGTATCCACAATAGTTTTACCAGCTGGCTTTATGTGGGAAGATCCAAATCAAATCATCAGTGGAGCAGGAACCTATAAAGCAGTCTTCACTAATCCGAATGACACATTGACAAAAGTAGAAAATAGACGCCAACTAACAGTACCAGTTGAAATAGCAATATTAGCTCCTGAACAAAGCGCTCCTTCCACAATGGAAACGAACAAATCTCCTATGATGAATGTTCCAACAACATCAACGAAAGTGGAAATGCCTCAATCTTCTCAAGAAGTTACACCTCAAAGATACAGCCGTATGGAAAGACTTCATGGAAGAAACTCACTTCCAGAAACAGGAGAAAAAGAAAATAATCTATTATTAGGTGGTGCCGTTTTGATGACTTTAGCTTCATTCCTGTTCAAATTTGTCAAAACAGATGAATGATTACATATTGTTTTAAAGAAAAAATCTCTCTGTTAAAATTGTACTGAACTTAGGTGATAAAATAACAACTTCTTCCACAGAAGAATACGTTAAAATTATTGTTCTATTTCACTAATGAGTACTGGTATCTACACTCTCTAATAGCTATTGATGATTATAAGTGTGAGCAGTCCTGAGTTGGACTGCTTTTTATGAGGAGAAAGGCATGCAATTATTTAAAAAAATCTTATAATCATGATAGTTTTAAATACCTTCGTTAGTCATCTGTCAGGAATTTTCGATTGAACAACATGAGAAAGTGAAAAATAACTAAAACTAAGAATACACTGGATAAGAACCAACTAGAGAAACGTATGAATTAGTTTAAGTAGGTGAAGAAATCTAAAAACAAATAACGCATTATTTTTGGTGCGTTATTTGTTTTTTATGCTATAATAAAATTAGAAAATAAGAGACCTTTATCTATGATTGGATAGAACATAAAGTAACTACGTAAAACATATGATTTAACTAAAGCCAGAGCAACCCCAAAAGAACACCACGATGAAATTGTAGAGAACTTGGTTAAGAACCTAAGAGAGTTAGAAGGGGATAAGCTCTTTGACCGTATTCAAAGTTACCAAAGAGGCAGGACTTGTATCTACGATTCTGAAACGGATAAGGGGTCAGCAGCAGAAGTTCTTCAAAACAGCCTCTTCGGTAAATGGAGCAAGGTCGAGGAAGAGATGTTGAAGGTGGGACAGGAACGGTTGAAGGAATCTTACAAAGAAAAAAATAGAGGTAATTAAGTTGGCGAGTTCGAGGGTTGACCAAAATAGGAATGCAACACCAAGTTGGAGTGGCTATATTCATCAAGGAAAAGTTGGCTTTTTAGTAGCATTAAGGCAGTTACGACAGTGTATTGAAAGCGGAATAGAGAATTTTGAAGGGTATACCATTAGATATGAAAATGCTGAGGACTTTGATATTGTTGCCGATGATCATCAAGTATTATCGAGGCATCAAGTAAAAGCCTATGTCAATGGTAATGAGAGAGAGGATTACTCGGACCTTTTTAATATACAAACAAGGAAGTTTGAAAATGGAAAGGAAAAAATAGATCAAACGGGATTTCAAATTCATGAATTTGATGGTAAAGGAAATGTAGTACGAGTGATGGTGCCTTCTGATAGTAGATTTTTACATGTGATTGTAGATGTGCCGGATTTTAATCTATTAAAGGGCGATTATTTGAAAAAATATTCTGAGAGAACAAAATACACAGATAATGTTTCTTGTATCAACCTTTATGAGTATAATCAGGTTGAAAATCTGTTTCATTGTCCACTTTCTCAGGATGATAATAATGATACAATTAGAGATTATTGTATAGCTGAAATAGAAGGGATTTTAGGACTGAGGAGTAACCTTTTAAAAGATAATCCTTCGCATTTTAATCAAGTATACCTGAGATATGTAGGTTCATTATTGGACCATAGCATTGGAAAAGCACACAGTGAATCTGATTTTCCAGAAATATCCTTTGGAGAAATACTTTCCATTATTGAAAAGGAAACTCCTAAAGATGAAGTATATGAAATGAAAAATAATTTGACCTATAGGTGGGAAAAATATCATCGTGATTATGCAGATGACATTAGAGATGAAGATTTTAAACTTATGGATGAAATAAATAATTATTTACTGTCATTGACTAAAGATGAGTTTTATGAATTTGTGAGAATGATGTTACCACACGAAAATTCAGATGAAAATTTTTTAGAATTGTTTCGTAATGCTCCAATGGAGGATATATTTTATGTATTACTGGAGAAAATTAAGGGATTTTCGTTTAAAGCTTACAGTTATTTAGATGATAATGAGAAGAGTTATAGAACTTCTTTGATTAGTATACAGGATAGACCTGGGAGAATTGCAAAAATTATTAAAGAAATAATTGGCAACTCAGAATTTTTAAAAGCTACTTTTAATCATGATTTCCTTATTAATAGAGATATAGATGAGTTGCATATTGGGAATAGAATTGATGAATTTGATGGTATGGCAGATAATAGATATCGTGAAGAATGGAGTACTGGGGTACAACATAACATTTTTAAACCGAATATGGAATTTATTAGTATTAAGAAAGCAAAAGAAAAGAGTTTGAGGGTACTGGAGGACTAATATGAGAGATATCATTATAAAATTTTTACAAAATAACCATTTTAACCAGTTGGATACAGAATTTGATTTCTATACTAACTCACAAAATTCAGAGTACTTTATTGTTAGTCAATATAGTTCTAATGAGTTGCATAATTTTTTTGACGATGATAAGACTTCACAAGTAATAAAAGAATTTGAAAGATTGACTGTGAAATTAGAACATGAGAATATTAAGAAAAATACTTCTCTGTTTATTTTGGTAGAAGTTGATAATTTAAAAGAAGCATTTGAAGATGAAAAAATCCAAAGATCAATATTGTTGATTGAAGAGGACTATTATTATTTTAGAAAGTTCGTTTTATTATACACTCAAAATGAGTTATCATCTTTACGAGACAAAGTCACTAATGAAGCACTCTATGATTACTTAAAATCTAATATTGATGCTTTTGAAGAGGATATGTTTTTTAGTGAGTCGTATTTTATGGGGATGGAAATTGGAGTAAAATTACCATTTTTCACACTTCCTAAAAGAAATAATATTTATAAAAGTATAGAAAATCAGTATCAGGATAATAAAGATAAATTAGATAATAGATTATTAGATTTTTATACTAATATCAATGACAAGGAATTATCAAAATCACTAAACGATATTTCTACTGATGATGAAATTATTTCTGATTTACTACAAATAGGAGAATTATTACAATGAAAATCAAAAAAATTTTAATAAAAAACTTTAAAAATATAAGAGATACAAGAGTGATTGATTTTCAGGATAATGTTACCCTGTTTGTTGGACCAAATGGATTTGGAAAAACGACAATTTTTGATGCGATAGAGCTATCATTAACTGGGAAAATACGTCGGATTGAAGAATCTGATTATAGTGATGGTAGAAGTAGTTTTAGTACTCCCTATTTTCAAAATAATCCTAATGAAAATACATTCATTGAGCTCATGTTGACAAATGATGAAGGTAATTCTTTGATAGTATCTAGTCTCTATAAGAGTAGCATGAATACTGATGGAAAAAATGTACCACAGCTGTCATTTTCTGATTTTCAAAGAAGAGTTCGGGTTGGGCCAGGAATTTCATTTCAATATGATGAAGACTTTGTGGGTTCGATTGAAAGTGAGATACAAAAGGACATTGGTCAGTTTTTAGGATATGAATCAGAAGATTATAGCTTACGTGGTACTTTTGATTTGTTTCATTATATTCAACAAGATGAAACAGCTTATTATTTAAAGAAAAAGGAGAAGGATAGAATAGAACAATTGAATTTTCTGTTAAATATTGGAAACTATGTTAATAGGAAAAATCAATTAGAGAGATTAAGAAAGATTCTATCCTCTAGTAAAAATGACCTAAAAGACAAAAAGGGTGATCTAAAAAGTTCCCCAATTAATAAAAATATTCCATATTTGAAATTATCTATTAGAGCAGATACTGACTTTGCTTTTAACAATAAATCGATTGTTTTTGATGATTTGTCAAAGGAAAGTTTAAATATATATCTATCAGAAATTGAGAAATTACAAGAATTTCGGGATTCATTTTCTCCAAAGGATTACTTCCTTAGAAAACAAAGTGAGCAATTTGAGCGAGAGGTGTTGGATGATAAAGATTTTATTTGCTACTTAATGGTTAGAGAAATATTTGAAAATCAGGAAAATATAGAGTATATTAAACAGAATCATAGTTTAATTTCAAATGAAAAAAATTGCTCTTATTTTTTGCTTAAAAACTATATTGAAAAACTGGAATTGTTGGAAAATGATAGTAGGATATATAAATGTGGAAAAATTCTAGAGAGTTTACTTTATGTCGAAATTGATAAACTTGATATAGAGTCAATTAAGAATTCTTTAAATGCCTTTGCAGGTTGGGAATTTGGCCGAGTATGGTTTGATAGGTTTAATTCCAAGTTAACAAGTTACAAGATTAAAAAAGAGCAGCTGGATGATGGAACAGATTCGATTAATAAACTACTCGAAATAAGAAGTCGTCTAAAAGAACATAGTGATAATAATCATTCAGAGTGTGTATTTTGTGGTTATGATTGGATTGAAAGTAAGAATTTATTGCTAGCTTACGAAGAAACAACGAATCAACTGAGTAAAAATTTGACTAATTTTGAAATAGAGGTTTCAAATTTGGTTGATGAATTAAATAGATTAAAAATAGAGTTGCAAAATCAGATTCAAATTGAGCAAGAGAAACTCTTTGTTCTTCCTGATGATTTTTTGGAGGAGATACGATCTGTAGGTAATTATAATTTTCCTGAGTCTTTTAGCAACGTAGTTGGAAAGAACTCAGAGATTCCGCCTATGTCAATTGATAAAAGCGCTTCGCTACAAAAGTTTGAGATTTTGAAAAAAGAATTAATAAATTCATTGCAAGAAAAACGGTTGATTCCAAATGAAGTCTATGATACTTTCCTTAGAGTTGTAAATAAGAGAGTAGATTTTGAAACACTTTTAGAAAAATATTCAGTTTTAGAGAGAGAATCTATAAAGGAATTTCAAATTTCGTTTGAAGCCCTACCAATTAACTCGCATAAATTTGAAGAAAATGGTGAGAAGCTTTCAACATTTTTGGATGAGCTTAGATCACAAATAGTATTTGATTATTCTAAAAGTTTAGATTCACAAAATCTATTTGATAAATACTTTGCATCTGATGAAAAAACTTTTGAGGATTGTACTATAGAAAGGATCGGTCAAAAAAGGGAGTATATTATTAATCAGTTTGAATTACAAAGTTTGACGATGTTTAACCAAATTGAGGATCGCCTTAAAATAATCGAACCCACGATTACTTATCTTCACCAGCGTGTTAGGGAATTAGATAATAATATAAAATCCTACCAAGAGCAGATGATTCAAAAGTTAAAGCTTCCTTTCTATATGTACACTGCTAAGATTTTGCAAAATTACCAACAAGGAATGGGAGTTCTACTAACTACTCAAAATAATTCTAATATCAGGTTTATAGCAAATAGTAATAGTGAGCAGGATGTGATGTATCAATTGAGTTCTGGACAAGTAGCTGTTATTTCGTTTGCTTTCACTTTAGCACTAAATACTACATTTAGGATTTCAAAAGAGTTCAAATTTTTATCAATTGATGATCCTATTCAAGATATGGATTCTATGAATGTATATGCTTTAATTGATTTAATAAGACATTCATTATCAGACTACCAAATTATTATGTCTACACATAATGATGGCAGTGCTATGTTTATCAAATATAAATTTGAACTATTTTCAGATTCTGAAATATCAAATGTAGGGCTAAAAAATATAAAGAATATCTTATTATTGGATGACGAGGTTAGTAATTTATAGTTTATAACCTAATTTAGTCACTGAAATATAAAAGTCATGATACGATGTGTAGAATATTTGAGAGCTTCTGCTCTCTTTTTTGTTATTTTCTAAATGATGTGATAAATTTTCTAAACTAACCTTGCTACTCTTATTATCATGTTTAAGAATATCAACTCTTGATTTTTACGATATTACGACCATAATACCTATTTCCGTAAAAGCTAAAAAGTGTATATAGGAAATTTCTCATATGAAATACGTGGTAGGATCTTACTTGAGGAATGATGGGAGATAGTAACTATTGATATTTTTCGCCATTTGTTAGAGATAAACTATTGTATTTTACCAATAAGAAATTATCGATAAAAAATGATTCTATTTTATGATAATTACAAAAGCTTGAATGCATTAGTCATGATATTTAAAAGAAACTAATTGTTGTAAGAGAAAATAATCAAGTCTCGAGAACGTGTATTAATTCTATTAAACTGTATATAAGAGTTAATGAAGAGGTAAATCAGATCCATTTATTGAAAAATATATGAAATGGGAGACTGATAGGGATTATCGTTATTTTACTAACAAAAAAACTTATAATAATTTTAGATGAAAATAAACCCAATAATTAATATAGTTATATATTCTTGAATGTTATTTAAAATAGTGATAAAATTTTTAGTATAGAAAAAATTGAGGATGATAATATGATGTTACTAGCTACTCGTTTAAGAAGTAGAAGATTGGAATTAAATTTATCTCAAGCAGAACTTGCTGAGGGGATTTGTGAACAAGGGCAAGTCAGTAGGATTGAACAAGGTAAATATAACCCAGGTTCAGAGTTATTATACAAAATTTCATTGAAGCTCAATGTTTCTATGAACTATTTTTTTGATGAAAGCATTTCTAAAGAGAGTAATGAGCTTGAAAATTTTAAAAGCTTATCTACTAAAATATTAATGGATAGAGATTACACATCGCTGAAGTATTTATATGAATTAGAAGTAGAAAAAAAGCAAAAACTCCCTCTTTCTGACCAACTGTACCTATCTTGGATTGAATCCATTATACTTTTTCACTGTGATGATAAGAAGGCAGAAGCAATTAAGAAACTAGAAACTTCAATTAGTAAGATGACTTACAAAGAACATGATTATTTTAAGTTTTTAAATAGTTTACTTAATTTTTATTCTCTTACAGGAAAGGAGGAAATTAGTGAAGAAATTTATCATACAATTATTTCTCGAATAGATAATTCTAATATAAAATATATTGATGATTTGGAACTATTGATTAAAGTAAGGTATAACCACGGTCATCACTTGTGGTTGGAAAATAAGATTAGTCTTGCCATCTCTGAAATATTAGAGACCATTGATATTTGTAAGAAATATAATCATTATTATTTATTGCCCGATTTGTATTGTTTAATGGGAAATGTAAGTGAAGGGTTTTCGGAGAAAGGAGAGATTAAAAAATATTTTTCATATTCTCAATTCTTATATCATATTTTAGGCAACGAGAAAATGTCTTTATCGCTAGAAAATTATATAAAGAGTAATTTTTGACTAATTTATTGAATTGATAAATTAAACATAAAAAGCAAATGAAACAGAATTTTGGATGTCAGAAAACTGGTTTTGTTTGCTTTTTATATTTGGAATCAGTACACCTTTTTTTATCTACGTGATTCCTGCAACTTCTTTGCTGATTTATTGCTTACAGTTAGTTATTCTTTAGATACTCCAATGAATCAGTTTATTAATAATAAAAAATTATTTAAGAGGTAGAAAAATATTGTTAATATGGATACATTCTAGATATATAAAGTAAATTAAATAGTTTAGGGAGATCTATTAAGTTAGGATTTTTCAATTTATAAAAAATGATAATAAAAATAATAATAAAAAAAATGATAAAAAGAATATAAAAGGTTGACAATTATGGCGTTAAGTGATAATATGAATTCAACAAAATAGAAAGGGTTACAAAATGAAGAAATCTTTCGTGGCTATTTTATTATCAATTGCTTGTTTGGAAATGTTTGTTCAATATGGTAACTCTCATAAAAACAATCAGACATATAGAGGAATTGATCCTGGTGTTATTCATTTAATTAAGAAATAATCTAAACTATTTGGAGGTATTGAATGAAATTTTTCATGTTATACTTATCGCTGTTAATTTAATTAGCGATAGGTCTTTCAAATTTTAATGCTAGCAGAATTTGAAAAATTGTTGTTTACTATACTTATTTATAAAGGAGAAAACCTATGAAAACTCTATTAAACAAAAAAATTAAATTGCTTACAGTTGTAGCCGCACTACTTACAACGGCGGCGGCAGCTTCTGGAGTAGCAGCAGCTACCCAATATCCTGGAGGTGGTGTATGGACTTACGGTGCAGCAAATGGCGGTGCATATTCTAATTACTATCATGGTTCTAGGTTCCATAGTTCAACTGTAGTTAGTCGTAAAACCGCTGCCTCTAACAAAGGATATGCTAATGCAGGTCAAACTTCTCTTTCATGGATTAGCACAGGTTGGGGAGAACAAGCAGCGTTTTATTATAACTATTAGTTTAGAAACTAGATTAGGCTGATATCTACTATCAGTCTAATTTTTATAGGAGGATATTTATGAAGCGTCTATTTGTTTGGCTTTCAATGCTTTGTATATCATTATTTTTACTATTAACAATTAACACTAATAAGCATGTTATTATTTTTTCAAGTTATGAATCGGTTGATATTATAGGTCGAAGAAATGATATGAGAACGAGTTCCAGAGAGACTTTTACATCTACTTTGAATAAAATTGCCGAAGAATCAAGTAGTGTCATTGCTAGAAGAATTGTTGAACCTCAACGAGATGGAAAAACTCGATTTGTATACGATATTTATGGTAAAGGAAAACTACCTAAGGGAATTCAAGCTGCTTCAGAGCAAACATCACTGGCGAGTGACTTAGCGAGTAGTTATCTTATCCTAGTACCTGGATCATTGTCTGGTCAGAAATTATCGAAAGCTATTTATGAATCAGGTTTTGATAATGTTATTATGCCTCCTAGTTCGCTATTTAGTGCATTAATTTCAATTTCAGTTAACGAAATAGCTATTATTGGTTTAATATTGTTACTGCTAACTTGGATTTCAGTGGTGGTGATTTATAGTATTAAAGATCTTAGGGCGGCAGGAATTCGTTACATATCAGGATGGAATTACTATCAAATTTTGTCTCATGCGATCACATCAGATATTCGACTCATTTTCTCAGCAAGTGTTGCGTCAAGCATTCTAGGTGCTTTTATTTTTGTTATTACAAATAGTTATTCGTTGCAGATGATATCAATATTTCTCTTGGGAATAGTTGTTTATGCAGGTTTATTAGTTGCACTTTCTGTAGTATTAAGTTCAATCTATATCATTAATTTAAGAAGGGCTAATCTTGTAGTAATTTTAAAAGGAAAGTTACCTTTAAAGCGCTTATTAGTTTTACTTTTGCTTGGTCAACTCTCTTCCACAGTAGCTGTTGGATGGACTATTAATAGTTTACTGACACACTATCAAGAGATAAAGATCATGGAAGAAGCTGCGAAAGAGTGGAGGAAAAATAAAGATTATTTTCAATTATCCTTTAGCTATAGCGCTGCAATGGTTGACGAAAAAGAAGGTCAGGAGTTTAATAAGAAGTGGTACAACTTTGTAGATGATATGATAGATAAAGATAATTCAATATTTGTCTATTCAACTATTGAACAGCTATATTATGAAAAATTAATTAACAAAGAACAGTCTCACGATTCCAATCAAGATGATCCTATTATTTTTGTTACTCCAAATTATTTGAGAGAGCAAGAAAATAATATCGATGAATCTTTTATAAAAAAAATGGGAACATTATCACTCGGAGAATTTGGACTTATTATTCCTGAGCGATTGAGTAATAGAAAAACGGATATAGAGTCTCGGATTGCAGACAACATGTCTGGTTTTTCAAGTGTAGATTTATATCCTGATCATGATCATCTATTTGACGTAAAAGCAATAACAACAGTAGCAAAGAAATCTAAAAGATATTTTATATACAATACAAGTAAAACTTTAAGTATTCAATATCAAGATGATCCGATTATTGTTGTAACAACGCCTCAAGCTATGGGAGATACACAAAGTAGTCATCTTTTCTGGAGTGTAAATGCTGCAACTTCCTTACATATGAAAAATTATGGAGGAATTGTAATGAAACTTAAAGAATTAGGGCTGTATCAATCTGTAGCCTATATTTTAAATGATCGTTTATCTTATCTGACGGTATTAAATGATAATCGTGTAGCATTTGCAATACTAGCTGTGGGTACACTATTGGGGTTGTTAACATCAATTTTACTCTTTGATACTATGCATTTACTTTATTTTGAACAATTTAGAAGAAATATCTTAATAAAGCGCTTGGCTGGATTAACATTTGGAGAACTTCATAAATTTTATTTATTATTACAAATGTTAGCACTTTTTATTGGTGGAGCAATACTATTTTTTATTTCTCACCAAATAATTCTTGCTATGATAGTTCCTTTACTGTTTTTGTTTAATATGAGTATAATTCTTTATGTTCAAAGTAGACGGGAAACCAAAGTAGCTATTACTGTCTTGAAAGGAAAGTAAAAATGTTAGAAGTAAGAGAAGTAAAAAAGTCATTTTCGGGTAGAACGATATTAAATAATATAAGCGTGAACTTTAAAGAAGGAAAAGCTTATGCTTTGATTGGTGAGAGCGGTAGTGGTAAAACAACTTTACTTAATTTGTTAGGAAAGCTTGAAGAATATGATTCTGGTCAAATATTGTATAACAATCATGATATATGTTCACTATCATCACATCATTTTTTCAGAGACTATCTTGGATATTTATTTCAAAATTTTGGTCTTATGGAGAGTCATAGCATTGATGATAATTTAAATCTAGGTTTAGTTGGCAAAAAACTTTCGAAAGAAGAAAAAAATCAAGTGAAGTTAGAAGTGCTTCAAAAAGTTAATTTATCTCATTTATTACTAAAGCAGAAAATATTTGAATTATCAGGAGGCGAAGCACAGAGAGTTGCTCTTGCTAAAATAATCTTGAAGGATCCACCTATTATTCTGGCGGATGAACCAACAGCTGCATTAGATCCTAGAAATGCCGAAGAAGTTATGGATATTCTCCTATCATTAAAGAGTCAAAATAAAATTATTATCATAGCTACCCATAATCCTGTTGTTTGGGAGAGAGCAGACGTTATTATCAAAATGAATGAATTATAGAGAACTTGATAGGTGATATTCAAGAAATTCAGATACTAGCAAAGAATTAATTGGTTTTGTAATTCGTCATCCATTTCGAAAATTTTATCATTCAAATTTTAACAATAGATGTTCTACCACATATCTTCCAGAATTAAACACGATAAAATGCACAGAACGGATCCTGTGCATTTTGTCTTCGGTAAATTTTTAAAATAACTGTCCAATAAATAGAGTAGTTTTCTATTTGTCATGACCATAACTAAGAATAATGATACTCCTGAGAATTCAGAGTATCATCGTGAGAGAACGCTGACGAGATGTCATGAGTGAACCAATCTTTTTGAGATCAGTACAAAACAGAGAGATTTTTTTCTTCTTCTTTATCAAATTTGTTTCTCAACTAACGCTTTTTTTCTTTGGATATTGTACGATGTTTTGGTTTGAGCAGGGACTAAAAATAGGGATAGGAATGTTAATAAGATAAAGGCTATCCCAACGTACCAATAGGGAGTATCTAAAGTAGTAGAACGACCAGAGAGATTGATAATTCCTCTAAAGAGAGTCCCCGCTAGAATAGTTGCTACTGCAGAATTCCATAAATTAAAACTGATGCGTGAAAAACGTGGGATAATTGCCATTAGAATTAATAGAACAATCCCTCCAATCAATGGAACAGCAAATAAATAGTGCATATGTATGGATGTTTCTCCGAAGCTAAAAGATTCATAAATCCGACTAAAAGCAAAGAAGAAAATGGTTAATAAAGTATAGGTGATAGCTGTTTTTTTAAATTTCTTTTTTCTTGGATTAGTAACCGATGTAGACAATATCACTCACCGCCCTTTCTGAGATGTTTCCATTAGTAGTTGGTTTGTTAATAACTTGACCATTAAAGTAGAGTGTAGATGATCCGCCTCCGTCAAGATTATAAGCAGTTTTAACGCCATAAGATTTCATTACTTCGGCTAGTTCATAGAGAGAAAGCCCTTCACTTTCAGAAGTTCGACCATCTGATACAACAATGATATAATGATTTTCGTCAATGATACCAATCGCAGTACGTGGATTAGAAGACATGGATTGTCCTACCTCAGTATTGCTATCTACAACAATTTCACCATTTTCTACTAATGCTGGACCAAATGCTAATAGATTCACAACACCTTGTTTCACTAGTTCATCCGCAGAAGTTTGATTTTCGTAAACAATACCAAAAGAACCGTCTTGGTAAATGGCTAAATCACCGTTGCTGGCATCTTCACGAACAGTATCTCGATAAACAGTACCATTTCGGATGACATATCCTGTTGTATTTGCTCCGTAATAGTCGCCATTTATAGCAAGAATTGCATTGTTGTTTGCAG
Organism: Streptococcus sp.; assembly: GCA_030528055.1. GTDB lineage: Bacteria > Bacillota > Bacilli > Lactobacillales > Streptococcaceae > Streptococcus. Next base: position 53,934 of record JAUMZQ010000003.1, read on the forward strand.
CTGTGACCGAAGTTTTAGCAGTGACATTGTTTCCGTAAGTATTTTGAGCCAAAGCTGTCTTTAAGTATTCAGAAGAACTTACAGTTACATCTGCAATATAAACTTGGGTATTATTGGTAGTTTTTTCTGTAATAGAGATTGAAATATTATCATCTGTGTAACTATTATCAGTGACTGTAGCTGTTTGAGCAGCTTTGCTAGCTTCTTCTTTTGAACTGGATGAAGAACTAGTAGTGGTGACAGTGGAAATGGATTCTGCAATGACAAAAGATTTCAACATGGAATAACTAAAAGAACCGACTAGCAACATTCCAAAAACACTAGCATAGAGATAAGGTTTTTTTAAAAACTTCATAAAGCGATGTGTTTCCTTTCTTTGAAAATAAATTTTTTTTGAATAAACCAAGATAATGAAAAGAGTAGAGCTCCAACAAGAATTTTAATAAATAATAAGTTGAAACCGAACATAGCATAAAATAGTCGGATAAATAGAGTATCTAGTACAAAGAGACTAAAAGCTAAGCCAAAATATCCAAGACCTGTTTTTAAGACACTTTCTTCATTTTTGAAAACTAATTTTTTGTTAGTGGAGTAGTTGAAAATAGAGCTCGTGACACGTGCGATTCCATTAGCTAACACAATCTTCAAACTTGTTGGAACAGCTACTAATAAGAGTAGAGCAAGCGCATAGACCAGATAATCAACAACAAAGCTACTTAAAGATGTTAGCGTGAATTTAAAAATATTTTTATAGATCATGAGACCGTCTCGAATCGGTCTAAAATGCGATCCTTCATTATCATTAATATAAATAGTTTCGATAGGGATTTCAAGAATAGAATACTCTTTACTGGCTTCAAGAAGCATATTCATTTCATATTCATAACGTTGCCCTTCAATAGTCATCATAAAAGGAATCATATTTGTCGTAAAGGCTCGCAGTCCAGTTTGTGTATCTTGAACAGCTACGCCAGTTTGCAATTTGAAAAGTAATCGTGTTAACTTGTTACCAAAGCTACTTCGTAGAGGAACTTTCCCGGAAAAAGAGCGAGAGCCTAAAACCAAATGGCTAGGATTTTTTGAGGCTTTTGTGGCGACTCGGAAGATATCCCAGACTTTGTGTTGCCCATCAGCATCAGCTGTTACGATTGTTCCATATTCTTTTAAATGTTTAATGTATCTAAACGCAGTTTTTAATGCTTCTCCTTTACCTAGGTTAGTTTGATGATAAAGTACAGTCGCATATTGCTCTGCTTCTTTAAATAATGTATCGCATGCAGTAGAGCTACCATCGTTTACGATAATGATTGAAAAATCACTTTTTTCTTTTACTTTTTTAATTAGATGAATCAGTTTGTCATCTGGTTGATAAGAGGGAATTACTAAATAATCCATGTATAGACTCCTTTCGTAGTTATTCTTTTAAAAGATGTAGCTAGTATATATAAGTCTGCTTAAAACTAACTGATATCAGCTTTCTTTAAGATTTTTTTCATTTTTCTTTAAGAAAAGTAGGAAGAATTTTGTGGAGAAAAATATAAAAAAATCGATTATGTCTATACAAGTGAATTTATTTTAAGCAATAGAAAAACTAAAAAGAATTCATTTTCTCTGGTTACTGTGTTGTATCCTGAAGTATTGTTTACTTGAATAACAAGTTTACTTGATAAAAATGTTATTTTTGTTTATAGTAGTTTTAAACTATCTTTGGGGGTACGAGCATGGAAGCTGTTTTGACATTAAAATTGCTTGGAAGTCCAACAATTTATCTCGATCAAGAAGAAATTTTCTTTTCTTTTTCAAAAATAAATGCTCTCATTTATTACCTTTTAATTAACGGAACGGTTAGCAGAGAAGAAATTGCAGGTATTTTGTGGGAAAATAAAAACAATCAGATAGCCAAAAAAAACCTAAGAAATACAGTTTATCAGGCCAATAAGATGTTAGGTGGGGACTATATCATCTCCCCTAATCGTGCTGTGTTGTCCCTTAATCCAGAACTTAAGATTGAAAGTGATGTAGCAATTTTTTCAGAAAATCCAATCGGAGAACTTTCTCTTTATAAGGGTGATTTTTTACAGGGTTTTTATCTAAAAGATAGCGAATCGTTTGAGTTATGGATGACAAAAAAACGCCAGCAATTTGAGCAGATTTACATCAAAGCCTGTTATCAAAAAGTTGAACAGCAAATAAATGAAGCAGATTTTGAAGAGACAGAGAAAAATCTTCGTAAACTTATTGATATAGATGAGTTTGAGGAAAAAAACTATCAACTCTTAATGAAAATGTATCAGGAAAATAGTCGTCCAAGTAAGGTAATCGAAACTTATTATAAACTGGCGAATATTTTGGATAAAGAGTTGGGAATCAGCCCTAATAAAGACATTCAGCAAATTTACCATGAAGTCGTTGCCAAAGATAGAACGGAGCGAAAAGCAAAGCAGTTTTTACGAAATACGAATCATTTCTTTGGAAGAGCGACCGAAATTGCACAATTAGAGAGTTTCTTTTCGAAGATAATAGAAGAACAAGAAGTTCGGGCGCTGGTTTTGGTAGGAGAAGCAGGTGTTGGGAAACGAACAGTTGCAAGACAAGTCTTAGCGAATCAAACGCAATATTTCCAAATTGTGACTGCGGAATGTTTCAAAGATGAAATAGGTTTTCCTCTTCAACCTTGGCGTAGTATACTGGAAAGTTTGGGTGATTTGGTCATTCAAAATCAGATTATGACGCCAGATCAGTGGACAACCTTATCACGAGATTATTTTTCTAACCTCAATATTGAAAATCAAACAACATCGACTAAAACAAGTGAGTTACATAAGCTAGCAGAATTTATCGTAGATAGTTTACAAAGCATTTCAAAAAAACAAGCATTGGTGATATTGATTGAAGAATGTCATTGGATGGATGACGAGAGTTTGTTCTTATTGCAAACTGTTATTAATCATCTGCACCACTATCCTATGGCTTGGGTGTTAACAAAAAATAATGATGTGTCCTTGTCCTTGGAAAACTGTCTCAATCATCTGATTATTCAAGAAAAAATTGATTTTATTTCCCTTCATCCTCTGAATAAAGAAGAAAGTTATCGTTTTGTTCAAAAACAACTGCTTCATCAACCACTTTCTACGGAAGAACTGGATAATATTTATGATATTAGTCAGGGGAATCCATTTTTATTGTCAGAATATGTAAAAGCAATAGAAAAAGGAGAAAAATTTACTCCCTTATTGCCAGCTATTAAAGCAAGGCTATCTTTGCGTTTTGCTGATTTAACCAGTCAAGCCCAAGAATTGATTCACTATTTATCCTGTTTTAGAGGTGCTGCTTCTTTAAAAATATTGTCCAAACTGATGTTGCTTCCTATTGAAGAAATATCTGAAATTGTTGAAGAACTTTGCCAAAAGAACTTTTTGTTAGAAAGATTTGAAGATGATGAGCTGGTTGCTCTCTTTAGTCAAAACATCTTACAATTATACTGCTATGATGTCTTGTCTTTGGCTAAAAAACGAATATTGCACAATCATATTGCTCAAGGAATGGAGACATTATTAAGGGATAAACAACAACATTCTCAACTTTTTAATGAAATTGCCTATCATTATCAAATGTCGAATCAGCCAATCAAATCCTTAGACTATAAATTGAATTACTTGAATACCATACTACAATTTCATCATGAATTGTTTCCTATTTATTCTCGTAAATTTGGGTTTATTGAAAAGATTGATGATGATAGTCAAGCTCTAATTCAGCAACAATTTGCTCATATTCGAGAGCAGATTAATCATTTAGAGCAGAAATATGGAAATCGAAAAGATTTTCAACTTCTGAGGATTCGATTTTTATATTTAGATGGTCGTTACCATATTCGAATTGGAAATTATCAAAAAGGGCTTTCAAATATTCAAAAAGTAATTGCTACTTCTAAGGAATTAGAACAGATGGATTATTTACTGGAGGGTTATCGACAGTTAATTTATTACTGTATTCAAGTAGAGAGTATTTCTGAGATGAATTATTATACAGAACTGGCTCTAGACGCTTCTGTACAGGCTAACAATCACGTTGCTATCGGAACGAATCTTCGTCTTAGAGGTCTTTATTTTTTGATGGTAGGTGATGAAGAACAAGCTATCCAGCTAATCAATCAGTCTATTGATTGCTTCAGCTTGACACCATCTTTACAGTCAAAATACTCTATTCAGATTGCTGCTGCTTTGGATTATCTGGCAGAAATAGAGCAAATTCGTGGAGATTTTGAAGCAGCTTTGAAACACCAACAGCATTCCATTGCTTTAACAGAAAACAAACTAGATGATTCGTCGATTATTGTTTTCTATATTGGTTTAGGAACATCTTATTATTTTTTAGGAGATATGCAAGCAGCTGAAGAAATCTTTTTTAAAGCTAAAAAAGAAATCCAAACACTTAGTTTTCCTTGGAAGGAAGCGCAATTAGAAGTCTATCTTGCTTTGATTCATTATCAGAAAGGAAACTATGAGTTGGTCACAGATTTGTTATCTCGCAAAGAAAGTTTAATCAAACGATACAATAATCCAAGAGATAAAGGCATGATTTATTACTTGATGTGTACCCTTAAGTATGCAGTGATTACTGGAAAAATAAAAGAAGAAGTTTTTGGGGAATTACTGCATCAAAAATTTGCTGTTTATTATGAAATTGCAAAATACCACCTCAATCCCTATAGAGATCGCTATCAAGTAGAAGAATTGGAAAAGATGAATCAGATGCTTAAACGGGCTCCTTTCTAACAAAACGATTCGATTGCTATTCTTTTGAATAATTCACTTACTAAAAAAACTCGTAATTGCTTACGAGTTTCAGACTGTAGACAAAGTCCTTAGAAAGTGATTTCTAAGGGCTTTTCTTTGTGTTTAGAGGTATAATAAAGGTAGAATTGATCTGATGAGGTACTGCTTATGTTACACAAAGAAAATATCAGCTATAATCGTGGAACTGTTGGTTTCTATAGTCTTAATGACCTAGTCCCAGAAGACCACTTTCTAAGACAGGTTGAAAAATACATTGATTTCTCCTTTATTTATGACCTTGTTGAAGATACCTATAGTCTAGATAATGGTAGACCTAGTCTTGATCCTGTTATGCTAATCAAGATTCCCCTTATCCAATGTTTCTACGGTATTCCTTCAATGAGAAAGACCATTGATGAGATTCAAGTTAATACCGCCTACCGTTGGTTTCTCGGTTTGACATTAGAAGATAAGGTACCGCACTTCACAACCTATGGTAAAGAACTACAGTCGACGCTTTAAGGATAAAGAGGTCATCCAAGAGATTTTTATGTTTATTCTAAACCGAGTGCTAGATGCTGGACTAGTTGATACTGATGAAATCTTCCTAGATGGCACTCATATCAAGGCAGCTGCCAATAACCATAAATACCGTAAACAAGAAATAAAACAACAGGCCAAATTTATGAGTGAGCAATTAGAGATTGAAATTGAGCGAGACAGGAGGAAACACGAAAAAAAGTCCTTAAAGCCCGCAAAAGAAAGCGTGGCTAAGGAAAAGAAAATCTCCACTACTGACCCAGAAAGTGGGTGGTTTCATAAGGGAGAGCATAAGGAGGTTTTCGCCTATAATGCTCAAGTGGCTTGTGATAAGCATGGTTGGGCATTAGCTTATAGCATTGAGGCAGGGAATGTCCATGATAGTCAGGCCTTTCCAACTATTTTCTCTAAATTAGAAGGGTTTCATCCTAAATACATCATAGCTGACTCTGGCTATAAGACACCAAGTATCGCAAAATGGTTACTTGATAAAGAAATTACTCCTGTTTTTCCTTATACAAGACCAAGAGGAAAGAGAGAGGGGCTAAAAGCTAAGGAGTTTATTTATGATGAGTATTATGATTGTTGTCTCTGCCCAGAAAATCAAGTACTAGCTTATAGTACGACCAATCGTGACGGCTACCGTGAATATAAGAGCAACCCTAACATTTGTCGAACCTGTCCCATGCTTTCTCTCTGTACTGAAAGTAAGACACACCAGAAGATAGTCACTAGGCATATCTGGAGAGATTACTTGGATATCTGTGAGGATATCAGGCATGAGATAGGGATGAAAGACTTGTATAAGAGACGGAAGGAAACCATTGAACGACTCTTTGGAACAGCCAAGGAGTACCATAACTTTCGTTACACCAGAGAAAGAGGAAAGTCCAAAATGAAAGATAAGGTTGGGCTTACTTTGGCGTGTCTAAATCTTAAAAAATTGGTAAGAATGATGGTGGGGAGGCCTTTTTATTTTGCCTTAAATGACATAATATACCGACTATCTAGCATTTTCATCTTAATTTAAACCAAAAAACAAACCTCTAATCAGAAGTTTGTCTTCGGTCTGGAGTTTTTGTTATTCTCTCTCTTTAAAAAGTATTTGTCTTATTTTTTAAATGAGAATGATCTTGTGCTAAAATTTGAGTTAAGTAAAAAATGAAAGTTGCTGCTAGGTTTGCGGTGTGTTGGTCAATATCGTGTGGAGGAGATACCTCAACAATATCAAAACCAATGAGTTTGTCAGAAGCAGCAATGTGTTGAAAAATAGCAATGGCAAGATTGGGATCAACCCCTAAAGACTGGATAGCACTAACTCCAGGAGCAGAACCGACTGCAAAACAATCAATATCAATGGTTAAATAAACTTGTTCTCGGTCTTTTAAAAAATCATCCACAACTTGGCAAACTTTTTCATATCCCATTTTATAGATATCTTGTCCTGTTAGAAATTGAATGGCTTTTGATTTGGCTACAAATTCAAAAAGGAATAGGTTGTTATTGTGTTCTTGGATTCCAAGAGCGAGATAATGGAATAATTGCTTGTCACGCAAGGCATCGTCAAACATTTGACGAAAACCAGTTCCTGAATTAGGACCCGTTTGATCGTAGGGACGTAAGTCAAAATGGGCATCCATGTTAATAACTGCCAGTTCTTCTTTTTTCGGAAGTGAAGATTTAAGACCTAGATAATGACCATAAGCCGTTCCATGACCGCCACCTAATACAATAGGATAGATATCTAAATCACGCATTCGCTTCACTGCCGCAGCTAAGCTAGATTGTAATTGACTAAGAGAATGATTCGGTCCATCGATATTTCCAACATCATAGACAGTGATATCCTTACCAAAATGCCAAGGAAGTTTAGCTAGTTGAGTTCGAATTGCTGTAGGGCCTTCAACAGCACCGACTCGACCATTATTAATATAAACTCCCTTATCGCTTTTAAAGCCGATAATTCCAAACTTCATTCCCTCTTTTAGAGTAATCTCTTCATCATTTAAATCAAGAAACTGAACGACCATTCCCCATTTGGCGGTAAATAAATCATCATCTACTCCTTTTTGATAGTAGGAGTATTCTATTGGGTAGTAATCTTTTAACATATTAATCTCTTTCTAATCTCTATCATCATACGCACCGTTATTATAATAGACTTTCCATTGGCTGTCAATATGATTGAAAAATGAAGCCCAACTTTCCAGTAGGGCTTCTTGTTTGTATTAAAATTGAATGGATAAATCAACAGCTTCTTCGACAGCAGCTAAGAATTCTTCGCTCTCAATTACTCCGGAGGCTTTGTTTAATTCTTCATAAATTTCAATATCTTTATCAAACTCAATAAAGTTTACATATTTCCGGAAAACATCATAGGCAGGTTTAGTACCTTTTCCTAAATCATGATTGTCTTGTTTCAAATCAAGCGCTTGGCAAGCAGCCATGATTTCAGTGGCTACAATGCGACGAGAGTTTTCCAAAATTTCTTTGGCTTTACGAGCAGCAGTTGTTCCCATACTAACAAAGTCTTCTTGGTTTTCGCAAGATGGGATGGAATCAACGCTGGCAGGATGAGCCAAAATTTTATTTTCAGAAGCCAAAGATGCACAAGCGTATTGAGTAATCATGAACCCTGAATTTAGCCCTGGATGTTTCACTAAAAAGGATGGTAATTTGCTGAGCTGATGATTAACCAACCGTTCTACCCGCCGTTCAGAAACATTTCCAATTTCTGAAATGGCAATACCTAGAAAATCAAATGGTTGAGCCATTGGTTCTCCGTGGAAATTTCCTCCTGAAATGACATGCCCTGTTTTTGTGATGATTGGGTTGTCAGTAACAGAATTAATTTCAATTTCTACTTTTTCCTTCACATAAGCTACTGAATCTTTACTAGCTCCATGAATTTGTGGAATACAACGAAGAGTGTAAGGGTCTTGGACTCGTTCTTGAGTTGCAACGGTCGTATTTTTACTGTTCTCAATGAGATTACGAATATTTCGAGCTGTTGCTAGTTGACCACTTTGTGGGCGAATGGTATGGAGATCTTCTTCAAATGGACTGGTAATACCATTGTGAACTTCTAATGACAAAGCACCAGCAATATCAGACAATTTCAAGAGTTGAATAGCATCGTAAGTCGCTAAAGCCCCAATAGCGGTCAATACAGTTGTTCCATTTATAAGAGCCAAGCCCTCTTTGGCAGCTAGACTGATTTTTTTAATATTCGCTTTGTCCAAGGCTTCTTGACCAGATAGAAGCTCTCCTTGGTAATAAGCACGGCCTAATCCCAACATTGGTAGGACCATGTGAGCTAAAGGAGCCAAATCTCCAGAAGCACCAAGAGAACCTTTTTCTGGGATATATGGGGTAACTCCTTTATTTAACAATTCTAGCAATTTTTCGATGGTTGATAAACGAATACCAGAATATCCCTTTACCAAGGAATTGATACGAATTAACATAATTGCTCGTACATTATCTTCTGGAAGAGGATCTCCAAAACCGGAAGAATGAGTACGAATGAGGTTTTCTTGTAGTTGTTGGGTATCTTCGGGAGAAATACTAACATTACAAAGGGAACCAAATCCAGTGGTTACTCCATAAACCACTCTTTTTTCACGAACAATATCATCTACAATTTTCCTAGAAGCTTTTACAGCTTCTTTGGCTGCATCAACAATCTGACAGGTAGCTCCTTTTCTAGCAACTGCAATGACATCTTCTAAGGTTAAATGTTCTCCATCTAATTGAATAATTTTTGACATATAACTTTCTCCTCTAAACTACTTGAATTTTCTAAATTACTTTTTTGTTCTTACCGTGTAAAAAGTAATAGAGTAGACTTGCAACTCCTGCACCAACAATACCATAAAAGACGTTCCATGGATTGTCTAAAACAATCATAACAAGGCTAACAGCAACGGCTAGTACAGGAATAACAGGACCAAATGGCACACGGAAAGCCACCTTTTTATCTGGATATTTCTTTCTTAGTTTCAAAACGGCTAAGGCCGTTGGGATGTATTGGAAGAACCGGAAAACAACACTCATTGTTGCTAATGTTTCAAATGAACCAGTTAACAGTAACAATATAGCAATAGCGCTTGAGATGAGAATAGCTGTAACAGGAGCGTTTTTATCATTCACTTCTCCCAATTTTTTAGGTAGTAATCCTTCATTAGCAATAGCTGCTCCAAAGCGCGGAACCATGATAGATTCACCAATATTTAGACCAGCAATGGATATTAGGGCACCATATGAAACAATCGGAGCACCGATAGGACCAATCATTTCGACGAAAGCATCTTGCACAGGGGCACCTGTCTGCATAATCCGACCACCCAGCATAGCGATAGTCCCTGCTATAATTAGCATGTATAAAATAGAGACAATGCTGATAGAACCTAAGATAGCTCTAGGTACATTTTTTTCAGGATTTCGCATTTCACCAGCAACGATAGACATCGTTTCAAAACCAATAAATCCATAGAAAATATAAACAGCAGTATTAGCAATAGCTTTTACAATATTTGTATCAGATTCTAGTTGCAGAAATGGTGTGAAATTTCCCTTGTCCATTCCTCCTTTGATGAAGAAAATAGCAAAAGCGGAAAACGCTACAATCGGTATCAATTTCGCAACGGTGGCAGTTAGGGTGAATGTTTTTGAGGTTTTTAAACCGGCAATGTTCATTAAACTTAAGAGAATGACTAAGCTAATGCTAATCAATAAGTTAAATCCTTTGAAGGCAGGGAATGTAATGATAAAAATTTTAGCAAAACCAGCCAACATGGCTGCCCAAGCTATAATTGTAACCGCCCATCCTAAAATACCAACATCAAAGCCTATGAAATCACCAAAGGCTTCTTTGGAATATTGAAGGGCTCCTCCGTTTTTATTAAAATATCCAGCAGTTTCCGCAAGGCAAACAGATAACAGGATAACAAGACAAGCTGTTCCAAACATAACTGCTAAGGAAGCTGGTCCCAATCCTTTATAAATCTCTTGGGGTAAGAGAAAAATTCCAGAACCTATAACAGCATTAATACCGTACAAGGTTGCGCCACCCAAACTAAATTTGGCTTTTTCTTGTTCATTCATTTTAGTTGTTTTCATAATAGTGATACTCCTTTAATTAGTTTCACTTCTGATGCGAACCAACTAAAATAGCGGACAAGAAGCAATCTTAGTTGGTCTTGTAAACAAACGAATTCTTTTCTTTGTGGGTGCTTGTGTATTAGCGATGATGGTTTTTTTACTAGTAAAATCCATCATCGTATTAATTATAATTTGTTTTAAATAGCAAGTTTTATGAATAATATTGCGACTCTGATAGAGCGTCTGATCGTTTTTTAGGATGAGACAATAGTTATGATTTCCTGATAAATGTCGTCTGCTAAACGGTTTCCGTAGTCTAATAAATTTTGCCCTGCATTTCTGTAATCAGAAACAAAAGTTTGATCCTTGATACCAGATAAGTTAATCAAAACATTTAACCAAGCTCCTTGAAGTCCAGCTTTTAAGTTAAGAGCGGCAACCCCCAAATCGCTAGCTGCATTGATGTTGGAACGTCCAACAGCTTTTTGAGTAATCTTAAGTGCGGAAACAATTTCTTCCATCATGGAAAATGGAGATTTTGTTGCTTCCTTTAAAGCTGCTTGCATAGCTTGGCGTCTTTTTTCTTTTTCTTCTTCCGTTTCTTTTGGCATATCAAAGACGGCAGAAACGAGGTTAAAAGCTTCAGTATCTTTGTCAATAGCTACAAGTAAGGTTTCTTGCAAGCGAGAGCTATCCTTATGTATTTGACTAATTTCTTCCTGCACATCTGCGTATTTCTTTTTGCCAAGAGTTAATTCGCAAACCATTTTTGTTAGAGAAATTCCATTAGCGGCAGATAGTGCAGCTGCAGAGCCACCACCGGGAGCTGGGGTGTCTGAACCTAGTACACGAGCGAATTCTGTTAGAGATAAATCAACTAAACTCATTGTAACGAAATCCTCCTAACCTAGTAAATGATTTTCTAAAACTTGCTTATCATAGTCAAAATCTTCAATTTGAAGATAGTATTCAGCAGCATCAATCAACGCTTTAGCTGGTGCTAATCCGACAACTTCTGATCCCAAAATTCCAACACCGTAACGTTGGGCTTCAAAACGAATTGTTTCAAATACACGGTAAAGTGGGAATTTAGGAAGGTTGACCATGTTGATAGATACTTGAGCAATGTTTCTACCTTCTAGCATTACTCCAATAGCCTTACAATATTTGTATCCACCGCTTGAACCACGAATAATTTTGGCAATTTTATTAGCGATTTCAAGATTGTCGGTATCTAAGTTAACATTGTAAGCAACTAACGGCATACGTGCTCCAATAGCTGTGATACCAGCAGTCGGATGGATTTTCCTTTCACCGTAATCAGGAGCCCAATCTTCTTCTAATAATTTTTCAGGCATTCCTTCAAATTGACCTTTTCTTACTTTAGCTAGGTTCTTCCGCTCTGGACGACTGGCAGAATCTTCGTAAAGAAAACTAGGAATTTTCAGTTCATTGTAAATACGTTCTGCAACTTTTTTTGAAATTTCAACACATTCTTCAATCGTGATGTCTTTGATTGGAACAAAGGGTAAAACATCTGTTGCTCCCATTCGTGGATGTTCTCCATGATGTTTTGTCATATCAATGTTTTCAGATGCATATTTCACCAGTTGAAAAGAAACTTCTTGAATACTGTTTTCGTCACCAACCAGAGTAAAGACACTTCGGTTGTGACTTGTATCAGATGAATGATCTAACAGAGTAACACCAGGAACACTTTTGGCTACAGCGACCAAACCGTCAATTACTTCTTGATTACGACCTTCCGAAAAATTCGGGATACTTTCAACAATTTTTACCATAATTTCCTCCATAGTTTTTGTTAGTTTAAAAATGAACTGAGTTAAGTGATTTCTTGATACAGTGCAAATAATCCTTATTTGAATAATTCTTCAACAGCTTCCTTGATTAAAGATTCGTCCGTCAAATAAGGGATAGTGATATGGTCGGTATCTTGATGAAGACGATTGTATTCAATGGCAGTTTCAATGGCATTTTCATTGCGTGCCCAGTTTCTACGAGCGACACCACCCATGATGTCCCAAGAAATAGCAGATTTTATAATTTCATCAATTCGTTGACTACCATCCAAAACAAGACCAAATCCACCATTTATCGCTTTACCGATACCAGTTCCTCCACCATTATGAAGACCAACTAAACTCATACCACGAGCAGCATTTCCAGCATAACATTGGACTGCCATGTCACAAGTAACATTTGAACCATCTTTTATATTAGACGTTTCACGGAAAGGAGAGTCGGTACCTGAAACATCGTGGTGGTCACGACCAATCATAACTGGACCAATTTTTCCTTCACGAACCAATTCGTTGAATTTCAAGGCAATGTTTACACGGCCAATACAATCTTGATAAAGAATACGTGCTTGCGTTCCGACCACCAGTTGATTCTTTTCAGCATCTCGAATCCAATTATAATTATCGCGGTCTTGATAACGGCGGTTTGGATCGATAGCTTCCATGGCAGCGTGGTCGGTGGTGACTAAATCTTCATGTTTTCCACTTAAGCAAACCCAACGGAAAGGACCATATCCATAATCAAAGAGCATAGGCCCCATGATATCTTCCACATAAGAAGGCCAAATGAAGCCATCTTTGTCATCAACACCATTTTTTGAAATGTCTTTGACGCCAGAATCATAAATAGCCTTCATAAATGAATTACCATAGTCAAAGAAATAAGTTCCCTTGGCTGCTAGGGTTTCAATAGCTTTAAAGTGGCGAGATAGAGTTTGGTCAACAAGGCGAGTGAAGGTTTCTTTATCTTCTGCAAGAAGACGAGTCCGTTCTTCAAAGCTAATACCTACAGGACAGTAACCTCCGTCGTAGACATTGTGACAAGAAGTTTGGTCTGAGAGCAAGTCAACAGGTATGTTGTTTTCATTGACATATTCTAGTAAGTCAACAATATTACCATGATAAGCAATGGAAGTAGATTCTTTGGCTTCTAAAGCTTTTTGTGCTAATTGAAGAGCTTCTTCAGGACTTTCGGCAATTTGTTGAATCCATCCTTGAGAGTGACGTGTTTCAATCCTTGATTGATCCACTTCTGCTATGATAGCAACTGCTTTGGCAATTTCAGCTGCTTTACCTTGTGCACCACTCATACCACCTAAACCAGATGAAATGAATAATTTTCCGGTTAAATCACCATCATCAGGAACATTCAATCTCAAACGTCCAGCATTTAGCAACGTATTAAATGTTCCATGAACAATTCCTTGTGGACCAATATACATCCAGCCACCTGCAGTCATTTGACCATAATTTGTAACCCCCATTTCTTCGGCGATTTCCCAATCTTCCATATTATCATACTCACCAATCAATAGACCGTTAGTAATGATAACGCGAGGGGCTTCTGGTTTAGATTTGAAAAGTCCTAGTGGGTGACCGGATTCAACGACTAGCGTTTGCTCATCTGTCATTACTTCCAAGTACTTCTTGATTAAGCAGTATTGCATCCAGTTTGCACAGACCGATCCTGTTTCGCCATAAGTAACCAATTCATAAGGATAAAGAGCAATTTCAAAGCTGAGGTTGTTATCAATCATGACTTGCATGGCTTTTGTTGCAGTACAAGTTCCCTTATACTCTTCAATTGGTTTTCCATAAATCCGTTCTTTTGGTCTCCAACGGTATCCATAGATCCGTCCTCGAGTTTTTAATTCTTCCAAAAATTCTGGAATGACTTCCTGATGAAATTTTTTGGGAATGTATCGTAGAGCATTTTTAAGGGCAATCTCAGTTTGGGATTTTGTTAATCGAAAACCTCTATCTGGGGCTCTGCGAATACCTTCTTGGAAGACAGTCTTTTCAGGCAATACATCGTCTAATTTGACTGTCATAGCGTTTGCGATTTCACTTTCACTGTAAAATGACATGGGAAATCCTCCTCTCAAAATAATAGTACTATATTATGATTATAATTATATAAGGATTTCGTCAAGAAACAGTCAAGGATGAAGAAAATATAAATCAGAAAAAGACAAAAGAGGTGTTTTTGACTATAATTAGATGTTTTTTAGTTAAGGTAATGGTGTCAATATTAAGAGAATATATTCATTATCATAGGAGGAGTAAGAAAATGATTGCAGATTTGTTATTAACCCATTTTAATCAAGTTTTTTGCCCTAATGATTTGGGTCATCCATTAGTGGGTTCCCAGATGAAAGAAGCAACAATCTTAGAAGATGCTTTTATCGCTGTTAAAGATGGTCAAATTTTAGCTATTGGAGTTGGTGAGCCAGACCCTAGTATGATTGGTCCAAACACAGTGGTTCGTTCTTACTCAGGGAAAATAGCTACACCGGGTCTAATTGACTGCCACACTCATCTGGTATACGGTGGAAGCCGAGAACATGAGTTTGCTAAAAAATTAGCAGGCGTGTCTTATTTGGATATTCTGGCACAAGGAGGAGGAATTCTCAGCACTGTGCAAGCCACTCGTGAAGCTTCTTTTGATAACTTGTATAATAAATCCAAAAAATTATTGGACTACATGCTTCTTCACGGCGTGACAACAGTTGAAGCCAAGAGTGGATACGGTCTCAATTGGGAAACTGAAAAACGTCAGTTGGAAGTTGTTGCGTCTTTAAATAAAGACCATGAAATTGATTTAGTACCTACGTTTATGGCAGCACATGCAGTACCACCAGAATATAAAGGAAGATCACAAGAGTATTTAGATGTTATTGTAAACGATATGTTGTCGCGAGTGAAAGAGGAAAATTTAGCTGAATTTTGTGATATTTTCTGTGAAAAAGGAGTGTTCACGGCTGAGGAATCTCATTATCTTTTATCTAAGGCCAAAGAACTTGGTTTTAAATTGCGAATCCATGCAGATGAAATTGAATCCATTGGGGGAGTTGAAGTAGCGGCAGAAATCGGAGCTACCAGTGCAGAGCATCTAATGGTAGCAACTGATGAGGGAATTCAAAAAATGGCAGCAGCAAAAGTCATTGGAAATCTCTTACCTGCAACGACATTCAGCTTGATGGAAGATACTTATGCTCCTGCACGAAAGATGATTGAATCAGGAATGGCAATTACCCTTGCGACGGATAGCAATCCAGGTTCTTGTCCGACAGCAAATCTACAATTTGTTATGCAACTAGGCTGTTTTATGATGCGTTTGACACCGATTGAAGTGTTAAATGCTGTGACCATCAATGCTGCTTATTCAGCTAATCGACAAGAAAAAGTAGGTAGTTTTGATGTCGGAAAACAAGCAGATATTACCATTTTAGACGCAGCAAATATTGATTTCCCATTTTATTTCTTCGCAACTAACTTAACCCATCAAGTCTATAAAGCAGGAAAATTAGTTGTAGATCAAGGACGGATTTGTTCCTAAAAATTTTTCATATTAAAAATTTAGAGATAAAAAAGAGACTGAGAATTTTCAGTCTCTTTATTTTATTGAAATCAAGTTTTTGTCATTCTATTCTAATATTCTTTGATTCATTAAAAACTAATTGATCAAGTGTAAGAATCAATAAGGAGCTTAGCTTTCAAAACTTTTTCTTGCTATTTTAATGAAAATCTAGTATAATGGTTATTCGTGAGAAAACCTCACTTACCCCTTGTATCATCTAGGGGTCATTAGACCAAAAGGAGGAAAAATCAATGGCTAAATACGAAATTCTTTATATTATTCGTCCAAACATTGAGGAAGAAGCTAAAAACGATGTGGTAACACGTTTTGATGCAATCTTAACTGATAATGGAGCTACAATTCTTGAATCAAAAGATTGGGAAAAACGTCGTCTTGCATACGAAATCCAAGATTTCCGTGAAGGACTTTATCATATTGTAACAGTCGAAGCAAATGATGATGTTGCTCTTAAAGAGTTTGATCGTCTTTCAAAAATTAATGCTGACATTCTTCGTCACATGATTGTAAAATTAGACGCTTAAGAAGGTAGAATATGATAAATAACGTTGTACTTGTAGGTCGCATGACCCGAGATGCCGAACTTCGCTATACACCACAAAATCAAGCAGTAGCTACTTTTACTTTGGCTGTTAATCGTAACTTTAAAAACCAAAGTGGGGAACGTGAAGCTGATTTTATCAATGTTGTTATTTGGCGTCAACAGGCAGAAAATCTTGCAAATTGGGCAAAAAAAGGTGCTCTAATCGGAATTACAGGTCGTATTCAAACGCGTAATTACGAAAATCAGCAAGGTCAACGTGTCTACGTTACAGAAGTTGTGGCAGACAGTTTCCAGTTGCTAGAGAGCCGTACTAGCCGTGAAGGACAGTTTGGTAATTACACACCAAATAACTTTGGGGCAAGTGGAGCATCTAATCCTGGGAACGCAGTTGGTTCAAACCAAGCGCCAGATTTTTCTCGGGATGAAAATCCCTTCGGGAATTCAAATCCAATGGATATTTCTGATGACGATCTACCATTCTAATAGACAAATTAATGTTTTAGTGTAGGTATGACTAACTACACAATATAATATAAAGGAGAATACTATGGCTCAACAACGTCGTGGCGGATTTAAACGCCGTAAAAAAGTTGATTACATCGCAGCTAATAAAATTGAATACGTTGATTACAAAGATACAGAACTTCTTAGCCGTTTCATTTCAGAACGTGGGAAAATCCTTCCTCGTCGTGTTACTGGAACTTCAGCTAAAAACCAACGTAAAGTAACAACAGCTATCAAACGTGCGCGTGTAATGGCTTTGATGCCTTTCGTAACGGAAGATTAAAAAGATATGTTAAAAAGACAAACTCGGATAGTGAGTTTGTCTTTTTTTATTTTTTCAAAAAATAAACAGCCAATAGGTGTTATTTTATTGGCTATTTATAGTTTTATTTGGGTGACTGATTATAGCGACGATGAATGAACTTGTAATTGAAAGGTTCTTCGTTTTTTCTTCAAAGTAACTAAAAAGATAAGTGAAGAAAAAGTGAGTAAAAATAGAAGCAACACCATCAACTCTTCTCCTATATCACCTGTTCTAGATATTGTTTGTCTTAAACCTGAAACAAGATAACTCATTGGCAAATAAGGATGGACAATCTGAAAGAATCTTGGGCTTAGTTCGATTGGATAAGAACCTCCTGAGGCTCCTGTTTGCAACAATAAAAGTAGAAGGGAGATAAAAGAACCTAATTGCTCACTTACACTAACCAATAAAGTGACCATTGCCATGAAAACATAAGACCCTAATAGGATAATTTCAAATGTTAATACAGGGTGCGCCATCTTAACTCCCATCAGAAGAAGTACACCGTATAAGATAATGGAATCCAGTAAAGCGACTCCACTATTGATGAGTATTTTTTTCTTTAGCAAGTCTTTTTTATTGTTAGCAGTAGAGCCGTAGAGTAGTTTTTCAAAGATTACATTGGCAGATAAAGCAATAACCATTAAAGAGACTGAGATCATATAAGGTGCCATTCCAACACCATTTACAGCAACACTGTCATGGTCAGTATGTTTTAAAGTAACAGGACTAGCAATATTTTTAGCATTTTTATCCGTTACAGATACCAAAGATAATTGATTATTAGCACGAGATAAATTAGTAGTTAAGGTTGATAAATTAGTAGATAGGCTTGTCAGGCCATTTGTTAACTGATCACTACCATTATACAGTTTTGAGATAGCAGAGTTTTCGGAATGAATACCAGTAGCTAGTTGCTGACTTCCCATGACTAAAGGATGAGAGTTATTAGCTAACTGTTGGCTACCTGATTGTAATTGTTTTGTTCCTGACAATAATGATGTAGACTGGTTATTCAATTGATTTAACCCATTGTTAAGAGTAGAAACGGAATTGGTATATTGTGTTAATCCTGATTGAATGGAGAGATTGCCGTTTGTTAAAGCGGTTTGAAATTGGGTGCTTCCGTCAATGAGTTGACTAGTTCCTGAAGTCAGTTGTTGACTAATGAGTTGATGAAGCTGTGTGAGATACTGTGATGCAGTCGCTAATGTTACTTGACTAGTCGATACATCAATTGTATTGCTTGTTGATGTTTCTGCATTTAGAAGATTTTCAATGTTTTGAATACTGGTTTGTATATTTTGCAGAGAAGTATCATTGGTTGCAGATAAAGCATTGGTTAATTCTGATTTTTGTTCATCCGTTAAACTTTGATAGGTTGCAGTTGCTTGTATAGCTGATAATTGAGCGTTGGCTTGTTCTGTTTGTTTGGAAGTTGCTTGTTCTACATTTGCCTTTAAGTTAGTTATTTCTGTTTGCAATGTAGCTCTGTTAGGAGATGCGGTTGTAGTTGGCTGATTTGTGTAACTGTTAAGTTGCTCTTGTAGGGTTACCAGTTGTTGTAAACTGGCTTGCGATAATTGGTTGGCTCCATCTAAGCCAGTTTTTAAGGATTGAAGTCCGCTAGTTAGTTGGTTCAGTTGCTTACTCCCATCAGCTAGATTTTGAAAACCGTCCACTAAAGAGGCAGAACTAGCATTGAGCTGATTGGAACCATTGGCTAATTTCCCAACTCCAACTGTATAGGTAGAAATACCTGATGACAAGGATGAAATACCATTGTTTAATTGTCCAACACCTGATGTATAGGTTGTAAGGGCATTTGTTAAATTGTCAGTACCATTTGCTATTTGTTCTCCCCCATTTGTGAGCTGTCCTAAACCAGTTGTCATGGTTTGACTACCTTGATAAAGTTGTTCACTACCATCAGAAATTTTTTGACTTCCAGTGGATAATTGATTAAGACCATTTTGCAATTGAGACAGTTGAGAGAATACTGATTTGGTGTAAGTTTCTGTGATATTTTTAGATACGGAAGATTTTAGCTTGTCTATGGCACTGCTACTGACTTTGGAAGCAAAAAGATTATTTCCTTGTGCTGTTTCGTATGTAATCTTAGTCTGTTTAGGATTTTCAGATAAAAGAGTACTAGAATTAGAAGATAGATTATCAGGTAGCGTGACAATCATATAGTATTTTCCATTTTTTAATCCAGTACTAGCTTCTTTTTCTTCTACAAAGTGGTAAGATAGTGATTTATTTGTCTTCATTTGATTCGTGATATCTTGACCAATGGCTATTGTTTTTTCATTCATACTGATACTTTTATCTTTATTGACAACTGCTACTGGTAAGTTTGAAACATTTCCATAGGGATTCCACATAGACCCCAAGAACGATAAGTTGTACAAAGCTGGAATGCATGAAACACCGAGTATCATGATCCATAATTTATATTTTCCAATAATTTTTTTAATTTTATTCATTTTAACCTCCTTTTTGGACACTGTGTTTATTTTTATGAAATATATTATACATTTTTAAGAAATAATAGCAATATAAAACGATATTTTTTGGACACTCTGTCCAAAAATGTTTAAAAGAAAAAACGTTTGTGATTAACCTATAGTTTTATCCATTATGAAGTTAGGGTAAAAAAAGATTGAAAAACAGTTCTGTTTTTCAATCTAAAATAAAGGAAATGATTTATCTAGTTGGTCCCATAGCCGTTGTTTTAATGTTTAGTCGTTTTTTGAGATAGAATCTCAAAGCTAGAACAAGAGCACCAAGGATTACAATTACTAGGTTTGGTAAGTGTGGGTTGATAATTTCAGGTAAGAGGCTTGTTACAGTGATGGCTACTAACCAAAGCAACATAGCAAGAATCATAATAATAACAGATTTCCATATAGGAGGTCTTTGGCTACGTTCGTACTCAGGTCCGTAGAAACGATAGATAAAATGATGAAGAGAGTACAAAGCTCCTCCTCCTACACAGCTTCCTAAGATTAAGGTTACTAATCCGTAAACAGACGGTTTAGAAGAAGCAATATTCACAATGGAGCTTAACAGTGAAAAGAAACCAAAAATAAAGAGAATAGAGTCCATAATCATCAGTTTTGGATCATCGTTTTCTTTTGGATGTTCGGCCTCATAACGTTCTTTGGTGGTAAAGGATGTAGCCCATGCAGATGGTGCACCATAAAGTCCACGCGCAGTAATCCCTTTAGGTTGATTTTCTAGTATTTCTGGGATAATTTTTTCAAGAATTTCGTGGATTTCTGAGTCTGTTTTACCATCCTTCATAAATTGATGAGTCGCAATATGGATAAATTCCTTATTTTTTTTACTTAATTTATCTAAAGAAGTTTGTGTCATAATCTCTCTCTTTCAAGTTTAGAATAATTTTTTGTGTATAAGGTAGAGGGTCAAGGAGCCACTAAGTGCAAAGGCAATAAAAATAATAATCCAAAAAGAATAAGGTTCGTTATTTAGTGGCAAGTCATTGGTTTTAAAATTCATACCATAAGCTGAAAAAATCATAGTAGGAATAGACATAACGACAGTAACCAAAGCCAAAGTTTTCATAATATTATTTTGATTATTAGAGATAATAGAAGCAAAGGTATCCGTCATACTATGTAAAATATTTCCGTAAATATCTGCCATCTCAATAGCCTGTTGCGTTTCAATTAAAGTATCTTCCAATAAATCTTCATCTTCTAGGTATTTTTTGATATTACTGGTCGAGCTCGTTAATTTTTTAATCACTCGTTCATTGGTCTTTAATGAAGCTTTAAAATAGACGATGGTTTTCTCTAATTCCATCAGTTCAATCAGTTCTTCATTTCGAGTGGATTTGTGCAGTTGGCTTTCAATCTTTTCACTTTTACGATCAATCGAACGAAGAGCTGTCAAATAAACTTCAGCATTGTAGTAAAGAATTTGGAAAATGAAACGAGATTTCATAAAAGTATAGAAATTTCGCAACCGACGATGAATAAAAGTATCTAGAAGTGATAGTTTTTCCAAACAAGTGGTAATAATTGCATCTTCTGTGATAATAATTCCAAGCGGAATAGTCACATAGTAAGTTTTATTGTTCCTCTCCTCTGTAATCGGAACGTCTACAATAATCAAAGTGTATTCATCTTCGATGGTTATACGTGACATTTCTTCCGCATCAAGTGGGGCGCGCAAATCGGCAATATCAATATGAAAGGCATTTGCAATTTCAACAGATTCGTGGTGGGAAGGATTTACAAGATTGATCCATGTACCTGACTCAAGCGTGTCAACTTCTTTAAATTCTGTTGTCGTTGATAAAAATACTTGTTTCATCTTTCCTCCTTCTAAAAAACCTTATTTTATTTGTCCAACGATGTTTTGGCATACCCTACCATTATACTACAAATCGAAACGTTTTGGGTAAAAGATTAAAGAAAATTTTGATATAATGAAGAGTATAGAATGGGGTAGGAAATAATGCAAGATAAAATTATCATACATGGTGCGAGAGTTCATAATTTAAAAAATATTGATGTTGAAATTCCACGTGATAAATTAGTGGTAGTAACAGGACTATCTGGTTCAGGGAAATCTAGCTTGGCTTTTGATACACTTTATGCAGAGGGACAACGCAGATATGTGGAGAGTTTATCTGCTTATGCTAGGCAATTTCTGGGAAATATGGAAAAACCAGATGTAGACTCAATTGATGGACTTAGTCCAGCTATCTCTATTGACCAAAAGACAACCAGTAAAAATCCTCGCTCAACAGTGGGGACAGCAACAGAGATTAATGACTATCTACGGTTGTTATATGCTCGAGTTGGGACGCCTTATTGTATTAATGGGCATGGGGCTATCACAGCATCTTCGGTTGAACAAATTGTTGATCAAATATTGGAGTTACCAGAGCGTCAGCGATTGCAAATTTTAGCCCCTATTGTTCGAAAGAAAAAAGGGCAACATAAGACTGTTTTTGAAAAAGTTCAAAAAGACGGATATGTACGTGTGCGTGTGGATGGTAGTATTTATGATGTAACAGAGGTGCCAGAATTATCCAAAAGTAAGAAGCATGATATCGAGGTAGTTGTAGATCGAATTGTCATCAAAGAAGGAGTTCGGAGTCGTTTGTTTGACTCAGTAGAAGCTGCTCTGAGAATTGCTGATGGCTATGTTGTTATTGATACAATGGATGAAAAAGAGCTACTTTTTTCAGAACACTATGCTTGTCCAGTTTGTGGTTTTACCGTACCTGAATTGGAGCCACGTCTTTTTTCATTTAATGCGCCATTTGGTTCTTGCGCAGAGTGTGATGGACTTGGAGTGAAGTTGGAAGTGGATTTAGATATTGTAGTGCCTGATGGTAGTAAAACACTAAGAGAAGGCGCTTTGGCTCCTTGGAATCCAATATCTTCAAATTATTATCCACAAATGCTAGAACAAGCGATGAGTCAATTCGGTATTGATATGGATAAACCATTTGACACATTGACAAAAGAAGAAAAACAACTTGTTTTCTATGGTTCAGAAGGAAAAGAATTTCATTTTCATTATGAGAATGAGTTCGGAGGAGTGCGCGATATTGATATCCCCTTTGAGGGAGTCGTTAAGAATATCAGTCGCCGTTACCATGAAACCAATAGTGATTTTACTCGTACGCAAATGCGTTATTACATGAATGAATTAACATGTGCTAGCTGTGAAGGTTATCGTCTAAATCCACAAGCCTTATCTGTCAAAATTGGTGGAGAAAATGGGATGAATATCGGTCAAATTTCGGAACTATCCATTTCTGATCATCTTAAAAAGCTGGAGGAATTGACGTTAACAGAAAATGAAGCGATTATTGCAAAACCAATTTTAAAAGAAATTCATGACCGTTTAACTTTTCTAAATAACGTTGGTTTGAATTATTTAACCTTGTCTCGTTCGTCAGGAACCTTATCTGGTGGGGAAAGTCAGCGCATTCGTTTGGCTACTCAAATTGGCTCTAATCTGAGTGGGGTTCTTTATATTTTAGATGAGCCCTCTATTGGTTTGCATCAAAGAGACAATGACCGCTTAATTGCTAGTCTGAAAAAAATGAGAGATTTGGGCAACACACTAATTGTTGTAGAGCATGATGAAGATACCATGAGAGAAGCAGACTATTTGATTGATGTCGGGCCGGGAGCTGGTGTGTTTGGTGGAGAAATCGTAGCAGCAGGGACTCCCAAACAAGTAGCTAGAAATAAAAAATCAATCACGGGTCAATATTTATCAGGAAAACGTAAAATTGATTTACCACTCGAACGTCGTTCAGGAAATGGTCGTTTTATTGAGATTATAGGGGCACAAGAGCACAACTTACAAAATATCACTGCTAGATTTCCATTAGGAAAATTTATCGCAGTGACGGGTGTCTCAGGCTCTGGGAAATCAACGCTGGTTAATTCGATCCTAAAAAAAGCCATTGCACAGAAATTGAACCGAAATTCAGAGAAGCCAGGAAAATTCAAAAATATGACTGGAATTGAGCATGTGGATCGGTTGATTGACATTAACCAAAGTCCGATTGGTCGAACTCCACGTTCCAATCCAGCTACTTACACAGGTGTTTTTGATGATATCCGTGATTTATTTGCCAAAACAAACGAAGCAAAGATTCGTGGCTATAAAAAAGGACGTTTTAGTTTTAATGTAAAAGGTGGACGCTGTGAGGCTTGTTCAGGTGATGGAATCATCAAAATTGAGATGCATTTTCTTCCGGATATTTATGTGGCTTGTGAAGTCTGTCATGGCACACGATACAACAGTGAGACATTAGAAGTCCACTATAAAGAAAAAAATATTTCTCAAGTACTGGATATGACGGTCAATAAAGCTGTAGAATTCTTTCAACATATTCCAAAAATCCAACGAAAACTGCAAACGATTAAAGATGTTGGGCTAGGCTATGTTACTCTAGGTCAGCCAGCCACGACTCTATCAGGTGGAGAAGCTCAGAGAATGAAGTTGGCTAGTGAGCTGCATAAACGCTCGACAGGTAAGTCTTTCTATATTCTTGACGAACCAACAACTGGTCTACATACAGAAGATATTGCTAAACTATTGCAGGTACTAAATCGTTTTGTTGATGATGGAAATACTGTTCTAGTTATTGAGCACAATTTAGATGTTATCAAAACAGCAGATCATATCATTGACTTAGGACCAGAAGGTGGTGTTGGAGGAGGCACGATTATTGCTACTGGAACACCTGAAGAAGTGGCTGAAAACGCAAGTAGCTATACAGGTCAATATCTGAAAGAAAAATTGAAGTGATTATGCTTAGGGTGTTAAAAACTTTGTCTTTATTGGAGAAGGCAAAGTTTTTTTGTTATAATAAACACAATTATATCGTGGAGGTATTCTGATGTCATCAAGAATTGAAAAATTTGTAACAGCACTAGAACAGACAAATTGTGATGCTGTTTTGGTTACAAATCTTAAAAACATTTATTACTTGACAGGGTTTAGTGGAACGGAAGCGACTGTTTTTATTAGTAAAACGCGTCGAATTTTTTTAACCGATTCTCGTTATACTTTGATTGCTAAAAGTGTAGTAAAAGGCTTTGATATTGTGGAGACTCGCGATGCCTTAAACGAGATTGCTAGGATTATTGTTGGAGATAAACTGAGTAGTATTGGTTTTGACGAAGAGATTTCTTATCGTTATTTTAAAGTATTGGAGAGTGTTTTTCCCAAGCATCAATTAGTAGCTCTAGCGGGTTTTGTTGAAAAGTTAAGAATGATTAAAGACGCAGAAGAAGTGGCAAGAATTCGAAAAGCCTGTCAGATTTCTGACCAAGCTTTTCTAGATGTTTTGGAATTTATTCGACCAAATCAAACGACGGAACTAGATGTTATGAATTTCTTAGATACACGAATGCGTCAATTAGGAGCTTCAGGGGCTTCTTTTGATTTTATTGTTGCTTCGGGCTATCGCTCTGCTATGCCTCACGGAGTGGCTAGCGACAAAGTTATTCACAATGGAGAAAGTTTAACCATGGATTTTGGTTGCTACTATCATCATTATGTCAGTGATATCACACGCACCATTCATATTGGGCATGTGACGGACGAAGAACGAGAAATATATGATATCGTATTAAGAAGTAATCAAGCTCTGATAGAAAAAGCCCAATCGGGAATGACTAGAAGAGAATACGATCAGATTCCAAGAGAGATTATTTGCCAAGCAGGATATGGAGAATATTTCACTCATGGAATCGGTCATGGAATTGGTCTGGATATTCACGAGGTTCCATATTTTGGGAAATCAGATGAATTGCTAGAAGCTGGAATGACTGTAACAGATGAACCGGGTATCTATTTAGACGGAAAATATGGTGTCAGAATTGAGGATGATCTTCTGATTACAGAGACAGGTTGTGAACTCCTAACTCTTGCACCAAAAGAGTTGATTGTTATTTGAGAATTACCAAGGTTTATGATAAAATAAGAAGAAGTATATTTTAAACGAGGTAAAACAGAATGATTGAAGCAAGTAAGCTGAAAGCAGGCATGACTTTTGAAACAGCAGACGGAAAATTGATCCGTGTTCTAGAAGCCAGTCACCATAAACCAGGAAAGGGTAATACTATTATGCGTATGAAGTTACGCGATGTCCGCACTGGTTCAACTTTCGATACAAGCTACCGCCCAGAAGAAAAATTTGAACAAGCTATTATTGAAACACGTCCAGCACAATTTTTGTATCAAATGGATGATACAGCTTATTTTATGGACACAGAGTCATTTGAACAATATGAAATTCCAGTTGCAAATGTCGAGCAAGAGTTGAAATTTATTCTTGAAAATTCAGAAGTAAAAATTCAATTTTACGGAACGGAAGTAATCGGTGTTACAGTTCCAACAACAGTTGAATTGATTGTGACAGACACTCAACCGTCTATCAAAGGAGCAACAGTAACTGGTTCTGGAAAACCTGCCACTCTTGAGACAGGTCTTGTAGTACATGTTCCAGACTTTATTGAAATCGGACAAAAACTAATCATTAATACACAAGAAGGAACTTATGTTTCTCGTGCATAAAACTGGTAAAAAAGAGAAAGGATAATCTATGGCAACTGAACAATTAGGTGAAATCGTTATTGCACCCCGCGTCTTAGAAAAAATTATTGCCATTGCTACAGCAAAGGTAGAAGGAGTACACTCTTTTGCTGGTAAAAATGTATCAGACAGCTTAGCTAAACGTTCTTTGGGACGTGGCGTCTACTTACATACAAATGAAGAAAACGATGTAAGTGTTGATGTTTATTTGTATCTAGAGTATGGAGTGAGCGTGCCGACAGTAGCGGTCGCAATTCAAAAAGCTGTGAAAAGTGCTGTTTATGATATGGCTGAAGTAGAACTTTCAACTGTCAATATTCATGTGGCAGGAATCGTTCCAGAAAAAGCCTCCAAATCTAAATTGGAAGATTTATTTGATGAGGATTTCCTCAATGACTGATGTACGACTAGAGTCAAGAAGAGATTTGCGTCAGCGAGCTTTTCAAGCCTTAATGGATTTAGAGTACAGAGGTGATGTGGTAGAATCTTGCCGTTTTGCTTATCTGTACGATAAAGACATTGAAGAAGGATTGGAAGTTGAAATTCCAACTTTCTTGTTGAATCTTGTTGCAGGTGTTCATCAATTCAAACCGGAACTGGATCAAAAAATTGCTACACATTTAAAATCAGGTTGGAGTATTGATCGCTTGACTTTGATTGAGAAAAATATTTTACGCCTAGGCTTGTTTGAGATAACGGAGTTTGAGACTCCTCAATTAGTAGCTATTAATGAGGCAATAGAATTATCTAAAAAGTTCTCAGATGAAAAATCTAGCAAATTTATCAATGGTATTCTGACTCAATTCATTACAGAAAAATGAATCAGTAAATAAAAACAAAAAACTCTCAATGTTAATACCAACATTGAGAGTTTTTTGTTACCTAAAGAGAAAGAAGCAAAGCTATGTTTTATGAAGAAAACTGTTTTAGTTGCGTAAAACAATCACAGGTGTTGGAATGGTGCGAACTATTTTTCTTTCGAATTTCATGAGGGTAAAGTCCCACGTATTTTTTAAAGAGCGAGGAAAAACGACTGTGAGATTGATAACCAACGGATAAGGCGATGTCTTTAATCTCTATATGAGTGGTGACAAGTAGTTTTTCAGCAACTGTCATTCGGCGCCTTTGGATATACTCTGTTAATGTCATCTTGTATTTTAGTTTGAAAGTACTTTTTAATTTTGTCTTACTCATCATGGCAATTTTAGCCAGTAGAGTTTGTGGAATATCCATGGAAAAATGGTCATCAATGTAATTTTTGACATTGTTCAAGGCTCGATCGTCCGCTTCACTCAATTCCCTTATTCCTTGATGATGATAATATTCATTAATAATGATACTAAGCCATTCTTTCGCTTTTATCTCATAGAATAATTCACTACCAATCGAATTTAAACGATACTGGCGGATTTCATCTGCTAATTTTTCCAATTTATTAGCAATCAAGGGATGAAATTCTGTAAAAATTTTATTAATTTCTTTTTTTTCTAATTGAAATTGTGTTGTGAGGTATTCTTCAATCATACTTTTTTTGAAATCAATTTCGATTGTATGAAAATAGGAATTTCCATGTAGTAGAAAACGAACTTCTTGTTTCTGATTCATTAAGATAAAGCTACTATTGCTATGAAGTGGGATATATGGTGAAAGCAACTCACCGTGAGCGCTCTTTATAAAGGAAGAAAAGGCAAAAAAATCGGAAAAATCTTCGAGATTGAAAGTTGTGAAATAATCATTTTTGATGTAGGAATCATGGATGTTAATCAGAAAGTGGTCTGTTTCATAAATCCAATAAAATCCTTCACTCTCTTCGCTATCTACAAAATAGGTTTTTCCGTGTGGAGGAAAGTGAGGGCAGTGTTCTATGAGGTTGTAACCAGCGTCAGATAATTTTTTCTTAAAATCTGAGTTCATAAAAGGCTCCTTAGTATCATGATGAGACAAATATAACAATTCGTCATAAAATTTAATGTTTCTTGTTATCTATATATGTACATGATAAAATATTAGTAAAGATTATTATAACTAGATTTTTCAACTTTTACAAGTGTTTTTAATTTCAAAGAGAAAAGGGGTTTATATGTTTACAACCTATAAAAGATTATTTTCTTATATTCCCGAACAAAAAATGTGGGCTTATCTTGCCATTGTTATTTCGAGCCTTTCTTCCTTATCATTGGTTGCTGCACTTTACTATATTTATCAATTTCTGCAAAAAATTATTTTTTTCCAAGATTTTCGTTCAGGATCTTTCTACGCCCTTATCGTAGCTACTCTGATGGTGACTAGTTCCATTACATACGTTCTTTCAGGTCTTGTTTCTCATAAAGTAGCTTTTAGATTGGAAACCAATTTGCGTAAAAAAGGGATTGACGGATTGATGTCTTCAAATTTTGCATTTTTTGATGACTCAGCTTCGGGAAAAGTTAGAAAAATTATAGATGATAATGCTGCTGAAACACACAGTATAGTGGCTCATTTAATTCCTGACAATGCAGGAGCTATCACAGCCCCATTAGCTATCTTAATCCTCTCTTTTTTGATAAATCCTATCATTGCTTTGATTTTAATTTTTTTGATTGGTATCAGTGCTATTTTGATTAAAAAGTTAGTAGGGGATACCAACTTAATGTTTCATTATTCAGAAGCCTTAGAAAATCTGAATGGTGCTACGGTGGAGTATGTACGAGGAATGCAGGTCATTAAGTTGTTTAAAACCTCCATTCAATCTTTTAAGGCCCTGCATCAAGCCATTCAAAATTACTCTAAGATTGCTTTAAAATATGCATTTAGTTGCCGCAGTGCCTATGTATGGTTCCAAGTTTTATTTGCCTCTTATATCTTAGTTTTAATCACTTTTTTCGTCTTTTTCTTTCCAGTTGAACAACAAAAATATTATCTGGCTCAATTTTTGTTTTTATTTTCTGTGATTGGTTTGATTTTTTCAAGTTTTATGCGTGTTATGTATGTTTCAATGTATTGGCATAAAGCTAAGAATGTTATTGATAAAATTGAGAATCTGTATGAAGAGATGACTAGTAATAAAGTTTATCAGGGAGAAAATAGAGAACTGTCAGATAGTAGCATTGAATTTCGAGATGTTTCTTTTGGCTATGAAAAAGACTTGCCTATTATTCAGCACCTTTCTTTCAGTCTAAAACCCAATAAAGTATACGCACTTGTAGGCTCTAGTGGTAGTGGAAAAACAACGATTGCCAAATTAATAGCTGGTTTTTACAAAGCAGATAGTGGTCAGGTACTATTAGGAGGCAAACCAATTGAATCCTATAGTCAAGAAGGAATTATGACAGAATTGGCTTTTGTCTTTCAAGTGTCTAGATTGTTTAAAATTTCTATTTTTGAAAATGTTCAGATGGGAAATCCAAAGGCCAGTTATGAAGAAGTTATGAAAGCTTTAGAGTTAGCTTGTTGCCAAGATATATTGGATAAATTCCCTCAAAGAGAACAGACGGTGATCGGTGCTAGTGGAGTTCATTTATCTGGAGGAGAAATGCAACGATTAGCTATTGCGCGAGCCATTTTAAAAGACGCTAAAATTATTATTTTAGATGAAGCTTCAGCTTCAACAGATGTTGTGAATGAGTATCAAATTCAACAAGCCTTTTCCAATTTAATTGAGAACAAAACAGTTCTCATTATCGCTCACCGACTGTCTTCTATCAGAGGAGTAGATGAAATTTTACTGATAAAACAAGGTAGTATTATAGCAAGAGGTAGTGATGAAGCATTGTCACAAGAATCTACAGAATATCAACATCTAAAGAAACTTTATGCTAGTGCCAATGAATGGAGGGTATCATGAGAAGAAGACTACAAGAACTATTCGGTCTAACGGAGACAGGTTCTAAAAACTTATCTTTTGCTTGTTTTGTGGCATTTCTAGTTTTTTGTGTTCAAATGTTACCAATGATGTTTATTATGTTCTATTTAGAAGGCATATTATCCAATCGTCTTGCAAATCCTCTAGTTTTTGTATTGGCAACAGTAGGAATTGTCCTTGCTTTATATGGGGTGATTTTTTGGGATTATAATTCGACCTATACCACAGTGTATAGGGAAAGTGCCAATCTTCGTACAGAAATTGCAGATATTTTACGGAAATTACCCTTATCTTATTTTTCAAGTCATGATTTATCTGACTTGTCTCAGACGATTATGAGCGATGTTGAACGGATAGAGCATGCGATTAGCCATGCTGTTTCAAAGACAGTCGGATTTCTCTTTTTCTTTACGATAGCAAGTGTTCTTATGTTGCTTGGAAATGTTACCTTAGCACTTTGTATTATCCTTCCGGTTATTCTCGTTATCTGCTTGATGCTAGTTTCGCGGAAAATACCTCAAAGTGTTTCGAAAAAATATTGGGAACAGCTGAGAAAAAATTCGGATAGCTTTCAAGAAGTTATTGAACTCCAAGAAGAAATCAAAGCCTATAATTTAGAAAAATCTTTATCTAAAAAATTGTATCAACAAATGGAAGAAAGCGAGAAAATTCATTTCAGAACAGAGGCGACTCAGGTATTGTCATTGTCTATGACAAATATAGGCTTGCGCTTTGTTGTTGCTTTGGTGGTTTTGGTTGGTTCGATTCTACTAGTCAATCATAAAATCTCTTTATTGTATTTTTTAGGTTATCTACTAGCGACGATTAAAATTGTAGATGGTGTGGATGGTATATCTATGAATCTAGCTGAACTCTTTTATATCAATGCAGCAGTTAAGAGGATTAAAGCATTGCGAGATAGCCCCAAACAAACAGGTGAAACGACTCATTTAAAGCAGTTTACAATTGACTTAGATCATGTTCGTTTTGCTTACAAAGATAAGCAAGAAATTATTAAAGATGTTTCTTTTACAATTCATCAAAATGAAATTACAGCTCTAGTTGGACCATCCGGTTGTGGGAAAACAACTTTGCTTCGTCTCATTTCTCGTTTATATGATTATCAAGGAGGGCATATCTGGATAGATGGGCATGATTTACAATCTATCAGTACTGAGTCGCTCTTTGATTACATTTCGATTGTCTTTCAGAATGTTAATCTTTTTGATACCTCTGTTTTAGAAAATATCCGCTTGGGTCGACCATCTGCAACAGATGAAGAAGTGATTGAAGCAGCAAGAAAAGCAAATTGCCATGAATTTGTAGACCGATTACCAGAAGGATATGACAGTCTTATTGGTGAAAATGGGGCCAAATTGTCTGGCGGGGAATGCCAGAGAATTTCAATTGCACGAGCTATTTTAAAGCAGGCTCCCATCATTATTTTGGATGAGATAACATCTTCGCTAGATATTGAAAATGAAAAGATGATACAGGAAAGTTTAAAACTACTTCTGAAAGATAAGACGGTTATTATGATTTCCCATCGCCTAAAAGCAATTGAAAATGCTGATAAGATCGTTGTGCTAAATGATGGACAGGTCGATGGTATTGGAAGTCACGATCAACTACTTCAGACATCGTCTACTTACAAGAAATTGATTGAAACCAGTCAACAAATTGACGAATTTAGATATAAAAAAGTAACTAATTAAACATTGGAGGAATACTATGAAACAATCAACTTTTTCTATCAAGGACCTTATTAATGTGGGGCTATTTACTCTATTGATATTTATTTTTACATTTATTAGCGGGATGATTGGATTTTTTCCGCTTGCATTTCCCATAGTTCCATTTGTGGGAGGACTTGTTTCTGGACCAGTTTTCATGCTTTATTTTACAAAAATCCATCATTTTGGTATGTTTCTTATTACCGGCATACTTATTTCTCTCATATATGTTGCAACTGGTCATACCATTCTCTTCCTTTTAGGCGGAATTTTCTTTAGTTTCTGTTCGGAGTATATTTTAAAATTAGGAAAGTACAAAAATATAGGGAAGGCACGTCTGGCCTATGCAGTCTATTCTTTAAATGCCATGTTTGGTCTTGTTCCAATGTATTTCACACGTGATGCTTTTTTAAAGGATTTGTACGAAAAAGGCTATGGTAGTGAGTATGCAAAACAATTGATGAGCGTTTTACCAGATTGGTCATTCTTTCCCATTGTTTTGTCGGGAGGAATTGGTGGCTATATAGGGTGTACAATAGGCATCCGTATGCTAAATAAACACTTCAAAAAAGCTGGGTTGGTATAATTAGTGATGCAATTAGACTTTAGAACAAAATTAGTTGTAACACTTGTTATTTCTTATATCTTGTTACAGGGTAATTTATACAATCAATATTTTCCTATTATCATTTTTCTATCTGCACTTCCTTATTTTTTACTGCTATTGGAAAAAAAATACAAAGAGGTTTTCAAAGGCTTATCAGTGCTTTTAGTAGCTGTTTTGCTAGAAATTTTCCTTTTGCATCGTAATCAATCCTCTATATTAGACTCGATTGTTTTATTTATAACGATGGTAACTATAAGAATGGCTCCAGGGCTGATTATGGGGCGTTATAGTCTGTTAACAACGACAATGAGTGATTTGGTAGCTTCTTTAAAAAAACTTTATTTTTCGGATCTTTTTATTATTCCTATCTCTATCATGTTTCGCTTTTTTTATACAGTGAAAGAAGACTATCATCATGTGAAAGAAGCCATGTACTTGCAGGGTCTGACTGGAAAGCAATTTTTCCATACGCCTCTTCGCATTATCGAGTATCGTTATGTACCATTATTGATGTGCTTGTCTAGAACGGCAGATGATGTTTCGATTTCTGCTATGACAAGAGGAATGAGGATTGGTCGGAAACGTTCAACGATTTCACAGACCAAACTGCATATACAAGATTATGTTTTATTGATTCTAATGTTATTCATTTTAATCTTAGATATTTGGAGTCGTTATGCTTGAATTAAAAAATGTTTCCATCGCTTATGAAGAGCCTTTGTTAACAGATATCAATTTACAGTTTAAAGCAGGGGAAATTACAGTTGTTTCTGGAGCATCTGGTAGTGGGAAGAGTAGTTTTTTAAAAGTTTTAAATGGTATTATCCCAGAGTTTCATCATGCTCAGATATCGGGAACGATAACTTATCAGGAAAAAGATTTACTGTCTCTAAATATGTCAGAACGCAGTTTATTTTTATCTACCGTTTTTCAAAATCCCAAAACACAATTTTATAGTGTTAATTCAACTGATGAAATGGCCTTTGCTCTTGAAAATCGTTGTTTACCCAGAGAAGAAATTTTAAGTCGAATAGCAAAATATACTAAGTTATTGGGAATGGAAGATTTGCTGGACAGAGATATCTTTACATTATCAGGAGGAGAAAAACAGCTACTGGCTATTACAAGTGTTGCTTGCATGGATAATGACATTTACATGTTTGATGAGCCGTCTTCTTCTCTAGATCCAGATGCTATTTTAAGATTGAAAGAAGTTCTGCTAACTTTGAAAAAATTAGGAAAGACTATTATTATTGCAGAGCATCGTTTGCATTATTTAAAAGATATCATGGATCGCTTTGTTTTGTTTGAAAACAAAACAGCGACCGTTTATCCGACTGAAATACTAGATGAAATATTCACTCAAAAGCATCAATTAAGAAGTTTGACAGCTATTCCAAAAGAAAATTTAAAAAACAATCCGTACCAAATTAAAAATCTGTTGGATCAATCTTATGATTCTGAAAAAGAATTGGTTTGTCAAAATTATACCTATGCTTATGACAAGTTTTCATTGTTTGACATGAATGTTTCATTTGGAAAAGGTATTTATTTTATTATTGGTCGAAACGGGATTGGGAAAACAACTTTCTTACGCTGTTTATCTGGATTGGTGAAGAAATTTAAAGGAAAAACTTTTTATAGTAAAAAAAAGGTACAGCCACCTTATAATTTTATTTCAAATATTATGCAGGATGTGAATTATCAGTTATTTACTGAATCAGTTTGGTCTGAGATTTCTATCGTAAGTCAAAAAGATGAAGCAAAATCTCTTGCCTTGCAACAATTAGAGCTTTTAGATAAAAAAGATCGTCACCCGCAAAGTTTATCAGGAGGGGAAAAACAGCGATTACTTTTAGCAATGGCAAAAATTTCTGAAAAGCCAATCGTTATTTTGGATGAACCAACTAGTGGGCTTTGTAAAGGACAAATGGACCAAATGGTAGCGATATTGCATCAAATGGCAAGGGAAGGAAAAACAATCTTAGTTGTCACCCATGATTATGAACTCATTCAACATTGCGGTGGAACAATTATAGAATTTATCAGAAAATAAAAAAGAGCTAGAATGGATAGCTCTTTTTGTTGAGTTGTTTATTTTAGAGGCTTTTTCCTGGTAAAAAACTAATTGGAAGAAAATAACCAGTAGTAGGAACTTCTTTGCCAGCAATTTTTTGTAATAATAGCTCGACAGATAGTTTGGCAATATCTTTTATAGGTTGCTTGATAGTAGCCAATTGAGGATAGTAATTTTCTATAAAATAAGTACCGTCATAGCCAACAATTTTCAATTCTTGAGGAATTGCTAGTCCGATTTCTTTTGCAATTTTCATTACTAAAATAGCTGTTAAATCATCTGAAGAGAAAATGGCATCAGGTTTCTGTTTGGTGAGAATTTGCTTGATTTCCATTTCTTTGCGTATAGGAGAAAAATCACTTGATACATTGATGATAGGAGCATTTGGCAAAACAGAGGCAAAACCCGCATGACGAAGCCCAGTTGGAGAATTAGAATCATCGTTTCCAGTCAACATGATAATTTTTTTGGCACCAGATTTTACCAAATGTTCCGCTGCCAGTACACCACCAGCGTAATTGTCAGAAGATACGACAGGAATATCTGGTGAGAGGTTACGGTCAAAGGCAATAATCGGTGCAGTCACACGATTGTAGTCTTCAATTCCTAGATTATGACTACCTGAGATGATGCCATCTACTTGGTTGGCTTCTAGCATCTCAATGTATTCTCGCTCTTTTTCAGAATCGTGCTCACTATTACAGATAATCGTTTTATATCCTTGTTTAAATAGTTCGTGTTCTAATTCATCGATCAGCTCAGCATAGAATATATGACTAATGTTGGGAAAAATCAAGCCAATTAATTTAGCAGATTTTCCTTGTAGACTGCGTGCCACATTATTTGGTTTGTAGCCTAACTCTCGCATGGCATTTTCTACTCGTTGGATAGTTTTGCTTGATAGATATCCTTTTTTATTGATGACCCGTGAGACGGTAGTAGGGCTTACTTTTGCAAGGTTTGCAACATCAGTTAATTTTGCGACCATAATCTAATTCATAGTATGTTCCTGTAGGATTTCCCTCCTTGATGAAGATACCAGATTGTTCTTCGTAAGGAAAGACGCGACCTGAAAATACTTTTTCTCCTTTGTTAATAAATAATTCAAAAACGGATTTGTCAATAAAAATAGTAGCAGAAGTAGCTTCATTTTTGATAGTGCAAGAGCGTTGGCTACCAAAATCCAGTGCGTATTGTTGTCCAACTTCACTACGATCAACAACTACCTGCTCATTTTTAAGGTCAAATGAAATACTCAATCCCTTGTGATTATCATCGGCAAATAGAACAATTTGGTTTTGAGTATCAGCTTCAAAATGTAGCTCTAGCTCATAGGTGTTTTGAGTTTTTGCAAGATTTGTGAATGTCTGAGAATTGGAACGTAGGCTTTGAGTAGTTTCTACGGGATATTGATAAAGTTGTCCATCTTTGATCGTTAGTTCTTTTACTAGAGAGAAGATTCCTTGATGATCGTAAGAATCAGAAGGATATTCTACATCTGGTAGTCCAAGCCAACTTACAGCTAAGGCGCGTCCATCAGAAGCGTTAAATGCTTGTGTCGCGTAGCACTCAAAACCATAATCTAAATTTTTAATGGCACTTGGATTGACTAAGAGATGATTGTTTGTGTCAAACGATTGACCTATTTTATACATGTTCGGATAAATGTTGTCATAAGATAGGACATCTTTAGATAATCCCTGTGGGCAATAGATTAAAACTGGAAGTTCATCTATAAAAACTAGATTCGGACATTCAATCATATAAGAGGTCTTGTCATTTTCAAAATCAAGATCTCCAACAGCTTCCCAATTAGTATAATCATTATCAACTGCTTTGTAAAGGCGAACAAATCCTTTTTTATCTAAATCTTGTCCTCCAACAATGCTATAAAATTGTCCATTATAATTAAAGATTTGAGGATCTCTAAAATGATCTGTAGCGTCTTTAGGTGGCTCAATTAGGATGTCTTCAAGCTTTTCAATGTTTCCATCTTGATCCAGTAGAGCTCCAATTTGATAAGGGTGGCGAATCCATTGCTCGTCACGGACATTTCCAGTATAAAAGAGAAATAGTTTATCACCAAACTGCATAGCAGAACCCGAGTAAGCTCCGTGGCTGTCTAATGGACTGTCGGGTAAAACACGAACGCCTGTTTCATGAAAGTGAACCAAATCATCGCTTTCGAGTTGAACCCAACATTTTAAACCATGTACCGCACCGAAGGGAAAATTTTGGTAAAAGACAATCCATTTTCCATTGAAGTAGGAAAATCCATTAGGGTCGTTTAATAATCCTGTTCGTGGTTCTACATGATAGCTTGTCCGCCAAGGAGAACGAGCTATATGATTGTTAATTTCTTGTAGTTCTTCCTCTGTCCAATCTTTATAAACTTTGTAGCGTTTTTTAGTAGTCCAAGCCAATATTTCATCCTCCAGAATATTTATCTTATTTATATAGTAAACGTTTTCTCTCTAAAAATCAATCTTTAAGGCGAAAAAAAATAAATTTCTGCAAAACGCTTGACATATTTTTAAATCATGATACAATTATAGTCATAAAAGCAATTAAATCGCTTTCAAAAAATAATCTAAAAAATTTATAAGGAGATTTTTGCAAATGAACAATACTGAAATTGCAAAAAAAGTCATTGAAGCCATTGGTGGAAATGAAAATGTTAGTAGCGTGGCTCACTGTGCAACCCGCCTCCGAGTAATGGTTAAGGATGAATCTAAGATTAACAAGGATGTTGTTGAAAACTTAGATAAAGTTCAAGGCGCTTTCTTTAATTCAGGTCAGTATCAAATCATTTTTGGAACTGGTACAGTTAATAAAATATACGATGAAGTAGTAGCTTTAGGATTACCAACATCTTCAACTAGTGATCAAAAAGCTGAAGCGGCTAAGCAAGGGAATTGGTTCCAACGTGCTATTCGCTCTTTCGGAGATGTTTTTGTTCCAATTCTTCCAGCGATTGTTGCAACAGGTCTCTTTTTAGGAATTCGTGGTGCAATTAATAATGATACAATTCTTTCATTGTTCGGTACAAGTGCTAAGGCTTTTGGGGAAACAGACTTCTATAAGTATTCTGCTATTTTAACAGAGACAGCTTTCGCTTTCTTCCCAGCTTTGATTTCTTGGTCAGCATTTCGCGTATTTGGTGGAAATCCAGTTCTTGGTATTGTTCTTGGTCTAATGATGGTTAGTCCTAACTTACCAAATGCTTGGGATGTCGCTAGCGATCCAAGTAAGGCAGCAACATTCTTTGGAGTATTTCATCATGTAGTTGGTTTCCAAAACTCCGTACTTCCTGCTTTCTTTGTTGGTTTGCTCGGTGCTAAGTTAGAAAAATGGTTGCATAAAAAAATTCCGGATGTACTGGACTTATTATTGGTTCCATTGTTTACTTTGAGCATTATGTCTTTCCTTGCTATATTTATCATTGGACCGTTCTTCCACAGTGTTGAGGAATATGTTCTTCAAGGAACAAAAGCTGTCCTAGGTTTACCATTTGGACTTGCAGGTCTTGTAATTGGTGGTGTACATCAATTAATTGTCGTAACTGGGGTACACCACATCTTCAATCTACTGGAATCACAGTTGATTGCTGCTGACGGAAAAGATCCATTCAATGCGATCATCACGGCTGCTATGACAGCTCAAGCCGGTGCGACATTAGCTGTTGGTGTGAAAACTAAATCTAAAAAAGTAAAAGCTCTTGCATTTCCAGCTACAATTTCAGCTCTTCTAGGAATTACTGAGCCAGCAATTTTCGGTATTAACTTACGATATGTAAAACCATTTGTATTAGCTCTTGGAGCTGGTGCAGTTGGTGGTTGGTTAGCTTCGATTTTGAATCTTGCAGGTACAGGTTTTGGAATTACTATTATTCCAGGTACCTTGCTTTATCTTAATGGTCAATTATTACAATATCTATTTATGGTTGTCTTTGTCATGGGATTGAGCTTTGCTCTAACTTATGCTTTTGGTTACAAAGATGAAGAACCAGTAGCAGAAACAACAAGTGAAATAGAAAAAACACCAGTGGCAGAAAATTCAGTTACTTTGAGTGATGAAACTCTTGTTTCTCCTATCGTTGGGGAAGCTGTAGCTATCACATCTGTTAATGACCCAGTTTTCTCTTCAGAAGCTATGGGACGAGGAATTGCAATTAAGCCTAGTGAAGGAACTGTTTATGCTCCCGCAGATGGAGTGGTTACAGTTGCTTATGATACAGGTCATGCTTATGGTTTGAAAACTGTAAATGGAGCAGAAATCCTAATTCACGTTGGTATTGATACTGTTTCGCTAGATGGAAATGGTTTTGTAAAAAATGTTGCTCAAGGTGACACTGTTAAAGCAGGAGATGTTCTTGGAACATTTGACTCTGCTAAGATTGCTGAAGCAAATCTGGATGATACCACAATGGTTATTGTAACCAACACAAATGACTACAGTTCAGTTGTGCCAGTAGCTAATGGTGCCGTTAGTCAACAAGACGCTATTATTAAGGTAACTGTAGACTAGTCTATCAGTATAAAAACGAATAACAATTTTGCTTATTCGTTTTTATTTGGAATTAAAAACAAATATGTTATAATGATAAAAATGTAATAAAAGAGGTTTTAAAATGACAAAATTGTACGGAAGTTTGGAAGCAGGAGGAACTAAATTTGTCTGTGCTGTAGGAAATGAAAGGTTTGAAGTAATAGAAAAAACACAATTTCCAACGACAACACCTTATGAAACACTAGATAAAACAATAGAATTTTTCTCTCGTTTTGATAATTTAGTTGGATTGGCGGTAGGTTCTTTTGGTCCGATTGATATTGATAAAAACTCTCGGACTTATGGTTATATTACCAATACCCCCAAAGAACATTGGGCAAATGTTGATATTGTAGGAGCTTTGCGAAAATCATTGAATCTTCCTATCTATTTTACAACGGATGTTAATAGTTCTGCTTATGGAGAAGTAATTGCACGTAACAATGCTGGAGGACGCATAGAAAATCTAGTTTATTATACAATTGGTACTGGTATTGGTGCAGGAGCTCTTCAACACGGTGAATTTATTGGTGGTAGCGGACACCCAGAAATGGGGCATTATTATGTAGCAAAACATCCAATGGATACGGAAAAGGAATTTAACGGAACTTGTCCATTTCATAATGGTTGTTTGGAAGGATTGGCAGCTGGACCAAGTCTGGAAGCTCGTACGGGAGTTCGTGGTGAAAATATTGAATTAAATAGCTCTGTGTGGGATATTCAAGCTTACTACATTGCACAGGCGGCTATCCAAGCAACAGTTACTTTCCGTCCAGATGTTATTGTTTTTGGTGAAGGTGTTATGGCTCAACAGCACATGCTAGATCGTGTTCGTGAAAAGTTTAATGTCCTTCTAAATGGCTACCTACCAGTTCCAGATGTGCGTGATTATATTGTTACTCCTGCGGTTGCGGGAAATGGTTCTGCTACACTGGGTAATTTTGTTTTAGCTAAAAAAGTTAGTGAACACTAAGAGAAGTACTATCCGTTGAAACAAAAGCAAAACAATTAAAAAATAATTTATACCTTACTTCTAATAAAGTAAGGTTTTTTGATTTTAAAACTTGAATTAGAACTACTGTCTGAATAAAATAGAAAAAATCTATTTTTTCTTGACATTTTTCAAAACCAGAGTAAAATAGTTCTCATTGTAACTATATAGTTCTCAAAGGACTGGTGGCAGATGGAGTAAAGTCAAAAGTGAGAAAGATAGAACCTTCACTATATCTGATTTATTTGATGTTTATCAAGGTAAACCAAATTATTCAAAGTATGACCATTCAACTTGCCAATGGAATTAATCTTTAAAAGATTTTTAATCAGGTAATATAAGTTGCAATTATACGCATAAATTTAAGGTAGCCTCTATTCTCTGGAAAATTGCGAGAGACTCTACCGATAAAAAGCATATACTCGTCAATTATTGAGTGCCAACTCAGATAAAATTGAACAGTAAAAAAGATAGCTAGGTGAGAAGATGAATCATTTTAGACACGAATTGCTAAGGGAGTATTATGATGCCAACAAAAGTAAAAATCAAAATTATAGATGCTTCTGATTTACGTATGCATTTGGATAGTATTTATGAACAAACTTCTCAAGTTGCGTTATGTCAATGGGCGTTGTGTGTTGCTACACATATATTGAAGATGGTTAATTCTTTGTATATAGAACATCCAGTAATTAAAGAAGGATTTGAAATAAATCAAAGCTGGCAAAGACGCGAAGTGCGTATGCACGATGTTAGACAAGTAGGATTCAAAATACATCAACTTGCCAAAACATCGCAAAACATTATTGAACAAACATCGCTACGAGTGGTAGGACAAGCGGTCGCAACTGGGCATATGAGAGAGCACGCGATGGTTGCTTCTGATTACGCCATTAAGGTGATAAATTTGTTACATCCAAATGATTTAGATGCTGTAAAAGATGAAAGATTATGGCAAATTGAGAAATTAGAAAGTCTTAGAATAGATAGTAAAAAATAAACTGGATTTGTTTCCCAAAAACGAATGGTACAGATTTTATTAATCCTATTGCTTTAAGCTATGACGAATGTGTAGCACTGCTTGTAAAAGCTTAGAAAGCATTGAACGAAAGGGATTATGAAAAGTCTTGTTATCAAGGTTTTCCGACCGAAGCCAAATAATGGGACTGAATTTGCTAGACTCTCAGAAGTATTTCCTAAAGATTACATCTACTATGCACATCCTTATTCTTCTTGGGAACGAGGAACTAACGAAAACCATAACCGATTGATTAGACGATGGTTGCCTAAGAACACTAAGAAAACGACCACAAGAATGGTCGCTTTCATTGAAAATTGGATAAACAACTATCCTAAGAAATGCCTGAACTATCTATCTCCTAGACAATTTCTACTCAATGGCTAACTTGGACTTGAAATTTAGTAATTAGAACTACTGTCTGAATAAAATAGAAAAAATCTATTTTTTCTTGACATTTTTCAAAATCAGAGTAAAATAGTTCTCATGGTAACTATATAGTTCTCATAAGAACTATATTAGAAAGGATTCTCATGGAAAGACCGTTATTTGAATTTAAGTGTATTGGAAGAAAACTTCATTCAATTGTTAAACAGATAGCCAAGGAACGTGGCATTGATTTTATTGCTGGACCACAAGGACAGGTACTGTATTTTGTGGATTATCATGAAAAAATTGGAAAACAAAGTCAGATTAAAGATATTGAAACTGAATTAGATATTTCCAAATCAGTTGCTAGTAACCTGATTAAGAGAATGGAAAAAAATCAGCTCATTTCGGTAGAACCTAGCGAAATAGATAAGAGAGCCAAACATATTCGACTGACCAAACGGTCGCGGGAAATTATGGGTGAAGCGAAGAGCTTTTTTAAGGAAATAGATGAATGTATGCTAAGAGATGTTTCACCAGAAGACTTAGCTATTTTTTCTAAAGTTATCAGAAAATTTTATAACAATATAGAAACATTGGAAAAAGGAGAATAGAATGTTTAAGTTATTTAAACGACTGACAGGAAAAGAAGTAGGAACGATTGTTCTGAGTGTTCTCTTTACTTGTTTGACAGTTTATTTAGAATTGGAAGTTCCGACTTATATATCAGAAATTACCAAATTATTGCAAACGCAAGGTACGACAGTTTCGGACTTATGGAGTCCAGGGCTAACAATGATTGGTTTATCATTGATGGCTTTTGCTTCCTCAGTGATTGTTGGGTTTTTCTCAGCACGAGTGGCAGCTAGTTTTACGAAGAGGTTGCGGGGAGATATTTTTAATCAGGTTTTAGATTATTCACAAACAGAGGTAAAGCAGTTTTCTATTCCTAGTTTGTTAACTCGTACGACTAATGATATTACGCAAGTGCAATTATTAATCACAATGGGATTACAAGTCGTTACGCGAGGTCCTATCATGGCTATTTGGGCCATGACAAAGATTGTCGGGAAATCTGAATATTGGTTAGGGGCTGTTGCCATAGCCGTTTTAGTTAATATTGTGATGATTTTGATTTTGGGAACTCTTGCTCTTCCAAAACAGTCTGTTATCCAAAAATTGACAGATAGATTAAATAGTGTTACTCGCGAAAGTTTATCAGGGATTCGCGTTGTTCGTGCCTACAATGCAGAAAGCTATCAAGATGATAAGTTCTCAGTAGCCAATAATGAAGTGACACGTCTCAATTTATTTGTAAACAGACTAATGGCTCTGATGAATCCAGTGATGATAACTATTTCTAGTGGTCTTAGCTTATCCATTTACTGGATTGGAGCTTATCTCATTCAAGATGCACAACTAGCAGACCGCTTGCCAATTTTTAGCGACATGGTTGTATTCATGTCTTATGCAATGCAAGTAGTTATGGGATTTTTACTAATGGGAGCTCTCTTCATCGTTCTTCCACGTACTCTTGTTTCTGCTGGTCGGATTAACGAGGTATTGGATTTGAGTTCTTCTATTGAATCTCCTACCGTTACTAAGGAAGCTGATAAGGATAGCAAGGGACAAGTTGTTTTCCATAATGTTTCTTTTCGCTAT
Source organism: Streptococcus sp. (assembly GCA_030528055.1). Lineage (GTDB taxonomy): Bacteria > Bacillota > Bacilli > Lactobacillales > Streptococcaceae > Streptococcus. The sequence goes on from JAUMZQ010000003.1 coordinate 97,076, forward strand.
TCTAAAAACTCAGAAGCTGTTATTGAACATATTAGCTTCAGTGCTAAAGCTGGAGAAACAGTGGCTTTTATTGGTTCAACTGGTTCAGGAAAATCAACTTTAGTTAATCTAATTCCTCGTTTCTACGATGTGACAGAAGGGGAAATTCTAGTAGATGGTGTTGATGTACGAGACTATAAATTAGAGACTCTTCGTAGCAAGGTTGGTTATATTCCGCAAAAAGCTGTTCTATTTTCAGGTGATATTGAAGGAAATTTGGAATTTGGGAATAGTTTTGAGAGTCCTTTGAATGATGAAGCAATGTGGAAGGCTTTAGAGTTGGCTCAAGCTAAACCATTTGTAGAAGAAAAAGAAAATGGCTTGAAATCAACAGTTGCACAGGGAGGAAATAATTTTTCTGGTGGTCAACGTCAGCGGTTGGCAATCGCTCGTGCTTTAGCTCGTAAGCCAGAAATTTTAATCTTTGACGATTCGTTTTCTGCCTTGGATTATAAAACAGACCGTATTTTACGGAATGAATTGGCAGAAAAAACTAAAGATATGACTAAGTTAATTGTTGCACAACGAATTTCGACTATTATGGATGCTGATCAGATACTAGTACTAGATAAAGGTCAAATCGTCGGTCAAGGAACGCATCAAGAATTGTTAGCTAATAATGCAGTTTATCAAGAAATTGCCTATTCACAATTATCAAAGGAGGAGTTAGAAAATGAAAAATAAGAAAAAAACTTTGTTTTCTCAAGCAAAACCTTATCTTAAAGGGTTTCAGTTTCCTCTTGTATTAGCTATTTCAGGGGCTGTGGTATCTAGTATTATTACAGTATATGGTCCAGACAGACTGAAAGAAATTACTAATTTGATTTCTAAGGGAATGGCGACTTCAATTGATGTAGATAAAATTTCTAGCATTGCTCTTTTTCTAGCAGTTTTATATGCTATTGGGGCATTGTTGAATTACGGTCAGTCTTTTATCATTTCAACCGTTATTCAAGGATTTTCAAAACGTCTAAGAGCAGGAATTGCCGAAAAGATTAATAAATTACCTTTGCGTTATTTTGACAGTCATTCACAAGGAGATACCTTATCGAGAGTGACCAACGATGTGGATACGCTTGGTCAAGCGTTGAATCAAAGTTTAGGAACAGTCATCTCTTCTAGTATTTTGCTAGTTGCTGTACTGGTTATGATGTTCTTTACAAATGGAGCATTAGCTGTAGTTACTATTGTGTCCACTCTTTTAGGATTTGTGTTTGTCGGGATTATCATGGGACGTTCACAGAAATATTTTTCTGATCAACAAAATAATTTAGCTGCTGTTAATGGGTATGCAGAAGAAAGATATTCAGGTCATAATGTAGTTTCTAGTTACAATGCTGTTGAACAATCAAAGGAAACATTTGCTTCTTTGAATCAAAAACTATACAACAGCGTTTGGAAATCTCAATTCATTTCTGGGATTATGATGCCCTTGATGATTTTCACAGGAAATTTCGCTTATGTCATGGTTATTTTAGTGGGAGCGATGATGGCTATAGATGGTTCAATTACCATTGGGGTTATTGTAGCATTCATGGTTTATGTTAGAACATTTTCACAACCTTTATCTCAAATTGCACAAGGAATGACAACACTTCAACAGGCTGGAGCAGCTTTGGGAAGAGTCTTTGAATTTTTAGGTGAAGCTGAAATGGAAGATGATAGTCACAAAGCAGAGCAGTTGAAAACCATTAAGGGTGATATTGCATTTAAAGATGTTTTCTTTGGATATAATAAAGACCAAACGATTATTCACGATTTTTCTGCCCAAGCAAAAGCAGGACAAAAAGTTGCCATTGTAGGACCGACTGGAGCTGGAAAAACAACCATTGTCAATTTGTTGATGAAATTCTACGAAATTGATTGTGGCTCTATCAGTATTGATGATATAGACATCACGAATATGAAACGTTCTGAAGTTCATGAAGCCTTTTCTATGGTTTTACAAGACACATGGCTTTTCGATGGAACTATTAAAGAAAATCTTATTTATAATCAGAAAAATATTTCTGAAAAAGATGTGGTTGAAGCAGCTAAAGCGGTTGGAGTACATCATTTTATTAAAACATTACCTAAAGGATATGATACGGTTTTAGATGATACGGTTAGCTTGTCTGTTGGACAAAAACAACTACTTACGATTGCGCGTGCTCTTTTGAAAGATTCACCACTTCTAATACTAGATGAGGCAACTTCTTCTGTTGATACACGGACAGAAGAATTGATTCAAAAAGCTATGGATAAACTGATGGAAGGTAGAACTTCGTTTGTGATTGCTCATAGACTTTCAACCATTCGAAATGCAGATTTAATCCTTGTAATGAGGGATGGAAATATTATCGAACAAGGAAATCATGATGAGTTGATGCTGCAAGATGGTTTCTATGCAGACCTTTACAACAGTCAATTTGTTGAATCAGATGAAGAGGTTAGCTAATCATGATTAGTGAAAAGGTTTCGTAAGAAGCCTTTTTTTGTTATAATGTTGCTAAAATGTTCTATTACTAAACGAAAAAAATAGTGTTATTTTAGTAATTAAGAATCATAATTTTAGCTACTAAGAATTGTCAAGAAAGAGGTCAAAATATGTCTGAACCGTTATTTTTACAATCTGTTATGCATGAAAAAATTTGGGGTGGAACTCAACTGAGAGATTATTTTGGGTATGAAATCCCCAGTGATAAGACGGGAGAATATTGGGCAATATCAGCGCATCCTCATGGAGTTTCGATTATAAAAAATGGTCGTTTTTCTGGTCAAGGCTTGGATAAGGTCTATGCAGAGCATAGAGAACTGTTTGCTCATAGCGAAGAGGCTGTGTTTCCTCTCTTAATCAAAATTTTGGATGCACACGACTGGTTAAGTGTTCAAGTGCATCCAGATGATGATTATGCTATGAAACATGAAAAAGAATTAGGGAAAACAGAATGCTGGTATGTGTTAGCAGCTGAAGCTGGTGCCGAGATTATCTATGGACATCATGCTCAGTCAAAAGAAGAACTACGAAAGCAGATTGAAAACAAGGAATGGGATAAATTATTGACGAGAGTACCTGTTCAAGCTGGTGATTTCTTTTATGTTCCCAGTGGAACGATGCACGCTATTGGCTCAGGGATTCTAATTTTAGAGACGCAACAATCTAGCGACACTACTTACCGTGTTTATGATTTTGAAAGAAAGGACAATCAAGGGAATCTGAGAGAATTGCACCTTGAAAAATCTATAGATGTTCTTAATATCGGACAACCCGCTAATAGTTTTCCAGCTATTTTAAAAGTGGACGATCTAACCTCAACACTATTAGTCGCCAATCAATTTTTTACTGTTTATAAGTGGGAATTGACGGGACGAGTATATTTTCAGCAGGAAGCACCTTATTATTTAGTGAGCGTGATAGGTGGACAAGGGAAATTGATAGTAGGAGATCAATCTTATCCACTTGTTAAAGGAGATCATTTTATCTTACCGAATGATATAAAAAATTGGGCATTTGAAGGACAAAATCTAGAGATGATTGCAAGCCACCCTTAATGTAATTGATTAAAATAAAAATCCTTGATTAAGTTATTTTCGCTTAGTCGAGGATTTTTTAGTGTACAAATATATAAAAGTTTAATTGTTTATTTATTCTTAAAGTTTGCATAAAGCAATGAATTTTATGTAATTTTTTAAGGTTGTTTAAGGGAAATTAGGTTTTAATATACAACATCATAATTTGAAAGGAAATATTTATGAAACAATTTTTACCCTTAAATAAAAATTCAAAGGAATCTTACACAATCAAAAAATCTTCCAAATGGAAAACGGCAGGTTCAGTCTTAATTGCAACTGTTATTTTTGGTTTTTCTATTTTGGGAGGAGGAAGTGTCGTTTCGGCTGATGAGGTGTCAAATACTGATACAACTATCGAGACAACAACAGATAGGACAGATACAACCGATTCAACGGACAGTACAGAAAGTACAACGAGTACAACCGATTCAACGGACAGTACAGAAAACACAACGAGTACGACCGATTCAACAGATAGTACAGAAAGTACAACAGATGACTCAAGTGGTGGCACAATTACGTTTGATGGAACCAGTGTTACGAGTTCTTCCAGTGGAGTGGTGATTAGTGGAACGAGCATTACTATTACTTCAGCTGGTACCTATACTTTAACAGGTAACGGAAGTAGTTATACAATTACCATCGATGCTAGCGTAACAGACCCTGTCACCTTGAATTTTGATGCATTGACTTTAACCGATTCAACGATTACCTCATCTTCTAGTGCAGATGTAATTGTTAATGTCGTCTCCGATAGTTCGATCAGTTCAACGACAGACAATGCATTGGAAACCGCAGGTTCTTTGACAATTACTAGTACAACGGATAGTAGCTTAACTTTAAGTAGTAGTGAAAAACATGCCATAAAGGCTGATAGTGTTGATATTAATAATGTCACTCTCAACTTAACTTCCGATGCTAAAGATGGAGTCAATGCAACGACTAGTGCAACGATAACAGATGCCACAGTGACGATAACAGCAGCGGATGATGGGATTCAAGTAGAGGACGAAACGGATGTTAATAGTGGTGATTTAACAATTACAAATTCTACTGTCACGATAACAGCAGCGGATAAAGGAATTACAGCGACAGATCAAGTAACAATTGAAGGAACTTCTACTGTAAATATAACAGCTGAAGATGAAGGAATTGAAGGACGTTATATCAATTTAACTGGTGGCACTATTACAATAAATGCTGGTGATGATGGGATTAATGCCACTGAATGGACAACTAAAACAAGCGCTGATTTGAGTAACTTAACCAATACAACAGCAGATTTAGAAAATGAAGTTGGTATTAACATAGATGGAGCAACTGTCACGATTGTCGCCGGTGGGGATGGTATTGATAGTAATGGGAACGTTACGGTTAAAAGTGGAAGCCTTTATGTAACACAAACGAGTGCTGACAATGCAGCCATTGATTACGATGGAACAGGTATTATTTCGGGTGGAACAGTCTGGGCAATCGGGAACCAAGGTATGGCACAAGCCTTTACTACCGGTTCTAGTCAATCCTATATCATTGCGAATATCAGTGGAAATGCAGGTGATACAATCACAGTAACAGATAGTTCAGGCAATGTTATTGCAACCACAGTTGCGGCAGCTTCGTTTGGGAATGTTGTTTTTAGTACAGAATCATTAGTTGAGGGTGAAACCTACACTATTACTACATCTAGTGGGAATTCGGTGACGGCAACAGCAACCGAAGAAGGAAGTAACACTGGTTTTGGTATGGGAGGCAATCCAGGTGAAATGGGTGGATTTGATCCTAGTACAGGAATGACCAATGGAACTCGTCCAACTCCTCCAAATTGGGATGCAAGTACAGGAACCCCTCCAACTCCCCCAACAGGTGATAGCGCAATAAACACGAACTCAACAATGGCTCCGACTCAAACTAGCACATCAGATAATAACGATTCAACAGTTTCTGAATCGGATGATACAGTAGATCCATCTTCACTTTCTGAAACCTCAAATTTAGAAGATTTACTGGCTTCTGGGGAGGCTCAATCAGTTGCTTTAACTCCCGCAGTGTTTGAAACTACTTCAGACAATTCAGAAATCGAAACGACATCTGATGATTCAGAAGAGATGGCTAGTAGCAACGCAAGTGTGGCAACAAAATCAGCAACCAGTTCAGTACGACCAACTACCGTAGCCACTAGCCGAACAAAGAACACGGCATCCCAATCATCACAAACGAAAGCAAATGCTAAAATAAGTACAGAAACAAGTAGTTCTAGTTTACCTAGTACAGGAGAAACGAGCGCTGTTGGATTTATTGGGTTAGGTGGAGTGCTTTTAGCTTCGGGCATAGCTCTAGTAAGAAAAAAGAAGCATCATTCGAAAAATAATTAATAATCTAGTACAGATTGAAGAAATTTTTTAAAGATTTCCTCAATCTTTTTTTGTATTTTAAAAGAGTCAAAATATAATAATTGTTTATAGTAAAATTTCATAGTTTTTTCTTTTAAATTAAAATCATATATCTTTAGTAGAAATTGTTGTAATAATATTTAAAAAACGATATAATGGCACATATTGATTTTTTGGAGAAAAAAATGTTTTCTAAACTAAAGAAGATTTTTATTGGTCGTCCTCTTAGGTCCAGTGATGAAGGAGAAGAGGGGCATCTTTTAAGTAAGTTACAAGCCTTAGCTATGTTGTCAAGTGATGCCTTATCCTCCATTGCCTATGGACCAGAACAGGTTGTTTTAGTACTGGTCTCAATATCGGCTGGGGCTATTTGGTGGTCTTTACCGATTGGTTTAGTCGTTCTTGTGTTGCTAGTAAGTTTGACTATTTCCTATCGCCAAGTTATTCATGCCTACCCACAGGGTGGTGGGGCTTATATGGTAACAACGGAGAACTTATCTCCTAATTTAGGGCTTGTTGCGGGTGGAAGTTTACTAGTTGATTATATGTTGACGGTGGCCGTATCTGTTGCTTCAGGTGCGGATGCCATTACATCAGCTTTACCAGCCCTGCATCCCTACAATATCCATATTGCCATTCTCCTCGTTTTAGGACTAATGTTGATGAATCTTCGAGGATTGAGAGAATCAGCTACTTCTCTCATGATTCCAGTTTATCTTTTTATTGCTAGCACCTTATTTTTACTCGTTTCAGGATTTTTCCAAGTATTAACTGGAAATCTTTCTTATCATGCAACAGCTCATGTTGGACAAGCTGTTCCAGGTGTAACAATTGTTCTACTGTTACGGGCATTTACAAGTGGTTCTGCTTCCTTGACTGGGGTGGAAGCTATCTCTAATGCCGTACCTTTCTTTAAGTTACCAAAGGCTAAAAATGCTGCTAAAACCCTTTCTATTATGGCGGCTATTTTGGGAATCATGTTTGCTGGAATTACCTTTTTAAATTATTGGACAGGACTTGTACCTGAAAAAGGCATTACTACTTTGGCACAGATGGCACAAGTTATTTTGGGTCAGTCAGCACTAGGACGCATCCTTTTTTATGGTTTTCAATTATCCACAGCTCTTATTTTAGCTGTTGCCGCGAACACTGGTTTTTCAGCCTTTCCAATGCTTTCCTACAATATGGCAAAAAACAAGTACATGCCACACATGTATATGGAAAAAGGAGATCGTTTAGGTTATTCCAATGGAATTTTGACTTTAGCTTTAGGAGCAATCGTTCTCTTGCTCATTTTTAATGGAAAAACAGAGAGTCTCATTCCGTTGTATACCATTGGGGTATTCGTTCCTTTTGCTCTTTCTCAAACAGGAATGGTTATTCATTGGAAGAAGGAACATGGCAAAAACTATTTGAAATATTCTTTGGCTAATATTTTGGGTGCAGGTATTTGTTATATCATTGTTCTGATTTTACTCTTCTTCCGTTTAGGAGATATCTGGCCATTCTTCCCAATTATTGCTGCCTTATTATGGTTTTTCTTATCGATAAAAAAACACTACAAAAAAGTAGCTTTGCAATTACGCTTGGATGAAGGAATTGAAAAAATCGACTTTGCAGGGAATACCGTTGTCGTTTTAGTGGGCAATGTCACGCGTGTTAGTGTAGGGGCTATGAATTATGCTCGTAGCATAGGTGATAAGGTGATTGCAATGCATGTTTCCACCAAAGAAACCAAAGAAAAAGATGAAGAAATTGCTCACGAATTTAAAGAGTATTTTCCAGATATTCAATTCACAAACGTGGAGACTAGCTACCGCAACATCATTAAACCAACTCTACGTTATGTGGATCGCATTGCGCGTGAATGTGAGAAAAAAGGCTATACCATTACTGTCTTAGTTCCACAATTTATCCCAAATCATTCTTGGCAAAATATCTTACACAACCAAATGAGTCTTAGAATGAAATATTATCTTAAATGGCGAGAAAATGTTGTAATCTCTAGTTACTCTTATCATTTGAAAGAATAAAAAATAGAATAGAAGGGTATGGTTAAGCAGGAGCTTAATCATACTTTTTAACGACTCCAAACTCCTCTTTCTTTCTTGAAAGATATAGTAAAAGATGCTATAATAGAGGGAAATATTTGAAAAAGAAAAAAGAATAAGTAAGGAAAAAAATGGCTAATATTTTAAAGACAATCATTGAAAATGATAAAGGCGAAATAAGAAAATTAGAAAAAATGGCAGATAAAGTTTTAAGCTATGAAAAAACAATGGCTGCTTTATCAGATAAAGAACTACAAAACAAAACAGAAGAGTTAAAACAGCGTTATGCCAAAGGAGAAAGCCTTGATGATTTATTATACGAGGCTTTTGCGGTTGTTCGTGAAGGAGCAAAACGTGTATTAGGTCTATTCCCTTATAAAGTTCAGGTCATGGGTGGAATTGTTCTTCATCATGGAGATGTCCCAGAGATGCGGACAGGTGAAGGAAAGACTTTGACAGCTACCATGCCAGTTTATTTGAATGCTCTATCTGGAAAAGGTGTTCATGTTGTAACGGTTAATGAATACCTCACTGAACGTGATGCTACCGAAATGGGAGAGCTCTACTCTTGGCTTGGATTATCTGTTGGGATTAACCTAGCAGCTAAATCACCAACTGAAAAAAGAGAAGCCTATGCTTGTGATATTACCTATTCTACAAATGCTGAAATTGGTTTTGATTATTTGAGAGACAATATGGTTGTTCGAGCAGAAAACATGGTTCAACGTCCGCTTAATTATGCTTTAGTGGATGAGGTGGATTCTATTTTAATTGATGAAGCTAGAACACCGCTTATTGTATCTGGTCCAACATCTTCTGATACCAATCAGCTTTACCACATGGCAGATCATTATGTAAAATCTCTTGGTGAAAATGATTATATTATTGATGTTCAATCAAAAACAATTGGCCTGTCTGATTCTGGTATAGATAAAGCGGAAAGCTACTTCAAACTTGAAAATCTTTATGACATTGAAAATGTTGCTCTAACTCACTTTATTGATAATGCTCTTCGTGCTAACTATATCATGTTACTAGATATTGATTATGTGGTTAGTGAAGACCAAGAGATTCTTATCGTAGACCAGTTTACTGGACGTACGATGGAAGGACGCCGCTATTCTGATGGGCTTCATCAAGCCATTGAAGCAAAAGAAGGTGTTCCCATTCAGGATGAAACCAAAACATCAGCTTCTATTACTTATCAAAATCTTTTCCGTATGTACAAGAAGTTAGCGGGTATGACAGGTACAGGTAAAACAGAAGAAGAGGAATTCCGTGAAATTTATAATATTCGTGTAATTCCTATTCCTACCAATCGCCCTGTAGCACGTATTGACCACTCCGATTTGTTGTACCCAAGTCTAGAATCTAAGTTCAAGGCTGTAATTAAAGATGTAAAAGAGCGTCATGAAAAAGGACAACCTGTTCTAGTCGGAACAGTCGCTGTCGAAACCAGTGATTATTTATCTAAAAAATTAGTGGAAGCTGGAGTGCCTCACGAAGTTTTAAATGCTAAAAACCACTACAAAGAAGCTCAAATCATCATGAATGCAGGACAACGTGGTGCTGTTACTATAGCAACCAATATGGCTGGTCGTGGAACGGATATTAAATTGGGAGAAGGCGTGCGTGAATTAGGTGGTCTTTGTGTCGTCGGAACAGAAAGACATGAAAGCCGTCGAATTGATAACCAGTTGCGTGGTCGTTCAGGACGTCAAGGAGATCCAGGAGAATCACAATTTTATCTTTCTTTGGAAGATGAATTGATGCGCCGTTTTGGTACAGATCGTGTAAAAGCTTTGTTTGAGCGACTACACTTGAATGATGACGATACAGCTATCAAATCTGGAATGTTAACTCGTCAAGTAGAAAGTGCCCAAAAACGTGTAGAAGGAAATAACTATGATACACGTAAACAAGTCCTTCAATATGATGATGTTATGCGTGAACAACGTGAAATTATCTATGAAGAACGTCATGATGTTATTACAGCAGATCGTGATTTAGGTCCTGAGATTAAAGCAATGATTAAGCGAACTATTGCTCGTATTGTAGATGGTAGCAGTCATTCTGAAAAATCTGAAAAACTAGAAGCCATCCTTAATTTTGCTAAGTATAATGTTGTTTCTGAAGATTCGATCTCGTTAAGTGATTTAGAAGATAAAACAGATCAAGAAATCAAAGATGACTTGTATCAACGTGCGTTAGAAGTATATGATAATCAAATTGCTAAATTACGCGATGAGGAAGCGGTAAGAGAATTCCAAAAAGTTTTAATTTTACGAGTTGTTGATAACAAATGGACGGATCACATTGATGCCTTGGATCAGTTGCGTAATTCAGTAGGGCTACGTGGTTATGCTCAAAACAACCCTGTTGTAGAGTACCAAGCTGAAAGTTTTCGTATGTTTAACGACATGATTGGTTCGATTGAGTTTGATGTGACACGCCTAATGATGAAAGCACAAATTCATGAACAAGAACGTCCACGTGTAGAACATACTATTTCTACCAGTGCAACTCGAAATATTTCCGCTAAAAATAGTGGATTACCAAATAATATCGATCTAAGTAAAGTTAAGAGAAATGACCTTTGTCCATGTGGTTCTGGTAAGAAGTTTAAAAACTGTCATGGATGTAAAAAATAAAAAACAAAAGGAGAGAAGATGTCATTCAAAGCAAGTAGTCAACCAATCAATATTGAGGAAGTACGCCAATTAGCTAAGTTAGAGGGCGAAGTGTTGGCGAGAAAAGAAAAACGCGATAATGAATTAAAAGCTATTATGCGCGGAGAAGATGAACGGATCCTTTTAGTGATTGGTCCTTGCTCTTCTGATAATGAAGAAGCTGTCATTGAATATGCTAAGAGACTTTCTGCTCTTCAAGAAGAAGTAAAAGATCGTATTTTCATGGTGATGAGGGTTTATACAGCTAAACCTCGTACAAATGGTGACGGGTATAAAGGGTTGATTCATCAGCCAAATACCAATGCGGCACCTAGCTTGATAAATGGAATTAAGGCTGTACGAAATCTGCACTATCGTGTGATTTCTGAAACAGGCTTAACAACAGCAGATGAAATGCTTTATCCTGAGAATTTACCCTTGGTTGATGATTTAATTTCTTATATGGCAGTTGGGGCTCGTTCTGTTGAAGATCAACAGCATCGCTTTGTAGCAAGTGGCGCAGATATCCCTACTGGTTTAAAGAATCCAACTTCTGGAAATCTGAATGTGATGTTCAACGGTATCTACGCTGCCCAAAACAAACAAAGTTTCTTATTCACAGGTAAAGAAGTAGAAACGACTGGAAATCCTTTGGCTCATGCGATTTTACGTGGAGCAACGAATGAATATGGGAAAAACATTCCGAATTATTACTATGATAAACTACTAGAAACGATCGAACAGTACGAAGAAATGAGATTAGAAAATCCATTTATCCTCGTTGATACGAATCATGATAATTCAGGGAAACAATACTTGGAACAAGTAAGAATTGTCCGTCAAACCTTAATCAATCGTGCTTGGAATGATAAGATCAGAAAAGTTGTACGAGGATTTATGATTGAGTCTTACCTAGAAGGTGGTCGCCAAGATGAAGCGGAAATTTTTGGTAAGTCCATTACAGATCCATGTTTAGGGTGGGATGATACTACACAGCTTGTTCATGAAATTTATGAAACATTAGGAAAATAATCAGTATGGCATTTATTGAAAAAAGCCAAGCAGTTGATATTGAACTGCTGAAAACAAAAACAAAATTGAGTGAAACAGCCTTGATTAGAAAGCAAAAAAGAGATCAAGAATTGGCTGATATTATTTGTGGAAAAGATCACCGTCTTCTCCTAATTATCGGTCCTTGTTCATCGGATAATGAAGAAGCAGTGCTAGAATATGCTCGGCGTCTTGCACAATTACAAGAAGAAGTTGCAGATAAAATTTTTATGGTGATGCGAGTATACACAGCAAAACCACGTACAAATGGAGATGGCTATAAAGGTTTAGTTCATCAACCTGACGCTTCTCAAGCTCCTAACTTGTTAAACGGGCTACAAGCAGTTCGTCAACTTCATTATCGTGTGATTACAGAAACGGGGTTGACAACAGCAGATGAAATGTTGTATCCTGCCAATTTTACTTTAGTAGATGACTTAGTCAGTTACCATGCGATTGGAGCAAGATCGGTAGAAAATCAAGAACACCGTTTTGTAGCTTCTGGTATTGATGCACCGGTTGGGATGAAAAATCCAACTTCTGGAAGTTTGCCTATTCTTTTTAATGCAGTTTATGCAGCCCAACATCAGCAACATTTCTTATTTTGTGGTCAAGAAACAGAAACATCAGCCAATCCATTGGCACATTTGATTTTGCGTGGTTCTGTTGATAGCAATGGAAAAAAATTACCTAATTTTTATTATGAAAATCTTTTGCAAACCATTGAGTATTATGAAAAGTTAGATGTCAAAAATCCTTTTATTGTTATTGATACAAATCATGACAATTCAGGGAAGGATTACTTGGAGCAGATTCGCATTGTTCGTCAAACTTTGATTAATCGTGATTGGAATGAAAAAATCCATCAAATGGTTCGGGGATTTATGATTGAGTCTTATTTAGAAGATGGACGCCAAGACGAGCCAGAAATTTTTGGGAAATCTATTACAGATCCATGTCTTGGTTGGGATAAAACCGCTCAACTGATTCAAGAAATTTACCAGACTATAAAGTAAAAAGTATAAAGAACAAGTGAAAGGCAATCTCACTTGTCGAATGAAATTGAAAGGAAACTCAGTTGGGAAAACCAACTGAGTTTTATCACATAAATTATGATAATAGGACACGGAGTGGATATAGAAGAAATTTCTTCTATCCGAAAAGTTTACGAAAGAAATCCTCGCTTTGCTCAAAAAGTTTTAACAGAGGCTGAGAACAAACGTTTTGAACAATTATCTGGCAATAGAAAATTCGAATTTTTAGCAGGACGTTGGTCCGCAAAAGAGGCTTTTTCTAAAGCTTGGGGAACTGGAATTGGTAAATTGCGTTTTCAAGATTTAGAATTGTTGAATGATGAAAAAGGAGCACCAGTATTTACCAAAAGCCCTTTTTCAGGTAAAATATGGGTATCGCTTAGCCATAGTGGTAATTTGGTAAGTGCCAGTGTGATTTTGGAGGAAAGAGATGAAAGCTAGTCCGCATAGACCAACCAAGGCAATCGTTGATTTATCTGCCATTGCTTTTAATATTCAACAAATTAGTGCTCATATTCCCAAAAAGGTGGAGAAATGGGCTGTCGTGAAAGCAAATGCTTATGGACATGGAGCTGTCGCTGTTGCAACTCATATCAATGATATAGTTGATGGATTTTGCGTTTCCAATATAGATGAAGCATTAGAGCTACGTACAGCTGGTTTGACTAAGAAAATTCTTATATTGGGAGTATCAGCTCCTAATACAGTATCATTAGCTATAGAGAAACAGGTAAGACTGACAGTTGCTAGTCTAGAATGGCTGAATTTAGCTTTACAAGAAACCAACGATTTTACTGGATTAACGGTTCATTTGAAATGTGATTCAGGAATGGGGCGTATCGGTTTTAGAAAAGAAGCAGATGTTCAAGAAGCTATTCGATTGCTGGAGAAAGCTGGTGCAAAAGTTGAAGGCATATTTACTCACTTTGCTACAGCGGATGAGCAAGATGCAAAGAAATTTCAAACCCAACTGAATTGTTTTCAAACAATGCTAGCTAGTTTAGAAGATGTCCCTCCTCTCGTTCATGCAAGTAATTCGGCAACTACATTGTGGCATGATGAAACCATCATGCAAGCCGTTCGTTTAGGTGATGTAATTTATGGTTTGAATCCAAGTAATGATGTGCTAGACTTTCCTTATGATATACAGCCAGCTCTATCTCTTGTTTCAGAACTGGTTCATGTAAAAGAACTAGAAGCTGGTTCAGATGTTGGCTACGGAGCTACCTATACCAGTACTGAGAGACAATACATCGGAACAATTCCCATCGGATATGCAGATGGTTGGACTAGAGACATGCAAGATTTTCATGTTTTGGTGGATGGTCAATTTTGTCCGATTGTTGGACGCGTCTCTATGGATCAGGTAACAATTCGATTGCCTAAACCCTATTCTTTAGGAACACCCGTTGTTTTAATAGGTAGAAGTGGCTCCCATTCGATAACAGCAACAGATGTTGCCAAACAACGTTCCACCATAAATTATGAAGTGGTTTGTTTGCTGAGCGACCGTGTGCCAAGAGTATACAAATCATAATAGTGAGTTCTATGGATTTATCTTAGAAGTCTTCACCCTATCTTTTTGGACAGTATCTTTTATTTGAACAAATCACCCTTTCGTTTGTGAATAATAGATATGATATTAATAGTAAACCATGAAATACTATTTTGTTCTCACTAGTCATTGACATTGAAAGAAATATAATGAATTTACATCAACCTTTATCAGTTTTACCAGGAGTAGGACCAAAATCTGCTGAAAAATTTAGTAAATTAGGGATTGGTTGTTTGCAAGACTTATTGCTCTATTTTCCTTTTCGGTATGAAGATTTTAAAAGTAAAAATATTTTAGATTTAGAAGATGGAGAAAAAGCTCTCATTTCGGGTGTTGTAGCTACTCCGGCTACAGTTCAATATTATGGATACAAGCGCAATCGCATGCGTTTTACCATCAAACAAGGTGAGATAGTGATTGCTGTTACTTTTTTTAATCAGCCTTATTTGGCAGATAAGATTCAAACAGGATCTACTCTTGCAATTTTTGGAAAATGGGATAAGACTAAGGCCAGTTTAACAGGAATGAAGATTTTGGCCCAAGTAGAAGATGAATTGCAACCAGTATACCGAGTCGCTCAGGGAATTAGCCAAGCCAGTCTAGTTAAGTTGATAAAACTAGCCTTTAATCAGGGGTTAGATTTATTGATTGAGGAAAATCTTCCTTCCATACTTTTAGAGAAATATCAATTGCTATCGCGTGCAACGGCAGTAAGAGCCATGCATTTTCCAAAGGATTTAAATGAATACAAACAAGCTTTGCGTCGCGTGAAATTTGAAGAATTATTCTATTTTCAGATGCAATTACAAGTCTTAAAAAATGAAAATAAAAGTCAAGAAAATGGCTTGGTTATTTCTTGGGATAAGCTTCGTCTAGATGAAAAAAAATCAACATTACCATTTACTCTAACAGCTGCTCAAGAAAGAAGTTTATCTGAAATTCTTGAAGATATGAAATCACCCTACCACATGAATCGTTTGTTGCAAGGTGATGTTGGAAGCGGAAAAACCATTGTAGCAGGACTAGCGATGTATGCAGTTTATACAGCTGGCATGCAATCAGCCCTCATGGTCCCAACAGAAATATTAGCCGAACAACATTTTGAAACCTTGTCTCAACTTTTTCCAGACCTCCAATTTGTATTGTTAACGGGCGGTATGAAAGCCTCAGAGCATAGAGAAGCCTTAGCTGCTATCAAATCAGGAAAGGTGGATATGATTATCGGAACCCATGCTTTAATACAAGAAAAAGTAATGTATCATCGTCTGGGGTTGATTATCATTGATGAACAGCACCGCTTTGGGGTTGAGCAACGACGAATTCTTCGAGAAAAAGGAGATAACCCAGATGTTTTAATGATGACGGCTACTCCGATTCCGCGAACATTAGCTATCTCAGCATTTGGTGATATGGATGTTTCCTTAATTGATCAGATGCCGAAAGGGCGCAAACCAATTGTGACTCGTTGGGTAAAACATGAGCAATTAAAAGACGTTCTTGATTGGTTGCAAAAAAAATTAGCTCAAGGAGCTCAAGCTTATTTTGTTTCACCTTTGATTGAAGAATCTGAAGCCTTGGATTTAAAAAATGCTATTGAACTAGAAGAAGAACTCAAGCATTATTTTGGAGATACTGTGCCAGTTGCTTTACTTCATGGGAAGATGAAGAATAGCGAAAAAGAAAGCATTATACAAGATTTTAAACAAAGAAAAACAGCCATTTTAGTATCTACAACAGTTATCGAAGTTGGGGTAAATATTCCAAATGCGACGATTATGGTAATCATGGACGCTGATCGGTTTGGCTTAAGTCAACTGCATCAACTTCGAGGACGAGTCGGACGTGGTGAAAAACAATCCTATGCCATCCTCGTTGCAAATCCCAAAACTGAATCTGGCAAAAAACGTATGCAAATCATGACGGAAACAACGAATGGTTTTCTTTTAGCAGAGGAAGATTTAAAGATGCGCGGTTCAGGTGAAATATTTGGAACACGCCAATCAGGAATTCCAGAATTTCAGGTGGCTAGTATTGTAGAAGATTATCCGATTTTAGAAGAAGCTAGAAAAGTAGCCATTCAAGTAATCCAAACAGCCAATTGGCAAACAGATACTCATTGGAGTATAGTAGCCTTACATTTGCAAAAACAAGACTACCTTGACTAACTGTTAGAGTAGTTTCTATCCATTAAGTTTTCTCTAAGTCTTTTCTAAGCTATACTTAAGTTTAAAACAGTATGATTGAGATAGAAAATAAGAAGAGGTAATTTAATGAGCAAAGCAGACAAAAATAATTTTATACCGTTTAACAATGAGCAGAGTAGGATTGATAATAATGATTGGTGACTACATTTTGAGGATCTTATCTGCTGCTCTTAGTGCCTTTATATAAAACCTTTGTTAAATATGGAATGAACCTCATAAAATGAGATACTATAAAAACCACTCTTAAGTCTAGTAACCTAGATTTCAGAGTGGTTTTCTTATCCTTCAAGATAATGTTTTAAATCTTGTTCTTTTAAACCTGCATTGATAGCAATAAGGAGTTTGAGGCGTGCTTTAGGAGCGTTGAGTTCTTTGATGAAGGATATCCCAGCTTCATGAAGTCTAACACCGCCACCTTCATAGGCATAAATTGGATCTGCGATTCCATTAAAACAACGAGAAACAAGAGCAACTGGAATTCCATAATTTACAATATCAGACAGCTTATTAGCCACTTCTTTAGGAAGATTTCCTGTACCGAAAGCTTCAATAATCAAACCGTCAAGAGTTGATAAATCGAGTATGTCTAATAGTTCTGTTTTCATGCCCGCATAAGCAGGAATAATAGGAATTAGCCCATTTATCTGTCCTAAATCAAAACGAGTACGAGGTTCTGCTGTTTTAAAATAGAGAATATCATGCTTCATAACCAACCCTAGTGGCCCATGAGTAGGAGTTTGGAAGGTTCCAACATTTGTAGTGTGAGTTTTGGTAACGTATTTGGCAGCATGAACTTCATCATTCATCACGACAAGCACCCCTTTATCTTGCGCTTTGGGATCACTAGCTACTCGTAAAGCTGTTAAGTAATTATATACACCATCGCTTCCAAGCTCGTTTGAGCTACGCATGGCACCGGTCATTACGATGGGAATAGTAGGTAAATTCATGGTATCAAGAAAATAAGCTGTTTCTTCTAAGGTATCGGTTCCATGGGTAATAACAATCCCATCAAATTGGTCGGCGGTAGCTTTTATCTTTTGATAAAGTTGCAACATATGCTGAGGAGTGATATGAGGACTAGGTAGGTTAAAAAAATCAATTACTGTAACTTCTATATCTTCAAGTGGAACAGTGACATGATTCATAGGATTTTCTTGATTCGTGATGATCATTCCTGAACCATCTGCCTGCATGGAAATAGTTCCACCAGTATGTAAAACTAAGATTTTCTTTGTCATAAGTGAGTATCTCCGCATTTTATGTTATAATTTATTGTACCACAAAAAGAAAGAAACGAAGAAAATGGAAGTAAAAGCTGTCTTTTTTGATATAGATGGAACATTAGTCAATGATAATAGGACTGTTTTAAACTCAACTGAAAAAGCGATAAAAAGTCTAAAAGAACAAGGGATTTTAGTTGGTCTAGCAACTGGACGTGGTCCGTTTTTTGTTCAGTCGTTCATGGAAAAATTAGACTTAGATTTTGCGGTTACCTATAATGGTCAGTTTATCTTTTCTAAAGAGAAGATAATTTCTGCAACTCCGATTGATAAGCAAAGTCTTCGCCGTCTGATTACCTATGCTAGAAAGCATAGAAAAGAAATTGCGTTGGCAACTCAAGAAGGAATTATCGGATCAAAGATTATGTCTTTTGGATTGACTCCGTTTTCTCAATGGAGCAGTCAATTTATTCCTAAAAAAATGAGACGGAGTGTTAGCTATGGATTTAATAGATTTATTAGTAAAATGTTACCACAGAATGAAAAGGAACTCGTAGAATCTATTCAAAATCCTGTTTATCAAGTGTTAATTCTAGCTAATCCTGAAGAAAGTAGCCGTATTGAAAAAGAGTTTCCTGATTTAAAATTTACTCGAAGCAGTCCTTATGCAGTGGATATTATCAATAAGGGAATGTCTAAACTAGAGGGGATCCGTAGAGTCGGTGAAGAATATGGTTTTGACATTCATCAAGTCATGGCTTTTGGGGATTCAGATAACGATTTAGAAATGCTTTCAGGAGTAGGCTTATCTATTGCCATGGGAAATGGCACCAGTTCTGTTAAAGAAGTTGCAAAACATACTACGACGAGCAATAGTCAAGATGGTATCCATAAAGCATTGGAACATTTTGGGATCCTAGAAGGAAAGAAAATCTTTACTAGTAACGACCGTCATTTTAATAAAGTAAAAGAATTTCATAGCGTGATGGATGGGAAAACACAGGAAGAACCGATCGCTTGGACATCAGAAACTGCTTGTCATAGAGCTGATTTTAAGGTTGAAGAATTGGTGGAGTTTATTCGTTCATCTAGCACATCAGAAGAAGATTTTGATCGTTCTATAGAATCTCTACATCAAGCTTTAGAACACGCGGCACAAAAAGTTCGTTCAAAAAATGAAGCAGCAGTTTCTCTTGTAGGACAAGTAGATGCTTTAATGGATTTGCTGTATTTCACTTATGGTAGTTTTGTTTTGATGGGAGTAGATCCAGAGAAGATTTTTGAAATTGTTCATCAAGCAAATATGGGAAAAATATTCCCTGATGGGAAGGCACATTTCGATGCTACCAGTCATAAAATTTTAAAACCAGATAATTGGGAAAAAGACTATGCACCAGAACCAGCCATCAAAAAAGAACTAGAACGACAAATTCAGGCTTATCAACGTTCTATCCAGAAAAAACAAGATTCAGAATGAAAATGATTGTTTTTCTAAAAGTAAAATATTGAAATAGAAAATGCACAGAACTAAATTCTGTGCATTTTTCAGTTTCAGATAATGAAATCAGTAAATAAGGGTACGCATTATAAAGTTTTTTCCTTATCTCTAACGACCAACAAATCCACTTTGGCATGGCGAAGGATATACTCTGATGATGAACCCACAAGTAGTCGTTCAAAGGCGTTTAAACCAGTGGCACCAACCATGATTAAGTCTACCTTGTGTTCATCAGGAATCTTTGTTGCTAATAGTGTTTTAGGGTTTCCCATTTCAATAACAGTGGTTACATGCTTTATGCCGATTTGATGAGCTCGTTCCTTGTAATCACTTGTTAGTCTTTGAGCGTCTTCCTCTAGTTCATCATAGACGTCAGCATCAAAGGTTGAGATACTTTGAAGTGCTCTGGTATCCACTACGTGAGCAATTGTCAAGCGAGAACCATTTCGGAGTGCAATGTTGATACTTTTTTCGAAAGCAAGTTCAGATTCACGAGAACCGTCAACTGCCACCATAATGTTTTCATATTTTTGAGTCATAAAGCTGCCCTCCATCCTTATTGGTACCTTTATTGTAAAACTTTTCACTAAAAAAGTAAAGACATAATAATATAGAAATTTGACCATAGAATTTTTAAAAAATGAGGTGCATGTTTGTCAATCACCTTGTCTGGTGGTATAATAATACCATTCTGATGAATTGAGGAAAAGAGTGAATGAAAGAATTTAATAAATCCAGTAAATTAGAACATGTTGCTTATGATATTCGTGGTCCCGTATTAGATGAGGCAATGCGAATGAGAGCAAATGGAGAAAAAGTCTTGCGACTGAACACAGGAAATCCTGCTGAATTTGGATTTACAGCTCCGGATGAAGTAATTCATGACTTGATTATGAATGCGCGAAATAGTGAAGGCTACTCAGATTCTAAGGGTGTTTTTTCCGCTCGAAAAGCCATTATGCAGTATTGCCAATTGAAAAATTTCCCAAATGTTGATATTGATGATATTTATCTAGGAAATGGTGTCAGTGAATTAATTGTAATGGCTATGCAAGGATTGGTAGATGATGGCGATGAAGTCCTAGTTCCCATGCCTGATTATCCTCTTTGGACAGCAGCTGTTAGCCTAGCAGGTGGAAATGCTGTTCATTATATTTGTGATGAAGAAGCAGAGTGGTATCCTGATATTGATGATATCAAATCAAAAATTACTTCAAACACCAAAGCGATTGTATTAATCAATCCGAATAATCCGACTGGTGCTCTTTATTCCAAAGAATTACTAGAAGAAATTGTTGAAATTGCTCGTCAAAATGACTTGATTATTTTTGCGGATGAAATTTACGATCGGATGGTAATGGATGGACATGTGCATATTCCTGTCGCAAGTTTAGCACCAGATGTTTTTTGTGTTAGTATGAATGGACTCTCTAAATCTCATCGTATTGCTGGATTCCGAGTAGGTTGGATGGTATTGTCAGGTCCTAAAGGGCATGTCAAAGGCTATATTGAAGGATTAAATATGCTGTCTAATATGCGACTTTGCTCAAATGTTTTGGCACAGCAAGTTGTTCAAACTTCGCTAGGAGGTCATCAGTCCGTCGATGAGTTGTTGCTCCCTGGTGGTCGCATTTATGAACAACGCAATTTTATCTACAAAGCTATACAAGATATTCCGGGCTTGACTGCTGTCAAACCAAAAGCAGGTCTCTATATTTTTCCTAAGATTGATCGAGAAATGTATCGAATTGAAGATGATGAACAATTTGTTTTGAATTTCTTGAAGCAGGAAAAAGTATTATTAGTTCATGGACGTGGATTTAATTGGAAAGATCCAGATCATTTTAGAATTGTTTACCTTCCACGAGTAGATGAGTTGGCAGAAATTCAAGAAAAAATGACCCGTTTCTTACACCAATATCGTCGATAAGAAAAAGAAATCTAGACAGTTGTATTTGCGACAACTGTCTATTTTCGTATAGTTTTAAAGTATAATTTTATTGTCTTAGAATTGTAAGAAAATTGCAACCAAATGAAAAATTTCCTAAGTTGCAATAGGATTCAAGCCATTAATGTTGATTTTTCAAAGGCTTTTAAAAAAATAAATTTGACATTTTGGTGACAAAGGAATCTTTTTAGATAAAAACTAGGAAAAAGTAGCTTTTCTATCATTGGCAAACATGATAGAATGGATTTGTCATTAATTTCATAATAATGATAAAAAAATTAGGAGAAACTTATTATGTCTAAAAAAATGTTTAGTACATTTTCGGCGAGTGCAATAGCCTTGTCGTTGCTTTTGGCAGAAGGAGTTCATGCAGATCAAATTATAGGAGAAATTGCTCCTGTGAAAGATACTGAAAGTCAAGAAGTTGACAATCAAGCATCTGCACCGGTTTCTAAAGAAGCAGTGGATTTAGCTAGGGAGAATCTTGAACAGTCCAATAGTGAATTGGCAAAAATTCAAGAAGCTACAGCCACAGCAAAACAAGCAACGGAAACGGCAAAAACTCAGCTAGATGAAGCAAGTAGTAAAGAAGCGCAAGCTAAAGAATTGGCTCAACAAGCCAGTCCAGAAGCTATTAGTCAAGCTAAAGAAGATGTAGCTAGTAAAGAAGCTGCAGTTCAAGAGGCTAAAACCAATGTAGAAAATGCAAATCAAGTAGTTGATACTGCACAAGCAAAAGCTGATGCACAAAGTAAGCAGACAGCTACAGCAAAAGAAAATGTTGAAAAGCAAGAAGCTGTTGTCTCACAAGCTCAAGCAGAAGTAAATGATGCTCAAGCCAGTGTAGATAACAAAGGAGCTGAACAAGCTGCAACAAATTTGACTCAAGCCAAAGCAAAGGTTGAGGCAGATAAGACAGCTGTTCAAGAAGCTCAAGAAAAATTAGATCAAGCAAACAGTAAAAATTATCAAGAAGCCGTTGATAAAGCAACTGAAAAAACAAATCAAGCAGAAACGACGCTTGCGACTGCTAAAACAGATTTAGAGACTAAAACTAGCAATGCAGATCAAAAACAAGCAGAATTAAGTCAAGCAGCAGCGGCTTTAGAACAAGCCAAAGCAAATCAAAATGCAAACACAGCAACTGATAACAGTTCAAACAACCAAAATCGTATTCAAATGACGCAAGAGTACATTGATGCCTTAAAACAATTGGCTAGCGCATCAGGAGCTCAAGTGAGTCAAATAGAAGCAAAACTAAAAGAAATCAACAGTGCGGTACGTTCTCAAAATACCTATGTAGCTAATCCGAATGATAGTCAAACATTGGTGGATACAAATAATATTCCAGTTAACGTTCGTACAGAATTGACTCAGTTTGCCTCAGAATTGATTAATCAAATTCGTCAGCAAATGGGAACAGGTGAAACAGTTGTTACCCCATCTGCACTTGATTTTGCTGATAAAGTTGCAGGAGAATACAACAAGGATAATTGGTCTTGGGATCAAGTTCAACGTTACCATCATGATGCACAAGGAATCAATCGCGTAGCTACTGAATATGGTTTGCCAACAACTAGTGAAGAACAAGCAAAACAAGGGCTTCAGTATTATGAAAATGCGCTTATCTGGAAAGAAAAAAGAGACCAGCTAAGTGTTGCCAATTTGAAAAAGAGAGTCTACGAGTCTATCATTGAATTTATGTTTAATGGCACTGAGTGGGATCATGCTAAATCCATTTCTGGTTTAAATACAGGAAACCAAAAGAATTATCTTGGGGTAGATTTTTCAACAGAGAGCGATATAACGGTTGCTCACTTTACAATGGTTTCTGAAAATCAATTACAACAATCAACTAAGAATAATTTTGATACAACAACAGTAGCTAAAAGCTCTGAAGTAGCTAAACAAGATCCACAAGTTCTTGCTCAAGCCCAAGAAGCTTATGATACAGCTTCAGCTGCCAACGCTCAAGCTCAAGCAGAAAAAACAGCTGCTCAAACAGCTTACGATCAAGCAGCTGCTAATTTAGAAGTTGCAAAAGCAGAATTGAACCAAGCACTTGCAGGTACTATGGAAGTAGCCCAAGCTCAAACTGCTTTAAATAATGCAAATACTCAGTTGCAGACAGATATGGCTGCTTTAGCCCAAGCTCAAGCAGTTGTTGATGCTTTAAATAGTGATTCAGCTACTAAACAAGAGCGATTAACTAAGGCACAAGAAGCCCTCAAACAAGCTCAAGCAACTTTGACGGCTGCACAAGAAACAGCTAAGAATGAAGAGGCTGCTCAAGCTCAAGCAAACTCTGAATTAACAAAAGCTCAAGAAAATCGTACAGCTTTACAAACTGTTCTTACTTCTGTCCAAGCCGCTTTGACAGCTGCACAAGAAAAATTATCTAGTCTTGAAAATGCAGAACAAAATCTTGCCCAAGCTCAAGCAACTTTGGCTCAAGCCCAAACAAGCTACAAGACTGCTCAAGAAAATCAAACAGCTTTAGAAGAGAAAGCAGCAGAATTGTTTATCGCTCAAGCGATTGCTCAAGGAATCTTTGATAGACTATCAGCTCGTTATCAAGCACAAATGAGTCAAGCTAGTTCAGATGATTATCAAGCTATTTTAGATCAAACTGAAGTTCTTTTGAGTGCTCGCACACCTCAAGGAGTAACAAGTGTAAGCCCACAACCAACTTCATTGAGTGGACAACAAACAGATCCTCAAAATAGAGGGCAACAAATTGCTGAGAAGAAAATGACTCTTCCAGAAACAGGAACAAAATCTTCTGGTTTAGGTATCCTTGGTGGAGCTTTCCTATTTTTATCAGCTTCTAGTCTTTATCTTCGTAAGAAGAAATCAGAATTAGAAAAATAATAGTAAACACTTCAAACTTTTTTATTGATGCGTTTAACAAATAAAGGTCGTTAGAAATTATTTTCTAGCGATTTTTATCTTGATTTAGATAAAAAGAAAAATAGAAAATATGGAAAACAGCATACAAATTTGCAGAAGAATTGAGTTTATTTTAGATGATTGAGTTTCTGTATTTTCTAAAAAACTAAGAAGAATCAAACTAAAACTCTTTTAAATAGCTATTTACTAGAATTGTAAATAATTGTTTTTCAATAAACAATTTTCAGATAATTATTGAAAGTTCAGAAAATTTGTGATATAATGAAAGCACTAACTACGAGGTAAAGTTATGGCAAACTTATTAGAAAAAACAAGAAAAATTACATCTATCTTGAAGCGTTCAGAGGAACAATTGCAAGAGGAATTGCCTTACAACGCGATCACACGCCAATTGGCTGATATTATTCATTGCAATGCGTGCATCATGAATAGTAAAGGACATCTTTTGGGCTATTTTATGCGTTATAAAACGAACAATGATCGTGTAGAAGCATTTTTCCAAACAAAAATTTTCCCCGAAGAATATGTTCAAGAAGCAAATCTAGTTTATGATACAGAATCTAATTTACCAGTAAATCATGGTTTATCTATCTTTCCAGTAGAAACACAGGGAGATTTTCCTGAAGGATTAACAACTGTAGCTCCGATACATGTTTCAGGAATTCGCTTGGGTTCGTTAGTCATTTGGAGAAATGATAAAGAATTTGATGATGATGATTTAATTTTAGTTGAAATTGCTAGCACTGTTGTTGGAATTCAGCTGCTTAATTTTCAACGTGAAGAAGATGAGAAAAATATCCGTCGTAGAACTGCGGTAACGATGGCTGTAAATACTTTATCTTATTCAGAATTACGAGCGGTATCAGCTATTTTGAAAGAATTAAATGGCAATGAAGGACAACTGACGGCTTCAGTAATTGCAGATCGTATTGGGATTACTCGTTCAGTAATTGTGAATGCTCTGCGTAAATTAGAGAGTGCAGGAATTATTGAAAGTCGTTCCTTGGGAATGAAAGGAACGTATCTCAAAATTTTAATTCCTGATATATTTGAAGAAATTAAGAAAAGAGACTATTGATGAAAAAAGCATTGATTTCTATTGATTATACTTTTGATTTCGTCGCAGATGAAGGAAAATTAACGGCTGGAGCTCCAGCTCAAGCTATTTCTCAAGCTATCGCTCATGCTACCGAAGTTGCTTTTGAACGAGGAGATTACATTTTCTTTGCTATTGATGCACATGATGAAAATGATGATTTTCATCCAGAAAACAAAGTATTTCCGCCACATAATATTAAAGGAACAAGTGGTCGTAATCTTTATGGACCATTAGCTGATTTCTATGAAAAACATCAGGACGATTCTCGTGTTTTTTGGTTGGACAAACGTCATTATTCAGCATTTTCTGGAACAGATTTAGACATTCGTTTGAGAGAACGTAAAGTAGATACGATTATTTTAACAGGGGTTTTGACAGACATTTGTGTTCTTCACACAGCTATTGATGCTTATAATTTAGGCTATCAAATTGAAGTTGTGGAATCGGCAGTAGCCTCTTTATCAGAAGAAAATCATCAATTTGCTTTGAATCACTTGCAAAATGTTTTGGTTTCGACTATAATAGATAGCAATTTAAAAAATAAATGAAAAGTAGAGTAGGCTTACGAACTTGCACAGAGAGTGTTGATAGCTGGGAACAACACCAAGAAAGTAATGACCGAAGAACATGCTACTAATGAATACTTTTTTAGAATTTATTCATTAGGATTTCTGTTGTGTAAATTAGAACACAGACGCTACTCACGTTACGAGTTAGAGGTTGCGATGCAACGAACAACAGTGGTACCACGGCTTTCGTCTGTTTATACAGATGGAAGCTGTTTTTTGTGGTTTTTGCTAGTACCATAAAAAAACTGCTGACTATTGGTAAAATAAGTATCAGATGAATGCTAACAATCTGATAGTACTTTTAGCGAATAAAACTTTTGAAAGAGGAAATGAATGAAAGAAATCTTTATTGGAAATTATGGCTTGGAACAAGTCGGACAAAAACTGACAGCTACTGGTTGGGTAGCAAATATACGAAATCATGGGAAATTAGCTTTTATTGAATTGCGAGATCGTGAAGGATTATTGCAAATCTTTGTTGGTGGTGATAGCCCAGCTTTTTCAATGATAGAGAGTATCAATAAAGAAGATGTTTTATCTGTTACAGGAGAAGTTGTTAAAAGAGAGGAGCGTTTCGTTAATAAAGCGATTCAGTCAGGTCAGGTGGAGCTAAGAGCGGAGAAAATAGAAATTGTCGCTGGTAGTAAAGCACTTCCTTTTGAACTAGATCAACATGCACATGTCGGTGAAGAATTGAGGCATAAATACCGTTACTTGGATTTGCGAAGAAGCCAAATGACCCAAAATCTTAAACTACGCCACCAAGTGATGACCACTATTCGTCAATATCTGAATCAGCAAGAGTTTCTTGAGATAGAGACCCCTTATCTAACGAAGTCAACACCAGAAGGAGCAAGAGATTTTTTGGTTCCGAGCAGAGTATTTAAAAATCAGTTTTATGCTCTACCACAAAGCCCTCAAATGCTCAAACAATTATTGATGGGAGCGGGCTTGGAACGTTATTATCAAATTGTGAGATGTTTTCGCGATGAGGACTTAAGAGGGGATCGCCAACCAGAATTCACACAAGTAGATTTAGAGATTAGTTTCGCAAATGAAGAAGAAATCCGAAATCTAGTAGAAAAAATGCTCAAGGCTATCATAAAAGAGACACGTGGAATAGAAATGACAGAAGCGTTTCCTACTATTAGCTACGATGAAGCCATGCGTCGTTTTGGAACAGATAAGCCAGATACTCGATTTGGCGTAGAACTTAAAAATTTAACAACTATTTGTAAGGATAATACGTCTCTTTTTATCAAACAAGTATTTTCAAATGAAGAAGAAATCATGGGAATCTGCGTGCCTCAAGCTGGAGGAGTCTTTAGCAAGAAACAGCTAAGTCATTTTTATCAAGAAATGAAAGAATTCGGAGCTAGTAAATTTGCCAGTTTAAAAGTAGAATCAGGAAATCTACAAGGAAGCCTAGCTTCAACTTTCCAAGAAGAAGCTACAGCTATTTTGAATACCTTTGAAGCAAAAGAAGGAGATTTGATTTTACTAGTAACCGCTAAAAAACGGCGCGCACAAGAAGCTCTTGGGCACTTACGTTTAGAAATAGCAAAACAACTGGACTTAATTGATGAGGCTGCACTTCATTTTCTTTGGGTGTTGGATTGGCCACTATTAGAGTGGAATGAAGAGAAAAATCGTTACCAAGCGATGCACCATCCTTTTACACAAGGTATTTTTGATCAACAGGACAATCTCGAGGATATCAAAAGCCATGCCTACGATATTGTCTTGAATGGATACGAAATTGGTGGAGGAAGCCTAAGAATTCATAAGCGAGAAAATCAAGAGTCAATGTTTGAACTTCTTGGTATGAAAAAAGAAGATTATGAAAGAGATTTTGGTTTCTTTTTAGAGGCTTTAGATTATGGGTTCCCTCCACATGGTGGCTTGGCTCTTGGTTTAGATCGTTTGGTAATGATTTTAGCAGGCGAAGAAAATATTCGTCAGGTCATTGCTTTTCCTAAAAATGGAACGGGCTTAGATCCAATGCTAGCTAGCCCAAGCTTAGTTTCGGATAAACAATTAAAAGAATTAAGTCTAAACTTAATTGAGTAAATCCTCTATTTTGTGATAAAATGATAGAGTTGAATAAAGAAAAATTTGTTGTATGCTAGTCACTTTGTCACCTATTTTTCCTAGGAAGGTATTTTGTGATTTCATAATGAACAAATCGCTTATTTCGTTTGAATAAACGGGTTGCTCAGGGTATTTAAACGAATGATATAACAATTATAGTAAAGGAATTGAATATGAAAATTACTCAAGAAGAAGTAACTCATGTTGCCAATTTGTCAAAACTTTCTTTTTCATCAGAAGAAACAGCAGAATTTGCAACAACCTTATCCAAAATTGTGGAAATGGTAGAATTACTAAATGAAGTGGATACAACTGGAGTACCTTTTACTTCAAATGTAGCAAAAAATGTAAATTATATGCGAGAAGATATTGCTCAAGCTGGTTGGAACCGTGAAGAATTGTTCCAAAATGTTCCTGAAAAGGAACGAGGCTACATCAAAGTACCAGCAATTTTAGATGATGGAGGAGATGCTTAATGACTTTGAATCAAAAATCTATTGAAGAACTGCATGATCTTCTTGTAAACAAAGAAATTTCCGCGATCGAATTAACTCAATCAACACTAGAAGATATAAAAAAGAGAGAATCAGCTGTTGATAGTTTTATTACCATCAGTGAAAAAGAAGCATTAGCACAAGCTGAAGCTATAGATGCCAAAGGAATTGACCCAGACAATTTGGCGAGTGGGATTCCTATTGCGGTAAAAGACAATATTTCTACTAAGGGAATCTTGACTACCGCTGCTTCTCAACTGTTGTATAATTACCAACCTATCTTTAATGCGACTAGTGTTGAAAAATTGTATCAAAACGATATGATTATCATTGGTAAAACAAACATGGACGAATTTGCCATGGGTGGTTCAAGCGAAAATTCACATTTTAAGACAACAAAAAATGCTTGGAATGAAAGCAAAGTTCCCGGTGGTTCATCAGGAGGATCTGCAACTGCAGTAGCTTCAGGACAAGTCCGCCTCTCTCTCGGTTCGGATACAGGTGGTTCTATTCGCCAACCCGCTTCTTTCAATGGAGTTGTTGGTTTAAAACCAACTTATGGACGAGTTTCTCGTTTTGGTTTGATTGCTTTTGGGAGTTCCTTGGATCAAATAGGGCCTTTTTCTCAAACTGTAAAGGAAAATGCTCAACTACTAAATGTTATCGCTGGAAATGATAAAAAAGATTCTACTTCTTCACAAGAACTTGTTCCTGATTTTACGAGTAAGATTGCTCAGGATATTAAAGGACTTAAAATTGCTCTTCCTAAGGAGTATATGGGCGAAGGAATTGATGAAAAAGTAAAAGAAAAAATCATTGCTGCTGCAAAACATTTAGAAAGTTTAGGAGCTATTGTAGAAGAAGTGAGTCTACCTCATAGCAAGTACGGAGTAGCGGTCTACTACATTATTGCTTCCTCAGAAGCTAGTTCAAATTTACAACGATTTGATGGGATTCGTTACGGTTATCGTGCTGAAGATATTGAGAATTTGGAAGATGTTTATGTCAAATCTAGAAGTCAAGGATTTGGTGAAGAAGTCAAACGTAGAATTATGTTGGGTACTTTCAGTTTATCTTCTGGTTACTATGATGCTTACTTTAAAAAGGCTGGTCAAGTTCGAACTTTAATCATGCAAGACTTTGCTAAAGTTTTTGAGAAATACGATCTTATATTAGGGCCAACTGCTCCAACAGTTGCTTATGATCTAGGAACGCAAAACCATGATCCAGTTGCTATGTACTTAGCTGACCTTCTAACCATTCCTGTTAACCTAGCAGGTCTTCCAGGAATCTCTATTCCTGCGGGATTTGTAGATGGTTTACCAGTTGGTTTGCAGTTGATTGGTAATCATTTTGATGAAGAGACTATTTATCAAGTTGCGGCAGCTTTTGAAGCAACAACAGATTATCATAAGCAACAACCAGTTATTTTTGGAGGTGAAGCTTAATGAACTTTGAAACAGTTATCGGATTGGAAGTCCATGTTGAATTAAAAACAAATTCAAAAATTTTCTCGCCAGCACCAGCTCATTTTGGAGAAGATCCAAATGCCAACACCAACATTGTTGATTGGTCATTTCCCGGTGTTCTTCCTGTTATGAACAAAGGGGTCATTGATTACGGTATTAAAGCGGCCTTAGCTTTAAATATGGATATCCATCAAAAAATGCACTTTGATCGTAAAAATTATTTTTATCCAGATAATCCAAAGGCTTACCAAATTTCTCAATTTGATGAACCGATTGGTTACAATGGTTGGATTGACATTGAATTAGAAGATGGAACTAGCAAAAAAATTCGTATTGAACGTGCTCATTTAGAGGAAGATGCTGGGAAGAACACACACGGTAGTGACGGTTATTCTTATGTGGATTTGAATCGTCAAGGTGTTCCTCTAATTGAAATCGTATCAGAAGCAGATATGCGTAGCCCTGAGGAAGCCTATGCCTATTTGACGGCTTTGAAAGAGATTATTCAATATACAGGTATCTCGGATGTCAAAATGGAAGAAGGATCCATGCGTGTGGATGCCAATATTTCGATTCGTCCTTATGGACAGGAAGAATTCGGAACGAAAACAGAGTTGAAGAATCTTAATTCCTTTAACTTTGTTCGTAGAGGTCTTGCATTTGAAGAGAAGCGTCAAGCAGAAGTTTTACGTTCTGGAGGGGAAATCCGTCAAGAAACACGACGTTATGATGAGGCGACTGGTGAAACTCTCCTTATGCGTGTAAAAGAAGGTTCAGCAGATTATCGTTATTTCCCAGAGCCAGATTTACCCATTTTTGAAATTGAAGATGAATGGATTCAACAAGTTCGATCAGAATTGCCAGCGTTTCCGAAGGAACGCCGAGCTAAATATGTAGCCGATTTTGGTTTGTCAGATTATGATGCCAAACAATTAACAGCTACTAAAAATATTTCTGATTTCTTTGAAGCAGCAGTAGCTGCTGGCGGTGAAGCTAAGGCTATTTCAAACTGGCTTCAAGGAGAAGTGGCTCAATATCTAAATGCAGAAGGAAAAACAATTGAAGAAATAGCTCTGACTCCTACTAATTTAGTGGAGATGTTGGCATTAATTACAGATGGTGTTATCTCTTCTAAAATTGCAAAAAAAGTTTTTGTTCATCTGGCTAAAAATGGTGGTTCAGCTAAGGAATACGTTGAGAAAGCTGGTTTGGTACAAATTTCAGATCCAGCACAATTGTTACCGATTGTTCAAGAAGTGCTAGCAAGCAATGAGAAAGCTATCAATGACTACAAAGCTGGTAATAAAAATGCAGCTAAATCTTTAATTGGTCAATTGATGAAAGCTACGAAAGGGCAAGCAAACCCACAAGTTGCACAGAAAATTTTAAATGAAGAATTAGCTAAATTATAGAGAATCAGTGATTACTCTCTCGTAAAAAGTCATTAGAATTTTTATTCTGGTGGCTTTTTAGTATTTTATATGAAAATGATAGTGAATGAAACAGTTGTGAAAAGCTAATTTTAAAAGATAAATTGCAAAAATAAAACTGTCCCCATACAGTCAAGTTTATTTCATTTGCAGTCGGTAGTTATTATTGATAAAATAACAACATGGTGAGATATAAAGCGATTATTTCTTATGATGGGTATGCTTTTGCAGGCTTTCAACGTCAGCCACATGTACGCAGTGTCCAAGAAGAAATAGAAAAAACCTTATTGAAGATAAATAGTGGTCAAGAAGTCCTAGTTCATGGTGCGGGGAGAACAGATAGTGGAGTGCATGCTTTGGGACAAGTCATTCACTTTGATTTACCACAACTAAGAGATATAGAAAAACTACGTTTTGCTTTGGACACTCAGTCTCCCGAAGATATTGATGTAATAGCCGTTGAAAAAGTAGCAGATACTTTTCATTGTCGTTATGCCAAACACTCTAAAACCTATGAATTTTTAGTGGATATTGGCCGTCCTAAAAATCCCATAATGCGCCATTACGCCACTCATTTTCCTTATCCAATAGAATTTGAACGAATTCAAAAAGCAATAAAAAAGCTAGAAGGAACTCATGATTTTACAGGATTTACAGCTTCTGGGACTAGTGTTGTAGACAAAGTGAGAACGATAACGCAAGCGCAGGTAGTTTATGATACAGATAGACAATTTTTGATTTTTACTTTTTCTGGAAATGGTTTTCTATACAAGCAGATTCGAAATATGGTAGGAACATTATTGAAAATTGGCAATCATAGAATGGATATCGAACAAATAGATCGTATTTTAACCGAAAAAAATCGTAATTTAGCTGGACCAACCGCTGCACCAAATGGTCTGTTCTTAAAGGAAATAAACTATGAAGAATAAATTGATTTTAGCTATTTCAGGAAATGATATTTACAGTGGCGGAGGTTTACATGCTGATTTAACAACCTATACAGTTAACAAATTGCATGGATTTGTTGCCGTGACTTGTTTAACGACTGCAACAGAAAATGACTTTAATATCATCCCGATAGATACTCAACTATTTGAACAACAATTAGTAAGTTTAACGACTATTGAATTTGGTGCCATAAAAATTGGATTATTACCGAATATTGAAATAGCTGAGTTGACTCTCCAGTTTATTAAAGAAAATCCGAGAATACCAGTAGTGTTAGATCCAGTTTTGGTGTGTAAAGAAAAGCATGATGTAGCAGTTAGTAACCTGCGAGATGAATTGATTAAATTTTTCCCTTATGTAGATATTGTTACCCCAAATTTGATAGAAGCACAATTACTAACTCAGACAACGCTTGAAAGTACAGAGGACATGAAAGAGGCTGCTAAAATTTTTCATGATTTAGGTGCTCCAGCCGTTGTTATCAAAGGAGGCAATCGATTTAATAAAGAAGAAGCCGTAGATGTATTTTATGATGGTCAAAATCTTCAGATTATTTCTTCACCAGTTCTTTTGAGTAATAATACTGGAGCTGGTTGCACTTTTGCCTCTAGTATCGCCAGTCAGCTACTTTTAGGGCAGTCTCTTTGGGATGCCGTGAAAATAAGTAAAAAATTTGTTTATCAAGCTATCAGAGAATCAGATCAATACGGAGTTATACCTTATGAAAATGAATAAAACACAGAAACTAACAATATTATCTTTTATCATCGCTCTATCCATTGTGCTAGGCAATTTTTTCAAAATCCCAACTGTAGCAGGTTTTGTCACCCTTTTAGATGCAGGGATATTTTTTACCGCTTTTTATTTTGGAAAGAATGAGGGAGCTGTTGTAGGAGGATTATCTGGTTTTCTAATTGATTTGATCGCAGGATATCCTCAATGGATGCTATTTAGTTTAGTAATTCATGGCTTACAGGGTTATTTTGCAGGTTTAAATGGGAAATGGCGTCCGATTGGTTTATTATTATCCACTATAATCATGGTCGGAGGATATGCCTTGGCTTCCATTGTATTAGAAGGTACAGGTGTCATAGTTGCGTCTATATTGCCAAATTTTGCTCAAAATACTGTTGGTATCATTTTTGGATTCGTTTTGTACAAAGCATTTTCTAGACTACCCAAAATAGTATCTTAAAATTTCTCGTATCCTATTCGTGTAGTAGTCAAAAAGGAAGTATGAATATGAAATTACAAGAAATAAAAAAACAAACGGAGCAGATTGTAAAAGATGTTCTAGAAAAATCTGCTTTAGAATCTGGCGACATTTTTGTATTAGGCTTATCTTCTAGCGAAGTTATTGGAGGACACATTGGAAAAAACTCTAGTCAAGAAGTCGGAGAAATAATTGTCAAAACAATACTAGATATATTGGAACCAAAAAAAGTTCACTTGGCTGTTCAGGGATGTGAGCATTTGAACAGAGCATTGGTTGTAGAGAAAGAAGTGGCAAGAGCTTACCAACTAGAAGTGGTTAATGTGCTACCGACTTTACATGCTGGTGGTAGCGGTCAACTAGCCGCCTTTAAATATATGAAAAATCCAGTAGAAGTTGAGTTTATAACTGCTCAAGCTGGATTAGATATTGGAGATACTGCAATAGGAATGCACGTAAAGCATGTACAAATTCCGATTCGTCCTGTTTTGCGTGAATTGGGAAAAGTACATGTCACTGCGCTAGCTAGTCGACCTAAGCTCATCGGAGGAGCCCGTGCAGAGTATCAGCAGGATTCCATTCGTAAATTCTAAAACCTAAATCTTAAGTCAGTGAAGCATCTTGGATAAATTTGGAACAAAATGTAATTCAATTACTTAATAATTTAAAGAGGAAAATTCTTTCTAGCGAAATAATCAATTCTCAAGAATATAACTATAAAATCAAAAAAGGTTGTATCTTGATTAATTGGTTTTAACAATATTGTAGAATACAAAAACCTAAACTAATTACAAAATAGATATTGAAAATAAAAAATTAGTCTTCATTCTATTTTATAAGGTAAGGTTATAGAACAATGGTCTTAAATCTTTTAATGTTGAACAATTAAAAAGTTGTTTCAACCTAAAATAAAAGAGTATAGAGTCAAATATTTCTCCAATATTTAGAGATTTTAGAGAGTATTAAAAAATATTCTAAAATCGTTTTTTAGCCCTTGTTTTTGTTAATGACATAAAAAATTAATAAGTTTATTATTGAAGTTAGAAATACGAGTAGGTAGAGAAGCAAAGCTATATTTTTAGATAATTAGAAGATATAGAAAGGAATTTTAGTATGGAAAATAAAAAAATTAATAAAGTAGCTTTTGAAGGTGAGATTCATCTTGGGGGATATACTATACCTTGTTACGTATTAGATAATGGAACTAGAGTATTATCAGGTAGAGGAATGCAAAATGCTTTGAAAATGGTTGAAGAATCTGGAAGTGGCACTCAAACATCAGGTAAAAGGCTGAATCGCTATCTGGATCAAAAATCACTTGAACCCTTTATTTATAAAGAAAAAGACAGGTCTATGTTTGAACCGTTAACTTGTTATAAGGGGCAATCGAAAATTCACGGTTATGATGCTGAAATTCTGGCAGATGTGTGTGAAGCGTTTTTAGATGCTCGTAATAATATTAAACTAGCACCACGTCAAAAAATTATAGCGGAACAAGCAGAAATTCTAATGAGAGGTTTTGCTAGAGTCGGTATTTCTGCTCTAGTTGATGAGGCAACTGGATATCAATATGAAAGAGAACGCAATGAACTTCAAAACATACTAAATGCTTATGTATCGGAATCTGTTTTGAAATGGCAACTAATTTTTACCGACGATTTTTATAAGGAATTGTTTCGATTATGGGGGATTCCATTTACAGCAAAATATATTAGCAGAAAACCTCAATTTGTAGGCAAATTAACAAATAAATATATATATTCTCAACTACCTAAAAATGTTGTTGAAGCCATAAAAGAAAAGACAAAAAAAGAAGGGTCAGAAGGATATGTATATAGATGGCATCAAGCTTTAACTCCTGATGTTGGTAAAGAACACTTAAAAAAACAAATTACTGAGGTGACAACTCTCATGTCGATATCTAATAGTAGGGAAGAGTTTCAAAAACTATTTGATAAAAAATATTCAAATAAGGAACAGATGGAATTAGAATTAGATTTTGAAGATAATAAACT
This sequence comes from Streptococcus sp., assembly GCA_030528055.1. GTDB lineage: Bacteria > Bacillota > Bacilli > Lactobacillales > Streptococcaceae > Streptococcus. Next base: position 132,530 of record JAUMZQ010000003.1, read on the forward strand.
CAAAAAGGTATCAGAAAACAATGAGAATCAACTAACATTGTTTGATGATTTTTAAAGACATATTTATTATTTCTAATCTATACTCCTAATGAAAATCTTTTTCATAGCTTATCTATCGATATTAGGAAAGAGAAATTAAATAAAAAGCCGTTCAAGAAAAATTAGCATTTCATCGAGATGAATCTACTAGATTTCAAGCAACTTTGCTATCCATCTCTATCTATGATGAAATAGCTACAAGTAGTGTACAAGGTAAACTATTGAACAACTATTTACTGAAGCTTTTCAGTGGTTATAAACTTGATAGACTAACTACTATCTCATTAATTCAAATCTATTGTAATAAACTATCTGCAACATATTTGAAATTCAAGTATTTTGTTTTAAAATCCTTTTAAATTCTTTGAAAAACCTTTTAGTTATGATATAATGGATTGTATTTAATAAATTTAAGGAGAAATGACAGAATGTCTGTATCATTTGAAAATAAAGAAACAAACCACGGGCTATTGACTTTTACAATTAGTCAAGAACACATCAAGCCAGCCTTGGATCGTGTATTTAACAAAGTTAAAAAAGATATCTCTATACCAGGTTTCCGTAAGGGACATATTCCACGTGCTATTTTTAACAAACGTTTTGGTGAAGAAGCACTCTATCAAGACGCTTTGAACGAAGTGCTTCCAGAAGCATATGAAGCAGCAGTACAAGAAGTGGCTATTGATGTAGTAGCCCAACCAAAATTTGATGTTGTTTCAATGAAAAAAGGTGAAGACTGGACGATTTCAGCAGAAGTAATCACTAAACCAGAAGTCAAATTAGGAGCTTACAAAGATTTAGAAATTACAGTTGATGTAACAAAAGAAGTAACTGATGCTGAAGTTGATGAACGAGTAGAACGCGAACGCAACAACCTAGCTGAATTAGTTATCAAAGACGATGCAGCAGTTGAAGGAAATACTGTTGTTATTGATTTTGTTGGTTCTGTTGACGGTGTTGAATTTGAAGGTGGAAAAGGTGATAACTACTCTCTAGAATTAGGTAGTGGACAATTCATTCCAGGATTTGAAGAGCAATTGGTCGGTCACTCAGCTGGTGAAACAGTAGAAGTTGTCGTAACATTCCCAGAAGACTATCAAGCAGAAGACCTTGCAGGAAAAGAAGCTAAGTTTGTTACAACTATTCATGAAGTTAAAGAAAAAGAAGTTCCTGAACTTGATGATGAGTTGGCAAAAGATATTGATGAAGAAGTGGAAACTCTTGCTGAGTTGAAAGAAAAATATCGTAAAGAATTAGTGGAAGCAAAAGAAACAGCTTATACTGATGCTGTGGAATCAGAAGCACTATCACTTGCTGTAGAAAATGCAGAAATTGTTGACTTACCAGGAGAAATGGTTCATGAAGAAGTGCATAGAGCTGTTAATGAATTCCTTGGGAATATGCAACGTCAAGGTATTTCTCCTGAAATGTACTTCCAAATCACAGGAACAAGTCAAGAAGACCTTCATGCACAATACGAAGCAGACGCTGAATCACGTACAAAAACAAATCTTGTTGTAGAAGCAGTTGCTAAAGCAGAAGGATTTGAGGCTAGCGATGAAGAAATCAAAGCTGAAATCGAATCACTTGCAACAGATTACAATATGGAAGTGGAACGTGTTCGTCAATTATTGTCAGAAGATATGTTGAGACATGATATTGCTATTAAAAAAGCAGTAGAACTTATCACAAGCACAGCGAAAGTAAAATAACAAATAAGAAGCCATGATGTTATCATTGGCTTTTTACCTACTGTGTTAAGGTGAAATTCCTTTGACGAAAGTAGAAAATTATCGTACAATAGAATATAGTGAAAAGATGACGATTTATCATTGTTTGGTTTTTTGAGGTATCTTTGAAATAATTAAATTAAAACTTTTGAATAAGACAGGGTGTTTTCATTTTCGTATCTGCCTTATTTTTATACTAATTTAGTGATTGTAATAGTAAGTTTAAAGGAGAAAAACTTTGGAATTAGAAGTGTTTGCTGGGCAAGAAAAAAGTGAATTGTCAATGATTGAAGTGGCGCGTGCCATTTTAGAGCAACATGGTCGTAACCATGAAATGTATTTTAATGATCTCGTAAATGAAATTCAGAATTATTTAGAAAAATCAAATAGTGAGATTCGTGAAGCCTTACCTTTATTTTACACGGAATTAAATGTAGATGGTAGCTTTATCCCGCTAGGAGATAATAAGTGGGGACTTCGTTCTTGGTATGCGATTGATGAAGTAGATGAAGAAATCATCGCCCTTGAAGAAACCGATGAAGATTCTTCTAAGAAACGCAAGAAAAAACGTGTCAATGCCTTTATGAATGGTGATGAAGACGCTATTGATTATAACGATGATGATCCAGAAGATGAAGATTCTTATGAAACAGATCCTTCTCTTAGTTATGATGAAGACAATCCAGATGATGAAAAAAGTGAAGTTGAGGCTTACGACGCTGAAATCAATGAGATTGCTCCAGATGATTTAGGAGAAGAAGTTGAATTAAACGAAGAAGATGATGATTATTCTGATGATGAAACGGAAAATGAAGAAGAGGAATAGTCCTAAATCTTTAATTTGACAAAAGTCTGATTCTAAGGTATTATAATATCGGGCACCTCTTTTAAGAGGTCGGCAAAGCTCCCTTATAGAGGGGGCTATTTTTGTTTTTAAAAAGGAGTAAGCAATTAGCATGACAACAAAGTATATTTTTGTAACAGGTGGTGTGGTCAGTTCAATTGGAAAAGGGATTGTGGCAGCAAGTTTGGGACGATTACTCAAAAATCGTGGTTTGAAAGTAACTATTCAAAAATTTGATCCTTATATCAATATTGATCCCGGAACTATGAGTCCTTATCAGCATGGAGAAGTATTTGTAACGGATGATGGTGCTGAAACAGACTTGGATTTAGGTCATTATGAACGTTTTATTGATATCAATCTCAATAAATATTCTAATGTTACTACTGGTAAAATATATAGCGAAGTCCTTCGCAAAGAACGTCGTGGAGAATACCTTGGAGCGACTGTTCAAGTTATTCCTCATATAACTGACGCATTAAAAGAAAAAATAAAACGGGCGGCAACAACAACGGATTCAGATGTCATCATTACAGAAGTTGGGGGAACAGTTGGAGATATTGAAAGTCTTCCCTTTCTTGAGGCACTTCGCCAAATGAAAGCAGATGTCGGAGCTGACAATGTCATGTACATTCATACCACTTTGTTGCCCTACCTTAAAGCAGCGGGTGAGATGAAAACAAAACCTACTCAACATTCTGTTAAGGAGTTGAGAGGATTGGGGATTCAGCCAAATATGCTTGTTATTCGGACAGAAAAACCAGCAGAACAAGGCATTAAAAACAAATTGGCACAATTTTGTGATGTTGCACCAGAAGCTGTTATTGAATCACTTGATGTGGAACATCTATATCAGATACCACTCAATCTTCAAGCGCAAAATATGGATCAAATCGTCTGCGAACATTTGAAATTAGACGTACCAGAAGCGGATATGACAGATTGGTCAGAAATGGTTGATAAGGTGATGAATCTCAAAAAACAAGTGAAGATTGCTCTTGTTGGAAAATATGTGGAATTACAAGATGCCTATATTTCGGTTGTTGAAGCTTTGAAGCATTCTGGATATGTAAATGATGCAGAAATTAAGCTGGATTGGATTAATGCAAATGATGTAACCAAGGAAAATGTAGCGGATTTATTGGCTCATGCAGATGGAATTATTGTTCCGGGTGGTTTTGGTCATCGTGGTACAGAAGGTAAAATAGTAACTATTCAATATGCTAGAGAGAATGACGTTCCAATGCTCGGTGTTTGTTTAGGAATGCAATTAACTTGTGTGGAATTTGCTCGCAATGTATTAGGTTTTTCAGATGCAAATTCAGCAGAATTAAATCCAGAAACCAAGCATCCAATTATTGATATTATGCGCGATCAGATTGATGTGGAAGACATGGGGGGAACTCTTCGTCTAGGTCTTTATCCATCTAAGTTGAAACGTGGTAGTAAAGCTGCTGCTGCTTATGACAATCAAGAAGTAGTGCAAAGACGTCATCGCCATCGCTATGAATTTAACAATGAATTTAGAAGTCAATTTGAAGAAGCTGGTTTTGTATTCTCAGGAGTATCGCCTGATAACCGTCTAGTTGAAATTGTAGAAGTTCCAGAAAATAAATTTTTTGTAGCTTGTCAATACCATCCTGAATTATCTAGCCGTCCTAACAGACCAGAAGGTCTCTATACTGCATTTGTTACTGCAGCGGTAGAAAATAGTAAAAAATAACTGATTAAATTCATTTACTATAAAAATAGTAAGTGAATTTTTTGTAATAAATCGGAACACCCAAACTTGAGGAACTAACTTGATTACAGTAGAAAATATGAAAATATTCTTGACAAGAGCCTTTCTGCTTGTTATACTATTAAGGTATTTAAAAAGCGGGGATGGCGGAATTGGCAGACGCGCAGGACTAAGGATCCTGTGACCGCTTTAGGTCGTGAGGGTTCAAGTCCCTCTCTCCGCAGCTTAAACTGACCTTTGGTCAGTTTTTTTGTTTCCAAAAATTTTAGTATAGCTTCCATTTTGGCTAACAATACAGATCGTGCACTGTTATCTTTCTTTTAATTTTAGTAATAAAAAATAGATGAAATGACAATCATCTTTATCTTTTTGACTATAATAGTTGTCAAAATGAAAAAGATATGTTACAATATTTTTGACAAAAATTAAATAAAAAAACAAAAGGAGGCTACCATGTTTGTCAGGAATCGATTAAAAGAGTTACGAGCACGTAATAATCTGAATCAAACAGAACTGGCAAAAAAAGCAGGAATTTCTCGCCAAACTGTTAGTTTAATTGAAAGAGGGGAATACCTTCCTTCCATTCTTATCGCTCTAAAAATTGCTCGTATTTTTGGAGAGCCTGTTGATAATGTTTTTAGTATAGAAGAGGAGACGGAGTACAATGAACAATAAAAATAAAAAAAAGACGAACCGCATAGCTATCTGGTCAGTGTGCGGAGGGATTGTAGGATTTTTGCTGAGTATTTTTAATAGAAATTTGCTATCCATCAACAGAACAGAATTGTTAGATTGGTTTGTTCCAAATAACAAGAGTGCCATTCTTTATTCTATTAACTATGCATTGAGAGGAGCAGAAATATTACTACTTCTAGTCAGTTTGATTTACTTCTTCAAATTTGCAAAGAAATTCGCTTCTTTTTTAGCTGAAAAAGAGAATATAACAGATGAGTTGGATCGTTTGGTACATGCTAATTGGTCTCTTGCTTTATCACTTAATTCCATTTTGATGGTCGTTTCCCTTGTCTCGTTGATGATTGCAGCTGTCAGAGAGGATTTGTTTTTCATTGTTGATCTTTTTGTTTTGATACTGACTTTCTTAATTTATAGAAACTTGATGTTAAAACGAAATCAAATGTTGGATATCGATGTACCATTAGATATTACTACCAAAGAACTGAAGAATAATATTTTACAGCAAGATGAAGCGGAATTGTTTAAAGAGTACAAAACTAGTTTCTATACGGTAGTTAACCTATCAGGAATTTTACTACCTACATTATATTTTCTATTATTTATATTATCTGTACTGACAAAACATGTAGAATTAGTGGCTTTTATAATTGTACTGATTATTCATATTTTCATTTTAATCGGTAGTTTGCTTGGCGACAGAAAATTCTACCGTCAGTAATGTTAGAAAGATGAATTCATTTTTTAAGAAAATAATATCAGAAATTTTTTGAGAATAATTTCAAATTTTGAAAAGACGATTGTACATTCAGGAAAAACTAGCAATTTTTAGAAAAAAGTGATAAAATATACAATGTAAGTGGGAATTTCCCATAAAAATAAAAGGAGGCCTGATATAATGGCAATCGTTTCAGCAGAAAAATTTATCCAAGCAGCTCGTGATAATGGTTATGCAGTTGGTGGATTCAATACAAACAATCTTGAATGGACTCAAGCTATCTTGCGTGCAGCAGAAGCTAAAAAAGCTCCAGTTTTGATTCAAACTTCTATGGGTGCTGCTAAATATATGGGTGGATACAAATTGTGTAAAACACTTGTTGAAAATCTTGTAGAATCAATGGGAATCACTGTTCCTGTTGCAATTCATCTTGACCACGGTCATTACGAAGATGCACTTGCATGTATCGAAGCTGGTTACACTTCAATCATGTTTGACGGTTCACATCTTCCAACAGAAGAAAATCTTAAATTAGCTAAAGAAGTAGTTGAAAAAGCACATGCTAAAGGGATTTCAGTAGAAGCTGAAGTAGGTACTATCGGTGGTGAAGAAGATGGTATCGTTGGTAAAGGTGAATTAGCACCAATTGAAGATGCTAAAGCAATGGTTGCAACTGGAATTGATTTTCTTGCAGCAGGTATTGGTAATATCCATGGACCATATCCAGCAAACTGGGAAGGTCTTGATTTAGATCACTTGAAGAAATTGACTGAAGCAGTACCAGGATTCCCAATCGTATTGCATGGTGGTTCAGGAATTCCTGACGATCAAATCAAAGCAGCTATTAAACTAGGTGTTGCTAAAGTAAACGTAAATACAGAATGTCAAATTGCTTTTGCAAATGCAACTCGTAAATTTGCAGCAGCTTATGAAGCAAACGAAGCAGAATACGATAAGAAAAAACTCTTTGACCCACGTAAATTCTTGGCTGATGGTGTAAAAGCTATCCAAGCATCAGTTGAAGAACGTATTGATGTGTTTGGTTCAGAAGGAAAAGCATAATTCCGTTTGAAACGTTATTAATGTAAGGTTTATCCGAAAGGATAAGCCTTTTTTAAAATGTTGGTATTATTTTTTGTAGATACTATTAAAAAAGAGTTTAAGGAAGTAGTGCCTTAAACTCTTTTTCAGTTATTGGAAGATGACTTTTTATTCTATGCTTTTCAATGATTCTAACATATCAACTTTTTTAATTTTTGGTTTTAAAAATAAATGGGTTAGATATAAGAATATAAAAATTAGACAAATGGACATTGGAATACTGAATAAATTTAGTTTTTCTGGGAAAGCCATATTCTCAGGAGAGAGACTATTACAGATTAATGAATAAAAAGAGGGGCTTAGTACAATACCAATTAATGATGAAAAGAGAACTAGGATGAAATTTTCTTTAAAAATAAGTGAGTTGATTTCGGAATCTTTCAAACCCAGTACTTTTTCGATAGCAATATCCCGTTTGCGTTCAAAAATATTGATAGAACTAATATTGTAAATAATAGTAAACAATAATAAAGCAGAAGCTGTTGTCATCATCACTATTATTTCATTGATGGATTTGCTGGCATTGGTGTAATCAATTTTTTGCTTGTTTTTTATTGTATAACTTGTAAACTCTTTATTTGTTGAAAGATTTTTTTGACTGTTAGTGATATTATTCGAATGAATGAGAAGAGTTGAAACAGGAACTTCCACTCCTTTTTTATGTAAATAGCTATAAGTTGTATAGATACCTTGACTGGTATAGCTGATATAACTTTCGATAATTTTAACAGAGAGAATTTGAGTACGACCGTCTAGATTTGTGAGAGTTAATTTTATATTTTGTCCATTCTTCAAATGGAGTTCTTGCATCAGTTTTTTTGATATAAAAATACCGTCAAGATTTTTGAATTGGATGTCCTTTCCTTTTTCATTCTGTAAGTGAATACTATCTTGCTCATCGTTGATAACATTGATGTTAGAAAGTTTAGAATCTATTTGGACAGGAAGGGAGGTCTCATAATCGTATGATTTCAAAGATGAAATATCATACTGATTTTTAGAACTATTGAGAGTGGGGGTAGCTAACTTTGCACTGATATCGTAGGTTCTAGTAGTTGAAAATTCTGACTTAATGATATCAGAAATTGCTAATTTTAATCCCAGAGAGGAAATAATCAGACAAGTTGAAAAGATAATACCGATGGAGCTTAATAAAAAGCGAAACTTAGCTAAACTGATATTGTGCCAAACTAACTTATTTTCAAAGTTTAATCTTTGCCAAATAAATGGTATTTTTTCAAGTAGTGAATGGTTACCAACTTTTGAGACTTGTTGTCTCATTGAATGAGCTGGTTTTTCTTTGATAATTTTTTGGCCTGTTAGGATAGTTGCTAGATATTCAAGTAAAAGTACGAGTAAAATAAATAGAACTAAGCCAGATAAGTTATCTGCTTTTACTATTTTAGGTAGGTCAAATAGTATGGTCAAGGTGCTTATCAGTTTATTTGGAAGTAAAAGAAAACCAATCATTCCACCTAGTAAACTACCAATAAGAACCGTTATTGATGGTAAAATCAATAGACTTGAGTAGACAATACGATTAGGGTGCCCAAAAGCTTTCATGATGGCTATATTCTGCCTTTGATTTTCCACATAACGTACCATGCTGATAAAAGTCATAATGCTAGCAAGCAAACAGAAAATGATTGGTAATATAAAAGCCATATCTTCTATTGCTTTTAATTTTGTTTTGAAAACTTGATAGCTAATTTGTTTATCCTTGGTTAAAAATAGCACATTTTGATACTTTTTCTTCAACTGGTTCGTGATAGAACTGTTGTTTGAATGTCCAGTTGTTACTAACAGTTGATTATTGACTAGAGAAAAAGAGTTTGTCAAATAATTTTTATCCATGACAGCATAGCCATAAGAATGATGATTAGGAACCGGTTGGGCAGGGTCCTTGATTTGATAGAGATATTCACTGGATTGTATTTTTCCTGATATGGTTAATGATTTATCTATCCCATTAATAGTTAGATGAATCGTATCGCCAACTTTGAGCTTATTTTTTTCCATAAAAAGATGATCGATCGCAATTTGATTTTCTTTTGGGGAAGTTCCTGATATAAAGTCCGTTTTATTAATAACATCAGTTTGGCTGTTAATAACAATGTCTTTATTTTTCCAATCAGCAGTTGTTTGGATTCGCTCTTCTGTTTCTTTGACGTCCTTTGTTTTTAGTATGTCTTTTGAAAAATTAACAGGTAGCTCGTTACTATAAGCATAGATATCTGAAAGATTGGTAGTTTGGTAGTAGTTATTTATAGTGGTGCTCAAACTATTTGTTGTAGATATTAAACCTGTAAAAAAAGTAATAGCAATTGCGATGATAATTGAGATTGTCGAAATTTGAGCGATATTAAATTTTAAATCACGAAAGAATTTTTTTAAAATAAAAGTCATAAGTCACCTCACCATTCAATTTCATCCACACTAAGTTTGTTAGTGTTGAGATACAAATCATCAATCTGACCATTTTTCATTTTTATTACTTTATCCGCCATTTTGGCAATTTCAGAATTATGGGTAATAATGATAATAGTTTTTTTATCTTGACTATTTATTTCTGTTAATAATTTTAAAACATCTTTTCCTGTGATAGAGTCAAGGGCTCCTGTTGGTTCATCACAAAGTAGTAGAAGTGGATTTTTGGTGACAGCTCGTGCAATAGCAACTCGTTGTTGTTCCCCACCAGATAGTTGAGATGGGAAATTGTTATGGCGTTCACTCAGTCCTACTTTATTTAATACTTCTTTGGCATCTAGTGAATTTTTAACATAACTACTAGCAAATTCGACATTTTCTAAGGCAGTTAAATTGGAAATTAAGTTATAAAATTGAAAAACAAAACCGACCTGTTCTCTTCGATAAAGTGTTAATTGCTTAGCGTTAAATTGACTAATATCCTTTTGATCTATTATGATTTCTCCTGCTGTTGGAGAATCCATCCCACCTAAAAGGTTTAAAAGAGTTGTCTTTCCTGCTCCACTGGCGCCTAAAATCACAACCAACTCTCCTTTGTCAATGGAGAAACTGACATTATTAACCGCTTTAATTATTTGATTATTCATTTGAATTGTTTTACTAACTTGTTTTATTTGAATAATTGATTGTGACATACCTTCTCCTCCAGTTACTTTTCTTCAATTAGGTTATCAACCATTAGATTAATAAATTCTTTAATAGTATTACGATATTCCTGTCCGAAATCATTTGCTCCTGTGGTTGATAAGAGCAACATTTGAACCATGATAATCAGTTGTTCCATGGGAATGTTACAAGTAAGATTTAACAGTTTTAAAATCTTTTGAAAATCAATGATGTCTTGCGAGGTTAATCGTTCTTTATATTCAGCTGGTAATTTCCTGACAAACTCAACACTGGACATCCGTGTGATCCATTGGTGAGTTAATAATTTGTCAACAATTAATAGAAATATATCTTTTAAATTTTCTTTATTGGATTTATTTTTTGTATTGACAATCGTCATCACTTCTTGAACAATTTTTTCTTGAGTGTCTTCTAATACTTGCAAAAACAACATTTCTTTGGATGGGAAAAAATTATAAAAGGCTCCTTTAGAAATTCCGACTTTTTTAACAATTTCGTCGATACTAATTTTATTTAATTTATTCTTTGTTAATTCTTTTTCAAAAACGTCAATCAGAGATTGTCGAATCATCACCTTTTCTTGCTCAGTAAATCCTCTAGCCATTTTTAAACTCCTTATTAAATATTATATGACTAAAATAACTTTTTTAGTCATATAGTATTTTAACTCTCTTTCCATAAAATGTCAAATAGCGTTTGGTAGTCTATGTATCACCCAATTTTCCCTTGACAAAATCCATGCGCGTGCTAAAATATGAAGTAGAAATAATGCCGATTTAGCTCAGTTGGTAGAGCAACGCACTCGTAACGCGTAGGCCACAGGTTCGATCCCTGCAATCGGCATAATTAAGAGTGTTGAAACGTTGATGAATCAACGTTTTTTTATTTTTTGATCAACTTGAACGATAAAAATTGCAATTTGTATGCTGTTGCTTACCACTTATTTTGAAAAACTAACCACTTACTGAAATGCTATTCTTTTTTTGACTAAAACTTGCTATAATGAAAACAAATAAAGGAAGGAGAAGGCTATGAAAATTCGGATAGAATTAGATGAAACCTTAGGTGAAACAGAAATTGTGATTAAAACAGCACAATTAGATCAACAAATTCATCAAATCCAAAAAGCGTTAGAAGAAATAACGACTCCTTCTATTTTATTTTATAAAGACACCAGTGAATATTTTGTGGAATTAGATACCATTCTTTTTTTCGAAACAGATGGGAACAAGGTTTTTGCTCATGTCTGTGAAGATGCTTATGAAGTGAAAATGAAACTATACGAGTTGGAAGAAATATTGCCACGTAATTTTTGTAGAATTTCAAAATCAACTATTACAAATACAAAAAGAATTTATTCCCTAAATAAGTCATTTTCAGGAACTAGTAGTATTCATTTTAGTGATACCTATAAGCAAATACATGTATCAAGGCACTACTATAAATTGTTAAAAGAAAGATTAAATGAAATGAGGTAAATACAATGAGAAAAAAATTAATAGGAATTATTTTGCTGGTATTAGCAGCTTGGGTATTATTGCAAGGAAGTTTTAATATTCCATTCATTGACTTTCATTTGGCACCTTTGTTAGTTTCCATTCTGTTTGCTTATCTTGCAATTGAGGAAATTTTAAAAGGAAGCCTAACATCTTGTATCATTCTTGCTGTTATTGCTTTAGTGATTGTAAATAACAGTTATGATATTTTCCCAATTTCATCGGGGATGCTATTTTTAGCGGGAGTCTTGGCTTGTGTTGGTCTACATATGATTATCAAACCAAATTATACAAGAAAAACCCTTCTTTTTTGGAAAGATGATAATTTCAAAAAAAGAGAGCATTCTTTTGGTACGGTTAACCGTTATATCAATTCTGATAATTTTGTTCATGATAAAGTAGAAGTTTCTTTTGGTAGTGCGAATATTTATTTTGATAATGCTCAAATTATTAATGAATCAGCTAGTTTTAGCGTGGAAGTGGCATTTGGAACCGTTTCTCTCTATGTTCCTAGTAGTTGGCAGGTGGAGCTTAGCGTAGACAATGCTTTTGGTTCCGTTAACAATCCAAGAAATGTCAATCAAAAAGAAAAAACCTTATATGTTCAAGGAAATGTTGCGTTTGGGAACTTGAAAATTTTCTACATTTAGGAAAACGAATGTTTCAGATGATTTTATAAATATCGGTAAATTCTCTTGCTAAAAAATTTAAAATATGATACTATTTTAAGGTATGTGGTGTCAAACCCTTAAATTAATCAGGAGGAACTATATAAATGGCTAAAGTATGTTATTTTACAGGTCGTAAAACTGTATCAGGAAATAACCGTTCTCATGCAATGAATCAAACAAAACGTTCAGTGAAACCAAATCTTCAAAAAGTTACTGTTTTAATTGATGGAAAACCTAAAAAAGTTTGGGTTTCAGCTCGTGCCCTTAAATCAGGTAAAGTTGAACGCGTTTAATTTTTAAAAAGGGTTTTGGATAAGATATCCGCCCTTTTTTCGTGTTTAAAAATGGCATTCAGACTAGACACTTGATTTATACCCTTACTCTTTTACAGCCTGTTCAAAATATGGTAAAATGGAATATAAAATACTTTTGAGGTAAAAAATATGACTGTGAAAATCAATACTAAAGATGGTCAAATTGAATTGACAGATGATGTGATCGCAACCATTGTTGGTGGAGCAGCAACGGAGATTTTTGGTGTAGTTGGTATGGCTAGCAAAAATACGATTAAGGATAATTTTCAAGCTCTTTTAGGAAAAGAAAATTATGCCAAAGGAGTTGTTGTTAAGACAAGTGAAGAAGGCGATATTTCAGTGGATGTTTATACTGTTTTAAGCTACGGAATAAAAATTAGTGAAGTTTCTAAGAATATTCAAGAGCGTGTGAAATTTAGTTTGGAAAATCAACTCGGAATTACTGCGCATACAGTGAATGTTTATATTCAAAATATTAAAGTTGTAGGAGAATAATCGTGTCAAATATTACTACTAGTTTATTTCAAGAAATGGTGCAATCGGCATCAACTCGTTTAAATAAACAAGCTGAATATGTTAATTCTTTAAATGTTTTTCCAGTACCAGATGGAGATACAGGAACCAATATGGGTATGACCATTGAGAATGGTGCAAAAGAAGTAGCAGATAAATCAGCTTCGACAGTCGGTGAAGCGGCAGGGATTTTTGCTAAAGGGCTTCTCATGGGAGCACGCGGAAATTCTGGTGTTATTACTTCGCAGCTTTTTCGTGGATTTTCTCAAAGCGTTAAAGATAAAACAGAATTAACAGGAGAAGATTTAGCTCTTGCCTTGCAAACAGGTGTAGAAGTGGCCTACAAAGCCGTTATGAAACCAGTAGAAGGAACTATCTTGACTGTTTCACGTGGCGCAGCTATTGGTGCAAAGAAGAAAGCTGAAGAAACAGATGATGCTTTAGAGGTAATGCGGGGAGCTCTTGAAGGTGCAAAAGCAGCTCTTGCAAAAACTCCAGATATGTTGCCAGTTTTGAAAGAAGTTGGCGTTGTGGATTCTGGTGGTCAAGGTTTAGTATTTATCTATGAGGGTTTCTTGTCTTCAATGACGGGAGAATACATCGCTTCAGAAGACTTTATAGCAACTCCAGCAACTATGTCTGAAATGATTAATGCAGAACACCATAAATCAGTGGCAGGACATGTAGCAACAGAAGATATTACTTTTGGATATTGTACAGAAATTATGGTTGCTTTGAAAAAAGGTCCAACCTATGTCAAAGAATTTGATTACGACGAGTTTCGAAATTATTTAAATGAACTGGGTGATTCTCTTCTAGTTGTTAATGACGATGAAATTGTTAAAGTTCACGTTCACACAGAAGATCCAGGTCTTGTGATGCAAGAGGGCTTGAAATATGGAAGTCTTGTTAAAGTTAAAGTAGACAACATGCGCAATCAACATGAGGCACAAGTAGAGAAAGAAGCTACTGACCAAGCTCCTGCAGAAGAAAAAGAGTATGGTATTATAGCCGTTGTTGCTGGTGAAGGATTAGCTGAAATTTTTAAAGCTCAAGGTGTTGACTATATTATTTCTGGTGGTCAGACAATGAATCCATCAACTGAAGACTTTATCAAAGCAGTTGAACACTTGAATGCACGTAATATTATTATTCTACCAAACAACAAAAATATCTTTATGGCAGCACAATCAGCCGCAGAAGTCATTGAACAACCTGCTATTGTTGTCGAAAGTCGCACAATTCCACAAGGATTGACAAGCCTATTGTCCTTTGATGGAGGAAAGACCATCGAAGAAAACGAAAAACGAATGGCGGGAGCTTTGTCCGATGTGGTGAGCGGTAGCATTACAACGGCGGTTCGCGATACAACGATTGATGGCTTGGAAATTCATGAAAATGACAATTTAGGTATGGTAGATGGTAAAATTGTTGTTTCAAATCCAGATATGTTATTTACCTTAAAAGAGACATTTTCTAAGATGTTAGACGACGATAGTGAAATTGTTTCTATCTATGTTGGAGAAGATGGTAGCGAAGAAGTAGCTAGTAACTTAGCACAAGATTTAATGGAAGAATTTGAAGAATTAGAAGTTGAGATTCATCAAGGAAATCAACCTGTTTATCCATATTTATTAAGTGTTGAATAATAAGATGTATTAAAAAACAAGCCATTATTAGCTTGTTTTTTATATGATATTCAATTTGATAGAAATACTTTGTCAGTCATAAATAATGGTTGAGAAAACTCATTGGTTGAAGCTAAATAAGAATATTTAGACAAGTAATTGGTATTATGCTATACTATAATAAAAATAAAATAAAGAAAAGGTGAGTCATGAAAAAGTTATTCTTGATGATGTCCATTACTCTTATCTTTTTAACTGGATGTGTGTTTGATTCTAAAAAAGATACAGTGAAGAATACATCAAATAGCAGTTCTACAAAACTACCTAGCGAATCCTCTCAAAACCAAGAAGTTGTGACAAAAACATTAGTTGGTAACATTGAAAATATTCATCACCGTGATACAATCACTTATCAAGGAAAGACGATGTTGAGTCTTCGGATGGAGTTGGTTAGTGATCTACCTCAAGATGTAACAGATCGAGCAGTAGACTTAACTCCAGAGGAGATGACTAGTCGATTGCAAACCGTTATTCAATCAGATCCAGAATATGTTGCTGCTCAAAATATAGATGGATTTTCAACGGATTATTCGGTGACAGCAGACAAAAAATTACAAGTAATTGTTGATATTGATTTTCAAAAAGCTAACTTAGATGAAGTAGAAAAACTTTCCTTTTTTAAAAATCTAGGCTTAGAAGACTTGAAGCATGTTACCCCTGAATTGTTCATATCTGGTATGAAATTAAACAATCTACAAGAAGAAACAAATCCATAAAGAGAGATAGTGCTATCTTTCTTTTTTTGTGCTCTTATGACATTTGTCATAGTGGAATGTGACAAAATTATCTAGTAACAAAAAAATAAAACCTTTACAATGATACTATCAATATAGAAAGAACAAACAAAAATATAATTTGTAAAGGAGTTATGAAAATGGAATTAATTGCTGTTAAAAATATTTCTAAATCAATTCGAGACAAAGCTATTCTCAAAAATATTTCTTTTGAAATCGTTGAGGGAGATTGTGTGGCGTTAATTGGGCCAAATGGTGCCGGAAAAACAACTCTGATGGATTGCCTTTTAGGAGAACGATTTGTTACAAGTGGTCAAATTACGATTCAAGATAAAAAACCAACAGATAAACAACTTAAAAATATAGTATCGATTTTACCACAAGAAAATGAAATCGT
The DNA here is from genome assembly GCA_030528055.1 of Streptococcus sp. Lineage (GTDB taxonomy): Bacteria > Bacillota > Bacilli > Lactobacillales > Streptococcaceae > Streptococcus. The sequence continues at coordinate 148,323 of JAUMZQ010000003.1, forward strand.
GAATAAGATAAAAGTAAAAGAATTGCTGACTTTCTTTCAATCCCTTTATCCAAATAGTCTATCAAATAAAGAGATAGATGAACTATTACAATTTACAGAAGAGCAAAAAAATCAATTAGCTACAAAATTATCTGGTGGTCAAAGACGCTTGTTGTCTTTTATTCTAACTTTAATCGGTCGTCCTAAAATTCTCTTTCTGGATGAACCCACAGCCGCGATGGACACTTCCACTAGACAGCGATTTTGGGAAATTATTAATCAACTAAAAAAACAAAAAGTAACAATTGTATATTCTTCACATTATATTGAAGAAGTTGAACATACTGCAGAACGTATTTTAGTATTGCATAAAGGAGAACTCATTCGAGATACGACTCCTTATGAGATGAGAAAAGAAGAGAAAATCAAGCACTTTACTCTACCTATTTCTTACCGTGATACTGTTGAGAATTTACCTCAAGCAATGGATATTGAAGTAAAACAAAACATTGTTACCTTTACTACAAAAGATGCTAGCCAAGTATGGGAATCATTACAAGAAACTGGCTGCACAATTGAAGAAATCGAAATTCAAAACCGTACGCTTCTTGACAGTGTCTTTGAAACTACTCAAAATTAAGAAAGGAAATACCATGAAACATTTAATAAGTTTAACGAAAGTAGAATTACTGACATTAAAACGCGAGTCTATTTATTTTCTATTATCTATTGGGATGCCATCTGCTTTTTATATTTTATTTTCTGGTTTAATACCGCAAGGGGATAATGGTGCTGCGGCAACGATCTATCTTTTTTCCATGACTATTTTTAGCATTATGTCTACGGCTTTTTTCTCCATTCCTAGTGATTTATATTCAAACAAGGTAAATAATTGGCAAAAACTGTTGTATCATTCCCCAGTTTCTGTGGTAGAATATTATATATCAAAATTTTTGATAGCTCTTATTTCTTTTACGATTTCTATTATTGGTGTTTTTTCTGTCGGTCATTTTGTTCGCAATGTTAATCTTCCTTTATTGGATTGGATTGTTGTTGCTTGTATTATCTTGGTAGGAAGCATCGTCTTTATTGCAATGGGAGTCATGCTTACTCTTTTACCAAGCATACAACTGATGTCTGTTATCGGCAATATTGTGTATATGTTTGTAGCTGTTGTGGGAGGACTTTGGTTTCCGCTTAGTATGATGCCAAACTGGTTACAGAGTGTCGGTAAAACACTTCCTAGTTATCATCTTGTCAGAGTTGTGAGTGTCTATTTAGAGCACCATACACTCAGTATTTCATCTATTTTAGTAATTTTAGCTTATACGGTTGTCGTTTTTTCTCTAACGATTTTATTGAAAAAACGAATTGAGGTAAAATAATGTTTCAAAAATTAAAACAGATTGATTCTATGTTTTATTTTTCTTTAATTTTTATTCTTTTTCCCATAGTGGGTATTGTCACTGGACAATACTCTCTTTCTGTTTTAGTAGGGACAGTCATTTTTGTTGGAAGTTATCTTGGAATTTTAATTGATAAAAATCCTATTCATCAATTATTCTTGTGGTTTATCATGTTGATTTACATCGGCTATATGAGTATATATATAGAGGAAAATTATTTCTGGTTTTTTTCTTATCCTTCTAATCTACTAGTTTATTACTTTGATGAAACACGGTTTTCATCTACCCGTTATTTCAGTTTTTTGGGGACGCAACTACTTGTTTTTTGTTGTTATTATTTTGAAATCCCTACAAGTAGAATGGATGCGGCGTTTATTCTCATTATCGCTTTGTTTATTGATTTATTGTTATTTTCTTTAAAACGAACAGAAAAAATAAGGAAAATCAGAGATGAAAAATTGCGACAAGATGCTAAAATTAATCTTTTGTTGGCTGAGAGTGAACGAAATCGGATTGGTCGTGATTTACACGATAGCCTCGGACATACTTTTGCTATGTTGAGCCTGAAAACAGAATTGACACAACAGTTGCTTCAGATGAAAAATTATAAGCAAGTGGAAAAAGAATTGCAAGAAATTCATGATATTAGCCAACAGTCAATGATGAGTGTTCGTCGTATTGTAGACAATCTTAAGGCGAGAAATTTAGAGGAAGAATTACTAACTATCCAATCCATGCTAAAAATTCGGGATATTGAATTGTTCTTGGATAATCAACTGAAAGAGGTTAGTTTATCTTTAAGTTTGCAGTCAAATATTAGTATGATTTTACTAGAAATAACAACAAATATTATTAAATATTCAGAAGCTAGCCACTGCAAGTTCTACCTTTCTCAAAAAGAAGAAGATATTGTATTAGACATTGAAGATGATGGAATCGGTTTTGAAAAATTGACTGGAAATGAATTGCATTCTATTCGAGAGAGAGTAGAAAATTTAGCTGGGCAGCTAGAAATTGTTAGTAGGATTCACCCTACTAAAATTCAAATTATTTTACCTTATGAAAATGGAGCAGATCACAATGAAATTATTACTAGCTGAAGATCAAAGTATGCTAAGAGACGCTCTATGTCAGTTGCTTCAAATGCAACCAGATGTAGAAGAAGTTTACCCGACGTCTAATGGAAAAGAAGCAATAGATACATTGCAAATAGAAACGGTAGATGTCGCTATTCTAGATGTGGAAATGCCTTATAAGACCGGTTTAGATGTCTTAGAATGGGCAAAAGAACATTGTCCTTCTGTTAAAATTATCATAGTCACAACCTTTAAAAGACCAGGCTATTTTGAGAGAGCGGTAAATGCTGATGTAGACGCTTATGTTTTAAAGGAAAGAAATATCTCGGATTTAATGAAAACTATTTATTCGGTTTTAGAGGGGAAAAAAGAATATTCCCCTGAACTAATGGAGAGCCTTTTTGCAAATAAAAGTCCTCTGTCCAAACAAGAAACATTGGTTTTAAAAGCAGTGAGCGAGGGTCTATCTAATAAAGAAATTTCTGAAAAACTCTATTTATCAAATGGAACTGTCCGAAATTATGTTTCGACTATTTTAACAAAATTAGATGCAGAAAATAGAACAGAAGCAGTACACATTGGCCAGAAAAATGGCTGGTTATAATAAAAAAGTAAGTTTGAAAATCTCTTTATAAGAAAACGATAACAAGCTATTTTTGAGGATATTTGAGGAATTATTAAAAAATTAGAAAATAAGGAAGATATACTTGCAATTTTTTCCAAAAATGTTATTATAGAAACAAGCTTTTTGAATTTTTAGAAAATTTTAAAAAAATGAAAGGAGAAGGATGGAAAAAATCAAATTAGAAACTTCTAAAACAGGATCAGAGCTTGTATTAGAAACCTTGCAAAGTTTAGGTGTAGACACGATTTTTGGATATCCTGGTGGAGCAGTTTTACCACTATATGATGCGATTTATAATTTTAAAGGAATTCGTCATATTTTGGGACGTCACGAACAAGGGTGCGTGCATGAAGCTGAAGGCTATGCTAAGTCAACTGGAAAAATAGGTGTTGCAGTTGTAACGAGTGGACCTGGTGCCACCAATGCTATTACAGGTATTGCCGATGCTATGAGTGATAGTGTTCCCCTTTTGGTATTTACTGGTCAAGTAGCTAGAGCAGGAATTGGTAAAGATGCTTTTCAAGAAGCGGATATTGTCGGCATCACTACTCCGATTACTAAGTATAATTATCAGGTGCGAGAAACAGCTGATATTCCAAGAATAATCACAGAAGCAATTCATATTGCAACAACAGGTCGACCTGGACCTGTCGTCATTGATTTACCAAAGGATATTTCAGCTTTGGAAACAGACTTTATCTATGAAACAAAGGTAAAGCTTCCTAGTTATCAGCCAACCTTGATTCCAAATGAATTGCAAATTAAGAAAATTTTGAAGCATTTATCAAAAGCTAAAAAGCCAGTTTTGTTATCTGGAGGAGGGATTTCTTATGCAGAAGCCGCCGATGAATTGGTCGCTTTTGCAGAACGTTATCAAATTCCAGTCGTAACAACTTTACTGGGACAAGGAACTATTCCTACGGATCATCCCCTATTTTTGGGAATGGGAGGAATGCATGGTTCTTTTGCAGCTAATATTGCGATGACAGAAGCAGATTTCATGTTGAGCATTGGTTGTCGTTTTGATGATCGTTTGACAGGAAATCCTAAAACTTTTGCAAAAAATGCAAAAGTTGCGCACATAGATATTGATCCAGCAGAAATTGGTAAAATCATCACTGCTGATTTACCAGTTGTAGGAGACGCTAAAAAGGCTCTGACAATGCTTTTGAAAGAAGATGTAGTTCATAACGATACAAGTAAATGGATTGCTAAAGTTAACCAAGACAAAAATCGTGTACGTTCTTATGATAAGAAGGAACGCGTCGTGCAACCTCAGGCGGTTATTGAACGCATTGGGGAGTTAACGAAGGGTGACGCAATTGTAGTAACAGATGTTGGTCAACACCAAATGTGGGCCGCTCAATATTATCCTTATAAAAATGAAAGACAATTAGTCACTTCTGGCGGGCTAGGAACTATGGGATTTGGCGTTCCAGCTGCAATTGGTGCTAAAATTGCAAATCCAGATAAAGAAGTCATTCTTTTTGTTGGAGACGGTGGCTACCAAATGACAAATCAGGAAATGGCTATTTTAAACATCTATCATATCCCGATTAAAGTTGTTATGTTGAACAATCATTCATTGGGTATGGTGCGTCAATGGCAAGAAGCTTTCTATGAAGGAAGAACATCAGAATCTGTCTTTGATGCTTTGCCAGATTTTCAGTTAATGGCTCAGGCTTATGGCGTAAAAAGCTATAAATTTGCAACTCCTGATACGTTAGATGAAGATTTATTAGCCATTCAAGAAGACGTTCCGATGTTTATTGAAGTGGATATTTCTCGCAAGGAACATGTACTCCCAATGGTTCCAGCTGGAAAAAGTAATCATGAGATGTTGGGGGTGAAATTCAATGCGTAGAATGTTGACAGCACGATTGCAAAATCGTTCCGGAGTATTGAATCGCTTTACGGGTGTATTGTCGAGACGTCAAGTGAATATTGAAAGTATCACAGTTGGTACAACTGAAAATGTAGATGTTTCAAGAATTACTATTATCATTGATGTTGCATCACATGCTGAGGTAGAACAGATTATCAAACAACTAAATCGATTGGTTGATGTGATACGAGTTCGTGATATTACAGACAATCCTCACTTGGAGCGAGAAGTGATGTTGGTAAAAATAGTAGCGCCAGCCGATAAGCGTGCAGAAATTTTAGCAATTATTCAACCGTTTCGAGCTACAGTAGTGGATGTTGCACCTAGTTCTATTACCATTCAAATGACAGGGAATGCAGAAAAAAGTGAAGCACTTTTGCGAGTAATTCGTCCCTATGGAATACGCAATATTGCACGAACTGGAGCAACAGGATTTACCCGAGACTAACGAAACACTAAAAGAGTTATCAAAGTCTAATAGGCAAATAAAAATAGAAAAGAGTATTAAATAATGGCAGTAACAATGGAATACGAAAAAGATGTAAAAGTAGCAGCACTTGATGGTAAAAAAATTGCTGTAATCGGTTATGGTTCACAAGGTCATGCCCATGCTCAAAATTTACGTGACACAGGTCATGATGTGATTATCGGTGTACGTAAAGGAAAATCATTTGATAAAGCTAAAGAAGATGGTTTTGAAACTTATGAAGTTGCAGAAGCAACAAAGTTGGCAGATGTTATTATGATACTTGCTCCTGATGAAATTCAAGCTGATATTTACGCTAACGAAATTGCTCCAAACTTGGAAGCTGGAAATGCACTTGGTTTTGCTCATGGATTTAATATTCGTTTTGAATACATCAAAGCTCCTGAAAGTGTAGACGTCTTTATGTGTGCTCCTAAAGGTCCAGGACACTTAGTTCGCCGTACTTTTGAAGAAGGCTTTGGAGTTCCAGCTCTTTATGCTGTCTATCAAGATGCAACTGGTCATGCAAAAGAAATTGCTATGGACTGGTGTAAAGGGGTTGGTTCTGCACGAGTTGGATTGCTTGAAACAACTTTCAAAGAAGAAACAGAAGAAGACCTTTTTGGTGAGCAAGCTGTTCTTTGTGGTGGTTTAACAGCACTTATTGAAGCCGGTTTTGAAGTGTTGACAGAAGCTGGATACGCACCTGAATTAGCTTACTTTGAGGTTCTTCATGAAATGAAGTTAATTGTTGATTTGATTTATGAAGGTGGATTGAAAAAAATGCGTCAATCTATTTCAAATACTGCTGAATTTGGAGATTATGTTTCAGGACCACGCGTTATCACCAAGGAAGTGAAAGAAAACATGAAAGCTGTTCTTGCTGATATTCAATCTGGTAAATTTGCACAAGATTTCGTTGAAGACTATAAAGCTGGTCGTCCTCGTCTTGAGGCTTATCGTAAAGAAGCTGCAGAACTTGAAATTGAAAAAGTTGGTGCTGAATTGCGTAAAGCAATGCCATTTGTTGGTAAAAATGATGATGATGCATTCAAAATTTATAACTAATTAAAAATTAATTATAGAACTCAGTTGGTCGAACCAACTGAGTTTGTTTGCACATGCTCTTGATATGATAATCAAGAAATTAAAAAATTACCAATAACAGATAGAGAGGAAAAGGAGATGTTAACAACCAAGGATGTTGTTCATGCCCATAAAGTATTAAAAGATGTTGTCCTTTATAGTCCACTGGATTATGATCGGTATTTATCTGAAAAATACAATGCAAAAATCTATTTAAAAAAAGAAAATGCTCAACGTGTTCGTTCCTTTAAGATTCGCGGAGCCTATTATGCTATTTCTCAACTCAGTAAAGATGAAAGAGAACGTGGAGTAGTTTGTGCATCAGCGGGAAATCATGCCCAAGGAGTCGCTTATACATGTAAAGAAATGGAGATTCCAGCAACAATTTTCATGCCTATCACAACTCCACAACAAAAGATTGGGCAAGTTCGTTTTTTTGGTGGCAATTTTGTAACAATTAAGCTAGTGGGAGATACGTTTGATGCTTCTGCTAGAGCGGCTTTGGAATTTACCCAATTAAATAATAGTACATTTATTGATCCCTTTGATAATGTTAATGTACAAGCTGGACAAGGAACAGTTGCCTATGAAATTATAGAAGAGGCAGCACATGAATCTATTCAACTAGATACCATTTTAGTTCCAGTTGGTGGAGGAGGCTTAATTTCAGGAGTTTCTACCTATGTGAAAGAAACATCTCCACAAATAGAAGTAATTGGTGTTGAAGCTAATGGTGCTCGTAGTATGAAAGCAGCCTTTGAAGCAGGAGAACCTGTCAAACTGAAAGAAATAGATAAGTTTGCAGATGGGATTGCTGTTCAAAAGGTTGGAAAATCAACTTATGAGACTACCAAGAAAAATGTTGAAACATTGATTGGAGTAGATGAAGGATTGATATCTGAAACAATTATTGATCTTTATTCTAAGCAAGGAATTGTTGCTGAACCTGCTGGTGCAGCTAGTGTAGCAGCCCTTGAAGTTCTCCGAGAATATATTAGAGGAAAAACAATTTGTTGCATTATTTCGGGCGGAAACAATGATATCAATCGTATGCCTGAAATGGAAGAAAGAGCTTTGATTTATGATGGGATCAAACATTATTTCATTGTGAATTTCCCTCAAAGGCCAGGAGCACTTCGTGAATTTGTCAACAATATTTTAGGGCCAAATGATGATATTACGCGATTTGAATATATCAAACGTGCTAGTAAAGGAACGGGTCCTGTTCTAATTGGTATTGCCCTATCCAACAAACATGACTATATGTCTCTTATCCGTAGAATGGAGCAATTTGACCCTTCTTTTATTAATCTCAATGGGAACGAAACACTCTATAATATGTTAGTTTAATACAGTAAAGTCTTTATTTTGTAATTTATATTTAATATTTCTTTATAGCAAAACTTTTTTAAATGTGTTATACTTTACATAGTTTGAAAAAGGAGAAGATATGAGTGTTCTAATTTTTTTTATTATAATATTAGTCGCAATAGTAATATTTATTACTAGTTCTATTTACGTTGTTCGTCAGCAATCTGTGGCTATTGTTGAACGCTTTGGTCGTTTTTATAAAACGAGCAATAGTGGAATGAACTTTCGACTTCCTTTGGGTATCGATAAAATAGCGGCACGCGTACAACTACGTTTGTTACAAAGTGAAATTATTGTTGAAACCAAAACACAGGATAACGTTTTTGTCACTATGAACGTAGCAACTCAATACCGTGTTAATGAAAACAATGTTATTGATGCTTACTACAAGCTGATGCGTCCAGAAGCTCAAATAAAATCTTATATTGAAGATGCGTTACGTTCTTCTGTTCCAAAGCTAACATTAGATGAACTTTTTGAGAAAAAAGATGAAATTGCCCTTGAAGTTCAAAAACAAGTAGCTGAGGAAATGAGTACGTATGGTTATATTATTGTTAAGACATTGATTACAAAAGTTGAACCAGATGCTGAAGTAAAACAATCGATGAACGAAATCAACGCTGCACAAAGAAAACGTGTTGCGGCACAAGAATTAGCAGAAGCAGATAAGATTAAAATTGTAACAGCTGCTGAAGCAGAAGCTGAAAAAGATCGTTTACATGGTGTCGGTATCGCTGAACAGCGGAAGGCCATTGTAGATGGGTTAGCTGATTCTATCAAAGAATTAAAAGGTGCTAACATTGAGTTGACAGAAGAACAAATTATGTCTATTCTGTTAACGAACCAATATTTGGATACTTTAAATAATTTTGCTGATAATCAAGGAAATAATACCTTGTTTTTACCAGCAAATCCTGAAGGTGTAGAAAATATTCGCACGCAAATTCTTTCAGCTCTTAAAGCAAAGTAAAGAATATTCAGAAATATTTAATTTAATTGTATTATACTATTTTAGTTGACAAATTGTCCAAAAACAATTATATTAGTTAACGAAACTAGAAATAGAGAGGAGTAAGAAATGACTAAATCTAATTTTGATAAAGTAGAAGCAGTAGTAGGTTGGGTTCGTGATAAGAAAATTACTGGTTATCGTATTAGTAAAGAAACAAACGCTCGTGAAATGTCAATTATTGCTCTTGCTCAAGGGCGAGCAAAAGTCAAAAATATCTCTTTTGAAACAGCTCTTGGCTTGATTGATTTTTATGATAAAAACCACAAAAAATTTGATAAATAAATTTGGAGTAGCTTTCGAGCTACTTTTTTTGATGAAAAATAAATTTTCAACTCATTAAATTAGTACTAAAAAAACTCTCTGCAAGCATGTTAAGTTGCAAAGAGTTTTTAGTTATAAAATAAAAGGTTCAATTATTATCAATGTCTTTATCTCAAAAAACGTTGTAAGAATTCTTTTGTACGTTCTTCTTTAGGATTTGTAAAGATTTCTTGGGGTTTTCCTTCTTCGGCAATAACTCCCTTATCCATAAAAATGACACGATTGGAGACATCTCGAGCAAATTCCATTTCGTGAGTGACAACAATCATAGTGAGTCCTTCTTGTGCAAGGTCTTTCATAATTTTTAGAACTTCTCCAACCATTTCTGGATCAAGTGCTGAGGTTGGTTCGTCAAAGAGAATCGCATCAGGATTCATAGAAAGAGCACGTGCGATAGCGACCCGTTGTTTTTGTCCACCAGATAGTTGCTTGGGCTTAGCCTGCCAAAAGTTTTCTCCCATCCCCACCTTATTAAGGTTTTCCTTGGCAACTTTTTCAGCTTCCGTTCGATTTCTTTTGAGAACAGTTGTTTGTGCAACAATTGTATTTTCTAAAACATTGAGATTTTCAAAGAGATTAAAGCTTTGAAAAACCATTCCTAGTTTTTCGCGATAATGAGTGAGATCGTGGTTGTCGTCTAGGATGTTTTTGCCACGGTAAAAAATTTGCCCATCTGACGGAATTTCCAAAAGATTGATAGAGCGTAAGAAAGTAGATTTCCCACTTCCTGAACTACCAATAATAGAAATCACCTCTCCTTTGTTTACTGTTAGAGAGATATCTTTTAGGACTTCGTTTTCACCGTAAGATTTTTTAAGATGTTTGATGTTTAAAATGGTTTCAGTCATTATTTCACTTCCTCCGTCTGCATCTGATTAGATCCGTTTGTATAGTTGTCTGTATCAAAGCGTCGTTCAATGTATCGTAATATTTGCGTGACGGTAAAGGTTAAGACAAAGTAAATAGTGGCGATGATAGTAAAGGTTTGGAAATATTGATATGTTTGTGTTGCGATAGTGTTCCCAGAGAAATAAAGTTCTACAACGGATATCACATTTAAAACAGAAGTATCTTTGATGTTAATGACAAACTCATTTCCAGTTGCTGGAAGGATATTTCGAATAACTTGTGGTAATACGATTTTTCTCATGGTTTGCCCGTGAGTCATACCAAGAGCTGTAGCAGCCTCAAACTGCCCCTTGTCCACTGCGAAGATACCACCTCGAACAATCTCACTCATGTAAGCTCCGGTATTAATAGAAACGATAAAGATAGCAGCAATAGTGCGATCGATAGAAATACCAAAAGCCTGTGCAGTTCCATAATAAATAACCATTGCCTGTACAATCATAGGTGTACCGCGGAATATTTCAATATAGATGCTAAGGAAATAACCAAATATTTTTTGGAGAACAGCGAGAACTTTATTTTTGGAAGATGGCGCAGTACGATAAACACCAATTAATAGACCGATGATTAAACCAGTAATGGTTCCTGTAATAGATATTAGAAGAGTCAGTCCTGCACCTCGTAGAAATTGAGGCCAATTTTCTCTTAGAATGGTAGTTACTTGAGAGAAAAAGGATTTTTTTACTGTTTCGTCTTCAGATTGAACAGGTTGTTTTTTAATCATTTCGTCCATCAGAGTCATTTGTTGTTCGGCTGAGATAGTGGAAATGGTTTGGTTGATTTGTTCAATTCGATTGTCATCTTTTCTTAAGCCAATAGCGATTGAAGCATCGTCTTTACTGACTTCGAAACCTTTTTTGAATTGAATCATTTTAAATTTTGAATTAGCGTCTTCGGCAGTTAAAGCCTCTGGTCTCTCAGAGATATAACCATCAATAACACCAGATTCCAGTGCTTGACGCATTTGAGAAAAATCCCCCATTGCCGTTTCTTTTTTGGCACCTGGAAGTTGAGAAATCAAATCATAAAGATAGACCCCTTGCTGCGATGTAATCTTGGCATCTTTAAAATCTTCTAATGTTTTAGCATTTGAATATTTTCCATCTTTTTGAACGAGTACAACCGGCTCACTAGTATAATAACTAGCTGAAAAGGCAATTTCTTTCTTTCGTTCGTCGGTAGGGCTCATACCTGCAATGATGAGGTCAATCTTACCAGAGGTTAATGCTGGGATAAGACCGTTCCAAGATGTTTTTACAATGAGAGGTTCTTTTCCTAGGCCTTTAGCAATCTTTTTAGCAATTTGTACATCATAACCATTTGCGTATTGATTGGTTCCGTCAATTTTTACAGCTCCATTTGAATTGTCATCTTGCGTCCAGTTGAAAGGAGCGTAAGCAGCTTCCATCCCAATTCGGAGGTAGTTATCATCTGCATGAATAATAGATGTTGATGCAAAACAGATGAGAACAAAAGTAACAAGTGTTAAAAAGTATTTTTTCATGGATTCTCCTACTAATTTAAAGAGTTCTTTCTATTCTATCGAAAAAATGTTATATTTTCAAACATAGTAAACTTTTACTTAAGAAAATGTTATAATAAGAGCAGTTGTTTGGAGGATTTTGTATGAAAAAGTATGTTTATCTGATACTATTTTTGTTTACTTGTTTTTTTCTGACAGGAAAAGTGTCTGCTGAAACTAGCTATGACATTCTATTTTATAGTGGCGATTTGACGATTCGAGAAGACAATACGGCAACCTATGTGGAAGAAGTAACTTATCATTTTGATACTGATTATAATGGACAAATCATTACCTTAGGTACGGCGGGTAAAATGCCTGAAGGTTTTACAATTGATGGAAATCCTAGGGTTTATACTGACAAAGAGAGCTCTAAGATAGAAGTTAATGATTTAGAGGACGGTTATGAAGTAAAAGTTTATAATGGTGGTTCTAAAGGAGATAAGGTAACTGTAACAGTCGAATGGGAATTAACCAATATTCTATTTGTGCATGATGATATTTGGGAACTGAATTGGTCGCCGATTAGTGATTGGCAAGCTCCTATAAATCAGATAGAGCTAACCGTACAGACTCCTTTTGCAACTCCAAAAACTCCATCAAAATTATATGCTCATACAGGATATTTTGGTGTCCCAACTCATGTTAATGCAACGGAGGATGGCTATGATATTTCTATTTCTGGACTACCAATAAGAGGTCGTGTAGAATTGCATTCTTATTGGGAAAAGTCGGGAATTACAAATTATTCCTTAATAGAAAATCAGAGCACAGGTAAGAAAAATGAATTAGCATATTTTAAACAAACTGAAGACCGAATAGTTTATGGAGTAATATTTTCTATATTATTTGCTATGATTTTTCCTATTCTTTCGGTTTCTTGCTATCTTTTATTTAGAAAAAAGATTAAAGTGGGAAAAAATTATCCTAAAGATACGTTACTCTATGAAATACCACAGAATCTTCCACCACTTGTAGTGGCTTCAAATATTTATTCAGTAGAGTTGAATGAAGTGAATCCTACAGAGAAAAATTACTCTAAGTTGAAATTTAAAAATATGATTCAAGCTACTTTACTGGATTTGATTGATAGAGGAAATTTAAAAGCTGATGAAAAGGATCAAAAAATAATTTTAACCCTTCAGCACAGTGAGGGATTACTCCCCTTTGAAAAAGATTTTGTAACGATGGCATTTGGAGAGCATGCACAATTATCAACAGAAGATTTGTTCTCAGATTTCACCATTTCAGATAGCATATATAAAGAATTGAAAAAGAATGAATCCGCGATTCGTAGCGCTGGAACTAAAGTTCGTATAAATATTGATAGACATTTGAATAAAATTACTCGAGGGGTAAATGAAGCAATTGATCGTCAGGGACTTGTTAATCATTATCGTCCGTTGAATAAAAATGAAAGAATTTTAATAAATGCCGCTATCGTTTGTAGTGTTATTCCTATTTTTACTTCTATGGATCATATCTATGATTTATTTTACTCCTCTATAATAAATGCTAATACTTTATTTTTCTTAGTTTTGGATATTTTGTCAGGAGCTCTTTGTTATTTCTTGTATCAGAAGAAAAAAATTTATATTCGAGATGGTGTCTTGAATGAAGAAGGTACTCTTCAATATTATTATTGGAATAGCTTTGAAAACATGCTACAACAGATCGCCAATTTGCAACAAGCAGAGCTTGAAAGTATTGTATTGTGGAATCGTATTTTAGTTTATGCAACTTTATATGGTTGTGCAGATAAGGTGAGTGATACGATAAAAATTCATCAAATTCACATAAATGATCAAAACATGAGCTATTTGGTTGATCTAAATTTAACTTCAGCATTATCACTCTCATCTAATCGTTTATATAATTATGGAAAAACAGCAAGTGCTGCGAGTCATTTTTCTGTTTCCTCTAGTGATTCTGGTGGCGGATTTTCTGGTGGCGGAGGTGGCGGAGGCGGTGGAGCCTTCTAAAACTAAACTGGATTTGCAATGAAAAATTATAGATAGGTTTTCTCTAGTCTTGAAATATGGTATACTGACTGTTAAAGTGATGATAGGAGATGTAAATGTTTATTCTTGAAATTTTAAAATCTATAATATTTGGAATTGTTGAAGGGATTACAGAGTGGCTTCCGATTTCAAGTACAGGTCATTTAATCTTAATTCAGGATTTTATTCGATACAAAGACCAAAATCCTGCTTTTATAGAGATGTTTAATGTCGTCATTCAACTAGGAGCTATTTTAGCGGTTGTCGTTATTTATTTTGATAAATTAAATCCATTTAAGGCGGATAAGACAGAGCGTGAAATTCGCAGAACATGGCAATTATGGGCTAAAGTTGTTGTTGCAGCCTTTCCAGCGGCTATTGTTGGCTTCTTCTTGGATGATTGGTTTGATAAACATTTTTATAATCCAGTTTCAGTAGCTATCATGTTAATCGTTTATGGAGCAGTCTTTATTTATCTAGAGAAACGTGAAAATGTAGAACCAGCTTCTATTACAGATTTGACAAGGCTACCTTATAAGACAGCACTTTACATAGGATTGTTTCAAATTTTAGCTTTGTTCCCAGGTACTAGTCGTTCAGGGTCAACAATCGTGGGTGGTCTTTTAAACGGTGTTAGTCGTTCTGTTGTGACAGAATTTACTTTCTACCTAGGAATCCCTATTATGTTTGGAGCAAGTAGTTTAAAAATTCTTAAGTTTATTGTAAAAGGTCATTCGCTTGGTTTTGGGCAACTCTTCCTTCTATTGGTAGCGATGGGAGTTGCTTTTGGAGTTAGTTTGTATGTCATTCGCTTTTTAACAGCTTATGTCAAGAAACATGATTTCGTTATTTTTGGTAAGTATCGTATTGCTTTAGGAACGCTTTTGTTGTTTTATGCTTTTATTAAAGCCATTTTAGGATAAAAATAATTAAGCCGATAATATTGTGAGCCAGATTTAAAAATCTAGCTATCTAGTGCAATTTGCTTGGCTTAATTTTTTCTGTTTATTTTCTGTGTATTTTTTGAAATAAAGTAGAAATTTTAGTATAATGAAAAGACTAGAGAAGTATGAGGTAGCAAAATGAAAATGAAACAAATCAATGATTCGACAATAAAAATCACCATTCAATTAGAGGATTTAGAAGAACGTGGGATGGAAATGTCGGATTTTTTAGTTCCCCAAGAAAAAACAGAAGAATTCTTTTATACTATTTTAGATGAGTTGGAAATGCCAGAAAATTTTCTAGATAGTGGTATGCTTAGTTTTAGAGTAACGCCTAAACCAGATAAAGTAGATGTCTTCGTAACGAAGTCGAAACTAGATAAAAATCTAGATTTTGATGATTTGGCAGATTTACCAGATATGGATGAGTTATCTCAAATGTCTCCAGATGAATTTTTAAAAACAATTGAAAAGAGTATTTTTGAAAAGAGTAAAGATGATTTAGAAGCAGTTCAGTCTTTGGAGACAGCAGAAGCAAATCATGACCAATCTTCTTCTGAAGAGGGAACAAATAAGACAGAGCAGAGTGAAACTTCTGAACGGTATATTTATTTTATCCTACACTTTAATGATTTGACAGCAGCGGTTTCGTTTGCTAAATCAGTAGATTATCAGATTGATTTATCTGAATTGTATAAATACGATTCTGTTTATTATCTAACAATTTTAGTAGATGTTGAAGGATTACCAGATTCTTATCCATCATGGCTTTTAGCAAAAATGCGTGAATTTGCCGAAGATTCCGATATTACACGTGCTGTTTTACAAGAACATGGACAGTTACTGTTGGTGACAGATGCAGTTGCAAATCTCCAGAAGGTTGAATGCTCATGATTTCATTTCCTTTAAAATTTATTTTAGTTCTTTTAGCTAATTTTTTTATCGGAGTAGTATTGACTCCTTTAGTACGTCTATTGGCCTTTAAAATTGGAGCAGTTGACCATCCTAATGCTCGAAGAATCAATACAAAACCTATGCCTAGTAGTGGGGGTATAGCTATTGTAGTAGCTTTTTCATTAACCACTATATTTTTAATGCCTCAAATCACTCATGTAGAATTTGGAGGACAAACCTATCTTGATTATATTTGGCCAGTTGTATTAGGTGGCTTTATCATTGCTATAACTGGTTTAATAGATGACATTAAAGAAATATCACCTATTTTGAAACTAGCTGGAATCATTTGTGCAGCTAGTTTGATTTGGCTTTTGACTGATTTTAGATTGGATGATTTTAAACTGCCCTTTGGTGGACCGCATTTACATTTTGTTCCATGGCTGTCTTATATCTTGACTGTACTTTGGATTACTGCTATTACGAATGCTGTTAATTTAATTGATGGTTTAGATGGACTTGTCAGCGGTGTTTCGATTATTTCCTTGATGACAATGGGGATTGTATCCTATTTCTTTTTACCACAACACAATCTATTTTTAACCTTAACAATCTTTATTTTGGTAATGTCCATTGCAGGCTTTTTCCCATATAATTATCACCCAGCTATTATCTTTTTAGGAGATACGGGAGCTTTATTTATTGGGTTTATGATTTCTGTGTTGTCTCTGCAAGGTTTGAAAAATGCAACAGCTGTTGCAGTGGTAACTCCTATGATTATCTTGGGAGTTCCGATAACAGATACTTTCTTAGCCATTGTGAGAAGAACGTTATCAGGGCAAAAAATTTATAATCCAGATCGCCATCATTTGCATCATCGATTGCTCTCTTTGGGTTTGACACATAGAGGAACAGTTTTGGTTATCTACGGGATTTCATTGATTTTCTCTATGATTTCTTTGCTTTTAAATGTGTCTAGCCGAATCGGTGGTGTTTTGCTAGTAATTGGCTTGTTATTTGGGATAGATTTATTGGCAGAACTGATTGGTGTTCTAGGTCCGAATCGCACTCCTCTGTTAACGATTTTACGTTTTATTGGAAATTCGGCTTACCGTGAAGAGATTCGAAAGAAGTGGCGAAATAAAAAACGTAAATAAGAATTATTCTAAACAAAATAAAAGCCTTTTAGGCTTTTTTTTGATATACTAAAGTGTAGTACATTATAGTTATTTATAGAAAGGGAGACGGACAATGTCTGTATTAGAAATTAAAGACCTTCACGTTGAAATTGAAGGCAAAAAAATCCTAAGAGGTGTCAATTTAACCTTGAAAACAGGTGAAATTGCAGCGATTATGGGGCCAAACGGAACAGGGAAATCCACGTTATCTGCAGCGATTATGGGAAATCCTAATTATGAAGTGACCAAAGGAGAAGTTCTTCTTGACGGAGTGAATATTTTAGAATTAGAAGTAGATGAACGTGCTCGTATGGGACTTTTTCTAGCTATGCAATATCCAAGTGAAATTCCTGGAATTACAAATGCAGAATTTTTACGAGCAGCGATGAACGCTGGAAAAGAAGACGAAGATAAGATTTCAGTTCGTGATTTCATTATGAAGTTAGACGAAAAAATGGAATTATTGAACATGAAAGAAGAGATGGCAGAACGTTATCTAAACGAAGGTTTTTCTGGTGGAGAAAAAAAACGGAATGAAATTTTGCAGCTCTTGATGTTAGAACCAACTTTTGCACTTCTTGACGAAATTGATTCGGGGCTTGATATTGATGCTCTTAAAGTTGTTTCAAAAGGTGTTAATGCTATGCGTGGAGAAGGTTTTGGAGCTATGATTATCACTCATTATCAACGATTGCTGAATTATATTACTCCAGATGTGGTTCATGTGATGATGGAAGGACGTGTTGTTGTTTCTGGTGGACCAGAGTTGGCTGTGCGTTTGGAAAAAGAAGGCTATGCTAAACTAGCTGAGGAGCTCGGCTATGAATACCAAGAAGAAGTCTAGTCAAACATTCTTTTTGATTTTAAAAGATAGGAGAGTGAAATGACAAAAGAAGCAATTGTAAATTTTTCAAAGATGCATGCAGAACCAGAATGGCTCATGGATCTTCGTCAAAAAGCCTTTGATAAGATTGAACAGTTAGAGCTACCTGCTATTGAGCGTGTCAAGTTTCATCGTTGGAATTTAGGTGATGGAACAATTTCTGAAAATGAAGAGATATCAACAGTTCCAGATTTCACAAATACTGGAGAAAATTTAAAATTAGTTCAAATTGGAACCCAAACGGTTTTTGAACAAATACCTGCAGAATTGGCTGAAAAGGGTGTATTGTTTACAGATTTTTATACAGCTTTAGAGCAAATACCAGATGTGATAGAAAACTATTTTTCATCTTCTGTAAAATATGATGAAGATAAGCTAGCTGCTTATCATACAGCTTATTTTAATAGTGGAGCAGTACTTTATATTCCAGATAATATAGAAATAGACTTGCCAATTGAAGGACTATTTTACCAAGACGGTAGTAGTGAAGTTCCGTTTAATAAGCATATCTTAATTATTGCTGGGAAACATTCCAAAATAAGCTACTTAGAACGCTTGGAAACACTAGGGAATCCTTCTTGTAAAGCTTCTGCTAATATCACCGTAGAAGTCATAGCTCAAGTTGGCGCACAAATCAAATTTTCTGCGATTGATCGTTTGGGAGAAAACGTAACGGCTTATCTTAGCAGACGTGGAAAATTAGCTGATGATTCTATGATTGATTGGGCTATTGGCGTTATGAATGAGGGCAATGTTGTTGCTGATTTTGATAGCGATTTATTTGGTCGTGGTAGCCACGCAGATATGAAAGTCGTTGCTTTGTCTAGTGGACGACAAATTCAAGGAATTGACACTCGTGTCACAAACTATGGCTGTCACTCTATCGGTAATATTTTACAACATGGGGTTATTCTAGAAAAAGGAACTTTAACTTTTAACGGAATCGGCCACATCATTAAAGGAGCCAAGGGAGCGGATGCTCAACAAGAAAGTAGAGTCTTGATGCTTTCGGACCAAGCACGTTCGGATGCTAATCCAATTCTTCTAATTGATGAAAATGATGTTACAGCAGGACACGCAGCCTCAATTGGTCAGGTGGATCCTGAGGATATGTATTATCTGATGAGCCGTGGACTTGATAAACCAACAGCTGAGCGTTTAGTGGTGCGTGGATTTCTTGGGTCTGTTATTGTTGAAATTCCTGTTAAAGAAGTACGCGACGAGATGATTGAGAAGATTGATGAAGTGCTAGCTAAAAAATAATAGACTTGATAGACAAACAAATACTCATTATTTATTTGTAAAGAGTAAAGGATCAAGAGATTAAGTCGTGAGATAGAGGTGCCAAATGTCTAAGTTAAATCTAAAAACCATTCGAAAAGACTTTCCAATTTTAGACCAGATTGTCAATGATGAGCCGTTGGTTTATCTGGACAATGCTGCAACGACGCAAAAACCTAATCCAGTCCTGACGGCTATAAATAATTATTATCAAAATGATAATGCTAATGTTCATAGAGGAGTTCATACTCTAGCAGAGCGAGCAACAACCGCTTATGAAGCAGCAAGAGAACGAGTTTGTTCATTTATCCACGCACAATCTACTAAAGAGATTTTGTTTACTAGAGGGACTTCGACTGGTCTTAATTGGGTCGCACAGTTTGCAGGAGAGCAATTACAGCCAGGTGATGAAGTGCTGATTTCTGTCACAGAACATCATTCTAATATTGTTCCTTGGCAAGAAGTCTGTAAAAAAACAGGAGCAAAACTTGTATATACCTATCCCCGAAATGGCTTGTTTGATTGGAATGATTTTCAAAACAAGTTAAGTCAACGGACAAAATTTGTTTCTTTGGCACATGTTTCCAATGTACTAGGAACTATTAACCCCATCAAAGAAATTGCTAACCTCGTTCATGAAGTTGGGGCAATTTTTGTGGTGGATGGTGCTCAGTCTATTCCTCACATGACAATTGATGTTCAAGATCTAGATGTTGATTTCTTTGCTTTTTCAGGTCATAAAATGTTGGGTCCTACTGGAATCGGCGTTCTTTATGGGAAAGAAAAACTACTGCAAGAAATGTCTCCGATAGAGTTTGGTGGCGAAATGATTGATTTTGTCTACGAACAAGAAACGACTTGGAAAGGTTTGCCTTGGAAATTTGAAGCAGGTACTCCCAATATAGCAGGTGCCATTGGTTTAGCGGCAGCCATTGATTATTTAGATATGATTGGAATGAAAGATATAGAGGAGCACATAAAAGAGCTTATCGCTTATGTTTTTCCAAAAATGCAGTCAATGGAAGGGATAACCATTTACGGTTCTCAGGATTTGTCTCAACGTTCTGGAGTTATTTCTTTTAATCTTGACGGTATTCACCCTCATGATGTAGCCATGGCTCTTGATTTTGAAGGAGTTGCTGTACGGGCAGGGCATCATTGTGCACAACCATTAATGAACTATCTAAATGTTTCATCAACGGTCAGAGCGAGCTTTTATCTTTATAATAGCAAGGAAGATTGTGATCAATTAGTAGAAGCGTTAGAAAAGACAAAGGAGTTTTTCAATGGCAATCTCTAGATTAGACAGCCTTTATAAAGCTGTTGTAACAGATCACTCCAGTCATCCCCATCATCACGGAAAACTTGAAGGAGTTGATCAAATCAATCTGAATAATCCTACATGTGGTGATGTAATTAGCCTATCGGTAAAATTTAATTCTCAAAATAAGATTGAAGATATTGCTTTTATCAATTCTGGTTGCACTATCTCAACGGCATCAGCTAGTATGATGACAGATGCAGTAGTAGGAAAGTCTAAGGCAGAAGCTCTTGAATTGATAGAATTATTTTCTCAGATGATACAAGGAAATGAAGACGAGAGGCAAAAGGAATTAGGAGATGCTGCTTTTTTAGCAGGTGTTTCCAAATTTCCTCAAAGAATAAAATGCTCTATGCTAGGCTGGAATGCTTTAAAAAAAGCGATAGAGCAAGATGAATTATAAAAAATGTATAGTGAAAGGAAGCTATGTCAGAAGAAAGAGTAGAACCAAAACCAATTGATCTCGGAGAGTATAAATTTGGTTTTCATGATGATGTTGACCCGATTTTGTCAACAGGAAAGGGGTTAAATGAAGCAGTCATTAGAGAATTATCTGCAGCAAAGGATGAACCCGAATGGATGTTAGAATTTCGTTTAAAATCCTACGAAATTTTTAAGAAAATGCCGATGCAAAAATGGGGAGCGGATTTATCCGAAATCAATTTTGATGATTTGATTTATTATCAAAAAGCATCTAATAAACCAGCTCGTTCATGGGATGAAGTTCCTGAAAAAATAAAGGAAACCTTTGAAAAAATTGGTATTCCAGAGGCTGAGCGTGCTTATTTGGCGGGAGCGGCTGCCCAGTATGAGTCAGAAGTCGTCTATCACAATATGAAAGAGGAATTTCAAAAATTAGGGATCGTCTTTACAGATACGGACTCTGCTCTAAAAGATTATCCAGAACTGTTTAAGAAATATTTTGCTAAGTTAGTTCCTCCGACAGACAATAAACTAGCAGCTCTCAATTCGGCAGTTTGGTCTGGTGGTACTTTTATTTATGTACCAAAAGGTGTCAAAGTTGATATCCCTTTGCAAACTTATTTTCGGATTAACAACGAAAATTCTGGGCAATTTGAACGTACTTTGATTATTGTGGATGAAGGAGCAAGTGTTCATTATGTTGAAGGATGTACTGCTCCGACTTATTCTACCAATAGTCTCCATGCTGCTATTGTAGAGATTTTTTCTTTAGATGGTGCCTACATGCGCTACACAACCATTCAAAATTGGTCGGATAATGTTTATAATTTAGTAACCAAGCGAGCTCGTGCTATGAAAAATGCTACTGTTGAGTGGATTGATGGAAATCTCGGTGCCAAAACAACTATGAAATATCCTTCCGTTTACTTAGATGGTGAAGGAGCAAGAGGAACTATGCTTTCCATTGCTTTTGCAAATGCTAACCAACATCAAGATACAGGAGCCAAAATGATTCACAATGCTCCTCATACGAGTTCTTCAATTGTATCTAAATCGATCGCTAAAAGTGGCGGAAAAGTGGATTACCGTGGACAAGTTACCTTTGCTAAAAATTCAAGAAAATCAGTTAGTCATATTGAATGTGATACCATTATCATGGATGATTTATCCGCATCAGATACCATTCCTTTTAATGAAATTCACAACTCTCAAGTGGCTTTGGAGCATGAAGCAAAAGTATCTAAAATTTCTGAAGAGCAACTCTATTACCTCATGAGTCGCGGTCTAACAGAAACAGAAGCGACGGAAATGATTGTTATGGGGTTTGTCGAACCATTTACTAAAGAACTTCCAATGGAATATGCTGTTGAATTGAATCGTTTAATTAGCTATGAAATGGAAGGTTCAGTGGGCTAATCTTATTTTAAATTTAGAGGAAATAGAAAAAGAAGAACCAGTTTAAACGAACTGGTTCTTTATAATTTTTCATTGACAAAACGGACAAACTGATTCCACCAAACTTTAAGAAAAATACTTTTTTCTACTTTCTTGCTGGGAACCATGGAAATGGAAGGTTGTTTATTTTCCAAATACCCTTGTCCAACAAGTTCAGGATCTTCGTAAGTCAAAGTACCTACTTTGGTTTTTTTTGAAATAGGTGCTAGATATGTTTTTTTCAGAGAAGTAAAAGAAATTTTATAATCAGCTTGGCTACCAATTCTTTGAATGACCTTAAAATCTTTTTCAGCTACCGCTGGAATGGTTGCTTTCTTTCCATCGGTGATACTAACTTTACTGTCTTCATAGGCATCGCCAGCTTTTAAGATAGTAGTTTGAGTATAGTGTTGAGCAATGTAATTCATTAAACTAGCCGTTGCTACAAAAGGAGCATAAGGGTCTCCATCAATTTCATCAACTCCTAACACTACCGTAATCAAACGCATACCATCTTGAGTAGTAGAGGCTACAAAGGATATACCGTCTGTTTCGGAACTACCAGCTTTTAGACCATCAACACCCAAGCGAAAATTTGGTTGATCTTTTAGCATATAGTTGTAATTGTCTAATTCAATTCCTGAAAAATCTCCCTTGACTTTGGAGGTAATATCAGTCACTTTGGGAAAATCAGTAATGAGATGGCGAGCGATAACGGCAATGTCATAAGCACTAAACTTGTTTTCTGTTGCTTTTTCGGCATCTGTTTTTGTAGTGGTTTCTTCTTCTACTAATTTTGTATTTAAGCCTGAGGAATTTACCAATGTTGCATCTGTAATGCCCCATTCTTGTAATTTTGCATTCATCATTTGGACAATTTTATCCTCGCTACCAGCCACTTTTTCAGCTAGGGCAACCGTCGCGCCGTGAGAACTTGCCAACAGAGAGGCTTGTAGCAAATCTCTAACTTTATAGCGTCTTGCTTCCATGGAAAGATTGGTGAAATCTATATTATTTGTTAAATAGTAGGCATTATCTGAAATGTCAACGAAACTATCCATATTGAATTGTCCCTTATCGATGGCCTCATATACCAAATAAGTAGTTAAAAGATTGCTGATACTACCAACTTCAACGGGAGATTGACTATCTTTTTCATAAAGAATTTTTCCAGAAGTCACATCAACCGCAATAGCACCTTTAGCAGCAATACTAAATTCGTCATCGGCAGCTACTTTGTATGTTGTTAAACCAATTACTAGTAATAAAAATAATAAAATTCGTTTCATATTGTTCTCCTAAGGAATATCACTTTATATTGTACCATAAAAAGATAAATTTCTTATTCAAATGATGAAGAATGATAGATAAAAAACAAAATGTTTTTTTATAAAAGTTAGAATATTCAATCTTTACTTAAAACCAAGTTAAATAGCCGAAAAACAAAGGTTTTTCAATGTTTAAAAAAGGAAAATAATAATTTTTTAGGTAAAATAATTTGTATTTATAAAAAAAATACTGTATAATAACACAATAGAAATTTAGAAGGAGATTTGCTCATGGGAAAATCTAAATGGTTAGCGGTTACAGGACTTGTGGCAGCTTCAGTTCTTTTTTTAGGTGCTTGTGGAAACTCGAAAAATAGTTCCGATTCATCTAAAGCTTATTCTTATGTTTACGCAACGGATCCAGATACATTGGATTATGTTAGTTCTAATCGTGCGACAACTTCTGATGTTGCTGCCAATCTTGTGGACGGTTTGTTGGAAAACGATCAATACGGAAATCTAGTTCCTTCAATCGCGAAGGATTGGACAGTTTCTGAGGACGGCTTGACCTATACTTACAAACTACGCAAAGATGCAAAGTGGTATACTTCTGAGGGAGAAGAGTACGCTGATGTCACAGCAGAAGACTTTGTTACTGGGCTAAAGCATGCTGTAGATGAAAAATCAGAAGCTTTACCAATTGTTCAAAATTCTATTAAAGGCTTGGATGCTTATGTAAAAGGAGAAACAAAAGATTTCTCTACAGTTGGTGTCAAAGCAGTTGATAAACATACAGTACAGTATACTTTAAATAATCCAGAGAGCTTTTGGAACTCTAAGACAACGATGGGGATTCTTTTCCCAATTAACGCAGAGTTTTTAAAATCTGCGGGGAAAGATTTTGGAGCAGTTAAGCCTTCTGGAATACTTTACAATGGTCCCTATGTGCTAAAAGGTTTTACTTCTAAATCAGTTATTGAATACGCCAAAAATGAAAACTACTGGGATAAGGACAATGTCAAAATTGATACAGTCAAGTTAACTTACGATGATGGTTCAGACCCAGAATCACTTGTTCGTAATTTTACAGATGGCGTGTATACTCAAGCACGTCTCTATCCTACAACATCAACTTACTCCTCGGTAGAAAAAAAATACAAAGATAATATTATCTATGAACCACAAGATTCAACAAGTTATTTTTACTCCTTCAATCTGAATCGCCAATCTTATAATCATTCTTCTAAGGATAGTGATGGACAGAAGAATGCGACGAAAGAAGCTATCCAAAATAAGGATTTCCGTCAAGCTATTAACTTTGCTTTAGATCGTACCTCACTAGCTGCACAGATAAATGGTGAAGAAGGGGCTAATAAAATTATTAGAAATCAACTTGTACCACCTAGTTTTGTACAGGTAGATGGGAAAGACTTCTCTACAGTGGTTGAGTCTGAATTGGCTAGCAACTACGGGGATACATGGACAGGAACTAAATTAGATGATGCTCAAAATGGTATCTACAATGCTGAAAAAGCAAAAGCTGCCATTGCAAAAGCAAAAGAAACGCTCCAAGCCCAAGGAGTAGAATTCCCAATTCATTTAGATATTCCAGTAGAACAAACAGATAAAATTTTAGTACAAAGAACTAATTCCTTTAAACAATCAATTGAATCTACTCTTGGCAAGGAAAATGTTGTCATAGATGTACAACAGATGTCTACAGATGAGTTTGATAATAGTACTTACTTTGCTAAGACAGCTGGGCAAAAGGATTACGACCTATACATGTCTGGTTGGAGTGCAGACTTCCAAGATCCATCTTCTTACCTTAATATCTTTAATCCAAATGGTGGAGACTTATTAGATAATATTGGTTTAGAATCTGGTAAAAATGAAGATATTGTTTCAAAAGTTTCATTGGATGAATACAGTCAATTATTAAAAGCAGCAAATGAAGAAACTGAAGATACAAATGCTCGCTATACAAAATATGCGGCAGCACAAGCTTGGTTAACAGATAGTTCAATTATTCTTCCAGTTATATCTCGTGGTGGAGCACCAAGAGTTCAAAAAGTAGTTCCGTTTACTAAACCATTTTCTTATGTGGGAATAAAAGGAGATACCTATGTCTTCAAAAACATGGAACTTCAAGATAAAGTCTTAACAACAAAAGAATATGAAAAAGCATATAAGAAGTGGCTCAAAGAAAAAGAAGAGTCAAATAAGAAAGCACAAGAAGATTTGAAAAATCATATCAAGTAAAGTTGCTTTGTGAATCACTTTAAAATAAGATGGGGCTTGCCCTATCTTATTTTTTTGGAGAGATTCAAAGAATAGAAAATAGAACTAAAATAAAGTGGTTTGGTTCATAGAAATATTCAGAAAATTTAGTTTACTTTTATTCTTAGATGTGATATAATTTTCTACAATTGATGAATATTGTGGAATGACATTCCTTAATGAAAAATCTACAAATCACCTAAATTAGCAAGATTTACTCTATAGTTTAAAAAATTATTCAAGAGGGACTTTCTCTAACAGGGGAGAAAGTTCTTTTGGGATTTAAAAGGAAGCGAAAAATGAAAAAATATATTTTAATGCGTATCTTACGCTCAATAGTATCTATCTTTTTGGTAACAACCTTGACTTATATCATCATCTATACCTTAATTCCAAGATACTTACTATTTAAGCAAGATCCTAATTATAATAAAATTGCGACCACCAAGGATAAAAAAGCCAACTATGAAAATACAATCTATGAACGCATGGGTTATATTGATTATTATGATACAAAAGAGTTAAAAGAACAGGCTAGCAAGGAAAATCCATCTGTTACAGTTGAAGGAACGGATGCAAACAAGAAAATCTATGAATCTTATATCAAAAAAATTGGTAACGGTTGGAAGTTACATCAATTTGTAGAGAGTAAAGAATTCTATGCCGTTCGAGAAATTCCTGTTTATGAACGTGTGATTAGTTTCTACTCTAATTTGATTAAGATTGATCATACAAATGCTGTTCAAGACCCCGATAATCCTAATTTAGAACGCTATATTCGAGTTGAAAATGATCCATCCATTGGTTGGTCAGTTGTGGGTTCAGGAACAAAACACAAGTATTTACTTTACTTCAACAACCAATTTCCGTTCGTTCATCAAAATTTCGTTACGTTTGACTTAGGAATTTCTTATCCAACTTACGCTAATACCCCTGTTTTGCAAGTTATTAGTCAAGGACAAGGTCAAACTCAATCATCCGAAGTCCAATTCCCAACAGGAAAGAAAACCTCATCTGTTAATATCTATTCTCGGACTTATAAATCTCCAAGTAAAGCAGATAGCCAAGATATTGCAAAATTTGGTAAAGGAGATGCTTATACTGCAACACAAAGTAACTATCAAAATCCATCAATGATTGTTGGTTCTGTCATCATTGGGCTTATTGGGATTGTGATATCTTATTTAATCGCAGTACCTTTAGGATCTTACATGGCACAGTTGAAAAATACTTGGTTTGACAGTTTGTCGACAGGAGTCTTGACTTTCATGATGTCACTACCAACAATAGCTTTAGTTTATCTTGTGCGGTTGGCAGGTTCAACAGTAGGTTTACCAGATTCCTTCACAACATTCGGTGCAAGTGATTGGCGTTCCTATATATTGCCATCAGTTATTCTAGGTCTTTTAAGTGCACCATGGACGGCTGTGTGGATTCGTCGTTATATGATTGACCTACAGTCACAAGATTTTGTCCGTTTTGCTCGTTCTAAAGGACTATCAGAAAAAGAAATTTCAAATAAACATATCTTTAAAAATGCCATGGTGCCACTGGTTTCAAGTATTCCAGCTTCTATTGTAGGAGTGATTGCTGGTGCAACATTGACAGAGACTGTCTTTGCATTTCCTGGTATGGGGAAAATGTTGATTGATTCTGTGCGAGCTTCAAACAGCTCAATGGTTATCGGTCTTGTGTTTATCTTTACTAGTCTCTCAATTTTTGCACTCTTATTTGGTGATATATTGATGACTATGCTTGATCCACGAATAAAATTAACATCAAAGGGAGGTAAATAATAACTATGGCTGAAATTGATAAAAATAAATTCCAATTTGTAAAACGTGATGATTATGCCTCTGAAGTAATTGATGCTCCCGCTTATTCATATTGGCGTTCTGTTATCCGTCAATTTATTAAGAAAAAATCAACGATTTTGATGTTAAGTATCTTGATTGCAATTATTTTAATGAGCTTCATCTATCCAATGTTTTCAAAATTTGATTTTAATGATGTTAGTAATGTAAATGATTTTAGTCTTCGTTTTATAAAACCAAATGCTGAACACTGGTTTGGTACAGATAGTAACGGAAAATCATTGTTTGATGGAGTATGGTTTGGTGCAAGAAATTCTATTCTAATTTCAATCATTGCGACCATTATCAACCTCTTTATAGGAATTATCGTCGGTGGAATATGGGGAATTTCTAGAACAGTCGACCGTTTCATGATGGAAGTTTATAACGTTATTTCTAATATTCCATCATTGCTGATTGTTATTGTATTGACTTACTCTATTGGAGCAGGTTTTTGGAATTTGATTTTCGCAATGTGTCTGACGAGTTGGATAGGGATTGCTTACACGATTCGTGTTCAAATCATTCGTTATCGAGACTTGGAGTATAACCTTGCTTCTAGAACTTTAGGAACTCCAACACTGAAAATAATAACAAAGAATATTATGCCACAGTTGGTGTCTGTTATTGTAACCACAACTTCTCAACTCTTACCAAGTTTTATTTCATATGAGGCATTTTTATCCTTCTTTGGATTAGGACTTCCAGTCACTGTACCGAGTTTGGGACGTTTGATTTCCGATTATTCACAAAATGTTACAACAAATGCGTATCTCTTCTGGATTCCATTAACGACGTTAATTTTGGTTTCCTTAACCTTCTTTGTTGTCGGTCAAAATTTGGCTGATGCAAGTGATCCACGTACACATAGATAGGAGTAAATATGACAACCGAAAAAAATGTAATATTAACTGCTCGCGATATTGTCGTGGAATTTGACGTACGTGATCGGATTTTAACAGCTATTCGTAATGTATCTCTTGAACTAGTAGAAGGAGAAGTTTTAGCACTAGTTGGAGAATCTGGTTCTGGAAAGTCTGTTTTAACGAAGACTTTTACAGGGATGTTAGAAGAAAATGGTCGCGTCGCTAAAGGGACTATTGATTATCGTGGTCAGGATTTAACAAAATTAAAAACAAATAAGGATTGGGAATCAATTCGTGGTGTTAAAATTGCTACTATTTTCCAAGATCCTATGACTAGTTTGGATCCTATCAACACGATTGGAAGCCAAATAACAGAAGTCATCACTAAACACCAAGGTAAAACAGCTAAAGAAGCCAAAGAATTAGCCATTGACTATATGACTAAGGTTGGGATTCCTGAAGCTAAAAAACGTTTTGATGAATACCCTTTCCAATATTCAGGTGGAATGCGTCAGCGGATTGTTATTGCTATTGCCCTAGCATGTCGTCCAGATATTCTTATTTGCGATGAACCTACTACAGCACTGGATGTGACCATTCAAGCACAAATTATTGATTTGTTAAAAAATCTTCAGCAAGAGTATCAATTTACTACCATCTTTATCACACATGATTTGGGAGTTGTGGCAAGTATTGCAGATAAAGTTGCTGTTATGTATGCAGGTGAGATTATAGAGTATGGTACGGTTGAAGAAATTTTCTACGACCCTAAACATCCATATACATGGAGTTTGCTTTCTAGTTTACCTCAATTAGCTACAGCAAGTGGAGAATTGTATTCTATTCCTGGAACACCACCATCATTGTATTCGACGATAAAAGGAGATGCCTTTGCTTTGCGTTCGGACTATGCAATGGAAATTGATTTTGAAGAACAAGCCCCAATATTTAACGTTACGGATACTCATTGGGCAAAAACGTGGTTGTTACACGAGGATGCACCTAAAGTGAAAAAACCAGAAGCTATTGATAATCTGCATGAAAAAATTCGTTCGAAAGTTAATGTTAATCTAGAAGAACAGGAGAAAGGAAATGACTGAAAAATTAATTGAAATTAAAAATTTGGAAATTTCCTTTGGCGAAGGAAAGAAAAAATTTGTAGCAGTAAAAAATGCTAATTTCTTTATTAATAAAGGAGAAACTTTTTCTCTAGTAGGTGAATCTGGAAGTGGAAAAACGACTATTGGTCGTGCTATTATAGGTTTAAATGATACAAGTGTTGGTGATATTCTTTATGAAGGAAAGAAAATCAACAAGCATCTATCACGTTCAGAACAAGCAGAATTAATTCGTAAAATCCAAATGATTTTTCAAGATCCTGCTGCTAGTTTGAATGAGCGTGCAACCGTTGATTATATTATTTCTGAAGGACTTTATAATTATCATCTATTTAAAGATGAAGAAGAACGCCAGAAGAAAGTAAAAGATATTATTAATGAAGTTGGGTTGTTATCAGAGCATTTGACTCGATATCCGCATGAATTTTCAGGTGGACAACGTCAGCGTATTGGTATTGCTCGTGCTTTAGTAATGCAACCAGATTTTGTTATTGCAGATGAGCCAATATCCGCTTTGGATGTTTCAGTGAGAGCTCAAGTGCTGAATCTATTGAAAAAATTCCAAAAGGAATTAGGACTAACTTATTTGTTTATTGCACATGATTTGTCTGTTGTCCGTTTCATCTCAGATCGAATCGCTGTAATTTACAAAGGTGTGATTGTTGAAGTGGCTGAAACAGAAGAATTATTTAATAATCCAATTCATCCATATACACAATCTTTGTTATCAGCTGTTCCTATTCCAGATCCAATTCTTGAAAGGAAAAAAGTTTTAAAAGTTTATGATCCAGAACAACATGATTATTCAACTGACAAGCCTGAAATGGTAGAAATTACTGAAGGACATTATGTTTGGGGAAATAAAACAGAAATCGAAAAATACAAAGCTAATTTACTTTCAAAATAAATATTCGTATTATCTCGAAAACATTCTCTGAGAAGGAGAATGTTTTTAGTTTGATAGAATTCATGTTGGATTTAAAGCCTTTAAAACGTTCATTTAAAAAATATATAAAAAAAGCAAAAAAAG
>JAUMZQ010000018.1 GCA_030528055.1 Streptococcus sp.
GGCTGTTGCACCACCCCATAAAAAATCTTTCGGGAATTGATAAACCATAATACACTCCTTTACTAGTAACAATTTAAAACTATGGTAAACTTTTTTAAATTTACCATAGTTTAAATCTATTCATTTTCTTCTTTTAGTAATTTTTTATCATAAGCAACAATAAATGGATAATAAATTACGAATGATACTATTGCTCCTATTACTGCAACTACTGAAGCTCTTAAGTCAGCGGTTCCTAGAAATGCCCCTATACCAAGAGGGGTAGGCCAAGGCACTTGCGCAATAACTGCATTAATTAGGTTTAATTTCATAGAGAGATAATAAACTGTCATAGATTCAATTGGCGATAACATAAATGGTATTGCTAATGATGGATTATAAATCATTGGTAATCCAAAAACTAGTGGTTCATTAATATTAAAAATCCCTGGTACTATAGCTGCTTTACCAATGGCACTAAGCTGTTCTGATTTAGCTCTAGTTGCTAGCCAAATACACAGTCCTAATGTCGCCCCAGAACCACCAGCCACAACAAACATATTAGAAAACTCACCCGCTGCAATTAATCTTGTTCCATGACTCGCATTTGAAGCCATATTTGCCAATGTAATTGGACCTACAATTGAAAAAATGATATTAGCTCCATGGATCCCTACAATCCACAATGCTTGCGTTAAAAGATAAATGACGACTAAACCAAGCCATGTATTTGTTAAATGAGAAACAAATCCAAATGGAATGGCAATTACTTTAAAAATATCAGTACCTAGTGCAACTAATACACCATTAATTAATATAACTACGAAAGCAATAACAAAACTTGGAATTAATGCTGTAAAACCTCTAGCGACTCCTTCAGGTACTGAATCAGGCATCTTAATAACCCAATTATGTTTTACACATAATCTATAAAGCAAAACAGCTATAACTCCCATAATGATTGCGGTGAATATACCCGTTGTTCCAAATCTAACAACACCGTTACCCATTGCCCAACCATCAGCTACAACAGCATCTTTTTTCAAACTTGTAAGTGCAGTCATTGTTCCCTTAACAAATACAATCTGTGGGACTGTCATTATAAAAGCAAACAATGATAACAAAGCTCCGTTAATAGGAGTCATGTCTAAATCTTCTTCCTCTGCATATATTTTTGTAAGTTCATACCCAATAGCTAATACAAAGTATAGTGATAATGAACCCATAGTCGCAAAATATGCCACCATATATAAAGAAGTGAATTTATCAAATGAAGCAGCAAAAATGTCAGCGATGATTGGCCAAAATGAGAAGGCTTGAGGTAGAATACTAAATACCAAAAACATTGACCCTACAATAGTAAACGGAACAGCTGCCATTCCGGCTGCAGTAATAGCGCGAACAATTTTCAATTGAGCAATAAAACCCATTGGTCCCATTAGATATCTATCTAAAAAACCAAATAAACCTTTTTGTTCTTCCATAATTTCCTCCTTATTAAGAAATTTTAAAAATCAACTATTTTATTAAATTTGGTATAAAATTTATCTGTATTATTCTGTATTTTTTTTATTTTATATAAAGACAAAAATCCTATACCAATTCCTAGTAGTAGTATCAGTCCTATAAATATCCTACTTGCCAAAGTTCCTGAAAAAGCAGGAAATAAATTTGTAAAAAAAGGACTACAACAAATAAATATCAATAATATATTTACAATAATCTGACTTTTAAAAGCATTTTTTGTTGCATTTAAAGAAACAAGTAATGCTGAATATAGCTTGATTTGTTCATAGCTTGCTCTAACGAATACTACCAATAAAAGTATAGGTAGTAATATTAGGTAATAATTACCTAACAACAGTAATAATCCCCAGTAAATATTCGAAAAGAAAAATAATGCAACCATGTATCTCATAAAAAGATATCTAGAAAATTTTATATTATTATTTTTTGTAATATCTTTGGAATTATTAAAAGTGTTGCTTTTATGTAGCATATTTTAAACCTCTTTCAAGCTTTCAAGTTTTTTATACATTTCTAACATCTCCAGTGCGACTTCTCTTAAAGTCATTGTTGTCATCAAATGATCTTGTGCATGAACCATAATTATTTCAACATTAATTATTTCGCCACCTGCATAATCTTGTAATAATTTCGTCTGTGATTTGTGAGCTAATAGCATTTCTTCATTTGCTTGATTTAACAACTCACTCGCTTTTTCTAAATCCCCATTTCTCATTGTTGAGAAAGATTCGTGTACAATAGTTCGCGCATTTCCACTATTCAAAATAATTTCAAAAGCTGCCATTTGTAACTCTTCACTTGTCATCTAATCATCCTCCTCAATTGTTAAAAATATGTTCTTAAATTCTTTCAAATTATTGCAATGAATAAGTTGCTTCTGAATAGTCAAACAATCAACTAGTTTTACTATTCTTTTAGTAATTTCCTTTAATCCTTCATTTCCAAAAATTGAAAATGAAGGCAAGAATACAAATTTAATATTCGTGTGATTTTTATCCCAGTAAACACCATTTCTTATTATAGCTACGGATATTTTATGATGCTGAGAAATCGCTTTAATTGCATGAGGAACCGCTATGGTATCGCTAAAAACGACCGTACTCAATTCTTCTCTTTTTATTATGTACTTCTTCATATCCTCTATATATTTTTCTTCTTCATCAGTAGAAAGATTTTCTAACATCTTATCAATCAAATCATATTTACTTTCACACTCTTCCAAAACTAAAAAATTATGTTCTGAAAAATACCTATCAAATATGTTGCTAAAATTTATATTACTAGATGACTTATGTGTTGTATTGGCATGAACGCCACTCAACAATAGTAATTGATTTTTCAAATACAATACTTCTTCATTGTTTAAAAAAACGCTAACTGTAAACACGGGAATAGAAAAAACTATACTTCCTAGTTCTACCGTTGAAATAATAGCATCGATATTTTGTAGTTTGTTATCGTTCAACTCATAATACCCTATCACATCCACAACCGATACAAGATTTCCCAGTTCATTATTTATCCGGCTACAAAGCATTTGAGCACTACCAAAGCCCGTTGCGCATATAACCAATATATTCATTTTATTATTTTCTTTACAACGCTCTATAGCAGCTAAAATATGGAGGGATATATAAGCAATCTCATCGTCTGATAAAGTAAATTCTTCAAAAATTGGTAAGGAATTAACCAAATTACTAGCTATTTTAAAACTTTCTTCATATTTAGTTTTGATATCAAGAAGTAAAGGATTTTCCAATGTTACTTGGTTTTGTAATCTAATCAAAAGAAGCTTCAAATGAGAAACAAGACCCTCAAATAAATTTGTATCCATTTTAAAATTATTATATACTGTATTACTTTGAGAGGTGAAATATGTAACTAACTCTGTCTTTATCTTTTCCTCTATCTCAATAATATTATTATCGTCACTAGTTTGTATATAACTTTTGGACACTAGATGAAGGGCAATATAATCTATTTCTTCTTTTGGGAAGACTATTCCTGTTAAGTTAGAAATACGTTTTAAAATTCTATTGGATATTTCAAATATAACCTTATCGTGTATCAGATCACTAGAAAGTTTATTGATACAAAATCCTTCTGAAATTCGTCGAACAGTTAGCGAGATATGAACTACCAAATTTTGTAATACAAAATCGGATATCTTTAAATTACCTCGACTACACTCTTCCAAAATAATGATTGTAAGTTCCTCAAAATCAATTTCTTGTTGAAATATTTTTCCATTAACATACCTATTAAATATATTTAAAAAATTTTTATCATAAAAATAGTCAACAATAAATTTTCTTTTATTTTTCTCTGAACCTTCAATGTATACACCTTTATTTGCTTTACTTGATATGTATAAGTCATATGGAAGCAATTTTTTTCGAATCTTTTTGAAATCATTTGATAACGTCGAACGACTCACATATAGTTCATCAATAAGCGTATCGAAAAAGATATCATTTCGAGAAAATAACAATTTATTTAAAATATAGTGTTCTCTATTCCAGATATCATCCGTTTTCCTACTATATTCATTATTAAATAAGCTAAAATCATCTAGTAATTTTTGATAAGATTCATCATCCAAAAAATTTAATTTGTAACCACAACCATGTTTTGAAGATAATTCAACACCATCCAATTTATTAATTTCATCAATAATTATTTTTAAATATGTTCTTATTGTTCTATCAGAGCACTCCAACTCCAATGCCATATCTTTACTAGTGACATACTGGTTTTTATGTTTCAATAAATACTGAACTAATTTCTTTTCTTTATTTTGTAACAAACCATTCCTCCTAAAAATATATTGAACAATAATTATATTATCCTTTTAAATATTTTCTTTAACTAATTTTGCCATTTTTTCAATTCCCATTGGAATAGGAATGTAAGCTTGAGGAGGAATCTGTACAACGGGTTTGTCATATTTCTTTGCCATTTCCTCTAGTTGTTTAAAGTACATTTTTGTTTGAGGGCTTATGAGATATAAATCAAACTTATCTTCTTGAATTTTTTTTGTTCCTTCTGGAACACCCCTTGCATCCATTACTATATCAATACCTTCATCATTTAAATAGCTCATTGTTTTTTTTGCAATTAATGACGAAGACATTCCGCCGGCACATATTATTAATGCTGATTTACTCATTTTAATTCTCCTGACTCTTTTATATTCTAAATATACTCTAATTATAGTAAATTGTGAATTCAATATATTTCCTCATTAAAAACGGAAATATTTACAATTCTTCTCCATTAGTAGCTATAACATTTTTATACCAATAAAATGATTGTTTAGGAAATCTATCGTATGCACCATTTCCATCATCATCTTTATCCACATAAATAAATCCATATCTCTTTCTCATCTCACCTGTACCAGCTGAAACCAAGTCAATACAGCCCCAAGGTGTATACCCAATTAAATCTACCCCATCTTCTTCAATAGCTTTTTTCATTTCACTAATGTGGGCTTTTAAATAATCAATTCTGTAATAATCATTTACAGTATTATTTTCTACCGTATCAACGGCACCAAAGCCATTTTCTACAATAAATAACGGCAAATGATACTTGTCTGTGAACCAATTTAAAGAATATCTTAGTCCTTCTGGATCTACTTGCCATCCCCAATCCGATGATTTAACATATTTATTTTTAATTAAATCTTTTGTTTCATCATAATCATAAAATGGATTGTTAATACGATGAGAATCTATCGCAAATGACATGTAATATGAAAAACCAATATAGTCAACTTTACCGCTGAGCAGATCATGTTTATCTTCGTCAGTAATATCAATTTTAATTTGCTTTCTTTCCCAATATTTTAATAAAAATTCAGGATACACTCCATTGACATGAACATCACAGAAATAATACCGCTTTTGCATTGCCTTTTGAGCCATCAGTATATCTGAAGGTTTACATGTTGCCGGATATATTGAGCACATAGCAATCATACAACCAATTTTAAATTCCGGATTTATTTTATGACCAATACAAACAGCCCTAGCTGACGCTACTAATTCATAGTGCGCTGCTTGATACATTACTTGTTCTCTATCTTCACCATTTTCATAAACTATACCCGAATTTGTAAATGGTGCAAAATCTTCAAAATAATTTGCTTGATTATTTATTTCATTAAAGGTCATCCAGTATTTAACTTTATCTTTATAACGTATAAAACAAACTTCCGCAAATTTTACAAAAAAATCAATAACTTTACGATTTCTAAAACCACCATATTTTGTTACTAAATTATAAGGAAGTTCAAAATGCGACAAGGTAATAACTGGCTCAATGTTGTATTTTAATAATTCATCAAACAAATCATCATAAAACTGCAAACCTTCTTCGTTAGGTTCTAGATCATCCCCATTGGGAAAAATTCTTGACCAAGCAATTGAAGTCCTAAAACACTTGAAACCCATTTCCGCAAATAGAGCAATATCCTCTTTATAACGATGATAAAAATCAATGCCTAAATGATTAGGATAATATTTCCCTTCGATAACACCATTGGTTATTTCTCTAGGTACTCCATGTCTAGCAGAAGTCATAACATCAGCTACACTAATACCTTTTCCATCTTCGTTCCAAGCACCTTCTAATTGATGCGCCGCCACTGCACCACCCCATAAAAAATCTTTTGATATTGTTGACATAATACCCTCCTAGTTTTTTTATTTACAATATTATTTTAACAAAACAATATTATAATGTTCATTTAGTTTTTTTCCTTAACGATGAGGAAATATATTTTTTATTTGTAAACTTAATATTAGAATAGTATTTCTCTACTAATCATAAATGCAAATAGTCCATCATCTATTCTAGTTTTACTCATATAGTTTTCTATGAAGCGTTCAAGGATTTTTATAAATCGTGTGACTACTAAAATATTGTGCCACAATGAAGACAACCGCTACTGAACTTCTTTTTAAAAATAGAAAAGCCTTATTTTTAAATCTTTTATATGCTATAATGGTTTAAAATTTTAAACTAAAGGTGTGGTATGACAATTAATAAAATAAACAAGGTAAAATTTTTGTTGAGTGAGTGCGAGTCGACACTCATTGCAATGGGTGATTCTACACGATTATCTATTATTCAACTCATGTTAGAGTTAGATAGAGACTGCAATGGTATTTGTGTTGCAGATATTACCAAAAACAGTAATTTATCAAGACCAGCCATTTCGCATCATTTAAAAATTTTAAAAAATAGTGGTGTTGTCACTGTTAGAGAAAAAGGAACCAAAAATTATTATTATTTAGCTTCTAATAAAAAATCTCTTAAAAATCTAGAAGAATTAATTAAAATAATTATGAGTTTAGTGAAATAAAAAAAGGAGCACTCATGCAACCAATCATTTTTGTTCATGGATTTATGGAAGACGGAAACTGTTTTAATCAATGGAAGTTTTTCTTTGAAAATAAAGGATATCAATGCTACAATCCCACTTGGGTTAACCATAGTAAAACTAGCTCTGATAAAGAGAAGGTACAAACAGATCTTAATGCTGTTATTAATGGCTATATAGAACTCATTGATACCTTAGATACTAAGCCAATTTTAATCGGTCATTCATTAGGTGGAATCATCATTCAAAAACTTATAGAAGATAACAAAGGATGCTTAGGGATTACTTTGACAAGTGGACCGCCTAAGGGAATTATCACCTTTCAAAAAGACTGGATAATTTCAAATTTTAAAATAATGAATCCTTTTAATCGAAATCCTTTGGTTCTCATGGATCCTTCTTGGTACAATACTTATGTTACAAATGAAATGTCGTTATCAGAAACAAAAGCCTTTCTAGAGCAAAATGCTATCAAGTCTAGCAAGTTAGTCGCTAAAAGTATTTCAAAACAGGGACAGATTGATTTTAGCAAACCTCATGTTCCTCTCCTGTTTATTTCAGGTGAACTAGATCGTTCTCAACCTCCTATTATCCAAGAAAAAAATGCCAAAGCCTATAGCCACCAATCAAGTACCACAGATTGGATAACGTTTAGTAATAGAACGCATAATATTCATCTTCAAGAGGGATGGCAGGAAATTGCTGAATATTGTTGTCAATGGATACTAAAGTTGTCGTAAGATAGGAAAGATATTTTTTAGTAAAATTACTTTAAACCTTGCCTTAACTTTATAAATCTCCAATATTTATAGAGTTAAACTTATTGATTTTTTGTTTTTAAATTTATACTCATGTAGTCTATCAACTAAACTAAAATTTAAAAGTATTTCATTGACAAGACTTTTATTTTATTGTATTATTGGACTAGAACAATACATGTTTGAACTTTAATTTAGAAAGTGAATATGGTATGAATATTAGATAAAAAATCGCCATTACATTTACAAATGTTCATCACATTAAAGTACAATTATAAGTACCCCTATCAAACATGGCGAACAATTCCCATCTGTTCAAGATTATACTAAGATTATTGATGCCAATCTTAAAATAGTGCACATCTTCTGAGCTAGAACACGAGGATGCCATTTATTATCAAAACACATCTGGCCGATTTGTAACTGATAATGAAGATTTTATTCAACAGAAAAGAGTTAACTCAATCAGAAGGTTTAAAATCTTCTGCAATAATTTCTAGAGAATTATACTAAGGAGAATTATTAATGGAAACATTATTGCAATTAAATCATCTCTCAAAATCATATAAAAACCACAATGCTCTATCAGATTTAAATATACAGATTCCTACTGGTAAAATCGTAGGTCTTCTAGGACCAAATGGAGCTGGAAAAACAACTTTAATCAAAATCATTGCCGGTTTGTTGCAGCCCACTACAGGTGAGGTGCTTATTAATGGTTTTCACCCATCAACTGAAACAAAGAAAATTGTTTCCTATTTACCAGACACAACATATCTAAACAATTATACAAAACTTAAAGATGCAATTTCATTCTTTGAAGATTTTTACGAAGATTTTTCTCGTAAAAGAGCCGAAGATCTTTTAGATTATTTAAATCTTAATCCCAATAGTCTGCTTAAAGATTTATCAAAAGGGAATAAAGAAAAATTCCAACTAATCCTCGTTATGAGCCGCCAAGCTAAACTTTATATTTTGGATGAACCTATTGGGGGAGTAGACCCCGCTGCAAGAGATTACATTTTAAAGACCATTGTTTCAAACTATACTAGAAATGCTACCGTTATCATTTCTACCCATCTAATTGCTGATGTTGAGTCCATTTTAGATGATGTGATTTTCTTACAAGATGGTAGAATTACTCTCACTGGTAATGCTGATGACCTTCGGACAGGACATGGAAAATCAATTGATGGTATTTTTCGTGATAAATTTAAATTTTAGGAGTTCTCTATGTTTTTAAAATTATTAAAGTATGAATTTCAAGCAATTAGAAAATGGTATCTATTAATTAACGCAATCTTGATTATTGTAGCGCCTATTCTTGGAAGTATAGTTCGAGAAACATCTCCATTACTCAACTATCTTGATGATGAACCTCACACTCAAAATTTACTTTGGATCCCAAGTACTTTTTTCTTGGTAGGTCTTATTTTCTTTTTAATTTTTTCAACTCAGTTTGTCAATATTGTAAAACGTTTTTATCAAAATGTTTTTGGACAAGAAGGATACCTTACTTTAACACTGCCAGTGAATAGTCATCAGCTTATTCTTTCTAAATTAGTCACAGCTACTGTTTTATCGATTTTTAATTACTTCGTTGTCACGCTCTCAATTACTTTTATCTTTACTCCGCTTGAAAATATTAAACCATTCGCAGCAATTATCAATTCTTTCTCTCTACTTTCTTATAGTATGGGGCTAGATATAACATTAACAGTCCTAGCTACGATTGTCACTGTTGTTTCAAATATTTTATACTGTTACCTTGCAGTATCAATCGGTCAATTATTTTCTAACAGACGTGGACTTTTAGGAGTTGTTTTCTACTTTTTAATTCTCCTTTTTTTCAGCTTTATCAATGCTTTTTTATCTCCATTCGGTATTGATTCTAATAACATAATAGTGAATATTATCTACGCCGTCATTGCATATATAGCAACGAATTACATTATTAGTAAAAAACTAAATATTCAATAATGAGAAAGTATTCATATAATCTTGCTCATTACTCTGAGAAGATCAATCTAATCTTCTCTTTTTTAATAGCTAAAACAATGAATGTCTTTCGTAAATTTTAAAAATTTCAGTGAAGTATAAGATTTTGTTTTTAACATTCAGTTATGTTATACTGAAAAAAAGGAGTATTTATGAAAATATTAGATCTGTATAAAGAGACGCATAAAATTTTAAAATCTCTTCCCAAACACCACCATTTTTTGGGAAGATTATTTCTTTTGATAACGCCTATACTTGGGATATATATTTATAATCAACACCTATTTTCATTTATTTCTCTAAGTCTAACATTTATCGAAATATTTGTTATTATGGAATATTTGAACTCTAATGATAAAAACTTATCTTATTATTCTCTCAATAAACCCCATTTTATCAATCATCTTCCAAAACTTATTATTCTAATTCTACTATATATGGGAGTCGAACAACTTCTTAAAATTATAGAATTCCTGATTATTTTTAGTGCTACTGGTCTAAGAGATAATCCAAATCCATTCCCTACCATGTTTGAAGTTTTTTTAAATCACTTGACAGGTAATCTTTTATTTATGTTCTTAATGCCTGCATTAGAACTTATACTCATGCTTCCTTATAAATTTTCAGTCTATAGTCTTTTTGATAAAACGGATACTAAACAAAAATTCTCTCTACTCTCCATATTAAAAAGAAGTTTTCATTTAACTAAAGGTTTTCGTTTAAAAATATTTTGGCTTGATTTAACTTACCTTAGTATCATTACACTTCCAAGCGTAATTATCTTATCATTGCAGATTTATTCATCCAAATTTTTTCTGACTTTGCCTATTTTAAATTTTCTGACTTATTTTTTTATCACACCTTATTATCTAATTGGACGTGTCTTACTTTATACAAAAATAAAAAAACTAAAAGCTGGTGCTTAGGAAAATGAGGCAATTCGTTAAATATTAGCGTTGTCGCAATATAAAATGTCATAATTTATATCATTCTCTAACCCTTTATTCGTCATATATATCAATACATTTATTTATATTTTATTCACTAAAAAAGTAGCTCAAGAGCTACTTTTATTTTAATCTTAAATTTAATTTAATATACTCTATTATTTTACTTCCAAGGCAGACCGGCTGCAGCAATTTCCGCTTTAGAAGCATATTGCCCATTGGGTCTATGCCATCTCCCCTTCGCATCTCTAAAATAACCTGTGTTAGCCGCAGCTTCCGCTTGTCTTGCCTCTTCTGCTTTCTTAGCTTCTTCTGCTTTTTTAGCCTCTGCTTTCTGCTGGCTTGCAGATTTAACTGTGTTAGTAGCAGTTCCCTTGAGATAATCTATTTTTGCATTAGGAGAAATATTATCCAAAGTAACATGACCTATTTGATTGTCATCATGCTTTTCTTTACCACCCAAGTTAATAGTCAATAAATTTCCATTTTTATCCAAGCCAATATATTGCAACTCAATTCTTCGAGGGACGAGTTCATCTCCTTCGTAAACAGGAGTTACTTTATAATCTAACCAATAATTAGGATGGGTAGATAACCATGAATCCAATCGTTTTTCATAATAAAGCATACTGTCTTGATTATTATCATCGGTTCCCTTATAATTACCCGCATTTAGCCAAGCAGTCATTGGTACAAGATTTTTAGCCTCATTATTCAAGCCACTAAACTGATAACCAATTAAATGTCCTCTGTTCATTAACCATGCTTTTTTCTGACCATTTCCATAATAAAATTTATAATTATGCCAACCAACAGGGTTATATTTTAATTTTTTATCGCGTTTCTTTTTTGGTTCATCCTTGTCTTGTAATTGGATATGCGCGACAGTGGCTCTTCCTTTATCATCTCTATTTCCTAAATAAAGCTGAAGTTTTCCTTTAAATTCCAGAATCCCCTTGTCTGTCTCTTTGTATTCATCCGCCTTAGCGACAATATTTGCAATTGGTGTTGGGGCACTTGAACCAATTGTTCCAAGACTAAGCAATGAAATAGCAGTTGCACTGATTGCTAATTTGATTAAAAATCTCTGCTACCTTTTCATAATATTTCTCCTTTTTCTCCCTATTTTTTGAAGTGTTGGTTCACTTTTTATATACTTTCATTATAGTAAAAATCACATTAAAATCAAATATTCTTTAGATGGATTTTTAGACAAATTATAGTAAAAAGTACAATAAAATTGAAAGAAAAATAGAAATTTTTTTACTCAACCTGATCCAGTATTTTTGAAATACCATACAAAAATGATTCTTCCAAATCAACCGACATTCCGAAGCCGCTTTTTATTTCTAAATCAATAAAGCCTGTTAAATAACTTCGAAGATAACGAATAAAATGAACGGTTTCATCCTTATTTTCTAACTCAATGACAGAAGACAGTTGACTTGTTATCTTATCTGAGATAGAATAAGTGCTTTTTGATTTCCAATATGATGTATTTTGAATGTATTCGTATAAATTAAGATTTTGCAATACAAATTGTCTACAAGAAATCATTAGTGTTTCTATCTTCTCTCTTGTAGTATCGCCTTTTATTGACGTTGCAATAACATCGTATAACAACGTTAGGCTGTATTCTGCGAGCCAATCATGCA
This sequence comes from Streptococcus sp., assembly GCA_030528055.1. Lineage (GTDB taxonomy): Bacteria > Bacillota > Bacilli > Lactobacillales > Streptococcaceae > Streptococcus. The sequence goes on from JAUMZQ010000018.1 coordinate 12,254, forward strand.
AAGTGTCAATATTCTCAAAGTGTTTGTATAGCGATGGAGACTTAATATTCAATTTTTCGGCTAACTCTTTTAAAGTTAATTCCGACGGTGATTTATTCTCCAGTATTTCTAAACTAGCCTCTAAAATTCGTTCTTTATTAATTTTTCCTCGCATCTTCACTCCTGATAATGGCTTTTTTAATTTCTTCAATAGGATTCTGCAAATAATCACCATGCCCTACAGCAAGGTATTCTGGAGACAGCTTCAGGATTTTATGAGCGCTTTTGATAGCTTCAGTTTTATTAGCTGTTGCAAATGCAAGAAAAGGAAAACTTACGACCATTTCTCCAGAAACAGCTATTCTTCCTCTCGTCTGAAAACTATCTCCAACTATTGCAATCCTATCAACTGCATTCCATAATGAAATGGACCCAACTGTATGACCAGGTGTGTTAATAATTGTAAAACTACCGACACTATCATCCTCATTCAAAGTAGAATCTATCAAATCGAGATTAATCTTAGGAAAGCCTTTTTTAAATATATATCCCGTTTCTTGTGCATCAAAGGTAAAACCCTCTTTTATAAAACGATATTCTCTAGAAGACATCAGAACTTTAGTGGTAGGAAATGCTTTTTTAAATTCTGCTAATCCCATGATATGATCCGAATGGGCATGTGTCAACACTAGATATTTCACTGGCTTATCTAATTGTTGGCTTAGTTTCAGTATTTCTTTCACAAAATATTTAAATCCAATATCAACAACTGTTAGAAAATCTTTCTCTTCTATAACATAACTATTTACTGGAAATAATAAAGGCAAAAAAGTAACTTGGTAAACCATTTTAAATTTCGTAATTTTCATTTGTTCTCCTTTAGCTAATCCGATTAGCTAAAGTGTATCAAAATTTCAAATAACTGTCAATCATTAACAAAAGACAAGAGTTAGAAGCTCTTGCCTTTTAATTTTACTATCATTTATTTTTGTATGAAATAGCCTATGCAAGCTAATAGCCACAAGTGTGCTGGATAAAAAACATAAAAGAAGTATTTGCTCCATCTTGTTGCTAAGCCACGTTTACCGTTATACAAGGTAATGAGCGGCAACACAGTAATGAATAACCAATCAGAATTATAGAACATCATCATCAAGGTCTCATTCCAAGTCTGATAAATCTGTATACTTGAACAGAATAAAATGAGAGATAGTGTACAATACAGGAAGTTTCGTAGTAGTTTTTTGTCTCTACAAGCATAGGTAATCAACATAAATGGAATAACAATAGACCCACCTTCTGTCCACAAAATTGCCATCACACTTAGAACGATTCCTAAAATTAAACGAGGTAATTTATATTGAACGTAAAATCTGGTTTTATCGTTTGAAACTCCATAAAAAAGAATTAACATTAGAACACCACAGGCCAGAGTTAAAAAGATATTATTACCAATATGAATTTCTTTTGACTGGAAGAACCAATCAAATATTGTATTTCCCACAAACATAATGGTAGCCCAGATAAAAAGTCTGCTCACATAGTTCAACCGATTTCTCGTATATATAAATCCTTCTACAGCAGCGAAAGCAAACCAAACTGCTACACAGCGTGTCAACGCATGAAAAATACTTATCCATTCATCCGACAGCAAACCCGGTATGATGTATAAATGATCAAAAACCATCAAAAAGGCCATCAGTATTTTTAATTGAAAATTATCCAATCCTTTTGTCTTCATAAGTGCCTCCTTTATTGAAATAACTTACTTTCTGAATTTATAGTAACAAAAAAGAAAGGCTGTCACCATAACATAACCTTTCATTTTTAGATAATAATCTTACAATTCTGTAAGGTGCTCATCAGATTAGTACTACTATCATCTTTTATAATAATTATCCTGAAATCAACTCTCAAAAATAAATAAAATATCCCTTGACAACTATATATAAATGATATATAATTTTTTTATATATAAGAATTTTATATATAAAAAATGAAAGGAGTCCTTAGATATGCATTTTCCAACATCATCAACAATGATTGAATTTCTTATCTTATCGTTGGTGGAAAAAGAGGATTCTTATGGTTATGAGATTAGTCAGACAATTAAGCTCATTGCAACCATAAAAGAATCAACGCTTTATCCTATTTTAAAAAAATTGGAAAAAAACAATTTTTTAACAACTTACATGCAAGAATATCAAGGGCGTAAAAGAAAATATTACCACTTGACAAACGAAGGAACAGAACAACTGATTTTCTTAAAACAAGAATGGAACAATTATACTGAGCGCATTGACGCCATCATTAATGGGAGGTTAAGTCATGACAAAAACTGAATATCTCAAAGAATTAGACAGATATTTACGAAAATTACCAGCAAAAGATAGCCAAGAAGCCTTGGATTATTTCAATGAATATTTTGAGGAAAGAGGTCCGGAAAATGAACAAATAGCCATTCAAGAATTAGGGACACCTAAGGAAGCCGCCTATGATTTGATTAATAATCTGATTAGCGAAAAACTTTTACAAGATAACCGTACAATAAAAAGCGACATGCATTCTTTTTGGTTAGCCTTTCTTCTCTTTTTATTGTCCCCTATTACTCTTGTATCTGTTGTAATGATTGTCACACTATTTTTACTATGGTTTAGTTTTGCACTTTCTTTTTTTGCCATAGGATTAGCTTGTTTTATCAATGGTATTAGTTTTATTTTAGAAATGTTTACCTATTTCAATATTTCTTTCGGAGCCACTCTACTATCTCTAGGCTTAGGTCTGCTATTTTTGGGAATTTCTATTTTAGCTATGCTAGCTTGTAGAGAAATTACTCGTTTAGGATTTAAAGGTCTCGTATCACTTATGAATAAATTCAAAAAAGAAAGGATTTCCTATGAAAAATAAATCATTACTCTATATAGCCTTAACATTGTGTCTATTAGGACTTCTTTTTTCAATCATTGGTTACAATCGTGGAGGGCTAGACAATATTGTAACAGAGGAAAAAGAAAATACTGTTACCAAGAAACTGGATTCCTTTAATAAACTCGACATTGACATCAACTATAATGATGTCCTGATCCAACAAACTGACAGCGATAAGGCTAGTATTACTTACCCAAATAATCGTAAAGCACCCATTCATACCTCTGTAACAGACGATACCTTGGTTGTAAAAGATCAACCATCAGGAAAAATAAATCTATTTTTCAATTATACCTCTGGGTTACTAGATATTCAAAGATTCTTATCTGGAAAAAATCCTTTTGACGATGATAAAATAATTATTTCAATTCCTAAAGATACAAAATTAGAAAATCTTAAGTCAAACTTGAAAACCTCTGATTTAGAAATTGATCATTTATCATTCAAGAATGTTGAAGTCTTCTCGGCGGTTGGAGAAATTGAAATAGATAAAACCATTATTGATTCAGGAAATCTATCCACCAATACTGGAGAACTTCACATTGAAGATTCTGAAATTAGTAATACAAAAATGAATGTCAATACTGGAGACGCAGTGATTCATCAATCCATATTATCCAATACTTCTCTATCAACAAACACCGGAGATTTTAAGGGAGAAAACATTACTTATCGTAAAGACAATCAATTAGTCCAAAATACTGGAGATACAAATATATCCTTAGCTAACTACCATCTATCCATCTATCCCAATAAAGAAGCCAAAACACCTCTCCAGCTAAAAACATCTGATACAGATTCTTTAACCATTAAAAATGACATCGGAGATATCGTTGTAAAATAAAAACCATCTTCCATCTTCTCAAAAAGACAACTATTAATAAGGTTGTCTTTTTTATTTATCCTACTTCATTGCTTTCACTATTTGTTACCTTTGCCCATTTTAAGAATAAGTTTTCCACATTGTTTCCCCATTTGGTACATAAAATCAACCACATAAGCAAATAGTATTGTAATTGCCATGAAAATGTTGTTTAATAAATTTAGGAAAGGAGAAAGAGATGAAAATTAAATTTCGTATCAATCCAGAGTTACCCAATCAGCTAGTCATCTTGGAAGCTAATTTGATTACAGAAAAACTTAAACAGTTATCTGAACGATTGTTACGTGAGATAGAGCAATCTAATAGATTAATCATTCAGCACAAGGGGCAGATACTTCCGATTAAACTAGAAAATATCTACAGGATTTTTACTGAAAATAGAAAATTATCTATTCGTTTGGAACAAAATTGCTACGCAGTAAACGAACGCTTATATCAAATCCAAGAGCAGCTATCCAGTCGTTTTATTAAAATTTCCCAATCAGAGTTTGTGAATTTAGACCAGATTTCACATCTGGAACTACTTAAAAATGGATTAATCAAAATCATCATGAAAAATGATGATGTAACCTACTCGTCAAGACGGTATCTTAAATCAATTAAGGAGGAACTAGGACTATGAAAAAATATTTTGAAGCAGGAAAAACAGGAATAATAATAGGATTAGTTAGTTCTATCATCTTTTCCATTCTATCTAAAACAGGGAATTTTTTTAGCTACAATCCCCATTCAACTTTAGGAAAGTTTTATCAAAGTCACTTTAATGAAATTACTATTTTCATCTGGATGATTTGCTTATGGTTTATTATTGGAATCATGTTCCAATGTGCTAATCAGCTGTTTGATCGAATAGATAACTTATTAATGGCTACATTTTATCACTTTGTAATCACTCTATTCTCTCTTGGTGGATTGGGTTATCTATGTGCTTGGTTTAGTCTATCTTGGATAGTGTCATTTGCTGTGTTATACATTATTATTTATTTCGTTATGTATCTGATTTACTACTTTAGCATTAAAAAAAATATTATGAAAGTAAATGGTAAATTAACTAAATAAATTATTTCAACAATACCGATAAAAGCTACCTTCATCATGAAAGGTAGCTTTTCAAATGAATAAGCTTGAGGAATTCGACTAATCCCCTTCAAATTCAAATCGAACAATCCAAGGAAATTCGTTTTTATATTGAATAAATCGCTCTAAGCCAAAGCTTGGTACATAGTAATGGATGATTGTTGAAAGAGCAGTTCCATGTGTTCCGACTACAATGGTTTTGTCTTTTGAGTTATGAACAATATCATGAAGAGAAGATACGTTTCTGTCTTGTACTTCTTTTAAACTTTCACCATTTGGTAACTTAAATGTAAAATCATTCCACTGTTTCTTGACAATTCCCATAAAATCTTCTACCCACTTATCAGATAATTTTCGTTCCCTAAAATCATCTACCAAAACAATCTTTTTTTGTTTACTTGTAGCCAATGGAGCGATGGTATCCATTGCTCTTTTATAGGGACTAGAGTAAAATGAATCAATCGAGATAGGGGCAAATACTTCAACTAAATCTTCACTTGATTGAAGACCTCTTTTAGTCAATTCTCGTTTTTCATCATTATGATTTTCATAATTTGGCTCTGCATGGCGAATGAAATAAACATCTGTTGTACCTTTTTTCTTATCTTCTTCAGGCAATAATGCACTATAACCGGCAAAAACTTCCATCGTCTTGGTTACTCGTACTTGAAAGATTTTCTTTGTTGCTATCTTCTCAGCAGAGATAGTCTCTTTTTTTACAGTTTCATTTTGCACTTTTTAAAAACCTCTCATTCATTGATATTATTTCATTGAAAAACTCTATTCTAGTATCAGAATAGAGTTTTGAGTTAAATCATTAATGTTGTTTTTGCAATCGAAGAACAAAGAATGTTGCTCCACTTAGAAGTAGTATTCCTAAAATACTCATTACAACAGTTGGTACTTGTCCAGTTTTTGGAAGGATTTTTCTTTCACTAACTCCAGCAGCTACATCGTTAGTTGATCCTGAACCATTTGTAATAGTTAAGACACTAGATGCACCAGATGCATTTGTAGCACCTGAACCGCCTGGTGTAACGGTTGTATTTGAACTTGGAGTACTTGGTGTGTTCGTATCAGAAGAACTTGGTGTGCTAGGTTTTGTCGGTGGTTGAACAGAAATCTGAACGTTGACAAATTCTTTAGAAATAACAGGAGAGTATTGTGTCACTCCTCCAACAGTTATAACCCTCTCAGAAGCAAGAACAGTTAATTCTTCATCAGATAGACGGTAGCCTTCAGGAGCTTTAGTTTCTTTAATCGTGTACTGATCCTTAACTAAATTCTTGAATGAAGCAATTCCATTCTCATCACTGGTAGCTTTTGCTACTTCGGTTGTTCCATCATAGATAGTAAATTCCGCACCTTTTAGTGATTTTCCATCAGTATCTTTTTTGTGAACTTGAACTTCGTAGACATCTCCGATAGCATCACCTGTCGCACGTTGGTAATGTACGTTGACTGCTGATTCGATAGTAGACATATTATCTGCATTCAAAGTAGCTTGGTTTGGAAAGACACTAAAGTTACTTGGAGCAGTATCAAATTTCACACGGTAACGAACATAATAACCTTCGCTCGCTGCAATATTTCCTAAATTAATTTTGAAAGAGCGTTTATCTGCTGACAAATCAATAGCATAATTTGCAGCTAGATTACCACTTTGATTTTCTAATTGGTAAGAGTTATCAGAAGCACGAACTCCCCATGTTCCCTTAACAATTTCAAAGCTATTCTCGTCAATTTGACCTTCTTGGAATTTCAAAGAATCTGAAATAGCAACATTTTGTAAGTCTTTGCCATCTTGGTTAATTTCTAAGCTATAAGTAATTGACTTGATATCATCGGCGTTATCCCAACCATATTTTACAAAAGTGTAGGCATCTGGTTTTTTTCCAATAGGAACACCGTTAAAATCAATTTTACCCACATCAATGATTTGATTGTTGAGTTTTAATGTTAGTGGTATTGTAGATTGATCACGCACTACAGTATGATCTACACGCGCTACCAAGTGGATGTTACCTGAAATATGTGCACGTTGCAACACATAATCGGTATAAGTTAATACAACTTTTTTACCTCCATCCAAAACGGCAGTAGCCACTACATTTCCTTCTGGATCCTTGATTTCAAAATCTGCACCCTCTAAATTGATTTGACTTGGAACTTCAATTGTCGTTTGATCTCCAGGCTGAACCTTCCCGTAATCAAAGGCAAATTTTGCATCCATTTGGAATTTTTCCCAAGTGTTCAAACCATTTGTAAGTGGTGCACCACTTTGATTAGTTAGGCTGACAGATGTAATAATATCGTCAACCGACGCCGCATTTACCAGTTGATAACTGGCAAATAAACCAAATATGGAAATAAATATAAGTGAAAATAGTTTCAAAGCAGACTGAACTTTACTTTTCATTTTATCTTCTCCCTCTAAAAGAATTTTAAAATATAAACATATATTTTTTAATGCTTACATACATTAGAGTATCATATCAATGGTTATAAGTCAATTAATAAACTGACAAAGTGACAACAAAATATTACAAAACCGAATTTTTTTGTAACAAAACACACCTATTTGTAAGATTTTTTGAATAAAATTTCATTTTTAGCTATTTTTATCTATTTTATTTTATTTTTCATTGCCCTATAATTATTAAAAATTATTAGGAAAATCCTTTGTTTTTATACCCTTAGATTATTCTCTTATAAATTGCTACTATTATTGTTTTCATAGTTCAATATATGAGGTCTTTTTTATAAATATTCACTGTTTATTTCAATAAAAAAAGTAAAAAAATACACCTAGAACAGCTATTCTTTGGTGTATTTTTTTACTATTACATCATACCGCCCATCATGCTTGGATCCATTGCTGGAGCAGGACTAGCTGGTTCTGGTTGATTGGCTACAACTGCTTCAGTTGTCAAAATCAAACTAGCAACTGATGCAGCATTTTGCAGTGCTGAACGAGTTACTTTAACTGGATCAATAATACCAGTTTCAATCATATTCACCCATTCTCCTGTTGCAGCATTAAAACCTACGCCTTCCTCAGAATTCTTCAATCGATCAATAACGATTGAACCTTCAAATCCAGCATTGAGAGCAATCTGACGAACGGGTTCTTCCAAAGCACGAAGAACAATATTGCGACCTGTTGCTTCATCTCCTGATAAATCTAATTTCTCAACAGCGGATAAAACATTGACAAAAGCTGTTCCACCGCCTGAAACGATTCCTTCTTCAACAGCTGCACGAGTAGCATTTAAAGCATCTTCAATACGAAGCTTCATTTCTTTCAATTCTGTTTCAGTTGCTGCACCTACTTTTATAACAGCTACTCCACCTGATAGTTTAGCTAAACGCTCTTGCAATTTCTCACGATCAAACTCTGAAGTTGCACTTTCAATTTGTGATTTAATTACTGTCACACGATTTGCAATCGCCTCTTGATCTCCTGAACCTTCAACAATTGTTGTTGTATCTTTATCTACAGTTACTTTTGAAGCTTGTCCAAGTGCTTCAATTGTCGCATCTTTCAATTCTAATCCCAGATCTTCAGTAATAACAGTAGCACCAGTCAAAATCGCAATATCTTCCAACATAGCTTTTCTGCGATCACCAAATCCTGGTGCTTTTACCGCTACAACATTAAAGGTTCCACGAATTTTATTCAGAACAAGTGTTGGAAGAGCTTCACCGTCAACATCATCGGCAATAATCAAAAGTGGACGACTACTTTGAAGAATGCTTTCCAAAAGTGGTAAAATTTCTTGAATATTAGAGATTTTCTTATCTGTAATCAAAATATATGGATTATCAAGATCGGCAACCATTTTTTCATTGTCTGTTACCATATATTGAGAAAGGTAACCACGATCAAATTGCATACCTTCAACAACATCTAATTCTGTTTCCATTCCTTTTGATTCTTCGATGGTGATAACTCCATCATTACCAACTTTTTCCATCGCTTCACTAATGTATTCACCTACTTTTTCACTTCGTGAAGAGACCGCTGCTACTTGTGCTATAGCTTCTTTGTTAGAAACTGGAACAGAGTGAGCTTTCAGTGAATCAACCGCAGTTGCAACAGCTAGTTCTATTCCACGACGAATTCCAATCGGATTAGCTCCTGCTGTTACATTTTTGATTCCTTCACGAACAATAGCTTGAGTTAATACAGTTGCTGTTGTTGTTCCATCTCCGGCAATATCGTTCGTTTTTGATGCAACTTCAGATACTAATTTAGCACCCATATTTTCAAAATGATCTTCTAATTCTATTTCTTTAGCGATTGTTACACCGTCATTTGTAATGAGTGGAGAACCAAAAGATTTCTCCAACACAACATTGCGCCCTTTAGGGCCTAAAGTAACTTTTACTGTATCAGCTAAAATATCTACACCACGCACCATCGCACTACGTGCATCTGCTGAAAATTTAATATCCTTTGCCATCTATTTATCCCTCTTTCTCTTTACTATTCTATGATTGCCAAGATGTTTACTTCACTGACTAGAAGGTACTTTTCTTCCTCTTTCACTTCAACACCAGCATGATTTTCAACAAGAACTCTATCTCCTGGTTTTACACTAAGTGCTACTAACTCACCACTTAAGGTACGAATCCCTTCACCAACAGCGACAACTTCCGCTGTTTTAGTTGCTTCTTGTCCAGCACCCGCAATAACAAAACCGCCTACTTTCTGTTCTTTTTCTTCTATTTTTAAGACTACACGGTCACCTAATGGTTTTAACATAATGGTCCTCCAATTTTTTATTTTAGCACTCTATCTATAAGAGTGCTAACTTTTATAATTACTATTGTATCACTTGGTCAAAAATAGTCAAGAAAAAAACTTTAATAAAAAACAAAGTTTTTTTGATGTCTATGCAGCAAATTTTATGATGTTAAACAACTCAATTTCACTGAAGTTGGCTAAACTTTTTCAGGTAGCTATTCTCAGAAAACTTTATGATGTTATTAAAACGGTAAGGTTTCTTCATCCAGTACCAAATCCGCTAAATCTGCACCAACATTGTTTTCTCTGAGAGCTCGTTGAGCACGGCTTTCTAGAAGTTGAAAGCCACTACAAAGCACCTCTGTCACGTAGTAAGTTTGCTCTTCTTTTTCATAACGACGTGTCCGCAATTCACCCTCTAGGGAAATCAAACTACCTTTTGTTCCGTAGCTAACTAAAGTCTCAGCTAGTTTCCCCCATGCAACAACATTTATAAAGTCAGCTTCCCGTTCACCATTTTGATCCTTGTAACGACGATTGACGGCAATCGTGGCTCTCGCAACTGATTTATCTGTTGTCGTTTTGCGTAACTCAGGTGTCATCGTCAAGCGACCAATAACAATTACTTTATTATACATATTTTATCTCCTTCTAATTAACTATTCGAAAAATGGAGAAAAAAATCAAAAAATATGGTATAGTTAATTACAAATAAAAGGAGAATGATGATGAGTATTAAATATTCAAAAGTCAAATATTGTTTGCTTCTAATTTTAGCTTGTTTATTGACTTTCTTTTATGGGATAGCAATATTAGAAGATATTACTCCCTTTCGTGTGCTGTTTTTTATAACGGGGTTAGTATTCATTCAGTGGTTTTTTCGTCGACTAAATTCCCAAAATATCTTTATTACCATTGATGGACAAAACTTTACTTATTATTTTTCGGGTCCATTCTCTAGAACTACTTACGTTGTTCCTATTTCTCAAATCAGCAACTCTCGTTATAGTCAAGATTCTAGCCTTTCTGAAATTAGCTTATGGGTTGATGAGTCCTTCACCGATTTTGCTCGTTTCAATCATCCACGCCATAAAATCTATGCCTATGAAGATAGCCGCTTGATTTGTGTTATTTTTAAAAAGGGGCGGTTACAAGAGTTGGAGAATCAAGGTTTAAATTATTTGTTATTTCATGGTTTTGAAAACAAAATGGAAACAACGACTCAATCGCAGAACGAGCCAACAGATAGTATATTTTTTTAGCAATTTGAAATTACGTTTTAATAGCCACAATATCATATAGCTATCTTATTGTAATCACTTGCTTTATCAACCATTCCAATGTTGGGTCGGATCAAAAGGTTTCCCTACAACTTCCGAAGAAGATAGCTCAATAATTCCACGCTTTTGAGGGGCATTTGGAAGCGCCAATTCCCTAGGGCTACACATCATTCCAAAGCTCTTTTCACCTCTAAGTTCCCCTGCAAAAATGAGATTTCCTTTGGGCATCATAGCACCTGGAAGTGCCACAATGTTTTTAACCCTACTTTTGCATTAGGTGCCCCAGCAACAATTTGAACCGTCTGGTCTTTTGAGATCGCTACTTGACAAATATTGAGGTGGTCGCTATCTGGATGTGTTCTCATTTCAACAATCTCTCCTACTACAAATTTAGGAGAATGGTCATTCACCAATTCTAGTTGGTACTTCCGATTCAGCACAGCGATTTCTTCATCTGTCAAAAATACTTGCCCACAACCTCTGATTTCTAAAACATCAGATGGTTGAAAAATATTCCAAGCAACTGTTTCGTCATTATCTATACGAAAAATTCGAGCCACATTATTTTTTCGTTCCACATCCAATTTTTTTCCTTCGTTATCTGCCACGACAATCATTAGCACATCGCCAACAAATTCTTTATTATAAGTAAAAATCATATCCTATTTTAGTTCTCCTTCATATTCAATTAATCATTTTTGAGCAACTCAGCTAAAAAGTCATTGATTTGCTTTTTTGTTTTACGATTGCGATCAACAAAACGCCCGATTTCTTGTCCACTTTCCCACACTACAAGACTAGGGATACCGTAAACATCCCATTGTTTTGCAACTTCCATATACGCATCTCGATCTACCAAAATAAAATGAAAATCAGAATTCTCTGCTTCAATTTCCGATAAAACCGGCTCAATAAAATGGCAGTCAGGGCACCAGTCTGCATAGAAGAAAAACACAAATTTTCCCTCTTGTTCAGTATAAGTCAGTAACTCTTTCGTATTTTCTGGAGCAATCATATTTTCTCCTCTATATAGGAAAGTTGACCATTCTCGTATGTGAAAGTAAAATGGCGATTATCTACAAATACTACTCCTCCGACCAATTTGTCTTCGTCAGATTGATGTAACAAAACATAAACTGTCGCAATTTCACCAATGGTTGAGAAAAAATCTCTTATTTTTTGAACAATTTTTTCACGTTGTTGAGTTTTCTTTTGCTCTTGAGCTACTTTAACAGCACTATAAGCTAAAGCACCTGCACCTAGAAGAGCGGTTGTTGTTAAAATAATCTTTTTAGTTTTCATGGAGCTATTGTAACATAAAATACCTCTAGTTCCAAACACCACCTTTAAAACTTAGTTTATCTTCTCTACTTTTTTCCATTCAAAAATGATAGAATAAAAATAGAAAGAAGGAATGTATATGAAGGACTTATTTTTAAAAATAAAAGAAGTAACTGAACTATCTGCAATATCAGGTCATGAAGCGCCTGTTCGCAACTATCTGCGTGATAAACTATCTCCTCATGTAGATGAAATCGTGACAGATGGTTTGGGAGGAATCTTTGGGGTTCGTTATTCACAGAAAAAAGATGCGCCACGTATCTTAGTCGCCTCACACATGGATGAAGTTGGTTTTATGGTGAGCGATATTAAAGCCGACGGTAGTTTTCGAGTAGTGGCAATAGGGGGTTGGAATCCTTTGGTTGTTGGAGGACAGCGTTTTAAACTATTTACAAGATCAGGAAAAGAAATACCAATCGTTTCTGGTTCTGTTCCTCCTCATTTTTTGCGCGGAGCAACTGCTAGTCCAACCCTTCCTCAAATTTCTGATATTGTTTTTGACGGCGGATTTGCCAGTAAAGAGGAAGCAGAAAGTTATGGTATTCGACCTGGAGACCCTATCGTCCCAGACAGCTCTGCTATTCTAACAGCTAACGGAAAAAATGTGATTTCAAAATCTTGGGACAATCGCTATGGAGTATTAATGGTTAGTGAGCTAGTAGAAAACTTGGCCGATGATAAACTTGGAAATGAACTCTATATAGGTGGAAATGTTCAAGAAGAAGTCGGTTTGCGTGGCGCTCATGCATCAACAAATAAATTTGCACCCGAAATTTTTCTAGCAGTTGATTGCTCACCTGCAGGTGATATTTACGGAGACCAAGGAGCTATTGGAAAGGGTACCTTATTACGATTTTATGATCCTGGTCACCTCATGCTCCCCAATATGAAAGACTTTCTTTTGACCACTGCCGAAGAAGCTGGTATTAAATATCAATATTACTGTGCAAAGGGAGGAACAGATGCTGGAGCTGCACATCTTCAAAACGGAGGAGTACCTTCCACAACCATCGGAGTCTGTGCACGTTACATTCATTCCCACCAATCACTTTATGCTTTAGATGATTTTCTACAAGCACAAGCCTTTCTACAGGCCTTGGTTAAAAAATTAGATCGTTCTACAGTTGATTTGATTAAAAATTATTAAAAAATAGATAGTAGTTCAAAATAATATCTCGTACATCATAAAGACTCGATATTAATAAAGTCTTTAAAACAATAAAAAAACAAACTCTGTAATAAGAATGGCTCTATAATATCTGTAGTGGGTAAAACCACTCTGGATTTTATGGAGCTTTTTGAGTACACAAAAAGTCCCATAAGACTTATAATGAAAAGCGCCAAACCATCATTAGAAAGAATCTTATGGAACATATTCATCATACCACACGACTCATCGGAATGAAAGACAAAAATATCACACTAAATGATGCTTTGAAATACAAA
>JAUMZQ010000019.1 GCA_030528055.1 Streptococcus sp.
GTTACAATCTCATCAGCGTGTTTTTTCGCTTCATCATTTCGTAAGCGGTAATCTAGTAACTCATTATGGCTTTGAGAGCATTCTAGATATTCAATATAGAGTTTTCTCATTTCCTTTATTCTTTCCTGCCAGTAGGGATTATAGGGATTTCCAGAGTATTTATTGACTAATCTCTCAACAGGTTCAACAAATTTCATGAGAACACTGTCAAATGTTCCTAAGTCCTCAAAAGGGTCAATAAAACCTAGTGGCTCACTTTCCACAAGCTTCTGATAAATGAATTGATCCATTTCAAAACCTCCCCATACTTATTTTTCAAGCAAACAAAAAGAGGGAGAACAGCTTTCTGTTCTCCCTCATAGGGTTATATTTGATTAAATCTAAAAACTCTTACCACTTACGGCACTTTTTCTAAAATTAATATTGCAATTATTCAAAGTGAACCAAAATAGCCCAAGCATTTTCCCCTGTATGTGTTTGGATAATAGAACCCGTTTCCAAAACAGAAATCTCTTTTTCTACATACGGTTGTAAAAAATCCTTGATTTCATAGGCAAATTCAGGACCACCGGCATAGGACACCCCTATTTCAGCCACTCTACGTCCTTTGAAGCTTTCTGTCAAATCAAAAAGCCATTTTTTGAAAGTCTTTGCCCCTCGTCCCTTTACAATAGATTGTAGCTCATGATTTTTCATTTGCATGATAACCCGAATGTTTAACAGTGAACTCAGAACACCTGTCACTCGTCCAATTCGTCCACCTTTGACAAGGTTTTCCAAAGTGGAAACACCAATGTACAGTTCCGTTTTGTTTTTGACTTCTTCTATTCGTTGAATAATTTCTATCACATCAGCCCCTGATTGAGCCATCTTTGCCGCTTCAACTACTTGAAATTTCATAGCTTGATCGGTGAAAGAGCTATCAATCACTGTCACCTCTGCATTAGATAAAGTTGCCCCTTGCCGAGCAGCTTCCACAGTTCCTGATAAGGCACGAGACATGTGGATAGAGATTACTTTGAAGCCGTCTTTTGCTAGTTCATCGTAAACTTCAGCAAAAACACCTACTGGCGGTTGGCTCGTTTTAGGTAAATTTTTGCTTGATTGCATCAAACGAAGAAATTCCCCTTCGCGTAAATTAGCATCTGAATAGACAACTCCATCTACCATGACAGATAGCGGAACAATAGTAATATCTAATTGTTCTACTAATTGAGGTTCAATCGTAATGGATGAATCTGTTACAATTTTGATTTTTGTCATAATTTTCCTACTCTGCTTTATTTATACTTCTCAATTGTTACCTACATTATACCAAATTTTCATAGCTTTGTGGTGGAATGATACTATTTCTCACATTTTATGAAATAAACTATCTGATTTACAATCTAATTTGATATATCCGAAAAGTATTCATAGATTATCTTTGATAAACTACTAATCTTTTGCTACAAATCCATCATTTTCAATAAAATGGTGTTGCAAAATACCAGTTTCACCTACGAGTAAACCATGAAGAACCCCGCCATAGACAGCCCCACCATCTATGCCGATTTTGCGATCTTTTGTTTGCCAAATTTTACTGCTACCTGGTTTTTCAGAATTCAGATAAAAAGTAGGAGTATGCCCAAAAATAATCGTTTTCCCTGTACTGTTATGTACTTGATGAAAAGGCTGGCGAATCCATACTTTTTGATAATCTGTTGTTTCTCTCCAATTATCCAAACTTAGATCCAATCCTGCATGAACAAAGATATAAGTATCTGTTTCTACTACAAATGGCATTTGGCGAATAAATGCCACTAAGTCAGCTGCTTCTGTTTCGATACGCTGAGCATCTTCTATACCATCAACAGGAGCATTTAGAGGACGTCCTAACAGAGAATTTATGGTTGTATCTCCACCATTTCGGCGATAATGATCGTAATATTTTTGAGGATTATCTAACCAAGAAAGGAACATATACTCGTGATTTCCAGAAATACAAATCGCTCCTTCTTCTGTTAATTTTTTTACACGTTTTAATACGGATAAACTATCTTCACCACGATCAATTAAATCTCCCAGAAAAATTAGTTGGCTTTTTTTGTCCCACTTTTTCAATAAATTCTCTAACATGGTTGCTTTTCCGTGTACGTCACCAATTACAAAATAATTCATCCTATCTCACCCTTCTCTAACAGATAATAACTCTAATATTGAAGTCACTATTGTTATTTTTTTAATAATTCCTTTGCTTGAGTGAGTGCAGCTTCCGTTACATTTTCACCCGCTAACATTTTAGCAATCTCTTCCACGCGCTCTTCAGTCGTTAACAAACGAACGGTAGAAATCGTTGAATGGTTATCTGAAATCTTTTCAATGAAAAATTGATAATCTGCTATTGCAATAACTTGAGGTAAATGAGAAATCGCTAACACCTGACCATTCGTTCCAATCTTGTGAATTTTTTGTGCAATAGCTTGGGCTACACGGCCAGATACTCCTGTATCGACCTCGTCAAACACGATACTGGTTTTTCCTTCTTTTCGTGAAAAAGCTGATTTAATAGCTAACATAATGCGAGACAGCTCTCCTCCCGATGCTACTTTAATCAATGGCTTAAACTCCTCACCAGGATTTGTTGAGATATAAAATTCTACCTGTTCATTTCCTTCACGATTGAACTTGCTTTTTTTAAATTGTACTTGAAAGCGGGCTTTCTCCATATATAAATCTTGTAACTCTTGGTGAATTTCTTGCTCCAGTTCTTTTGCTAGTTCCGAGCGAGATTGACTTAACTCTTTAGCTAAGGTTACTAGTCGTTCCTCTAGTTGTTTCAAGTCTTGCTCTACATGGTCCGATGAAAAATCACTTCCTGTTAATAGATTATATTCTTTAGAAATCTGATCAAAATAATCCAATACATCATTGACTTGGCCACCGTATTTTCGTGTGATACTGTTAATAGTATCTAAACGACTCTCTACCTGTATCAAGCGTTCACTGTCAAAATGAAAATTATCTACAATGTCTTCTAATTTTCTAGCGACATCTTCTAAAATATAATAGGACTCTGAAAGATTGTCCGATAATACTTTGTAAGAAGAATCATATTCCTCAATATACTCCATATCGCTCATGGCAGATCGAATACGTGATAAGCTAGAAAAATCTTCGCTATCTAACATCTGGTAGGCATTGGTTAAAGTATCCGTGATTCGTTTATGATTTAGAAGTTTTTCTCTTTCTTGTTGAAGAATAATTTCCTCATCATTTTTTAACTCAGCACTCTCAATTTCGGAAATTTGATACTCTAACATATCAATACGAGATTTATTCTCCAATTGGTTCTTTTTCAGAGCAACCACTTGTTTGCGTAATTTTCGATAGGCGTCAAAAGTTTCTTGATAATTTGCTTTTAACTGTGAGAAGGAATCATCTCCAAATTCATCTAGCATAGAAATATGTGAAGCTTGCCTCATCAATTCTTCCTGATCATGCTGACCGTGAATATCTACCAAGTGCTGTCCAATAGATTTAAGAACAGAGAGATTCACCAACTGACCATTGACTCGACTAATGCTGCGTCCATTTTTTAGAATTTCCCTACGAATAATAATTTCATCTGTTAATTCTAGTCCTTGCTCTTCAAATATGGATTGGATTGATTGAGGATTTTCCAGAGAAAACAGACCTTCAATTTCGGCTTTTGTCGCACCATGTCGAATGACGTCTGTTGTAGAGCGACTACCTAACATCATGTTCATTGCATCAATGATGATAGATTTCCCTGCACCTGTTTCACCTGTTAAAATCGTCATTCCCTGCTCAAAATTAAGAGAAATTTCCTCTATAATTGCAAAATTTTTAATTGAAATTTCAAGTAACATAATTTTTTCCTACCAATTATAAATTGCTTTTGATATTTTTTGTGCTTCTACTTCAGTATGTGCCATAATTAAAATACTGTCATTATCCGCAATAACACTAAATAACTCTTCAGAAAACTCTTGATTGATTTGTCGTTTGACTAAGGCAGTGCTACCTGGAACCAAATTGA
The DNA here is from genome assembly GCA_030528055.1 of Streptococcus sp. GTDB lineage: Bacteria > Bacillota > Bacilli > Lactobacillales > Streptococcaceae > Streptococcus. The sequence continues at coordinate 4,043 of JAUMZQ010000019.1, forward strand.
GGTTAATAAAATTTCCTAAAACTTTACAAGATAAGATATTATTTTCTGCCAATTTCAAGCTACTGGTTGCTGTCTTAGGTAATTCATATATGTAGGTATTATTTTTTAGAGGAATTTTGATAATTCCCAATTCTTTAATATCTCGTGAAACAGTGGCTTGTGTGGCAATGATTCCCGATTGTCTTAAGTGTTCTACAATTTCCTCTTGCGTTCCGATATCAAAATCAGTCACAAAACGTCTAATTTTATCTAATCTTTCTTTTTTATTCATCCTTAAATTCCTTATGTGCTGTTTCAACAACAGTCTCTATTTTTGTTTGTACTGCATTCTCTACTGGAGTCGTTTTTTCTAAACAAGCTAGAAATTCTATATTACCATGACCACCCTGAATGGGAGAAAAATCCAACTTTGTGACAGAAAATCCGAGTTCAACCATAAAAGCAGTCACATTTTCCAAAATGGATTGATGGATTTTTTTATCTTTCACAATCCCATTTTTACCAACATGTTCGCGTCCTGCCTCAAATTGAGGTTTAATGAGAGTCACAACACGCCCTTTGTCAGATAGAATGTCGTAAAGAGCTGGTAAAATTAATTTCAATGAGATAAAGCTGACATCAATACTGGCAAAGCTAGGCTGTTCTTTAAAATCTTCTTTCTTTGCGTAGCGAAAATTATACTGTTCCATGCTGATAACTCGTTGATCTTGACGTAGTTTCCATGCTAGTTGGTTGGTTCCCACATCTACTGCATACACAAGTGAGGCTCCATTTTCCAACATAACATCTGTGAAACCTCCTGTTGAAGCACCTATATCAAGCGTTATTTCATCTACAATGGATAAGTCAAATGCTTGAAGAGCTTTTTTTAATTTTAAACCACCACGACTCACATAAGCCAGTTTTTCTCCCTTGAGTTTCAAGTTGGTGCTTATCTCAATTTTTTCGCCGGGCTTGTCAAAGCGATGACCATTTATAGCAGAGACAACCAGTCCTGCCATTACACCTCTTTTTGCTTGTTCTCTCGTTTCAAATAACCCTTGTCTATAAGCTAAAACATCTACTCTTTCTTTAACCATTTAGTCTTAAACTTTCTATCACCTTTTGAATCGCTTGCGGTTGAAATTTCATTTCTCTGCTGATTTCCACTAACAATTTCTGTGCTTTGTCTAAGCTATCATCAAGAAGAAGATAAGACTTATCCAATCCTAAAAGAGCTGGATAGGTGGATTTTTCAGCTAATAAATCTTTTTTAGGAGTTTTTCCTAATTCTTCAAAAGAAGCTGTAACATCTAAAATATCATCTCGTATTTGAAAAGCTAAACCTAGTAATTCACCTATGCGACGCAACTTATCTTCAATTTTCTCACTCACGCCAACTACTAAAGCAGCTGCTACAAAGGGATAAACAATCAGTTTGCCTGTCTTATTAACATGAATCATTTGCAACTCTTCCAAATCAAGCTGACATTGCTCTGATTTCATATCTAAAGCTTGCCCTGCAACCATACCAAAACTTCCAGAAGCTTGTGATAATTCATTCATCAACAATACTGTTACATTACTAGAAAAATTGGTTCTTGCTACGAGACTATAAGGATCTAAAAAAAGAGAATCTCCTGCCAAAATAGCCATTGCCTCACCAAATTTTTTGTGATTGGTTAATTTTCCTCTACGATAATCGTCATTATCCATAGCTGGCAAATCATCATGAATCAAACTACCGGTATGAATCATTTCAATGGCTGCTGCCACTTGAAAATGAGCTTCTTCTAATGGTATTCCAAATCCTTCTAATAATTCAAGAAATAACAACGGACGGATGCGTTTCCCTCCAGCATGAATAGAGTACAAAATAGCCTCAATCAATTCAGGTGAAATATTGTTGTTTCGATAGAATTGTTCAATTGTTTGGCAAATTTTTTCTATTTTTTCACTTTTCTTCATTCCATTTCCGTTTCCGTATCATCTTCTTGCATTACTTTTACTAATGTTTTTTCAGCTTGATTTAGAATCGTTTGTAAATCTTTTGAGAGCTTCATCCCTTTTTGAAACTCTTTGATGGCTTCTTCTAAAGCGACATCACCATTTTCTAATTTTTGAACAATCGTTTCTAATTCTGCTAAACTCGTTTCAAATGTTTTATCTTTTGACATCTTTTACCTCAATTTCTACTTGACCGTCTCTCATGATTAGTGTCAACTCATCTTCTTTTTTAATCGTTTTGACTGATTCAATTACTTTACTGTCTTTTTTTACAATAGCATATCCTCTGGCTACAATCCTACTGGTATCCAACATCATGAGGGCATCAGACAACTTTTCAACTTGTGCAACTTTGTGATCATAAGTCAAAGCCATACTACTACGTAATAGACGTTTTAATTGTACTAGTTGTTCTCTATAAGTTTCAACCTTCCCAAGTGGTGATAAAGCGTCCAAACGATGCTGTAAAAATTGGGATTTTTTTAGATTTTCACCATAATATTCGCGAGTAACTTGCTTTAAACGCAAATTTAATTGATCTAGTTTTTGTAAATAACCATCATAGATACGTTCAGGTTGACGAAAAATAACCGATTGGGTCAGTTTTTTTAATAATTCTTGCTTATAAGAAATTTGATGAGTGGTGGCTTTGGACAAACGGTTTTGCTGTTGTTGCAAATGAGATAATAAATCTAATTTTGTCACAGGAGTTGCCAATTCTGCTGCTGCTGTCGGAGTTGCTGCTCTTTTATCTGCTACAAAATCAGATAAAGTTGTATCAGTTTCATGACCGACACTAGAAATAATCGGGATTTTTGACTCAAAAATAGCTCGGACAACTTCTTCTTCATTAAAAGCCCAAAGGTCCTCAATTGAACCACCACCTCGACCAATAATCAATACATCTATATCTGTTCTTTCGTTAGCACGTTGGATATTTCTAGCAATTTCTGTTGCCGCGTTCTCTCCTTGAACTTTTGTAGGATACAATAAAATTTCTACCCCTTCAAATCGACGACGAACCGTTGTAATGATATCTCGAATAACTGCACCACTAGGACTAGTTACTACTCCTATTTTCTTAGGAAATTGCGGAAGGCTTTGTTTTAGATGATTTTGAAACAACCCTTCTGATTCTAATTTTTTTTTGAGCTGTTCAAATTGAATGGCTAGAATCCCAAGTCCATCTGGTTCTGCTTTTTCAATAATAATTGAATAGCTCCCACTCGGTTCATAAAGCTGAACTCGTCCAATGACATTAATTTTCATGCCTTCTTCCAGTTCAAAACCTAAATTTTTATAAACACCCGACCAAATAGTTGCCTGTATCACAGCTTTTTCATCTTTGATTGAAAAATATTGATGATTTGGACGCCTGCGAAAATTAGATACCTGACCAGTTAAATAAACTCGTTCCAAATAAGGATCACGGTCAAATTTCATCTTCAGGTATTTTGTTAAGAGCGATACCGACAAGTAATCTGCCATAAGGTTTCCTTCCTCATTTTTTTGTAATCTTCATTATACCAAAAAATTAATAAAAATTCTTCCTCAAACTGTGATGAAGTAAGTAATTTCAAGGTAAAGCACCTACTTTAAGAATGAAAATATCTTGTATAAAAAGTAGATTACTAAAACTACAATAAAAATAAATTATATTGTATAAAATAAGCATCCAACACAAGCGTTCGGTAGTTTATGAGCCTACCAGTACGAAATCCATCTTATCTAGTATCCAACTTTACCTCGCTATTTTCTTCATCCATTGAGGAATACTTTTACTGATACTTGTTGGTAGAACAACATAGGCTTCCTTGCTATTTTCATCTGCAATGCTAGAATGCAAAATAGTTGCAGCCCTTACTCGATCTAAAACAGTGCATTGTTTAAATTGTCCAACAAAACTGGCAATCATTCCAGCCAAAGTATCTCCCATTCCACCAGTTGCCTGATAGGGGCCTCCACATTGAATAGGATAATGCTCAGTTTCTCCGCTTTGGTAAATAGTCGTTCCATTCTTTTTTTGCACTACTATTGTTCCTACTGGAAAACTATCTACTGCTATTTGATTGGCTTGGTCTGTTTGTTGTGCAATAGCTAAACCACTTAATATTTCCCATTCTCTTTGATGGGGCGTGAAAATAACCTGTGCTTTTGGAAATAATCTCTTCTGATTAGAGAAAAAGGACACGGCACCTCCATCAATAATGAGATATTGCTTTTCTGTAACACTCTCTACAAGAAACTCGATAATCTCTACTCCGAATTCATTTACAGCCAACCCAGGACCAACTAGTATAACATCGGATTCTCTAATCTGTTTTAAAAGAAAGTCTTTGTCTTTCAAATCAAAAGACATAGCTTCAGGTAAATGAGCATGCAAAGCTGAGATATTTTCTTTATCCGTTGCAACTGTCACCAAACCAGAACCGCTATATACAGTAGCTAGTGCAGCCATGATAATGGCACCACCAAAAGGATAGGTTCCCCCAATCAATAAAACTCGACCATAATCACCCTTGTGACTATTTAGAGGACGAGGTTGAATCACATTTTCCAACAATAGTTGATTTATTTTGTTCATCTGTTTTCTCCTGTTGTTAGCGACATCATGCAAAGGTTGTATCATTTCCTATTGCTATAAAAGTTTAATAAAAAACCTTATTTTCCAATAAATTAGCACTTCAATCTATTTTACCATAAAAACAAAAGACATTTCTTTATGCGAAATGTCTTTTTATTTATTAATGCTTCTGACGCAGGCGTGGTAAGTCTGCTCCATCAACATCGTAATAGTCATCGGTCCCACTCCCCCAGGGACAGGGGTAATCAAATTAGCAATTTCTGAAACTTCATCAAACTTAACATCACCTATTAGTTTCCCATTTTCGTCATGGTTCATACCGACATCAATGATAACTGCACCTTCTTTGACAAATTCCTTGGTAACAAAATGTCCACGACCAATCGCAACTACGAGAATATCCGCTTTCCTGGCAATTTCTTCCAAATGATGAGTTCGTGAATGGGTTAAAGTAACCGTTGCATTTTTAGCTAGAAGTAACTGTGCCATTGGTTTCCCGACGATATTACTCCTGCCGATAACGACTGCTCTTTTTCCTTCTAAATCCACATCGTATTCATGAAACATTTCCATAATACCTGCAGGAGTTGATGGAATCATAACAGGATGTCCACTCCATAAACGTCCCATGTTCATTGGGTGAAATCCATCGACATCCTTATCTGGATCAATCGCTAACAATACTGCTTCGTCATCAATATGGTTAGGCAATGGCAACTGGACTAAAAGTCCATGCCAATCACTATTATGATTGTATTCCTCAATCAACTGGAGAAGTTCTTCTTGACTAGTTTCCTCTGGCAATCGAATGATTTTACTTCGAAAGCCTGCTGCTATAGCAGAACGTTCTTTATTGCGTACATAAATTTTACTGGCTGGATTTTCTCCAACTAAAATAACCACCAATCCAGGAACTTGTCCTGTTTCTTTTTTTAATTGAGCTGTTTTTTGGGCTAATTTTTTCTGCAGTTTGTCAGCTAACCCTTTACCATCAATTATTTTCGCCATTTCTTTCTCTTTTCTTTTCATTGCTTTCTCCATTATATCAGAAAACTACTTTTATAAACTACTTTTATTACCAGTTTCTTATAAAAAATTGCAAATAACTAACTATTAAAATTAAAAAGAGTTTAGATAAGCTACTAAACAAATTATAAAAAAGACAGAATCTCTAAAAAGAAGGATTCTGCCTCAAACTATTATTTAGTTTCTAAAACTTTCTTTTTCTTTAAATCTTGTTTTAGCCACCAGGATACCGCTAGAGCAATTAGATATAAAATAACAAAAACCAATATGGTAAATACGTAACTGCCAGATAGTTTATAAGACTCTGATAAAAGCATCGGACCAAATAAAGCAGCCATTGCCCAAGCTGTCAAAACATAACCATGTAGTGCTGCCAATTCCTTAGCTCCAAAAATGTCACTAAGATAAGGAGGAATCAGAGAAAAACCAGCCCCATAACAAGTCATTAGAATAGCCATCGCTGCGATAAATATGAACGGCGTGTGAAAAGTAATTAGAAGAATTGACATAAAAATATTCACAAGAAAAAGAATACTAAAGGTCAATGGTCGACCAATATAATCAGATAAACTAGCCCAAAGAAGACGACCAAAACCATTAAAAATTCCCATTAAACCAACTACCACCGCTGCCTCTTGCGCACTCATACCAGTCATGTCTTGAGCCATCGGAGCAACAGCTGAAATCAGCCCCAAACCACAAGCAATATTGATAAATAAAATAATCCACAAGATATAGAAATAATAGGTTTTTAAAGCTTCATTCGCCGTCATTCCCTTTGTCAAATCTACCGATTTAGTATTTTTAACACGACTGGATAATTCTTGGCTTTCTTCTTTTGTCGGTCGCTTAATAAACTGCGAAACAATAATCATAACAACAAAATATAGAACACCTAAAATATAGAAAGTTTCTACAACACCTTGATGAACAATCAAAAATTGAGCAACAGGACTAGTTAGTAAAGAAGCAAAACCAAATCCCATAATAGCCAAACCAGTAGCTAGACCACGTTTATCTGGAAACCATTTAATAATCGTTGAAACAGGTGTAATATAACCAGCTCCTAAGCCTAAACCACCCAAAATTCCATAACCTAAATATAAAAGCCACAGTTCTTTTTGAGCAACCGCCAAACCTGTCACAATATTTCCAGTAGCATATAAAATAGCAGAAACACTTCCAATTAATCTGGGACCAAACTTTTCAACGAGTTTTCCCATAAAAGCTGCCGATATTCCTAGAAAAAAGATTGCCAAACTAAAGGCAAAAGCCACAGATGATTGATCCCAACCTGTTTCTTTGATAATTGGATTACGATAAACACTCCATGCATAAGTAGAACCTAACATCAGGTGCAATAGGACTCCTGCCGTTGCTACCACATAACGATTTGTCTTCTTCATTTTTTCCTCCATCTTAAATGTTAGGTTTTTATTATACCAAAGACTATTAATTAGCTAAAGAAATATGCTTATTCCGTATAAAACGAACTTTATTTTGTTTTTTAACCATTAATGTCAACTTTTTTATTATTAGAACTTTCAAGCCAATCAGCTTTTCCCAATATAAAAACTCCCTAGTGAAATTTTGGTTCACTAGAAAGCCTTTTTGATTTTATCTTATGTCTTCAAAAAGAAATCATTTAACTTTTATCAGAAAAAGTTTCTAAAGAAATTTCTTCTATAACTTTATGGACAAATTCGGTGGTGGAATAACTCTTATTTTTTGGAGCCAAATCAATCGTAAAATAGCCTTTTTCAAATACCTTCTCAAGTGCTTTGATGATAATTTGTGAAACGGCTCCCCAACCAATGTAATCAAACAGCATACATCCTGATAAGATCAACGAACAAGGATTTGCCAAATCTTTTCCGGCAATATCTGGCGCTGTTCCATGCGTAGCCTCAAAAATAGCATGACCACTACTATAATTGATATTAGCTCCTGGGGATATTCCAATTCCACCAACTTGTGCTGCAATGGCATCACTGGCGTAATCTCCATTTAAATTGGTGAGGGCAACTACTTGAAATTTTTCTGGACTCAACAGTGCCTGTTGAAAGAAATTATCTGCGATAATATCTTCTAAAATGAGTTGTCCTGTTTCCAACTCCGAAGCAAACTCTTCTTGAGCCAACTCGTAACCCCATTTTCTAAAGCCACCTTCTGTAAATTTTTGAATATTACCTTTATGTACCAAAGTCACCTTTTTTAAATGATGTTTTAAAGCATACTGAATTGCAGAACGAATTAACCGCTGACTGCCCTCTTTAGAAATAGGTTTAATGCCGATGGCAGTTGTTTTGGGAAATCGTATGTTATCAACCTTCATCTCAAAAGATAGAAAATCCAGTATTTTTTTAACTTCATCCGACTGACTTTCCCATTCAATTCCAGCATAAATATCTTCTGTATTTTCTCTAAAAATAACAAAATTCGTTTTTTCAGGCTCTTTCAACGGACTAGGAACTCCTTGAAAATAGCGAATAGGTCTTACACAAGCGTACAAATCTAGCGTTTGACGAAGAGCAACATTTAGCGAACGAATCCCATCTCCTACAGGTGTTTCTAAAGGTCCCTTGATAGCTACCAAATAAGTTTGAATTTCATCTATTGTTTCTTTTGGTAGCCATTCTCCAGTTGTATCATAGGCTTTCTTTCCAGCTAGAATTGGTTGCCAATTTACCTTTTTACTATCTTTAAAAACAGTTGACACGGCCACATCAAAGATGGATTGAGCATGAGCCCAAATATCCTTTCCTATACCATCTCCTTCAATATAAGGTATCGTAGGAAAATCCCCTACTTGCAATTTCCCTGATTCGAAGCGTATTTTTTCTGCCATATTATCTCCTTCCGATAGGAATATAAGTTAGATTTTTCAACCCTGTATAGTCTGATCGTGGTCGAATCAGTTTATTATCTTTTTGTTGTTCTCGAATATGAGCAATCCATCCAGATACACGAGCCATAGCAAAGATTAAAGTGAAAATATCACTATCAATGCCCAAAACAGTATAGACAGTAGCTGAATAAAAATCAACATTAGGAATGAGCCCCTTACTTTCTTTCATATACTGTTCAATTTCTCTAGAAAGTGTATAGAACTCCTCGTAGTCCGTATCTTTTGTAAGTTTTTTTGCAAGTTGGCGGAGATAGTATTCTCTCGGATCTTGTTTTTGATAGACTCTATGCCCAAACCCCATGATTTTTTTATGAGAATCCAATTTTTTCTTTAAATAATCTGTGGTATTACCATGAACACGTATTTCTTCTAGCATATCGTAAACACGCTCATTTGCTCCTCCATGAAGCGATCCTTTTAAAGCACCAATAGCTGCGGTCACACAAGAATAAATGTCCGTCAAAGTCGAGGCACAAACACGCGCTGTAAAAGTTGAGGCATTAAGCTCATGATCGGCATGTAAAATCATAGCACAGTTAAAAGCTTTAACATGCGAGTCTAGCGGTTCTTCTCCTAACAACATGTACAAAAAATTAGCAGCATAATTCAAATCTTCTCGTGGTTCAATAGGAGTTAAACCTTTTCGTAAACGAGCAAAACTGGCAATAATGGTTGGTATTTTGGCCATCAATTGTAAATTTTGATCGTAATAGGCTTCAATAGAGTTTTCTTCAGCATGCACATTATAAACTCCTAACAAACTAACGGTTGAACGCAAGACACTCATAGGATGCAAATGCTTTCGTGATTGAATCAAGATACATTGCTCCACTGCATCACTAATAGAATAATTACTACGTAGCTCTTTCTCAAAATGATTTAATTCAATCTCAGTTGGTAAATGTGTGTGCCACAAGAGATAAATGACCTCTTCAAAACTGGCATTGTTTTCAACTAACTCTGCAATATCGTATCCTGCATAGGACAAGTGATCATCATGAATGGAACTAATTCTTGTTTCACATGCTGATGTATCTTTTAAACCTTTTGTATCAACCATTTTAGGCCTCTTTCAATTTTTTACGAATAACCATTGGTAAAATCCCACCATTTTTATAGTAACGAATATCTGCTTCCGCATCAAAACGTGCTAAAACTTTAAATTCTTTTGTCCCTTTTGGTGTTGTCGCTCGTACAGTCACAATATCATGAACTCCAAGTTTCTTAGGTAAAAGAATGTCATAGACTTCTTCTCCTGTTAACCCATAAGTCTCGGAGTTCTCTCCTTCTAAAAACTGCAAAGGAACAATTCCCATCATAACAAGATTGGAACGATGGATTCTCTCAAAACTTTCCGCCAAAATAGCTTTGATACCCAGCAGATTAGAACCTTTTGCTGCCCAATCCCGACTAGAGCCCATGCCGTAATCCTTTCCAGCAATAATTAGAGTTGGTATATTGTCATCCTTGTAATTCATCGCCGCATCATAAATAGAAGTAATTTCTCCCTTGTACTTAGTGAAACCTCCTATCTTTCCGTCAGCTAATTCATTTTTTATTCGGATATTGGCAAATGTACCACGCATCATCACTTCATGGTTTCCACGACGACTTCCGTAAGAATTGAAGTCAATATAAGAAACACCATGTTCATTTAGATATTTAGCTGCAGGGCTATTTCTGGCAATATTTCCAGCTGGAGAAATATGGTCCGTTGTTACACTATCACCAAATTTAGCAAGTACCTTCATTCCAGAAAGTTCTGGCAACAACTCTCCCTGTCCTAGTGTTTCAAAATAAGGAGGATTCTGAATATAGGTAGACTCACGATTCCATTTATAATTATCCGATAATTCTGTAACAATCGCATTCCATTTTTTACTATCTGTAAAGACATGTTCATATTCTTCTTCAAACAATGAACGTGTGACATATTTATCAATATACTGATTGATTTCTTTGCTAGAAGGCATAATATCATCAAAAAATACTGCCTTCCCTGATTTGTCATAACCTAACGCCTCTGTTGTCAAGTCAATATTGACATTTCCAGCAATGGCATAGGCAACCACTAAAGGAGGACTAGCTAGATAATTTGCTTTCACCAGAGGGTTAATCCGTCCTTCAAAATTTCTATTTCCTGAAAGAACCGCCGAAACCAATAAATCCTGATCCAAAATAGCCTGTGATACTTCTGGTAACAAACTACCAGAATTTCCTATACAAGTGGTACAGCCATAACCAACAATATTAAATCCTAACTGATCTAGATAGTGCTGAAGTCCACTATTTCTCAGATAACCTGTAACAACCTTTGAACCTGGTGCCAATGATGTTTTCACTGTTTTTGAAACACTTAATCCTCTTTTTACGGCATTTTTTGCAAGTAGGCCAGCAGCCATCAAGACGTAAGGATTGGAAGTATTCGTACAACTAGTAATCGCTGCAATAGCCACATGTCCTGTTTTTATCTCATATTGTTTATCTTCTAATTCTAGATTTGCGACTTTTTCCAACTCTCCCTTATCCAAACCAAAACCTTTTACCCCAACTTCTCTGACAATGCTCTCTTGAAATTCTTTCTTAGCATCCGTCAAACTAATTAAATCCTGAGGACGCTTGGGTCCTGAAATACTAGGACGAATACTTGATAAATCAATCTCTACAATCTTGGTATAGTTGGGAGTGGTTTTATCATCATAAAATAAATTATTTTTTTGCGTGTAAGTGCGGGTTAATTGAATATGTTGTTCATCACGATTGGTAAGTTCCATATATCTCAAAGTTTCTTCATCAATTGGAAAATAACCACAGGTTGCTCCATATTCAGGAGCCATATTAGCCACTGTCGCTCTATCTGCTAAACTCAACTTGGACAAACCTTCACCAAAAAATTCAACAAATTTACCAACAACATTTTCTGCTCTCAATACCTGTGTAATTTTTAGCGCCAAATCCGTCGCCGTCACGATTTTGGATAATTCTCCTTTCAATCTGACACCAATAACATCTGGAACAGGAAAATAAGAAGCTTCCCCCAACATAGCAGCCTCAGCTTCTATTCCTCCGACACCCCAACCAAGGACGCCAATCCCATTGATCATCGTGGTATGACTATCTGTGCCAAACATAGAGTCAGGGTATAACACTCCATCTTTTTCAATAATGACATCACTCAAAAATTCAATATTCACTTGATGAATAATTCCTGTTGCTGGAGGAATGGCTCGGTAATTTGCAAAGGATTCTTCTGCCCATTTTAAAAACTCGTATCTTTCATTATTTCTCTTAAATTCCAGATTAATATTGTCCTCTAAAGCCGTATCACAACCAAAAAAATCAACTTGCACACTGTGATCAATCACCAAATCAACTGGAATCTCTGGATTGATTAATTCAGGACTTCCGCCATTTTCTACAATGGCATCTCGCATAGAAGCTAAATCTACTACAACAGGAACTCCTGTAAAATCTTGTAAAATAACACGGCTCGGCTTAAAGGGAATTTCGTTATTCTTACGATTAACCAAGTTTTTTATGTGATTTTTTGTCACATCTATACCGTCATATTTTCGAATCATACTCTCTAACAGTATTCGAATTGAGTAGGGAAGCTCTTGTATTTTTATTCCATAACTATCTGCACACTTGGATATGTCTTCATATCCGTACATTTTTCCTTTAAAATCAAAAAAAGATTGGTGATTCAGCATAAAAGTACCTCCATTTTTAAAAAATTATACTCTTTTAAATAAAAATAGTCAATCTTTTATGTTATAAAATATAACATAAAAATTATAAATATTCTAACTTTCTATTAATTTCTGACAAATAGAAATAATCTAAAAGATAGTTGAAATGACAAAAAACCTAGAAACTAAAGAGTTCTAGGTTTTTAACGTATTTTAAACTATATCCAAAATGACTTAATATCTAATTTAGTATAGCAACATTTTTTTAGACATTTTTTAGAAAGTATCCAAAAAAATATTTCCCTACAAAGAGGAATACTTATTAATGCATCGTTGCAGTAATAACCGTTACAATTCCAAAAAGAATTCCTGGTGCATTTGCTGCTGCCAAAGGAATATCACGGTCTTCTTTCATCAAACCATAACACACCCATAAAGTACAGTTGATAGCCGCAACTCCTGGTTGAATCCAATCCCCACCTTGTGTTCCGCTTAAATTATTTATAATTTGAGGAATGTAAGATACATACATCATGACCGACATAAAGGTTGCAACCCAACCTAAAATTTTTATTTGTTTTTGACTCATTTCAAAAACTCCTTTCTAAACATTGAATTTCAATTATACCATATTGAAAATTTTAGTAAAGTGAATTGCTTCTATTTGAATGTTTTTTATTTACTAATGATCGTGAATATACTGATTTTTTACAATCACAATTCTCCATTTAACGAGAAATTTTCGATTTTTTTGTACTTCAAAAAAATGAGTAGTAAATATTGCTACTCATTTTTTATTTTTTTTTTACAAATGGAGAATATCAAAATATTTACGAAAACAAAAAATTATTTCTTCTAAGTAATTCTTTGTTATCCTTTTAACTTATCCTAAAATCTGACCTCACTATAATAAGCACTCTATACACAATATCTACCTGAGAAATAAGTTAATCTTTATCTTCCCTGGAATAATTTATAAAGTTAATTAAGAGTGACAAAAAACTAAGCACACAAATCATTAATATTAAAAATTTTGTCGGCTGCCTTATTGAATTAGATTGTGTTATCATAATAAAACCAGAATTAATAAAAATCAATGTTTGGATAAAAATATTTGTCAAACCAAATTTTATCTTCATCATATTTTCTCCTTCTTTATTTCAATTATTTTATCCATCCTATTAAAAACACTTGGTGTATGAGTTGCAATTATTATAATCTTATTTTCTTTTTTTAATCTTAATATTAAATCAATAATTTCTTCACTATTTTTTTCATCCAGTGAAGCCGTAGGTTCATCTGCTAATATAATTGGAGAATCTTTTAAAATTGTTTTTGCTATAGCCACACGCTGTGATTCACCTCCCGAAAGAGAAAATATTTTTCTATCTAATGATAAATTTAAGTTTACCATCTTTAGTGCTTCAAGCATTTTTTGTAATTTTTCTTCTTTTGAAATTTTTTTCCCAACAAAAGACAAATCTAAATTTTCCTTTATTGTTTTATTCTCAATTAACCCAAAATTTTGAAAGATATAACTAATATAGGATTTAAAATAATTTTTTTCTTTGATTTCAGAAAGCGGAATACCATCAATTACGACATCACCACCATCAATTTTCTCTAACTTACCAATAATATTCAGTAATGTAGTTTTCCCAGCACCCGACACTCCTACTAAAGCATAGGAGGTTCCTTCTTTGAATTCATAGCTAAATTTATCAACAACAGTATATTCATCATATTTTTTTGTAACCTGATGCAATTCAATCATTTTATTCTCCTTTTAAATACAGAACATTAGCATTTCTTTCAATTTTTAATTGAATAATAAAGATAGCCAATAACAACCAAAGATAAAATAGGGGAACTGCCGATACCACTACTGTATACTTCAATAAACAAGATGATACAAAAATAACTAGATAAGCAACATATAGCACTCCTAAATATGTTTTATGAATACCAAGAAGAGATTTACCGGCTAATCTTTCAATAAAGAATAACTTTCTTCCCTGATAAAAATAAATCTTATTCAAGAGTATATGTAATAAAATTGAACTAATAATACTTAAAATAGCTGAGCTAATGACAAGGAATTTCTTATTATTTATTTCAATTATTTTCTGTTTAGCAGCATATTGACCATTAGTTAATGAGCCAAAACCTGCGGTCAACTGATTCTTTTTTATTAAGCCTGTCACTATTTCAGCATTATTAACTAATAATTGCGAAGTTGGCAAATTTTCATAAAGTGGTTTCTCAATAATTATGATTGGATTTTTTATCTCATATTCAATCGAAGATATCTGTCCAATTTGTGAAAAGACTGGAAATGAAAACAACTCTCCTCCTTCATATAAAAATGAACTTATTCTAGCCTCTGGATGTGGATTCTTAAATTCCGCATCGTCAGGAAGAAAACCTTGAGTTTCAAATTTTTTCCATTCTTTCGATAATTTTTGAAAATGTTTTTGTTGCGATTCAGGTATTAAAATACATTTATCGTACACTCCCATTTGCTCCACATAACTTGATACTTCCTTGGATAATTTAAAATTATTTTCTTTGAGATAGTTTTCATTAACATATATGACATTTGAAATCAAATCAGCAGTCGGGCTATAAATTGTTTTTTTATTCCTAGATATAGCAATATTATCAAGCATATCTGCTCTGTATATAATGGTAACATTCTCGTTTAACTCTTTGTAAAATTTAGCTTTTTGCTCAGATGTAATACTATCTCCATCGTCCAAAGAAGTTATTTCATAAAAGTTTGGAAATTTTTTCCATTCTCTCTCTCCACGATGAAGAGTTTCTAATTTTTCACTAATATTAACAACTCCCAAAATACTGTACATAACAGAAAACAAGGTAAACATTTGCGTGATAATAACCACTACAAAAATCATACGCATTGGTGCTTTTCCCTTTATTGATAGAAAAATGGGCTGATGTTGTAAAATATAATAGAATAAATTTGATAAACAAAAATTTAAAACGAGTAAGAGAAAACTCCAGAAAAGTATGGGCATTGTAATAATAAAAAGAGCTAAAAAAGAAAATATCTGAAAGAGTTCTAATGCGATTATTAAAGCAACTAGTGTTACTATTATGATTAATCCTAGAAAAATACTATCAGAATTTGTTTGTTTAGCGGCAATTTGATGTTTTCCCTCTCCCGATATACGCCTAATACCAACTTCTTTTATAGAAGAAATATGTTCTGCCAAAATTAAGCTGGAATAAGCTATCAATACTGCAAAAATAACCATAAGAGATTGTGGAGTTGTTAACATTAATCTTAATAGGGTAAATTCATAATTAGTAGAAAAAACTCTAGCGCTATTTCCTTTCTCATTCAATTCTTTTACAATACTTTGTGCAGTTGAGTTTCCTTTTGTTATAACATATAGCGTATTATCAGGGCTAGCCTCAATAATAGATTGATCTGTCTGAAGTGGAAAGTTTTTTGGTAGATAGTCTCCTCCTATTGGGATATAGGTGTTTTTCAATTTACCACTTTTATTATAATCTGAATCAACTATTCTCTTAGCTAATACTATACCCTTTTCATAAACTAACCTATTCAAATAATCTTCAAAATCTAATGTGGTCTTTTCGACAATGATGACTTCTTTGTAGCCAGAAAACATCTCATTTTCATAGGATTTTATAAAAATAATACCTATTGTAGTAATAAATATCATTGTTAAAACTACTATAATTCTCTTAAGTCGAATATACATAGAGTTCCCCTTAATCCTTCTATAGGAATAATATAAAAACTAGAAGAAGAAAATAATTCCCCAACTTAATATAAAAGCATACTAGTCAACTAGTTAATAGAATATCTAAGCCAATTATAATTAAAAGATTACTAAATTCCAAATATTCCAAATTTATTTAAGGATTTTCTTTATACACTTATCGTCAAATAATATACCATCAACATCTTTATCATATTCTTAATCTGTTGTTAGCAGAAATATTTTTTATCCACATTGGAATCTCTCAATTTTATATTTTATCAGCTTTTATTTAATAACCTATTTGTTTACTATTATTGTATCGTAAGCGCTTTCTTTTATCAAGCTGTTTTCACACATAAACTATTATTTTAACTTTTTTTATTCGAAAACTTAGAGTAAAAGTTAATCACTTTAAGGCGGAAAAACTCCTCAAATTATCTATAACAAAATCAAGCACATACTAATTTACAGTGAATAAAAATGTAATTTACACAATTATCAGAAATTTTTGCTAAAACTATTTCTACTTCACAATATCCTTCTCTGAATATCTTTTATTTACAAATAATCGTGAACCCACACATAAAAAAGAGAGGATAAACGCCCTCTCCTTGATTTTTGCAACTTTGATGCCTTATAAATAGCTTTATGCTACTATATTTCGTGAACATTTCTTCTAGACAAGGCAATAGCCTCCAGTGGATTGGAAGAAATATTTTCTTGTGTAAAATCACTTTGTTGCAATTGAACTTTGTTTTTAAGAATAGCAAATTTGGTTTCTGTTGTTCCCTGTTTGGTTCCTGTTCTATAGAACAAACTGTCTCCGTCTTGGAAGACACTTGTCTGTTCATTTACCTCTGAGCGACTACTTGCAAACCAATTTCCTGATAAATGTCCAAATATCGTTTGTGATAAAGCGATTTTATCTCCCTCTTCACGATTGAAGTCAGCTATTGTATCAACATTTGTTTGTTGATTTAGTGCGCTAGTAAAAGCAAACATATCTGCTCCTGCACCGCCTTCTAAGGTATCGTTTCCAACGGATCCATCTAAAACATCATTTCCAGCTGCTCCGCTTAGAACATTATTAGATATCGTACCTCTCAAATAATTATTATTGCTATTTCCCTTAGCTGTTGTAGCGCCATTTCCTAGCAAAATAACATGGTCAGTTTTATCTAATGTTGTATCAACAGTACTATAAGCGATATTGTTTTTAACATATTGTGTTCCTGAAGTAGCAAAACCTTCTATCTGAGCTCCTCCATTAACCAACGCTCCTCCAGCTTCATGTTTTTGAATAACTTTAGAATAGTTGGTCCCAGAGGTACCTAGAACGTTATTATCTTCAGAAGTCAAGTCCACATTCCCAACGATATGTTGAGTAGGATACTTATATGTCCCATTTTGGTGAAGTGAATTATACCCTTTTGAAGTATCTGCACCCACATACAATACTGGCAATTTATCTTTATCTGTTGTCCGTTCTATCGATGATAAGTCTGGAGCAATGATATTTCCTGCAATTTTTATACCATTGACCGAACCAACTCCACCATTGAAATGAGTAGGGAATTTATACACATAGCTAGGTGCCTCGTTACCGCTAGAATCTCTATCCCAAACAGCTTCTACACCAATACCTGATTTAGTAAATTTACCAGAAATAACATTATCAACAAACTGCGTTCCTGAACTATCTGATCCTGAATAAAGTAGCCATTGTCTTGCAGAATCACCTGACTCGATAAAGTTATTGCTAATGACATTATTTTTACTTCCTTGGTCAATGATGATAGCTGCCTGACCAGATTTGTTTCCATTTTTTGTAATGACATTATTCTTAACTTGATTTCCACTCGCATTGTAACCAAACACAATACCAGTCGTAGCATTATTTAGAACATTGTCTTCAATTTTGTTACGTTGCGTATTATTTTGCATTGATAAATTGCGTGTGTTATTTGTAAATAAATTTCCTTTAATCTGGCTGTCTGTAACATTATTAAAGTACAATCCATAATATCCACCGTCAATTCGATTGTTTAAAACATGAATTCCTGTTGTTAGTAGATTTGGATTTGTTGGTAACACAGTTCCATTGGCACGAATATACGTTACTGGATAGATTGTTTTACCTGGAGAGTCTGTTGCAGACATCTCAAGCAACTCTTTTAATTGCGGATCTTTTATCGTTTTAGCATATTCCGAAATAGACACGATACTTGAATGGATAGAAATTGCATGTAAATTATTATTTGTATTAATAGTTCCTTTATAAGTATTATTTTCTATGGTTAAATTAGTTGTTCCTCGTTTTCCAGCCTCATGTTGTAAGAATGTAATACCCGTAGAACTAGAGTTATAGATGTGATTATTGCTAATAACGACATTACTTGTTCCTTGTCCCAATATAGTAGCCGTTTTATGATCATCTGGGAATTTTTGATCGTTCATATTGAAATTGAAACCATCGACTTTAGTACCATCTGTCAAAGAGGCAATTTTGATGACTGCTTCTCCTACAAATTGGCGAGTTAAGGTTGATTGATTCCCGTTAAAGTAAGGTACGCCTTTCAAGACTTCTATTGTGGAATTTGTGTCAAATATTTGGTTTCGAGGCATTTCTACGCCTAAGCCATACTTCCTTGCAGCAATCATGGATTTTTTGGCAGCACTAGATATTTCACTACCATTTCCCTCATAAAAAGCCACAACTGGAACATTTCCATTAAATTCTAAACTCCATCCTGACTGATTCAGATTATCTTGATAGCCTTTAGTATCTTTTTTCAAAATGGCACTGTGTTCACCATCTGAGATGATAACTTTAGTCAATTTTGAGTCAGAAGCAATTGCATTTCTTGCTTCAGCAAGATTCGCTACAATTTTCATCGTTGCATCAATCGGTTTAGTTCCTACCGTTGTGATTTCCGTAACGGGGGCTTTATTCTCTACCGTTTCAGTGTGAAGAATTTCATCTGTACGTTTGCCTTTAATGACCTTGTAAGTCTTCGTAATCGTTCGTTCGCCTAATTGACCCGCAGTAGTGATTTCAGAATAGTCTGTGTAACGATTAGGGTCTGAGACCGTTTCTTTCTTGAATGGTATGGACTCATGCTCCGTGACGACTTCTGTGCTCTCAATCGGCTTAGTTCCGACTGTCGTGATTTCCGTAACGGGGGCTTTATTCTCTACCGTTTCAGTGTGAAGAATTTCATCTGTACGTTGCCCTTTAATGACCTTGTAGGTCTTCGTAATCGTACGTTCACCTAATTGACCTGCTGTAGTCACTTCAGAATAATCTGTGTAACGTTCTGGATCCGATACTGTTTGTTTTTCAAATGGTATGGACTCATGCTCTGTAACAACTTCCGTACTCTCAATCGGTTTGGTTCCGACCGTTGTGATTTCCGTAACGGGTGCTTTGCTCTCTACCATTTCAGTGTGGAGAATTTCATCTGTACGTTTGCCTTTAACGACCTTGTAGGTCTTCGTAATCGTACGTTCACCTAATTGACCCACAGTAGTGATTTCAGAATAGTCTGTGTAATAATTAGGATCTGAGACCGTTTCTTTCTTGAACGGAATCGATTCATGCTCTGTAACAACTTCCGTACTCTCAATCGGTTTGGTTCCGACCGTTGTGATTTCCGTAACGGGAGCTTTGTTTTCTACCGTTTCAGTGTTAAGAACTTCATCTGTACGTTTGCCATTAATAACTTTGTAAGTCTTGATAATGGTTCGTTCACCTAATTGACCCGCAGTAGTGATCTCAGAATAGTCTGTGTAACGTTCTGGATCCGATACTGTTTGTTTTTCAAATGGTATGGACTCATGCTCTGTAACAACTTCCGTACTCTCAATCGGTTTGGTTCCGACCGTTGTGATTTCCGTAACTGGAGCTTTGCTCTCTACCGTTTCAGTGTGAAGAATTTCATCTGTACGTTTGCCATTAATAACCTT
>JAUMZQ010000004.1 GCA_030528055.1 Streptococcus sp.
CTGTTCTCCCTCATAGGGCTATATTTGATTAAATCTAAAAACTCTTACCACTTACATGCGACGCTTACAAAATATTTCTCAAGAATTGAAAATATTTATTAGACCATAAGAGCAACTATATAATAGAAAAAAGTAGTTTATCATCAATTTTATTTGCTTCCCATTACAAGATTAAAAATAGTTTTATTTTTCAATATGATGTGAATTTATATGCTCAAAAATGAAAAAAAACACTACAACATATACTACCTCAAATGTTGTAACACTATATCTTGTTTTTTTCAATTTCATTACATATTTAAAAAAGAAAAGGTGTTAAGGAAAAAGTTTGATATAGCAACATTTTTGATTGAATTAGGTGAAAATTTTCTTTTTTCACAAAAAGAAAAAGCACTATATGTTGTATTACGATAGTGGATGTTTTAAAAAAATGCACAATATTTAGTTTTAAACTATTGACAAGTTTCTTGCTTTTAGATATACTGTTTACGTATTTAATTTTTAGAAAAATAAAAGTTTAGAGGAGTACTTCTATGGTAACTGTTTACTCAAAAAACAACTGTATCCAATGCAAGATGACCAAGCGTTTTTTAGAGACGAATCATGTTGAGTATCGTGAGATTAATCTGGATGAACAGCCAGAGTTTATTGATCATGTTAAAAATCTTGGGTTTAATGCTGCACCAGTCATTCAAACGCCGACAGAGGCTTTTTCTGGTTTCCAACCTGGCAAATTGAAAAAACTGTCATAATTTATTTTCAATAGAGCAGAAACAACGCTTCTATGACTCATAGGAGCCCTTTATTTTGTAAAAATAGCACTTGTTTTAAATAGTAGAAAAGGAATAATATGGGACTTAAACAATTAGAAGATGTAACTTATTTCCGTCTTAACAACGAAATCAATCGCCCCATTAATGGGCAAATCATGCTCCATAAAGATAAAGAAGCTTTGGAAGCTTTTTTCAAAGAAAATGTGGAACCAAATACAAAACAATTTTCTTCTATCAATGAAAAAATTCGTTACCTAATTGAGGAAAATTATTTGGAAAAAGAATTCATTCAACTATATTCTCCTGAATATATAGAAGAATTAGCTACTTTCATTAAAAAGCAAGATTTCCACTTCAAATCTTTCATGGCTGCCTATAAGTTCTATAATCAATATGCTTTAAAGACTAATGATGGCGAATACTATTTAGAGAGCATGGAAGACCGCGTGCTATTTAACGCTCTCTATTTTGCAAATGGGGACGAGGACATTGCTAAAAACATTGCTAATGAAATCATCCACCAACGCTATCAGCCAGCAACACCTAGTTTTTTGAATGCTGGACGTGCACGTAGAGGAGAGTTGGTTTCTTGTTTCTTGATTCAAGTAACGGATGATATGAACTCTATCGGTCGCTCTATTAATTCGGCTTTACAATTATCTCGTATTGGTGGAGGAGTCGGTATTTCACTCAGTAACCTGCGCGAAGCTGGAGCTCCTATCAAGGGTTACGAAGGAGCTGCCTCTGGTGTCGTTCCCGTCATGAAACTTTTTGAAGATAGTTTTTCTTATTCCAACCAATTAGGACAACGTCAAGGTGCTGGAGTTGTTTATCTAAACGTTTTTCACCCTGACATTGTGGCTTTCCTTTCAACAAAAAAAGAAAATGCTGATGAAAAAGTACGTGTTAAAACCCTCTCTCTTGGAGTGGTTGTTCCTGATAAATTTTACGAGTTAGCTCGTAAAAATCAAGACATGTATCTATTCAGCCCTTATTCTATCGAGCGTGAATATGGTGTTCCCTTTGCCTATATCGATATCACTGAAAAGTATGATGAATTAGTTGCAAATCCTAACATTACCAAAACAAAAATTCGTGCTCGTGATTTAGAAACAGAAATTTCTAAATTGCAACAAGAGTCTGGCTATCCTTATGTAATCAATATTGATACAGCCAACCGTGCAAATCCTGTAGATGGAAAAATTATTATGAGTAACTTGTGTTCAGAAATTTTGCAAGTTCAAGAACCTAGTCTCTTAAATGATGCACAAGAATTCCTAAAAATGGGAACAGATATTTCATGTAATCTTGGTTCAACTAATATTGTCAATATGATGACCTCACCAGATTTTGGAAAATCTATTCGTACTATGACACGCGCTCTAACATTTGTGACAGATAGTTCTCATATCAGCGCTGTTCCAACTATTGAACATGGAAATAGTTTAGCACATACTTTTGGTTTAGGAGCTATGGGACTACATAGTTACTTAGCTCAACAATTAATTGATTACGGTTCAGCTGAGGCAGTTGAGTTCACTAGCATCTACTTCATGTTGATGAACTATTGGACTTTAGTTGAATCAAATAATATTGCTCGTGAACGTGGAGTTACTTTCCACAATTTTGAAAAATCAGACTATGCTAATGGTAGCTATTTTGATAAATACCTAACCAACCGTTATATTCCAAAATCCGATCGCATCAAAGAGCTGTTTAAAAATATTTTCATTCCGACTGCTGAAGACTGGGAAAAATTACGTGATCAGGTTATGACAGATGGTTTGTATCACCAAAACCGTCTGGCTGTAGCACCAAATGGCTCAATTAGCTACATCAATGATGTGTCTGCTTCTATCCATCCTATCACTCAGCGCATCGAAGAACGTCAAGAAAAGAAAATTGGAAAAATTTATTACCCAGCTGCTGGACTATCTACTGATACTATTCCTTACTATACCAGTGCCTATGACATGGATATGCGTAAGGTAATTGATGTTTACGCTGCTGCTACTGAACATATTGACCAAGGACTGTCATTGACACTCTTTATGCGTAGTGACATTCCACAAGGACTGTACGAATGGAAACACGAAAGCAAACAAACCACTCGCGACCTTTCTATTCTTCGTAATTATGCTTTTAATAAGGGTATTAAATCCATTTATTATGTTCGTACCTTTACTGATGATGGAGGAGAAGTCGGTGCTAATCAATGTGAAAGTTGTGTTATCTAGGTAAACTCCAAGTAGCATTTTACCTGTTCTAATTTCAACTTGGTTTAATCGCTAATTTCACAGACAGTATTTTTCACCCTATTAGCTGTGAGACAACAAAAGAATAAGTTAAAAGAAAGAGATTTCAATGGAAACATATTACAAAGCCATTAACTGGAATGCCATCGAAGATGTCATTGATAAGTCAACTTGGGAAAAATTAACAGAACAATTTTGGCTTGATACACGTATCCCTTTATCAAATGACCTTGATGACTGGAGAAAACTCTCTCATAAAGAGAAGGATTTAGTTGGAAAGGTTTTCGGTGGTCTTACATTACTAGATACCCTTCAATCTGAATCTGGTGTGGATGCTCTTCGCAAAGACGTACGGACTGCTCATGAAGAGGCTGTATTCAATAATATTCAATTTATGGAATCTGTACATGCCAAATCTTATTCATCTATCTTTTCAACTCTTAATACAAAATCAGAAATTGACGAGATTTTTGAATGGACAAACACCAATCCCTATCTGCAAAAAAAAGCTGAGATTATCAATGAAATCTATCTTAGTGGCTCTTCTCTAGAGAAAAAAGTAGCAAGCGTCTTTCTTGAAACATTTCTCTTTTACTCTGGTTTCTTCACCCCGCTTTATTACTTGGGAAACAATAAACTAGCTAACGTGGCTGAGATTATCAAATTGATTATTCGTGACGAATCTGTTCACGGTACCTACATTGGTTATAAATTCCAAATTGGTTTCAACGAATTATCAGAAGAAAAACAAGAAGAACTGCGTGAGTGGATGTACAGCTTGCTTTACACTCTTTATGAGAATGAAGAAGGATATACTGAATCTCTCTATGATACAGTTGGTTGGACTGAGGAAGTCAAGACTTTTCTACGATACAATGCGAATAAGGCCTTGATGAATTTAGGACAAGACCCACTCTTTCCGGATACCGCAGATGATGTAAATCCTATCGTAATGAATGGTATTTCAACTGGAACTTCTAATCATGATTTCTTTTCTCAAGTTGGAAATGGTTACCTACTTGGTGAAGTTGAAGCAATGCGAGATGAAGATTACCAATACGGTCTATAACAAGATAAACAGATTAAAAACCAGATGATTTTTTCATCTGGCTTTTTTGATAAAATTATTTTAAATACAGAGATAGCTATTATCTACTTATAGTATTTTTTCAACCAAGCAAGAAAGGCTTAATTTTTCAGTCTTCCCTCACAGATGCTGGTGCAATGTAAGAAAAACGGGTGTTGTATTGCCTACTGTAATATTGAAAGGTTTCGTTGATTATTTCTAGTAATTCTTTTTCTTGTCCTACCAGCTCTTTAGGAATCGTCATCCAATGTATCCTTCTAATGACCAAGCCTTTTTTCAAGTATACTTCATTTTCTTCATCCCAAACAGGGTCTTCAAGTATATCATATAGTTGCACATTTAATTTCACTACTTGGTTTTTCCATATTAGAACAAAATCATTGGTAGGATCATCTCGAGTAAAGCAACGATATACCCACAAAAAAATTCCCTTTTCTTTATCTGCAACCCAGTCCTCCATTTTAGTTCCTGATTTGTATAAACCAAATTGTTTAATCATATCAAAATATTCTTCAGGTATCGTCTCTAACACATATGTCATAATATTCTCCTTTGTTACATTTTCAAAAATAAATCAATCATCTTATCTCATTTCTCTATAATAACTTCCTCCTGCTTCGGTCTATATCAATATAGATTATTATATCACTCAATATTTTAAAAAACAATCTTTTATAGGTAAAATGTCACTATTTTTTAAAATTATAATCTCTGACTTCAAAAAAACAGACATCACAATAACCGAAGTTAATTGTTGATATCTGCTCAAAATATAAGGTATTAAATAAGACAAATAAATATTTGTCTATTTGCTGAAAAAATAGTCTTAAAAAATTTTGAAGTGTTTTTCGATTTGCGCTTGTATTCTTTCGAAACAATAACATAATAGCCAGTAAATAAAGGCAACTAAAACGTACATAGACATATAATCTAAGGTATAGCCACCTACATTTTTAGCATTTTGAAAAATGTCTGGTATAGTTATCATTGCTGTAAGCGAGGTTGTTTTAATCATATCTAAAATGACATTTCCCAAAGGAGGAATCGCCACTCGAATAGCTTGAGGCAAAATAATTTTCCGTAGAATAACCCAATCTTTGATGCCTAGCGCCCTAGCTGCTTCCCATTGCCCACTGTCAATCGCTTGTATACTTGATCTAAAGATTTCTGATATGTAAGCAGCGCTCACCGAACTAAAAGCAAGATAAGCACAAAGAAGTGGAGGAAGTTCTATTTGATAAAAAGGTAATCCAAAATAAAGTACAAATAGTACCACTAACATTGGAACACCTCTCATAATAGAAATATAAGACCGAGCTAAGAAAGAAAGAGGTTTCTTCTTAGAAGCACGCGCTCGTGATAGTAAAAATCCTAAAATAAGACCGGTGATAAATGAAGGAATTGCAATTCCTAGGGTGTACGGAATCCCAGAAAAAACAAACCAAAATTTATCAATCATTAATTTAAAGTCTATAAATTGCATATTTATTCAACGTCAGAGATGTCAATCGTTTCAAAATCGTATTTCTTTTCTTTTGAAACATCTTGTCCAGCAAAGAATTTTTCAGACAATTTCGTTAAAGTACCATCTTTTCTCATTTCTTCCAAAGCTCCGTTTACTTTTTCAAGTAGAACTTTATTGTCTAATGAAAGTGAGAAACTAGCGTTTGTTGGGTTAAAATAAACGTCTTCTAAAATTTTGATTGGCTTATCAGGAAAAGCTGTCAAGGCAATACTTTGAAGATAGTAGTCATTGATGATAACATCTGTACGACCGTTAACGATATCGTTCATATATACATCATTGGTAACATTATCATAAATAACTAGTTCTGCCCCTAATTTTTTAGCGATTTTCATATAATTAGTAGAAGCTGCACCTGCCGCTTTCTTGCCCTTGATATCTTTTAAAGAAGAAATTCCTGAATTATCTTCTTTTCGAACAATCATAGAAGTGAAAGAGTATTTGTGAGGGTCAGTCCAAAGAAATTTATTGGCATTTTTACCCTCTTTTTCAGAATAACCGGCAATGTCAACTTTTCCGCTCTTTAATGCAGATAACATACCATCGACACCCATTTCTTCAAATTCAACTTTGAGTTTCAAACGTTTACCGACTTCTTTTAAAATTTCCACATCATAACCTGTCAATTTGTTTGAATCATCATGATAGGATTGTGGATAAAGAGTACCAGAAGTTGCTACTTTTAAAGTCTTTGTCTTTTGTATTTGCTCCCAAGAAGCTTTCCCCGTGGAATCAGAAGTTTGTTTCTTAGAACAAGCTACTAAAATAAAAGCAATACTCGCTAAAGCGACTACAGTCAATAAACATTTTTTCATTTTCATTATTACCTTTCCTTTACTCCATAGACTTCAAGAAAATTTCTGAAAGTCATCGTTTCCTTGCAAACAATCTCAAAAATGAAATTATCTTACTTTTTAATCATACCTAATTGGTGACATTTTCTCAAGAAATCCGTCTAAAGATTTTTAGGCAAAAACATTCCAGCTTCCTCAATGATTTGTGCAATAGAAATTAAGAGATTTTCTCTTCCTTTGGCGGCAGTCATTTGAACTCCTATCGGTAGACCTGAGTCATCTTGATAAACTGGTAGACTAATGGAAGGTTGCCCTGTCAAATTAGCTTGTTGGGTAAAAGGAGTCCAAGCCAAGCTCTTTTCAAACATTTTCCAAATTAAGTCTTGCTGCTCCGAAACAGAGTAGAATTCTATTTGTTGCAACTGTTCTTGAATTTCTTTTGGCAGTAAAAATTCATCTTTTTTCGGGGCAACATCTGCTGTTGTTGGGGTTAGATAGAGGTCATAGGTTTGATGAAAACGCGCCATTTGTGCAGAAAACTGATCCCATTGTTCTAGACAAGTGGTAAAATCCTTTGCTAGAATTTTCTGACCAGATTGATAGATAGCCCAAGTCATCAATTCCATGTCTTTCTGTTGCATTTTACGTCCAAGGTTGGATTCAATTTTATCAAACATAGCTGCTGTTTCTACGCTACTCATCAAATAATAAGATTGCATCGCAGCTATACCATCTATCGGTTCTTCTTTCAACTCATAGATCTCATGACCTAATTCTTCTAGGAAGGAAAGAGTTTTCTTTAGAGCCCTCTTTGCAACTTGAGAGACAGGAGCACCAATTGGTGATTTGTCTGAAAAAGCTATTTTCAAAGGAGACTTCATTTTGGGAGAAAACAGAGATTCTTTCGTTAAAAGCGGAAGAGGAAAGGGGCTTTCTAGTTGACAAGTTTGCAGATAGTAAAGTAAGTTTCGTGTATCTCGAACTGTCTTAGTCAATGCAAAAGTAGTTGATGCTCCTTGCCATCCCCGATAAGAGCTAGGTCCAACTGGAATACGACCTCTAGTTGGTTTTAGACCAATCAGACCATTAAAACTAGCTGGAATACGAATTGAACCACCTCCATCACTTGCAGCTGCTAAAGGAACCATTCCCGAAGCTATTGCAGCTGCTGCTCCTCCACTGGAGCCACCTGCATTGCGAGAGAAGTCTAACGGAAGAGAAACGGATCCGTGCAATCGACTATCACTAATATTTTTAAAACCATATTCTGGAGTATTGGTTCTCCCTACGATGATAAAACCTAGTTTTTCAAGTGCTGAAACATAATAATCTGTTCTAGTGCAACGATAATCGGAAAACAAGACAGATCCTGATGTTGAAATAGCCCCTGCTTGTTCTTGTCCTAAATCTTTTAAAAGCAAAGGAACTCCTGCAAAAGGAGCTTGTCCAAATTCTTTGCTAGTTGCTATTTTTAAAGCTTCATCATATTGTTTATAAACCACTGCATTGATTTTTGGATTGAGTGCTTCAATTTTTTCAATCGTTTGATTAACCAACTCAACAGCTGATACTTCTTTTTTTCTAACTGCTTCTGCCATTGCAGTTGCATCTGTCCAAATCATCTTATACTGTCCTTCTGTATCTATGAAAAGTAATCATTCATCCCAAATCTAGTCGGTAGCTACTAATCAGCCATCAAATACTCATACACTTCTTCTACAGTTCCGAGAGCCATGATTTCTTGTTCTTTGACTGTTTTTTTCAACTCCTGATAGATTTGGCTTGTTTCAATTTCTTTCTTTTCTGCTTCTTTATTAACAGACATAACACCATCTTTAATCGTCACAAATTCCAATTCTTCAAAAATTTGAATCATTTTGACAAGTAAAATAGAATCAATGTTCAGATAGGATGCTAAATCTTTCAGTTTATAGCGAATGTCAAATTCAGGGTATTGATAAATAGTTTTATATAGTTTAGCAAATTGTGCCCTCGTTCCAAATCCAGTCAAATAATAAGGTTTTGCAATTTCATTTTTAAAATAAACAGCTTCAAATACATGTGTCTGAAAAATTTCCTTGAGTTGCTTTAGCTGACTTGGAAAATCATAAACCACTACTGCCTTGCTATTTTCTAAAGACGGAATTTCATCAGTAGAAAAGCGAATAATCGGAACACCTTCAGGAAGCTTATCCCGTTTTCCACGAATGTTAAATAGTTGCAAACCATTAACACGTGCGTCCACTAGCATCAGTTGAAGGCTAGTTTGACCGTTCCATTTATTGACTGATAAACTAACAGCTAATTCTAGATTTTTTAGTTGAGCAAACTCTGTAGCCAAATTTCCCCAATTAAAAGCGACTACTTCAAATGTGGCATTTTGTTGAGAGATTTTTAATTTGAGGTGGTCTCCTCCTGCTCCCATAGCTCGTGCAGTCTCTACTTTGAAATCCTTGAGATAAAAAATTGGCTTGCGATTGTCCATACCAAAAGGGGCTAATTTTTCAAAATTTTTGAGCGTATCCAAGGTTAATTCTGGCAAGAACAGTTCTTCGTCTAAAAAAAGATGCTTTTTACTGGTTAGATCTATATTATTGTTAACAATATAATCCACTAAAATATCTGAAAGAGCTTCTAGTTTTTCTTCCTCTAATGTCATACCAGCCGCTCCTGCATGACCACCAAAAGCAATAAAAAGATCACGATGTGTATCTAAAGCATCAAAAATATTCACAGAATCAATACTACGAGCACTTCCCTTAGCTACACCGTCCTCAATAGTTAGCACAATCACAGGTAGGTGCAATTCCTCTAACAATCTTCCTGCTACGATTCCTAATACACCAGGATTCCAATCTTCTTTTGCTAGAACTTGAACAGGCTTCCCTGGGACAATCATTGCCTTGGCCTCTTCATAAATGGACTGCACTATTTCTTTGCGGTCGTCATTTTTTTGCTGAATCAGAAGGGCAATTTCTTGAACCTCCTCTTCATCAAATCCTGTCAATAGCTCAATCGCAGGATTGGGATCATCCAATCGTCCCAAAGCATTTAGACGCGGAGCAATTTGAAAACCAACTACTTCTTCATCAATTTCTGAAGGTTGAATACTAGCTAGTTTAAACAGCTCTTGTAAGCCGATTCGCTGGGTATTTTTTAAAACAGATAAGCCATATTTGACTAAAATACGATTTTCATCTGTCAAACTAACCATATCTGCAATCGTCCCAATCGCAACTAAATCCAACAAATCAATAGGCGCTTCTTCTAATAATGCGGTCGCTAATTTAAAAGCAACTCCACAACCAGCTAAATGTTGGAAGGGATAAGATGCATCCGGATGCTCTGGATGAATAATAGCATAAGCACTTGGCAAAGTGTCTGGCATAGAGTGATGATCGGTGACAATGACATCTACTCCCATAGATTTGGCTAGTTCAATCGCAGCATGTCCGGCTACTCCATTATCTACTGTAATAATAAGAGAAATATCTTGCTTGTCTATGAAATATTTATAAACACTTTCATTTGGCCCATAGCCATCTGTAAAGCGATTAGGTAGATAGACTTGGCATTCTGCTCCTAATTGCTCTAGCGTTTCCTTAATAATAGATGCAGAAGTCATTCCGTCCGCATCGTAATCACCATAAATTAAAATCTGTTCTCCGTTTTCAATCGCTTGTCGAATTCTGACTACCGATTTTTCCATATCGTTCAATTCATAAGGATCATGTAATTTTTCTAAGCTAGGTGATAAAAAGTCTTCCAATGATTCTTTTGTTTGAATACCTCTTTGATAAATCAGATTGGCTACAGCACTTTCCAATCCCAACTTTTTAGCTTGTTTTATAAAGTCTTCATCTGTGAAATTAGTGGCAAATTGCCATTCATATTTTGGACTAATCATTTTCTCTCTTTTCCTTGTGTGCTATTGTTCATTATAACATGAAAAGACCAGTCAAAACCAGTCTTTAACCTTATTTTATTTAGGAATTCTCTTCTATTTTTTCAACCAAACATGCTGAAATTGGGCAATATCTCGATACGGAGATTGATCATAAACCGCCAGTTCCATGACTAGCATTTTTTCTCGCCAATCTGCTGCTGTTTTCATACTATTTGGTTGCAAGCCATAAAAAATTCGAATTCCTTGGTAGGATTGGATTTGCAATTGACTAGCTTCCAATAGTTCTGAAAGTTCATAAATCGTTGCCTGTCCCATACTATGCGTTTGATAGGTTTGTCCATTCAGAAAATCTTGTGCCTTCGCTGGATTATTTTCAAAAACAACTGTTTGCATCACTCGACCAATTGCATTGTGTTTAACAATAGAAACGAGTCCATCTTCTACCAACAACCGATTAAATTCTTTCAAAAAGATTGAGGGTTCAGAAACATATTCTAAAACATTGTGGCAAATAATCAGGTCAAAAGATTGATCCGCTAGTTCTTGTAGTCTCTCTATGCTTCCTTGTAATTGTTGATATGGAAAATCTGTGCATCTTTCTGCCAACATCTCTTCATTTGGCTCGATAGCAGTTACTTGATTTTTTTCAGCTAAAAAACTACTAATTTTCCCAAAACCACTGCCAAAGTCTAAGATTTTTTTATTTTCAATATTACCTAGTAATTCAAAGACAATATCATAATACAGCTTTCCCCATGGTTGTTCTAGTTGTTCTTTGTAAGCCTGCACATTCATTGCAAATTCTCCTCATTGAAATCTTATTTTATTCTTATAAAAATAAATGTCTACTTATAGTTAAACATTCCACTCGATAATTTATCTCCTAGATTTGGAAAAATAGTATAGAGCTTATGAGCTAGATTGAGAATAAATGGAAGATTGATTTCTCTCTTTTTCTTGCCAAAAGAAGCAACAATTTTTTGAGCTACTTCTTCTGCTTCAAGCATATATTTATCAACAGCTTGAACATAACTTCCATCAGGGTCAGCTTGATCAAAGAAAGCAGTTTTAATGGGACCTGGATTGACAGTTGTGACATAAACATGATAAGGCAGTAATTCTAAGCGTAAAGCATTGGAAAAGCCAATAGCTGCAAACTTTGTTGCTGAATACAGACTTGATTTAGCTGTCGCAATGAGCCCTGCTGTGCTCACAATATTGATGATGTGCCCTTTTTTAACTTGTTTCATTCGTTCTCCAAAAAGACGTGATAAGTTCATCAAGGCAAAAGTATTGACTTCAAACATGGCTTGAATATCTGTAGCATTTATCTGATTGAAATCTTTAAAAATACCATACCCAGCATTGTTAATCAAGATGTCTACTTGTCTATACCTTTCAAAAATCTGATTGGTTATTGTTTCTACAGCTTGACTATCTGTAATGTCTAACTCGATTAATTCACAGTGTGGATGATTTCCAAATAATGTTTCTAGTTTTTTGTGATTTCTACCAATTAAAATTAATTGATCCTCTGGCAGTAATTTTACAATTTCTTGAGCTAGACCACCACTAGCACCTGTCATAACAATTGTACGCATATTTGTACCTTCTAAATCTTTTGAATACAGTTAAAACGATAATCTGTATAATCTTTTTTATCATTGGATATTCCCAAAAACAGCAACTATTTTAGTCAATTTCCACTTCTTCTAAATCCTTTACAATGTGAACAGGTTTAAAGACTGCACTAGCATCCTTTTTCATCAGACTAATATCTTTAGATAGAAAACGAGCACTGATATGGTTTAATAGCAATCTTTTTACGCCAGCTTCTTTGGCAATTTCTGCTGCTTGCATATTTGTCGAATGCCCATGTTTGCGAGCTATCCTCTCATCGCCTTTTCCATAGGTGGATTCATGAACCAATACATCAGCCTTATCAGCTAGACGAATGCTTGCCTTTGTTTTTCGTGTATCTCCTAAAATAGTGATGATTTTCCCCGGACGAGGAGGCGAAATATAATCTGCTGCTATGATTTTGCGATTGTCCTCCAAAATGACATCTTGACCATTTTTAATTTTGCCAAAAAGTGGTCCGAAAGGAACTCCTTCTCTCTTTAGTCTTTCTGCATCTAGTGTTCCTTCTAAATCTTTTTGTACTACACGATAACCAACACAAAAAATTGTATGGTCTAACTTTTCAGCAGTAACAATAAAACTATCTGTCTCTAAAATTTTTCCTAGACTATTTTCATCAAATTCATGAAAACGAATAGAATAAGGTAAGCGAGAGGCAGAAGCTTGTAGGCTAGTCATAACAAAATTTTTGATACCAGCAGGACCGTAAATATCAATATCTGTTTGTTCTTCACTAGCTTGAAAAGATCGACTAGATAAAAAACCGGGCAATCCGAATATGTGATCTCCATGCAAATGAGTAATAAAAATTTTACTAATCTTACGTGGTCTGATGTTTGTTTCTAAAATACGATGCTGTGTTCCTTCACCGCAATCAAAGAGCCAAACTTGGTTGATTTCATCTAATAACTTAAGTGCTAAACTTGAAACATTGCGAACTTTTGAGGGTTGTCCTGCACTAGTTCCTAAAAATTGTAATTTCATTTTTTTCTTTCTAAATAAGATAAATCATAGCAGAACGATTCTGCGAGCGATAATAAAGCTTTTCTTTATGCATTTTAGCAAATTCATATACTTCTTCTTGATTGTAGCCACTAATTTTTTTAATACTATTTTCTAAATAGTCCAAGTCAGTCAAATCGCTTAAAGACTCACTTTTAACAACAACTTCTTCTATGTCAAAAGTCTTCATACAAATTTGATGATTTTCATAATAGACTAAGTAATGAGGAAAAATCGAAGCAATTTCAAACAGAAGATTACTGGAACAATCCGTAGGATATTCAGGAAACACTAGACTTTTTTTGTCTTTTCCACTATAACAAAAACCATAGGCTTTCCCTGATAAATTTAAGCGAATGAAAGGGAGTTTTTCTTCAAAATTCGGTTTTTCATTAAATAATCGAAAAGCCTCACTCACTTCAAAAAAATAATCTGTCGCTACTTCTGGGCTTTTCTTCTGATACAATTCAGAAAAATAAGCGTTTATCACACTAGGCGGTGGAGTTATAAATCGCAACTTCTGTTCTTCTGTTAAGTCGTCTAAAGTATTTTTCAAATAGGACTTGTCTAAACTTGTAAAGCCACCATATCTTAAAGCTAAGTCAATATAATCAGTCATAAAATTCTTCTAGTCTCCATTTGTTTTTTTCTGCAATGAATCCTGTCAACTTCAGTATGTTTCCCTCATAATCTTGTTTTTCAATAATAGCAAGACTTTCTAAATCATGTAGTTTATACATTTTTTCTGGATTAATTTTAATACTAAATGGCAGAAAAATCTCTTTTATTTTATCCAAAAAAGCCTGCTGTATAGCTAATTTGCTATTCTGTATCTTCGCTGAAATCAAAGTGTAGGGGATTTGTGTTGGAGTAAAATCAGCTACTTTGTCTGACTTGTTATACAAAGTGAGACGTGGAATATCTGACATTTCTAAATCTTTCATGATTTGAAGAACTGTTTTTTCTTGTTCTTCATGATGAGGGTCACTCGCATCAATGACATGAACCAACAAATCAACATTTTTACTTTCCTCTAAGGTTGATTTAAAACTGGAAACCAATTCTGTTGGCAAATCTTGAATAAAACCTACTGTGTCTGTCAATGTCACATTGAACTGATCTCCTAAATTGACATTTTTTGTGGTAGCATCCAAGGTTGCAAACAATTCATCAGCCTCGTACTGACTCTTATCAGTCAATACATTCATAATTGTTGACTTTCCTGCATTGGTATAACCAATCAAACCAATCTTAAATAAGCTAGAATGCAGTCGTTTTTCTCGTACTGTTGAGCGAGTTTTTTCAACTTGTTTGAGTTGTTGCTCTATATCATGAATTTGATGACGGATACTTCGACGATTCAATTCTAACTGACTTTCACCAGGACCTCTAGAGCCGATTCTCCCAGCCTGACGACTTAGCATAATTCCTTGCCCAACAAGACGCGGTAGAAGATATTTTAATTGTGCCAGATGAACTTGCAATTTCCCCTCATGGCTACGTGCTCGCATAGCAAATATATCTAAAATCAACTGCATCCGATCAATAACTTTGACTCCTAAACTTTCTTCTAAATTAATGTTTTGACGGGGAGTCAAGCGATTATTGACAATCACCAAAGTAACTTCGTTTGAGTCCAGCATTTGTTTGATTTCTTCTAATTTTCCTGAACCGATAAAAGTTTTACTATCATATTTTTCTCTTTTTTGACTATAGGTGGCTACCACCTCTGCACCAGCTGTATGGGTGAGACTTACCAATTCTTCCATAGACATATCAAAATGATTTTGATTTAGAAGATGAACACCAACTAAAAGAGCTTTTTCTTGCTTTTTTTCTGTTTCAATCATTCAAAAAATCCTCTATGCTTTCCATAATCTTTTCTTTATAATCAGAATCAGATACTTGATAAAAATCCACTTCCATACGATTTCGGAACCACGTTAATTGTCGTTTGGCAAAATGACGCGTATTTTGTTTAAGCATGTTCACAGCCTCAGCTAAATCCTGCTCACCTGCAAAATAAGGGAACAATTCCTTATAACCAATTCCCCGACTTGCCTGAACAGTAGGATAGTTTTCGTAAAGCCACCTTGCTTCATCTAATAATCCCAGTTCTAACATGGTATCCACTCGACCATTGATACGCTCATAGAGTTTTTGTCGGTCAT
The DNA here is from genome assembly GCA_030528055.1 of Streptococcus sp. Classification (GTDB taxonomy): domain Bacteria; phylum Bacillota; class Bacilli; order Lactobacillales; family Streptococcaceae; genus Streptococcus. Next base: position 15,156 of record JAUMZQ010000004.1, read on the forward strand.
CATTTAAACCGATGAGTAGCGAGCGATAAGCAGATGACTGATTTTCAAAGTTCCCTCCAAAATGCTCTTTCTCAAGCGCTCTGATAGCTCTACGACGGTTAATCTGAGGAACCTTTATTCCTAGTTTTGAGACTCTATCAATTAGCGCTTCATCCGTCCAAGTATCTAGTTCTTTTCTATAGTCTAAAATTTTATCATGAGAAACCGATCCTCCTAGATGATAGCCCTCTAGTAAACTCTGGATGTAAAGACCTGTTCCTCCAACAATAATCGGTGTTTTCCCTTTTTCAACAATCGTTTGGATTGCGTGTTTGGCTTCATTCACAAAGTCAAAGGCAGAATAGTTTTCCGTTACATGACGAACATCTAGTAGATAATGCGGGATTCCTTCTTGTTCTTCTTCTGTAATCTTGGCTGTACCAATGTTTAATCTTTGGTAAACTTGCTGACTATCACCGCTAATTACTTCACCATTAAAGCGATGAGCAACTTCGATACTTAGCGATGTTTTCCCAACTGCCGTTGGACCTACAATAACAATTATTTTGGTTTTCATCTTTTTTCCTTGAAAAAATTTCAATTTTTCGTTACTATATATTATAACATAAATAATTGAAGTTCAGAAAAGGAGAATTCACATGGCTAAAGGATTTGCAAAAGGTGTTGTTACAGGCGTTGCTGGTACAGTTGCGGCTGTTGCAGGTGCGGTTTACGCCTTTAAGAAAAAAGTAATTGAACCTGAAGAAAAAAAAGCAGCTTTCATTGAAGAAAATCGTAAAAAAGCAGCTCGGAGACGCGTTTCACACTAATAGCTATTTCAAAAATAAAAAATCATTAGAACACCATTTCTAATGATTTTTTATTTTGTTTTTAATTATAATAATTGTTCTGGATCGATTCCATGGGCTAGCAAAATTTTTTCTATTTTGTCAAAATGTAGACGAAAATGTTCTAAAATATGTCCGTCAGAACCAACTGAAAATTTCTTACCACCTAATTCTTGAACCAAACCTAATGCGTAAATGTATAAATCCTCATGATGATACAGATACATTGATTTGGAATTCAGTTCAAAAGCTAAATCGTAATCAATCATTTTTTGAAACATTTGACGAAGTTGTGGTTCAAATTTTCTTAAGTCCTCAACAGTCAATTCAAATTTACGAAATCCATAGTCAAAATGCGCCAATACATCTGCTGGAATGCGTTCTATGGCTTGTTCTACTTCTTTTAAATAAGTAGGAATGAATTCATTTTTATCTAATTCCAAAACCTGATCTTCTAAATAATCAAATGTTCCATTATGATGAACGGATAATAACTTCAAATCATAATCTTTATCCTTCAAAAAATCTAGAATATCTGCTTCTCTTGGAGCATAATAGCCAATCTCAATGCCCTTTTTAATGCGAAAACCATATATTTGAGAAAGTTCTGCTATCTTTTTTGAATAAGAATCATAATCTGGGACATCATCGCAATTTCGTCCTTCAACAGGATTGGATAGGTCAAAATGTTCTGTCGTCACGATCTCATCATCATAGTGACTCAGATAGTCTTCAAAATCCGTTTGTGAATCGTAAGAAAAATAAGTATGGAGATGATTGTCTCGCATGTTGTATCCTCGCTTTCAAACTATATAAACATATGCTTATCAAACTGATGTCTTTAATATTCCTCAATTTTAGAGCGTTCTTGAAGTCTGCTTTGTTTCCCTTGTCGTTCTCGCAAAATAGCTTCCACCTGTTCCAGACTAACACCTGTTTCAACCAAGGCAACTGCCAAATGGTATAACAAATCTGCTGTTTCGTTGGCTATTTCTTCTTTATCCTGATTTTTAGCTGCAATAATTACTTCCGCAGCTTCTTCTCCTACCTTTTTTAAAATTTTGTCCAATCCCTTGTCATAAAGATAGTTTGTGTAAGAACCTTCTTTAGGATTATTTTTCCGCTTTACAGCCTCGTTATATAAATTTTCTAACATATTATTTCCTCTCTGTTTTCTATTTTTTATTTTATCGAAAAACTCAGAGTAATGAGCACGTAGAAATATGAATTCAAAACAACTAGTTTACTCTGACCAAATATCATTGAAAAAACAGCTTCTAGCACCCGTGTGGCAAGCTGGACCTATCTGTTCTACTTCAATTAGTAATGTATCTCTATCACAATCCGTTGTAATTTTTTTTACATATTGGTAGTGACCACTGGTATCTCCTTTGTGCCACAATTCATTTCGTGAACGACTCCAATACCACATTTCTTTTGTTTGAAGAGTCAGTTGATAAGATTCTTCATTGAGATAAGCCAACATCAATACTTGTTTTGTCTTATAATCCAGAATGATTGTTGGGATTAGCCCATCTTGTTTTTCAAAATCTAAAGAAATAGTTGTCATGATAAACGCACCTCTATTCCTGCTTTTTTCATTTCTTTTTTAGTTTCTAGGATAGAAACTTGACCATAATGAAAGATAGAGGCTGCCAATGCTCCTGTTGCCGATGTTTGCTCAAAAACTTCTAGGATATCCTGACTATTTCCCGCTCCTCCTGAGGCAATAATCGGTACTGAAACAACTTGTGATACAGCCTGCAACATATCAATATCAAAGCCAGATTTCGTCCCATCTTTGTCCATACTAGTGAGTAAAATCTCTCCTGCTCCAAGTTCAACAGCTTCTTTTACCCATTCTAACAAATCTCTGCCCGTATCAATGCGACCGCCTGCTACATAAACATGCCACTTATGATTGGCAACCTTTTTGGCATCAACAGCCAAAACAACACATTGGCTACCAAATCTGTGAGCACATTCACGGATGAGTTCTGGTCGCTTTAATGCAGAAGAATTAACAGCTACTTTATCTGCACCAGCTTTTAACATCCTATTCATATCTTCATCAGACCGAATGCCTCCTCCAACAGTAAAGGGAATAAAGACTTGTTCCGCTACTCGTCTGACCATCTCAACTGTTGTATCACGCTCCTCATGGGTTGCAGTGATATCCAAAAATACTAATTCATCACAACCTGCTAAATAATAAGTTTGAGCAGCTTCTACAGGATCACCTACATCTTCTAAATTGACAAAATTGATTCCTTTTACAACTCGACCATCTTTAACATCTAGACAAGGAATAATTCTTTTCTTTAACATGAACTATCCTCTTCTATCTTTTTTAATTCTTGGAGACTGATATTTCCATTATAGTAAGCTTTCCCAACAATAGCACCAGCTAAACCTAGTTTGTTCAATTCTTCTAAGTCCGACAGTGATTTAATGCCTCCTGAAGCAATCACTTTTGCCTTGCTTAGTGCTTTTTGAAGTTTTTGGTAGTGTTTTATATTGGGGCCAGTCAATGTGCCATCTCGATCTACATCTGTATAAACAAAGAGACGAACACCTAGTTTTTCCATTTCTAAAGCCAACTGGATATAATCTACATTACTCGTTTCCAGCCAACCATTTGTTGCCACCATCCCCTTTTTAGCATCAATTCCAACCACAATTTTTTCAGCTGTAAATTGACGAATCGCTGCACGAATAAAATCAGGTTGCTCTACTGCCATTGAACCAATAATAACCCGATCGATTCCACTTTCTAGATAATCTTTGATTTGTTCTAAGCTACGAATACCACCTCCAACTTCAATTGCTAAATCTGTTTCTTGTTTGATTTGAGCAATTAAGTGACGGTTGGTTGCTTTTCCGTCTAAAGCACCATCTAAATCCACTACGTGAATCATTCGTATTCCAGCTTCTTTAAACAAACGTGCTTGTTCTACTACATCTGGGTGAACAATTGTTTTTTGTTGAAAATCACCTTTGACCAAACGAACTGCTTGACCGTCCTTAATATCAATAGCGGGCAGAATGTTCATAGACATACTCCTTAAAATTCTTTAAAATTTCTAAACCAACTGTTCCTGATTTTTCTGGATGAAATTGACATCCAAAAATATGATTGTTATGAATCATCGCAGGAACTAAAAAACCATATTCAGCTGTAGCATCTATATATTCCACTGGAACATCAGTATAATAACTGTGGACAAAATAGACAGATTGATTCTCAATATTAGCAGTTAATGGGGATTGTTGCCTAACTTCTAAATCATTCCAACCCATATGTGGAATAGGAAAACCTGCTTGTTCAGGAATTCTACGACAAGTTCCTGGAATTAATCCTAGTCCTTTAGTTTGCCCATTTTCCAAGCCCTCTTCTAACAATAACTGCATTCCTAGACAAATGCCTAGAATAGGACAAGCATGACGAACAGCATCTTGTATAACATCTATGAGGTGTCGCTTTTCTAACTCAGCCATAGCTGTAGGAAAGGCACCTACCCCCGGTAAAATCAAACCATCTGCCTTGATAATATCTTCTCTTTTTGCCGATAAACGAGCTTCTACACCAACACTATCTAACGCTCTCAAAACGTTGGCTGTATTTCCTGCACCATAATCAATGACTATTATCATGATAAACTTCCTTTAGTTGAATTAACTCCATGAATTTCTGGATTGAATGTGATTGCTTCACGCAAAGCACGACCAGTTGCTTTAAAAAGACTTTCTGCTTTATGGTGACTATTTTTTCCATGAAGAATTTTTAAATGCAAGTTCATTTGCAAATTAAATGCTAGAGCTTGGAAAAATTCTTCCACTAACTCTGTGTCAAAATTTCCCAATTTTGGATTGTCAAACGAAGCATCAAAAACTAAATAGGAACGCCCCGACAAATCTAGGCTAGCCATTCCTAAGCTTTCATCCATTGGAACAAAACTTGTTCCATATCGATTGATTCCTTGCTTGTCTCCCAGTGCTTGATGTAAAGCTTGTCCTAAAACAATACCGACATCTTCGACCGTATGATGACTATCCACCCATAAATCTCCCTCTGCCTGAACCACTAAAGACAGACGTCCATGACGAGCAAAAAGAGTGAGCATATGGTCAAAAAATCCGATTCCTGTGTTGATTTGAACAGGTTCTTGACTATCTAAGTTCAATACAATATCCACTCTAGTTTCTTGCGTTTGACGTGTTATTTTCGCTTCTCTCATCTTCTTCTCTTTCCTATTTTTCATTTCTCAGCTCAATAGCTTTGGCATGCCCTTGTAAACCTTCTGCATACGCCAAACTGGTAATATCTTTCTCAGCTAGTTTAACGGCTTCCTTGCTGTACTGAGTGTATTGGATTCGCTTAATAAAATCATGGACACCTAAAGCCGAAGAAAAACGACTTGTGCTAGTTGTTGGAAGAACATGATTTGCACCAGCATAATAGTCACCAATCGGCTCACTCGTATAATGCCCAAGAAAAACAGAACCTGCATTTTCCACTTTTGGTAAATACTGATAAGCATCGTCCATGGCAATTTCTAAATGTTCCGGTGCTATTTGATTCATCAACTCAAACATATCTTCTACTGTGTTTGTAATAATAATACGACCATTATTTTGGATAGAAGCTCGTGCGATTTCTTCTCTAGGAAGTTCTTTAAGTTGGCTTTCAAGCTCCAATTCCACTTTGTCGGCTAAGGTTGAAGAATTGGTTACCAAAATAGCTCTTGCTAATTTATCATGCTCAGCTTGTGATAAAAGGTCGGCTGCTACATAAGTTGGATTAGCTGAATCATCTGCAATCACACCAATTTCTGATGGCCCTGCAATCATATCAATACCAACAATCCCATAAACTAATTTTTTTGCTGTTGCAACAAAGATATTACCAGGTCCTGTTATCTTATCTACTTTTGGAATTGTCTTTGTGCCATAAGCTAAAGCAGCAATTCCTTGTGCTCCACCAACTTGGAAAATTCGGTCTACACCAGCTAATTTAGCGGCAACTAAAATAGCTGGATTGAAATTTTCTTGTGGTGGGGTAATCATGATAATTTCTTTAACACCAGCAATTTTTGCAGGAACAACATTCATTAGAACAGAAGAAGGATACGCTGCCGTACCTCCGGGAACATAAATACCGACACGCTCAATTGGTCGAATAATCTGACCGCGAATAACTCCTTGGCTAGGATTGTCTTCAAATCCTTTTTCTAATTGCTGTTGATGATAAGATTCGATATTACTTTGGGCGTTTTTTAAAGCAAGCAAAACATCTGCATCTATTTTTTCAAAGGCTTGATCAATAAGCTGTTGACTGACTTCTAAATCTTTTAATTCCACATTGTCAAATAGATAAGAATAATACTGCAAGGCTGCGTCCCCATCTTTTTTAACTGTATTCAAAATTTCATTCACAGTGTTTTCAACATCAAGATTTTGTTGACTTAGCTCCAATTGTTCTTCATATAAAATTGTTGATATTTCTTTATTAGTACCAGTTAATCGTTTCATTTAAAAGCCACCTCTTTCGTTCCGACAAGGGATTCTATTTTCTCAATAAAGGGCATTAAGTCAGCGTTGTTTTTCAAAGATGCTTGATTGGCAATCAGGCGAGTAGAGATACGGCAAATATCTTCGAAGACAATTAGCCCATTAGCAACTAAAGTATTTCCTGTTTCAACGATATCAACAATCGCATCTGCTAAGCCTAGAACAGGAGCGATCTCGACACTCCCTTGAATAGAAATAATTTCGACATCTTCGCCTTTTTTATTAAAATAATCTGTTGCTACACTAGGATATTTTGTTGCAATCCGCTTACGCTTATGATCATGTGGCTCATAGGTATTCACCGAAGCCAGCGAAAACTTACATAAACCAACATTCAAATCTAGCATTTCCAAGTATCCACTCGGATGTTCTAGTAAAATATCTTTTCCTACAATTCCAATATCAGCCACTCCATGACGAACATAAGTCGTTACATCTGGTCCTTTAACCAACAAAAATCGAAAATTCCCATCCGGACTTTCAAAAATAAGATTGCGTCCTTTATTCTCCATAAAAGTCATATCCAAGCCAACTTTATTAAACAACTTGACCGTATCCTTTTCAATTCGTCCTTTCGTTAGAGCAATGGTAATTTGACTCATTGGACATCACCTCTCATCCTCATTTTGTAAATCATCATGAATAGCTTGATACACACTATCGATATCTAGAGCCCATCCAATAGCAGTTAACTCTTTGGCACCAAATCGGTTGAACAGTTTATCGTAACGACCACCTGATAAAAAGGCATCTGGAACCTTATGACTAAATACCTTGAATGTCAATCCGGTGTAATAAGATATCTGTTGTACTTGCCCCAAGTCAATCGTTGTCTGAGGAAGAATTTTTGATAGTTCTTGTATAACAGATTCTAAATCTTCTAAGGCAAGTAAAATTTGATGATTATTAACTAGACTTCTAGCCTTATCAAGCACTTGTTGACTCGGACCAAACAAACTAGGAAGATGTTGCAAAAAATCAGTAAATTCACTAGGATGTTCTTTGGTAAATTCATGTAGTTTTGTTATATTTTTTTGTCGAATAAACTCTACTAGCTGAGTTTGTTCTGTTTCTTCTAAATTTAATTGTTTTAAAATAGTTTCCAAGATAGTGGCATGTGAAAATTCAAATTGATAGGATTTGACCTGTGCTAAATCCAAGGCTTCTTTAGCTGAAACAATCGCTTCTACTACCGCTTCTTCAGCTGGATAACCGACAATTTCAACACCCGCTTGACTATGCTCATTAGCTAGCCCTCTCAATTCTTCATTGTAGAGAAAAACTTTACCAGAATAAGAAAACTTAATTGGTGTATGCACTCTCGTTGAAGCAATCACACGTCCAATTTGGCTTGTTACATCCGGTCTTAAAATCAGTAATTCTCCTTTCTTATCAAAAAGATGATAATGATTTGGAAGAATAGCATCATTAAATACTTCAAAATGCTCTAAAGTTGGAGTTTCTATACGATTAAATCCCTTATTCATTAATAAATCGCTGATATTTCGTTCAATCTCATAAGTAACACGAGCTCGTTTAAATAGTTTGTCATGCATTCCATTTGGAAGAGTGACTTTTTTCATATACGCTTCTCCTTGTTTTAGCTAGAAAGAGAGAATAAAATGAGTTGAATTCATACCGCTAAACTAATACAAATTTCTACAATAATCTCATTCTTATTCATTTTTTATAGTTTGTGACATGCACTTCACGATACATGCCAATACCTGTTCCATTTCATCTGCTCGACCAATCGAAATTCTCAGATAATCTTTTATTTTGTTCACTTTAGGAAAATAACGAACATAGATGCGATTTTCTTTGAGATAAGAAAATAGTTTTTCAGCTGAAATCTTAGTTGGCTTCACCAGTAAAAAATTAGTGCGGCTAGGCAAAACTTCAAAACCTAATTTTTCTATTTGTTTAGCAAATTGATCGCGGACATCTTGGATAGATTGAGCCGTTTTTTCATAATATTTCCAGTCTCTAACTGCTGCTAGAGCTAGATTTTCTGCTATCAAGTCTACTGAGTAAGGATTGATTGAATTTTTTATAGCTTTCATCAACTGAATCAAATCGGGATGCCCGATACCATATCCAACCCGCAAACCTGCCAAAGCTGCATCTTTAGAAAAGGTTCGTGTGATGAATAAATTCTTGTATTTATCTAACAACGAGAGAGCAGATTTTCCACCAAAATTGATATAGGCTTCATCAATAACAACAACTACTTCTTCATTTGCTTGTAAAATGATTTCCAATTCATCAAGCGATTTATAAATACCTGTTGGAGCGTTTGGATTTGCTAGAATAATTCCACCATTTTCCACCAAATAATCTTGACTATCAATCGTAAAATCAGCAGTTAAAGGAATTTCTTTATAGGGAACATGGTATAAATCTGCCCAAACTTTGTAAAATCCATAGGTCAAATCAGGAAAAAGAACAGGAATAGCATCGTTGAAAAATGCTAGAAAAGCCATGGACAAAATGTCATCACTTCCATTTCCTATAATAATTTGTTCGGGCTGCAAATCGAGTTGGTCAGCCAATGCCTGAGTTAATTCCGCTTGATCCAATGTAGAATATTTCCGAAGACTATTAGCATCGAAATTTTTCATCGCTTCTACTACTTTTGGACTTGGAGAATAAGCATTTTCATTGGTATTTAGTTTGATAATTCCCTCCTGCGCGGGTTGTTCACCTGCTACATAGGGAGTAATTTTTCTCAATCCTCTTAATTTCATTGTATCTACTTCCTTTCTCTGAATGTTGGAAATCATTGCTACTAATTTTTAGTAAAATCTGCCCTTTTCGTGCTTCTTTCAGCTTTAAAAGATAAATAAAAGCCCTCGCAAAAAAAATTGCAAGGACGTTGTAATACGTGGTTCCACCTTTTCTTTAGAACTTGGTCACCCAAGAACCCTCATGAAGTACAAGACTCCTGATTTGTAACGGAAATCAACCGTCGAACACTACTTTCTGTTATTGATTTTGCATTCGCACTCAAGAATGTGGGATCTAAGGATTGCATGCCTTCTCACCTAGCGGCACTCTCTGTCTGTTGTCTTAGATGCTTTCTCTCATCGCTTTAAATTCTAGATTGTTGAATATTCTACATGATTTTTTTGAAGAATGCAAGAGAAAATTGTAAAAAAGTGTTATTTTTTTGAATAAATAATTATTTTTATCCTTAAAATCGTTATTTATTCGGATAAAAAAAGCATTTGAATCATTTATTCAAATACTTTTTCATCCTATTTCACCTCTACAACTTGAATGTCTTTTCCTCCAAGCAAAATAAGATACTTTTCAATGGTTTGAATTTCATAAGAACGTGCTAACGCTTCAGCATAAAGCGATAATTGACTGTGATACCGTTCTACTAATTCTTCAGGAAAATGGTATTTATCGGTTTTATAGTCAAAAAGGACAATGCGATCATCAAAAAGAAGATAGCCATCTAAAATTCCCCGCACTACAAAATCCTGCTTGCTCATCGGATCTATTTTTAACATGGCAAAAGGAGCTTCTCGGTGTACCTTATCCGGATGTTTCATAATCATTTCTCCCAATTCAGTATCAAAGAAAGAAACAATCTTTAACAAGTCAATCCGGTTCTTAACTTGCTGTTCAACCGACATCTGCTTGAGTATCTGTTTCAGCACCGATTCTGTTGGTTTTTTCTCCAATGGAACTCGTTGCATCAATTCATGAATGGCACTTCCTATTTGTGCACCAGACACCTGCCCTTTTTTATCAAAACAAGGTAATTCAAAATGAATGGTAGAATTTCTATTGCTAACCGGAGTTTCCCTCATAATTTCTACACCATCCACATCCATAATTGGTTCATAAAATTTCTTAATCTGACTCGGTGTCCGAACACTAGGCAGGTTGATTGCGGCTGCATATTGGCTATTTAGTGCATCTACATTAGCTAGAATATCTAGGGCTCTAGCGAGATCTTCAGTTTGTCGATTGTTGGCTAAATTATCAATCTGAATTGGACTTTTCTGTTGAATAGAACCAATTTTTTCCATTGTTAACTCATTATCCATCACAAAACGCAAATCAAATGATAAATTTTCCTGATGAAATACCGTTTTAATGGCGAAAATCCAGTCTTGAAAAGAATGAAGTTCTTTTCTAATTTCTGTATCTAAACGTCCATTGCAGTTTTTACCCCAATTTTTAGCTTCTAATTTTTCTTGTTTCCCTTTACCAACCAGATAGAGTTTGTTTTTGGCACGTGTCATTGCTACATACAACAATCGCATCTGTTCTGATAAACTCGCGAGATGAAGTTCCTCGGAATTTTTCTTATAGGGCAGTGTATCCATTGATATATGTACGGTGGAAGTTTCTTGGGTTTCAGCTGCAGATAGCAAAACATCTGCTACATACTTAATTCCGATTCCGTTTTTTCGACTCAAGATAATGGATGAGTGGCTGTCTTGCTTGTTGAAAGCCTTATCTAAATTTATTAGAAATACATACTTAAATTCTAGCCCTTTACTTTTATGAACGGTCATTAGATGAACTGCATCAACTGGAACAGCTGGCATCACGCTTGCTAAGTCATGTTGATTGGCTAAAACTCTATCAATCATACTTACAAAACGAGACAGACCTTTAAAGCTCGTTTTTTCGTAATCATTTGCTCTTAGTGATAAAGCATAAAGATTGGCTTGTCTATAAGCTCCATTTGGCAATGCACCTACAATATCATAATAAAAACGATCTTGATAAATTTTCCAAATCAAATCATAAAGAGAATGGTTTTTTGAAAATAATCTCCAATCTTGAAGTGTCTCTTCAAAATGTTGTAATTTCTTTTTAAAAGATGGGCTAATCAAGTCAGGTTGCGAACCTTTGTTTTTTAGAGCATTCCTTAACTTTTCATAAAAATTTTCCTGTGAATGAGATGAACTCTCTTGCAAACTAAGACGTGCCAACTCATCTTCTGTAAAATTAAACATGGGAGACTTTAATAAAGCCACCAAAGCATAGTCATTTAAGGGATTATTTATCGTTCGTAGAGTATCTAGCATGACCATGACTTCTACAGATTGCAAATAATTGTCTTCTCCTCCATCTGGAATAATCGGTATATCAAACTTAGCAAATTCATTTAAAATAAGATTATTTCGCGTTCTTGATGCTGTTAATAAGGTAATATCTTTAAAGGCTACGCCCTCTTCATTATGAAGACGGATAATTTCCTTAATGACCAAGGCTACCTCGCTAGCAGAAGTGACATCTCCCTCATCTTCGTCAGAATCAGCGACAGAGTCATCGTACAATAAACATTCCGCCTTATAAGAAGGATGAGCTATTTGGTTGCTAGGATTTCCTGCAACTAAATAGTGAGTAAGATTGTAGTCAATCTCGCCTACTTCTTCGTCCATCAAATGTTTAAAAATATCATTCGTTGCTTCTAATACTTCTACATGACTACGAAAATTTTCCTTCAAGACAATCAATTTCCCTTGAAGAGGATCTGCCTGATAACGTTTAAACTTATCATTAAAAATTTGCGGATCGGCTTGACGAAAACGATAGATAGATTGCTTAATATCTCCCACCATGAAGCGATTCTGTCCATTGCTTAACAATTCCAACATTCTCTCTTGCGTATGATTGGTGTCTTGGTACTCATCAACCATGATTTCATGGTATTTTTCTTGATAAAAAGTACGAACTTGAGGAAATTCTTCCAAAATCTGGATAGCAAAATGACTAATATCTCCAAATTCAAAAACGTTTTCTTCTTGCTTGCGTTTCAGATACATTTGAGAAAAATCCAGTACAAAATCTTTTAGTAACTCTAAAATAAGATTGCTGTCTTCTTGGTATTTCTCCATAAACTCCAACTGAAAAAATTGAGAGTTCAAACCTTTTAAAGCTTCTATGAAAGGTTTTCTTGACTCATTAAAATCTTTTGCAACTTCTTTTTTATAATCGTCCGCTGTTTTTCCAACACGAGCTGTAAAGGCCTGAGCATTATAAGAAAGTACTTTTTGCAAAACGTTTAAGATTGTTTCTTCTTTTGCTATTTCATTCAACTGGGCGATTTGCTCCAGTACGTCTGCGATATTTTCTTGGTATTTAGCTTTTTTAAATAGTTGCCCCTCACCCTCTAAATGTGAGTGGAAAAAAGACTCTAGGTCAAATAAAGCATGCTTGACCTTTTCAACTAGTTGCCTTCTCTCCGTATCAAAATCAGTTTGATAACATCCACGTAGAAAGGTCGTGTCCATCCACTGTTTGGGATTACTAGTTGATTGAAGAAAGTTATAAATACGATATACCTGTTGGCGAAAACCTAAAACATCCTTACGCTTTCCAGTAAAATTTTTAACTAGTTTACTAAAAACTTCTTGTTGATTACTTTCATAGTACCGCTCAAAAAGTTGGTCAAACACCTCGTTTTGTAAAATTAAACGTTCACTATCATTTTGCAATATTCTAAAGTTTGGTGCCACACTGATTAAGTAGCCATATTCATTAAGAATTTTTTGCGTAAAGGAGTCCATTGTTCCAATATCAGCTGTAGAAATCAAAGGAATTTGTTGAGCAAGGTGTCGTTTTAATTGCTCATCTTGTTCTGTTGCGATGGCTTTACTCAATTCTTTTTCCAAGCGTTCTCTTAGCTCACCTGCTGCTTTTACAGTAAAAGTAGAAATAAAGAGTTGGTCTACACAAATACCTCTAGAAAGTTGATCCAAAATGCGTTGAACCATGACAAAGGTTTTCCCAGAACCAGCTGACGCAGAAACCAAGATATTCTCACCTGAAGAATAGATAGCTTCAATCTGTTCCTTCGTTAATTTTTGCTCTTTAGTAGATAACGATTCTTTGAGTTGCAAATCAGTAATCTGTTCTTTATTTAAAAAGGGAATAACTTGCATTGGTAAATATTGATAGGAATCTTTCATGATAATCATAGCGGATGATTCTATACACACTTTATCATTAATGAAAAGTTCTAATCGTTCAATAGAGTGTTTTTAATGATCTCTATCCATTAAAAATGACAAACTATTTAGAATCCCTATCAAGTTCCTCCTTTATTTTTTCTATCCAAGCTTGGCGTAATTTTTCACCAACTGGACGCTTATCATATTGACTAGTATCAAGTTTTTCTAATTGTCTGGCTTGACCAAGATGCAAACTGGCATCAAAACCAGTAATGGCTTTAAATTGATCTACATAAGGAGCGATACTTCTCCCATCTTCCGTATAGGGATTGATTGAAAAATATCCCGAAAGAATTCCCTCTGCTGCTTTTTTGTAGAGATAGTTATTATAGGTCAGCATAATTTCCAACTCTTCTGCATTCAGTAGATTGGTCTTACTTGTATCATAAGCAGAACCCAGACTTTGAACAGAATCATCTAAGAAAATTCCCTTGTACCGAAGAATTTTCGTAACAGATGTTAGGGCTTCGTCAACCGTTTTGATATCTTTTAGCGAAATAATTGGATCTGCCATCTGCAAATACATGGCTCCAAAAACTTCTCCATTAGATTGGTAATTTTTCATATTTCTCAGCGCTGCTAGATAGGTTGGTAGTTGTGAGTTCAAACCATTGAAGAATTTTTCATAGTGAAAGGTTGTTTCGCTAGATTTATAGTCCACAATTCCCAAACTACCAGTTTCAGACAAGCGATCGATTCGATCCACTTTCCCACGAACAACAAGCGCTCGACCATTATTAAGTGTTAAAAATGGAGCATTTTCAGATCCAAAACTTAATTCTTCCCCAATCGTTTCCACATTTGCATTTTGAGTCAGCACACGACTTGTTGCCCATGCTATATCCAACAATAATTGACGAGTAAAACGCGTTTCACTGTTTTCGTTGTAGATATTCTCAAATTCTTTTTCATGGCTAATTTCTTGAATCACTTCTTGCAAGTGTTGGTCAAAATTTCCTTGATTCTTCTTTTGTAAAAATTTTTCAAAAATACGGTGTAAAAAATTACCATGGCTTCTCGCATCAGGATAAATAGTCCACTCTTCTTTTAATTTCAACACATACCGTAGAAAATAAGCATATTGGTTTTTATAATATTCTGTCAATGCAGAGGTAGATAAGTGAAAAGAAGTTTCTGCTGGATAAAGGACTGATAGTGTATCTGCATGAATCTTCTCTGTTTGAACTTCCTTACTCATCTGTGGAATAACGATACCTTCTTGTTGCAGTTTTTTTCGTAATACTCGGACAACGACTGCCCAAAATGTTTGTTCTTCAGGTGTCCATTGAGCATCGATTTCTTTTTGATACAAATCAATTACTCGTGATAGCAACGATCGATAGTTCCCAATGTCGTCGCTACTAGCTTCAGGTTTTTTGACAAGAATAGGTACAGAAATAGGCGCCAGTGTTAACTCTACAAGATAGGGTGACATGTTCTCCTCAACTTCATTTACTAAGGCTGGAGTAGACAGTACCAGTTCTTTTGTAGCTGAGTTGATAAGAGAAAGGGCTGTAAATCGGTTTTTCTTTAGATTTTCTTGACTAGCAATCATCAGTTCTGCTTGTCTATCTGTTGCCTCATTTAAACGGGCTCTTTCTTCATCACTTAATAAACTCTTATTTTTTACCAATTTAGGAAAACGTTCTTGAGTCAATCCAATAGCGTACACATAAGGAGCTGTTGATGGCTCAATCAAATCATAGGATTGCACCCTCACTACATCCACCGTTGCTGGTACTGTTCGATAAGTAGATAACAACATTCCATAGCGAATAAGTGTGAGAAAATCGTCTAGCTGAATCTTACTAGTCGCAAAAATAATTGAAAACTGCTCTAGAATATGAGTAAATGCTTTCCATACTTCCTCTTGCTTTTCTTCTTCGGCTGGTTCAGATGGAAATAGTAGAATCTCCAAATTTTCAGTTAGATAAACCGACTTAAAAAAAGTCATTAATCGGTCTAATAATCCTGTTGCCGTTTGACTTCTGGTTTTGAAAAACTCTTGCAAAGGATTTAGCAAATCTTGTCTAAGAATATTTAATTTTTTTAGGTCAAATTTCTCTTGGCGATTAATAGTGAATTCTTTATTAAATTTGCTAGCTCCTTTAATATCTATAAAACGAAGATATTGTTCCAACGAATCTAACTCTTCCTGAGAAACCTTGCCATATAAGCCCGTTTTAAAGAGATTTAATACATCATCTAGTTGGTAATTATAGCGCTTAATCCGTTCTAAAGATTCTATAAACTGTACCAATGGATGCTGAGCCATCGTTTCACTACGACTCAAATAAAATGGAATTTGATACTGGTCAAAAATTGTCTTTAACTGCAAAGAATAAGCCTCTACATCACCTAATAACACACGAATTTCTTTATAACGAGCGCCATCATGAAGCCGTTGACGAATAGATTTTGCTACATACTCCAATTCTTCTTTTTGATTATGAGTTGTCCAGATTTGTATACAAGAACGATCGGATGGGCTCAATTCTAAATCTGTTTCAGAAAAATCATATCGACTCTCTAAAATATTGGAAATTTTTTCAAAAGAGTCTGCCTTTTTCTCACTTTTAATATAGCTTGGTCTAACTTGATAAGTTTGTGCTAGTTTGGTCAAAAAATCAACGCCAGCCTGATATAAATTTCCTTCTCGAAAAGTGGAATGGTAAGCTTTTTTACTAGAATAAACTCCAATGACAATCTCTGCACCCTTTTGATGTAATAATTCAATTAAATGTTCTTCTTCGGCAGAAAAACGAGTAAATCCATCAATAACCAGTGCTATATTTTTTAGTTCTTCATCTATATTGCCCGTTACGATGTGGTGAATAAATGTAGCGATAGTTGAACTAGAGGCAAAATTTCCCTCATTTAATGCGTGCGTTATTTTTTCAAAAATATAGAGGAGGTCTGCTTTTTTATCTGGATTTTCTAAATAATCTAGATCCAAAACGTCCATCTCAGCCGTCTGCAATTCATGATACAAATCTAGTAGCTGTTGAATGAATTGTGTATCTTTTTTTAGACCAGCATAGACTTTAAGCTCTGTGTCTTCCATTTCAGATAAAATTTTATAAAACAACATCCCCAAACCAATGTCATCTAAATTTTGTTTTTCATGAATATCTTCCAAAAGAAAATAACGTGCCATTTGTGCAAAACGCGTAATTGTAATTGAAAAAGAAGCCTTACTTGGTAATTCAGTTAAAACGGCATACTCTTTTTCAAAGGAAAGAGAATTGGGAGCAATATAAAAAACTCGCTTTCCCTTTTGAACTAACTGTTCTGCTTCCTTAGCTAAAAGTTGAGTTAAAGGATTACGGATATCTGTATAAAGTAATTTCATAGCAAACCTTTTTTCTGTAGAATCTTCCTATATTATAACATTTTTACATAAATCACTGAAAAAGAAAAATTAATGCAAGAAAAAAGAGCATCTCGCTCTTTTATCCCAAAACAATCATAGACTTAATTGTCTTTCGTTCATCCATATCTTTATAAGCTTGATCAATCTCGTCTAACTGATATGTACTAGTGAAAACTTTTCCTGGGTTGATGACACCATCCAGTACTGCTTTTAGCAAAATTCCCTTATCATAAGTTGTAACAGAAGCAGGACCACCTGCAAAAACTGTATTGCGCATAAAATAATCACCAATATTGATATCTTTTGTATGTGGCACTCCTACTCGACCAACAATCGCTCCTGGTCTTGTAATAGCAATCGCCGTTTCTGTTGATAGTTGCGTTCCCACACACTCAAGAGAGGCATCTACACCAGCTCCATTGGTCAATTCAAGAACTTTAGCAATTCCTTCTTCACCACGTTCAGCTACAATATCTGTTGCTCCAAATTCAACAGCTAGTTTTTGACGATCTTCATGACGACTCATTATAATAATTCGTTTTGCACCGCGCAATTTAGCTGCAATAACAGCACAAAGACCAACTGCTCCATCTCCCACAACGGCAACAGTATCACCCTTTTGTACATTTGCCACTCGGGCTGCATGATAGCCTGTTGGCATCACATCCGCAAGAGCTAGGAAAGACTGAATCATTCCTTCTTGGTAATCACTTGGTTGTCCAGGAACCTTGACCAAGGACCAATTAGCATGTGTATAGCGAACATACTCTGCTTGATAACCACTACTATAGTTGGTTTGAGGTTCATGTGATTGACAGCCACCCTCATATCCTGCTTGGCAAGCCGCACAATGACCACATCCATGTGTAAAAGGAGCTATTACAAAGTCTCCTTTTTTAACGGTGTTAATATCTTCTCCAACCTCTTCAATAATTCCGATAATTTCATGACCACTATTATGAGAATTTTCTTCTTTCTCACCAATGCCACGATAAGACCACAAATCCGAACCACAAACACAAGAACGAAGCACTCGAATAATGGCATCATCTTTTTCTATAATGGTAGGTTTTTCAAAATTTTTAATGGTCATTTGACCTGCTTTTACAAATACTGCTGATTTCATAAAAAGCCTCCTTTAAAATTGAATAAACTAAACTATACACCTATCATATACTTAAGTCAAGGAAAAATTGTTTTCAAAAATAGGTTACTGGTAAAGTAATGCCGTCCATTCTCAAATCAAAAAGACTTAGCTTGTTCAATACAAAGCCAAGTCTTTTTACTAATATTTTGGAGCTAACTTTTTGAAGTTAATATTTTTGATGTATAGTTTATTCTTTTGATTTTCTACGTCGTCTTGAAATAACAGTACCTAAACCTAACATGCTCATCCCTAATAAGAATAAGTTGGAGTTTCTATCTCCTGTATCTGGTAGCGATTTACCAGCATGATTTTTAGCCATACGGCTCATTACTCCAACTGAAGGCTGAGTATCTTTATTGTCAGACTTAGTATCATTACTAAGAGCCTTGGTAGTTACTTGGTCAGTATGTTTAGTTGAATTGGACACCATTGTTTCAATCTCAACAACTTCATCAACAACTTCTTTATTAACAATTGCTGGAAGAACTTTGATACTTACAACCTTATCACCATCCTTGGTAACTTCTTTTGCTAAAAGCTTTTCTCCTGTTTGACCTTTTGTAAGGACGCGACGCTTTCCCTTTGCCCTATTAGATTTTCCTTTCTCAACAGTTTTATATGGGATAGTTTCTGTTGTTAGTACTAGCTCTGGCTTATTAACTTCAAGATTTTTAACACCTTCTACTGGTATAGATTGACCAGATTTTTCAACTAAGCCTTTAATAGCTAATTCAAGAAGTTTAACAGCTTCATCAATCTTTCCTTGTTCTGATTGTGACAGTTCAGGACTTAAGTTCTTGATTTTTTCTGCTGCTTGTACTAGAGCAGATACACTGTCCTCTGTATATCTATTTAAGTCTTGTGGAATTTTTTCTACAATTGCTTGTAGAACTCTATAATCTGCTTTTTCAGTATTTTCATTTGGATCTTTCTGTTCGTCAGCTTTAAGGGTTACTAAATAATCAACCAATCCTCCAAGTGAATTTGTTGTCAAAAGATTGTTTTCCTTATAAAACTTGTAACTCTCTTTTATAGACGAAAGTTGATCAGCGAATTGTGGTAATTTAGAAATTCTTGCTACTTCTGTTTCATATTTTGATTCATCTAACGGTATTTCTGAAACTACTGGTGTTAAGAAACGTAATTCTGCTGCAGACTGGAATGTATTTGGACTGTCTCCATAAGACTGTGTTCCAGTTAAAACAATTTTCTTAGCCTTAATTGCTTTTCCAAAGTCAATATGTTTCACTTTATTATCTGCTGCCCAATCAGATGCAGTAAAACGATGTTCTTTATTTTCAGAATCCGTAATTACTAAGTCAAGTGATTTTAGAACGCCATTTAAGCCGCTTGGTCTTGGAACATAATCAAATCCAGTAATATCTTTAGGCTCACGTAATAAAATTGTAGCTGCTTCATTGATATGTTTACCATTCCAAGGTGTATGCCATAAAGTAGATGGGTTATTATCAAATGCATTAGTAATGCTTTCACCAGTCTGCGCTGGTGCATCAGATGAATCAATATCAGAGAGCACTAATTGTGATTGTTTTTCAACTAAATTTTGTTTTGCTTCATTAACACGTGCTATTAATGCCTTAGCATCTTCAACACTTATTTCATCAGAAGCGTAGCCTAAAGCTAAAACAGCATCTTTATAAGCTTCTAAACTTGCTCTAGTATAATTTTCATCTTTAATTGGAAGATTTTGATTGTAAGCTTCATCAGTCAACATCTTACCTGTTATAGTGACTTCTTCAATCTTAAGGTTATCCAACATAAAGTCATTATAGCCTCTAAAGTTAGCATTTCCTCCAGCATCTCCCTTAGTGTTGCTTGCTTTACTTGTCGAGAAAATACCAATCCAAGTATCACCTGATGCAGCACCAGTAACCACAAAGCTTACTTTCTTAGCTTTTTCTGAATTTTCCCAACTATTTGCTAAAGGAGTTAGAGTTAATGTCTCTGGAGAATTGTATTCACCTTCTCCAACAGCAAATGCATAAGTATCATTTGAACCTGCTTCATAGTCGAAGGTTACTCTATACGATTTTCCTGGTTCAAATCTAAAGTTTTGAGGGATTGTTTGGTAAACTAATTTATTTTGGCTAACAAGACCATTTGTTTTAAGAGACCAATCACCATCAATAACATCACTAACTTTCTTACCATTCCAACCACGTTGTGTGTAGGGGTCGTGTTTTTCAGAAAGATGGGTACGATTATCTTGAACACCCTCTATACCACCAATAACGAATGGGAAGATTCCTTGAGGTGTGTTTTCAAAATCTTGTTTAAAGACACCTGATTGACTATCATGCTGGTCTCCATAAAGGTTAGAATTATTTTCAAATATGCGAATTTCATCAAAATAAGTTTTACCTTGACCTGCTTCACGACCAAGTGATAATGTAACATTATTAACATCACTACCAGTTGTGAAGAAAACATACATATTTTGGAAATAACTTGTATTATCTATTGTCGCATTATCACGACGTGTGTTATGAGCATAAGCTTGCACGTAGTTTTTAGCAATAGATTGCTTAGTATAATTTGTAACCTCTTTATCACCATTATTAACTGTTAAAGTAGCTTTAGAGTGACTTCTGTTGTCAACTCCAACATAAACTGCATATTTAGTATTTGGTTTTAAACCAGTTAATTTTTGTGTTAAAGTAATTGTTTGAGTGTTATCACCAATTTGTAGCATCTCGTTAGAGCCTTGAGATTTAACAATGGCAACATTTTGCTTTTCACCTGAAATAGTCCAATGGTCTAATTTACCACTATTGAACCCTTGGTCATAAATGTGCATACCGTCACTCCAAGATACTGGAGTTTCTGTTTGCGCTGTTTTATAGATAACATAAGGTTGATTTGCATCTAAAGAAAGGGTAATTTGTCCATCAGTAACTGCTATTTCTTGCACATTGGTTTTACCTTGATCTGTTAATTGGTAAACATAAACTTTATTAACTTTCCATTCAGTTGGAAGTGTCCAAGTTGTTTGTGTTGCTTCAGTATTGAAGTAATACATTTTTTCTTTTTCCGCAGATAAAGATTTACCGTTTGCATCCCAATTCCAAGGCACTAAATAAGCTGAGCCATCTTGGATAATACGACCATTTAGTTTAACAACTCTTTCTCTGAAGCCTTTATTTGTGACATCATTTGATTTACGGTTGATGACAAGTTCACTATTGTTATCATCCTTCAATGTGATAGACATTTCTGGTGTCCATGAGTAAGTTTGACCATTGTCTGTCATCTTAACTGGCTCACCATTTACCCATTTGGTGACTTTGAAATGTTGGAAGTATTTCGTCATAACATCGTTAGCAAATAGGTTTGTAATATAACCATTATAATCACTGCGACCTTGCCAACCTTCAAAGTCTTTCATGTTATAGCCACCTAATAATGGATAATTGGCAGCACCACCATAACTACGATAATCACCAATCCAAGAATCTTTTTGATGATTTCTTATAAATCGTGCAATTTCACTATTAATACCTTTATTACTATAACCACCGTAGGTTAAGTCAGCAGCCCAGTGTTGGAAAGTAGAATCATACTCTCCACCATGACCCCACTCAATAGCAAAGCGCCAGCCTTGATTATTTATTTCTTTTGCGAGAACATGCGTTGCCCATGCTCCATTGTCACCTGATTGACCATTTCCCCAAACATCAACGTAAATAAAATCAAGCCCATCACCTAATTTTTCTCTTAATTCTTTCCAACGTTGGTTTCTTCCGTGTGCCAAATCATAAGCCGCATCGATATTAATTCCTTGGTCGAGCCAGTTCCATCCATAAGCATAGCTACCATCTTGATTTTTACGTAGAATCATTTCATTGAAATATTTAGACTCTGGATAAGTTTCTGAAGCATTGACATGAATACCCAATTTTGCTCCGAATGGTTTAGATTTTTCAATTAATGTTTTAAAGTCTTCTACTCCACCAATACGACGACCAATATCCGCATAATTCAAATGACCTGAATCGTGCCCTTCACTTCCGTAACCTTTCAATAAGACTGACTGTCCTAAGCCATCAGTATGGAGTGAAACTTTTTTGATACCATCTAAGGTCATCAAGAAAGGATTTTGTGCTTGTGAGCCAAAGTTCATGGCAATACGATAAGCAACTAAATTTTTAACTTCATCACTTCCTTTTGGATTATTCATAATATCACGGAAAGCAATTGCACCATCTTGCCAATCTACTTGTTTATCGTCATTTCTATCTTCTGTTAAAACAACTTTAGCACTTGGTAATTCTAATGTGTATTCTGGATAAACTAAATTTTTATAAGCTCTTTGATAATACCAAGGTGAACTTTGAATTCCCACATAATTGTCATTACCAAATGTTCGTTTAGTTGCAGTTAAACGCGTAAAATCATTTTGTCCACCACCATAACTATACTGAGAATTACTCCAAACTGCTGCTGATAATTTATCATTTGATACAAAGCCATACATATAACCTTTATTAGACAAGGCTCCCATTGGATTAGTTACCTTAACGTGTCTATCCCCGCTAACATGAGTATTATTGGACATAACAACGCCATCAAATGAAGCTTTTTCATCTTTACTTGACACAGATACAAGATCATTATCAGCAAAATTAATTGTTTGGATTAATTTTTTAACATTATCAATTTCTTTACCTGGTGTTACTTGATTATGATTTATAATCTTAGTGACATTCCAATGGAGCTCATTATTTTGAACCTTAATTTCAACTGTCATTTCAGCATCAATCATCTCAGCTGGATTTTTCAAGGTTAAAGTATAACGACTAGTTGCTTTATCAACTTTTTGATAAGTCACAGTTGGTGTTACTTCAACATTATTAATGAGAACTCTATTTTGAGTATTGACTTGTCCTGGTAACGTATGACCATTTAATTGATATTCTCTTACCCTAGGGAAATTTTTATCAATTTTTGCTGTTAAAGTTCCAGAAGTTATTGTGTCAAAAACTTGCTTACTTTCATCAACCGTTGGTCCATTTTCCTTAGTTGCTGGTCCTTGATTTTCAGGAGCTACACCATCTTGATTATCTGTCTTAACAGCAACTTTTGTAAATTCATCTTTGAATTTTCCTAATTTCAAAACAATTTGCTTATTTTTTCTGAGACCATCCATGATATCAGTTGGTACAACAAAAGTACTAAATACTTGTTCTCCGTTATTTGTTGCATTTAATTGGCCATCATTTTTTAAAATAACTTGTAAATTATTAACAGATCCACTTTTAGGTGCAGCTACACGTTTTCCTTGAAGCCACTTCCCTTTACTACCTTGACGTTTGTATTCCCAGAACCAACCAAGATTATCATAGCCTACAAAAATATTATTTTGGGGATCTTTGAAATTTAAGAATGCTCCAAATCTACCTTTACCTTCTTCAGATTTTTCAATAAATTGAATATTAACAGAAGAATTACCGTTTTCATCTACAGTTACGCCATTTTTTTCAAAGATAGCAGGGTGCGAACCATTATCATTTTCAGCTATTGAAGATAATTGATCGTAACGAACACCCTTTTCTTCAATAATATATGATTTACCTTTATAGCCATCCTTTACTTTCCACTCTGAATCTACTTTTTTAGTAGTTTGATTATTAGCTACCGTTGACACTCTCTCAAGTGAATCTAAAGTTTTTTCAACCTTTTTTATATCATTTGTTTTGTGATCAACATTTGTATCACCTAAATTATTATTAGAAGTAGTATTTGGTTCTTCGGAATTATCTTCATTATTAATTGGATTATTAGTTTCATCTTCTGTTACATCATTATCAGCAGTTGTTTGCTTCTCATTGTTAATTGGCGACATTGCTTCATTTTTGCTTTCTGGGCTAACATTGTCTGTTTTATCTTTATTTACCTCCACATTAGCATTAACTGCGGATGTGTTTTCATTAGCAGATTCTACATCTGCCTTAACCATATTAGCATTTGCTAATAAAAATGCTCCAATCATTACTGAACAAACACCAATAGAAAGCTTGCGAACAGAATATTGGCAGCGTTTATCAAATGAATGTTTCGAACTTCTTTTCATGAATTTACTCCTTTTTTTGCGCTTTAGTAGGTCGTTTACACTCCTTTCATATTTTAAAAAATCCATGACCTAAAAATGTATGCGCTTTCTATGATAATATTAACATATTAAGTTATAGTGGTCAAGAATTTACTCAAACAAAAAAATTGATATTCAATTGATGAAATTGTGAAAAAAGAAGACCTGAACGGTCCTCTTTAGACTATGATTTTTTCATCTCTTGATTCCACCATTATCTCACTTCGGCACCCAGTTTTTCTTCTAAATTCTTTTGAATTTTATCCATATAACGTGCCACTTCTTCATCTTCAAGTGTACTTTCTGGATTTTGGAAGGTTAGGGTATAAGCCATCGATTTAACGCCAATACCTAATTTTTCTCCTGAGAAAATATCAAATAATTTGATATTGGTTAATCGCTTAATGCGAGCGGATTGAATAGCTTCCACAACGTCCGCATGGCTTACTTCTGACTTAAGTAACAAGGCAATGTCTCGCGTCACTGCTGGGAACTTCGTAATCTCCACAAATGGTTGAGCAGGGTGAAGATATTCTTCAATTAATGATAAGTTCAATTCAGCAACATAAGTTTCTGGAATATCATAGGTCTTAGCCACTGCAGGATGGACTTGTCCTACATATCCGACTTCTTTTCCATCTAGCAATATTAAAGCAGTTCGTCCAGGATGCATACTATCTAATGCTGAATAAGCGATATAATCAACTGCTAAATCTAATCGCTCAAAAATGGCTTCAATGATTCCTTTGGCATAGAAAAAGTCAACTGTTCTTGCTTCCGTCTGAAAATCTTTTTCTTTTACCAAACCTGTCAGAGCAAAGGCAAAATGATTGATTTCATTTGGTAGTTCTTCTTTTGGATTTTCTAACTGTTCAAATATTTTACCAATTTCATACAAGGCAATATTTTTATTCTTCCGTGCCACATTATAACTAATGGTATCCAGCATTCCTGACACAATGTTTTGACGAAGAACACTCCTATCAACCGTCATCGGCCACATTAATTCTGTCAAATGGCTTGGTTCCAAGGTGAACTCTACTGCTTTTTCAGGAGTTGTCAAAGTGTAAGAAATCATCTCAGTCAGACCTGCACCTTCAACAGTTGCTCGTATTTTACGACGTAATTTTTGAGTGGTTGTCAATTCTCCTACACTTCCAGTATCTTTTGGAAGAGTCACTGGTAAACGATGATAGCCATAAATTCGGGCAATTTCTTCAAATAAGTCAGCTGGAATGCTAATATCCCAACGACGACAAGGAACATCAACGGTGAACTGTTCTGCATTTCCTGTCAAACCAAATTGCAAACGTCGAAAAACATCTTCAATATCTGCATAGATCAACTCTGTCCCAAGTACGCGGTTAACATCTGCAAGACTAGTCGAAATTTGAGTGTCACCCGTATCTAAACTTCCTGCAGACACTTGCCCCTTATAAACTGAAGCACCTGTTAATTCTGCAATCATACTAGCTGCAGCATCTAAAGCTTCTGTTACGGTTGCGTGATTGATTCCTTTTTCAAAGCGAGAGGATGACTCTGAACGTAGTCCTAATCTTGCGCTTGTTTTACGGATTGATTTCCCATCAAAAACTGCTGCTTCTAGTACAATTCGAGTAGAGTTTTCAGAAATTTCAGTGTCAGCTCCCCCCATAACTCCAGCTAAGGCAACCGGTTTGTCAGCAACTGTTATTACCAAATCACTCGTTGTTAACTCTCTTTCCACTCCATCTAATGTGAGTAATGTTTCATCCAGACGAGCTTCACGCACCACAATCGTATCAGATTTAAAAGTATCAAGATCAAAGGCATGCATAGGTTGCCCAAAATACAACAAAATATAATTTGTCACATCAACTACATTATTAATAGGACGAATCCCTTCATTCATCAAAAGGTTTTGAAGCCATTGTGGACTAGGCGCTACTGTTACATTTTCTAAAACTCTGACTGCATAAAAAGGAGCTTTTTCACTCTCTAATTCTACTGAAATCTGATCAGCTACTTGCTTTGTCGTTTCTGACAAAGGAAAATGTCTCAAAGTTACTTCTTTATCATAGATAGCTGCTACTTCATAAGCCACCCCATACATTGACAAGGCATCTGCACGGTTAGGAGTAATAGATAACTCTATAATATCATCATCTAAATCCAAATATTTAAAGACTAAATCACCTGATATGGCTTCTTCAGGTAAAATTTGGATTCCCTCTGCAAATTCTTTTGGTACGACAGACTCAGAAATTCCAAGTTCTCCCAGAGAACAAATCATTCCGAGCGACTCAAAACCACGAATTTTTCCTTTTTTTATTTTATAGTTATCAGCGATACGCGCTCCTGGTAAAGCTACCATCACTTTAATACCAGCAACAACATTAGGAGCTCCACAAATTATTTGACGCGGTTCTTCTTCACCGACATCTACTTGACAAATGTGAAGATGAGTTTCAGGAATGTCTTCACAAGTTAAGATTTTACCTACTACTATTTTTGATAAACCACTTGCTGGTGAAGTCACTCCTTCTACTTCTATTCCCGTTGTGGACATTTTTTCTGCCAAATCTTTGGTTGGTACATCAATAGCGACCAACTCTTTCAACCATTTATAACTTACTAACATAATAAAGATATTCAGACTACTAGGAGATGAAAATACTATTCTATCTCTTCGCCTTTGTTCCTTTCTTTTCTACATCTATCCAATTCTATTTCAAGTATTTTTTTAGTAACCAATCTGTATCCACTGTGTTACCTGTAACATACTCGTGTTCACTAAATTTTTCAAATCCATATTGAGAGTAAAAAGCTTGTGCTTTGAAATTTCTTTCCCAAACTCCAAGCCAAGCCCATGTAAAGTCACGTTCAATAGCTTGTTTTAAGGCAAACTCAAACATCTCTTTGCCAAGTCCCTCGCCTTGATAGGCTTTCAGAAGATAAATCCGATGAATCTCAAAAGCATCTTCTAGTTCTTTTTCCGTTTGAGCTTCTCCCCAGTTGAACTTCAAAAAACCTACTACTTTTTCATCTTTTAAGACAAAATAAGTTTCTGACATCGGTTCTTCCAAATCTTTTTTTATTTGTTCCAGAGATAACTCATTTGAGAAATAGTGATTTAGGTCTTCCTCTTGAATATAAGGGGAAAAAGTTTCCCGATAGGTTTCTATCTCTAATTCTCGCAAAAGTGGGGCTTCTTCTAACTTTACTCTAACTAACATGGCAGGCTCCTATCATTTAAACTGTTCTGAAAAACGAATATCTCCTTGATAAAATCCACGAATATCATTGATTCCATAGCGAAGCATTGCAATCCGCTCTTGACCTAAACCAAAAGCAAATCCTGAATAGTGCTCTGTATCAATGCCACTCATTTCAAGGACACTTGGATGTACCATTCCAGCACCTAGAATCTCAATCCAACCTGTTTGCTTACACACATTGCATCCTTTCCCACCGCATTTGAAGCAAGAGACATCCACTTCAACAGACGGTTCTGTAAAAGGAAAATAACTTGGTCTGAGGCGAATCTTTCGATCCTCTCCAAACATTTTTTTGATAATCAATTCTAGCGTTCCATTCAAATCTGCCATAGAAATATTTTTACCAATGACCAAACCTTCAATTTGATGGAACTGATGAGAATGCGTTGCGTCATCTGTATCTCTTCTGAACACTCGTCCAGGAGAAATCATTTTCAAATCACCTTTGGAAAAGTCGTGACGATCCATTGCTCTAGCTTGAACTGGACTCGTATGTGTTCGCATTAAAATTTCTTCTGTAATGTAAAAAGTGTCTTGCATATCGCGTGCCGGATGATCCTTTGGAAGATTCATTCTCTCAAAATTGTAATAATCCGATTCAACTTCAAATCCATCCACGATTTGATAACCCATCCCAATAAAAATATCTTCTATTTCTTCACTTGTTTGGCTCAATATATGTCGATTTCCGAGTGAAACTTTGCGTGCAGGTAAGGTAACATCAATGGATTCCTTTGCCAATTTTTGTTTTACTATTTGCTTTTCTATATCCTCTGCAGTCTCTTCAAACGCTTTGGTCAAAACATCTCGTGCTTCATTTACATGTTTTCCAATTAATGGTCTCATCTCCGCAGAAATATTTTTCATCCCCTTTAGAATTTCTGTTAAAGAGCCCTTTTTACCGAGAACTGAAACGCGTAAGTCTTGCATTTCTTTTTTATTTTCCGTTGTAATTCGCTTTAGAGAAGCTAAAGTTTCTTCTCTTAATACTCTCAATTGTTCTTCAATACTAGTTGACATAATTCCTCCAAAATAAAAACCACATGTTCTACTCCTTTAGCGGAGCGTTGACACGCGGTACCATCCGTTTTTATCTAGTTTTCTAGACCTTTATTGTCAGTCTTAATGGCAAGTGAATTCACCTAATTTCCACTTAGAGAGCTTTCAGTCACGGCTCTCTTCCCTGTTAAATTTCCCTTAGGATACTAGTCTTGCAGACTGCTATTCAATTAATACCAATTCTAACAAATTTTTTTAATTTTAGCAACTTAAATGAGGTTTGATGACTGTTCAACTAATCGTAAATATTTTCTCCATACTCTACAATAGAAAAAGAACTGAAAAAATTTTCAGTTCTTTGAGAATATTATTCAATCACTTTTCCAGCATTCTTTAAAAGAGCATCTGGAATGGTGATACCAAGTTCTTCTGCATTTTTCTTATTGATAACGGACTTGCCCACATTGAAAATCTCAACTGGTGTATCTCCTGGCTTAGCACCTTTTAAAATCTTAGCTACCATTTTTCCAGTTGCAACACCAAGATCATGTTGGTCAATCACAACAGACGCCAAACCGCCTTCTTCCACCATAGCTGTTGCACTTGGATAGATTGGCTTCTTACTTTCTTTATTGTTTAGAACAACTGTTGAGAAAGCCGAAGCAATGGTGTTATCAATGGGAATCCAAATGGCATCTACCTTTCCTGTCATTACATTCATCGTTGAAGCAATTTCATTTGTCGAAGGAACAGAGTACTCTTCAACAGTATATCCAGCTTTTTCAGCTAATTTTTTAAATTCTTCTACCTGTGTTTTTGAATTATCTTCACTACTTGAATAGAGAACTCCAATTGTTTTAACATCAGGCGTTAATTTTTGAATCAGTTCAATTTGTTGAGTAGCTGGATTGTGATCTGAAACTCCTGTAATGTTGCCACTAGGTTTTTTTAAATCTTTCACCAAGTTAGCTCCAACTGGATCTGTAACGGCTCCCATCACAATTGGTTTTTCACTCGTTGCAGTTGCCAAGCCCTGAGCAGACGGAGTTGCAATTCCAACTAATACATCATTATCATTAGCAACAAGTTGTTTACTCATGGTAGAAACTTTACTTTGATCACCCTCAGCATTCATAAAATCAATTTTAATCTTATCGGTATCATAGCCTTCTTCAGCCAAGCCATCTTTAATCCCTTGGTAAATCAAATCTAAAGACGGGTGACTAACATATTGTAAAACACCTACTTTTACAATTTTATCCTCTGATGAATGAGTTGATTTTTTATCCTTCTGAATCACAGTTGAATAAATAATTTCACCGACCACCAACACGATAAATAGACCTAAAACAATTAGCAAACGTTTATTTTTCATTTTTATTTCCTCACTTTTTATGATATTTTATTGCTCTTTCTTAGAACGCCATCGTTTAAACATGGATTCTTCCTCCAGTCATTTTATTATTACTTTTTAAGTACATACAATGAAAATCATTCTCATTTTCAATGATAGCAAAATAAAAACCCACATACAGTTTTTACTGTATGAGGGCGTCATAACGCGGTACCACCTCAGTTATGGAAGAAACACTATCCTTCCATATCTCCGTCTTGTCTTATCAACAAGTTGCACTATAAGGTGTGCCTACCGAATTCTTATTGGTTCAAATTCATTTTAGTCATTAGTCCAATTTCATAAATCACTGCTACTTCTTTTCACCAAACAGAAGCTCTCTAAAAACAAATCATTACTACTTTCTAATGATACTATTCTAGTGGTTTCTAAAGAAAATGTCAAGAGCTCTAGCATAAAACAAATGAATGCCATTCATTAAGCAAGATTTATAATATTTTTCAATTAGACCTTCTCTCTCAACTCTTTTTCCTTTTTAGTCTATCAAGTCGCTGGATTAAAAGTTGTATAAACAATATCTGACATCTCTTCTGGGCTTTCTTGACAACCATTTTCTATCCATGCAATAATGAGCGACTGAAGTCCAGATACATATAGTATTTTTGCATAATATAGGGGGATATCATAATTTTTAACTAATATTTCATCAAAACAAGATGTTTTAGAGATAACAGAGTGAATATAATCATAGACAGTTTGACTGAATCGAACCTCGCTAGATTGATAAATAACTGATAAAAAATCATAGTTTTCATACATATAATGCAAGGTTCTATAGATAAAGCTTTTCTCAAAAATATCATTACTGTAAGACTTTATTTCGTCTAATTCATTTAAAACTTCTTCTTTCAATTTATCAATGAGGTCGTACTTATCAACATAATGAAGATAGAAAGTTCCACGATTTACACCGGCTTTCTTACAAATTGCCGTCACTGAAATTGTTTCAAAAGGTTCTTCTTTCAATAACAGAGTGAAAGCCTCCTTGATATACTTTTTACTGAGTGTTCGACGTTGCTTTTTCATAGTGCCTTTCTTAAATCAACAAAAGCAAGATTTTTGATGATTGTATTTGTCCAATATAGAGTGTATACTTATAAACATTAAATCAACACATTTGATTGATTGGCTTTATTATAATCTATTTTTCGATAAAGTCAACTAATCATCAAACTGAAAAGAGGTCCTTATGGCATATATTGAAGTTAAAAATTCTTATAAACGGTATCACATGGGAGATACCATTATAGAAGCAAATAGAGATGTTAATTTTGAAATAAATAAGGGTGAGCTGGTCATTATTCTAGGTTCGTCGGGTGCAGGAAAATCTACTATTCTCAATATTTTAGGGGGAATGGATACCAATGACGAAGGACAAGTCATCATTGATGGAACAGATATTGCCGCATTTAATTCACACCAGAGAACCAATTACAGACGAGATGATGTTGGATTTGTTTTTCAATTTTACAATTTAGTTGCCAATTTAACTGCTAAAGAAAATGTTGAACTCGCTTCAGAAATTGTAAAAGATGCACTAGATCCTATTGAGATTCTAACAGAAGTTGGTCTGGAGAATCGTATCAATAATTTTCCATCTCAATTATCAGGTGGAGAACAACAACGAGTATCTATTGCCCGTGCCGTTGCCAAAAAACCCAAAATACTACTTTGTGATGAACCAACAGGAGCTTTAGATTACCAAACTGGAAAACAAGTCTTAAAAATATTGCAAAATATGTCCAGACAACAAGGAGCTACGGTTATTATTGTAACTCATAACTCAGCTTTGGCTCCTATTGCCGATCGCGTTATTCATATGAGGGACGCTACTGTAAAATCCATAAAATACAATGAAAACCCTCAAGATATTGAGTCAGTAGAATATTAGGAGAAGCGTATGTCTAAAAAAACTTACTGGAAAGATATCCGCCACTCTTTTACATCTTCTAAAGGACGTTTTTTATCCATATTCAGTCTCATGATGATTGGATCGATGACCCTCATTGGTCTTAAAATCACAACGCCCAATATGCAAAAAACTGCTCAAAGTTATATTGATAAAACAAACATGGCAGATTTTACAATTCTTGGAAGTTATGGGTTCTCAAAACAAGATCAAGAAGAATTGAAAGAGCAAAAAAATGCAACTGTGGAATTTGGTTATCTAACAGATGTCACTTTAGAAAATACTGAAGATGCCATTCGGATTTTTTCAAAACCAACAGACATTTCCACTTATCAACTTCTTTCTGGAAAATTACCGACCAAAGATTCTGAAATTGCCTTAGCCCAAGTTCTGGCTAAGAACTATAAAATTGGAGATAAAATTTCATTTACTGAAGAAAATTCCAATCAACATACCTTGACTAGAAAAACATTTACCGTAACAGGCTTTGTCAATTCTGCAGACATCTGGAACAATACTAATATGGGTTATTCTACAGCTGGTGCAGGGGATCTCACAGGATATGCTGTGACGACAGAGGGAGCTTTTCAATCAGATGTGTATACAGTTGCCCGTGTGCGTTATCATAATCTAAAAAAACTGGATTATTATAGTGATGCTTACCAACAAGAATTAAGTAAACATCAAAAACAACTAGAAAAAGTTTTTTCCGATAATGGAGAAAAACGCTACGAACAATTATCATCTGAAATCAAAGAGAAGATTTCTAGTGGCGAAGAACAAATTACCAATTCCAAAAATCAATTGACCCAAACAGAAGAACAACTCAATCAACAAGAAACTATTTTAAAAGCCAGTGGTCTACCAGCAGAGAGCCCAGCAATGCAAGCTCTACAAGAAGCCAAAACAAAGTTTGCACAGGAGAAAGCTACTGCCGAGACGAAAATAAAACAGGCAGAAACAGATATCACGAAAGCAAAAGAAACCTTAGAGGAACTAGATGTACCTACTTATAGTGTTTTAACAAGAGCTACCATTCCTTCTGGTGGAGGCTATGTGATTTATGAAAATGCAACTTCAAGTATTTCAGCTGTCGGAAATATCTTTCCCGTTGTTCTATATCTCGTCGCAGCTATGGTAACATTTACCACTATGATTCGATTTGTTGACGAAGAACGCACTAATGCGGGAATTCTAAAAGCACTAGGCTATAATGACAAACAAATTATCCAAAAATTCATTTTTTATGGTTTGGTATCTAGTGTTCTTGGGAGTATAGTTGGTATTTTAATCGGTAATTTTTATCTATCTCAACGAATTGGCTCTATCGTAACCGCTAATACTGTCATTGGAAGTTCTAAACTCTACTTCTATCCACTTTACACTATTTTAGCTATTGTATTGGGCTTATTATCAGCCGTTCTACCAGCTTATTTTGTTGCTAAGAAAGAACTAACCGAAAACCCAGCTCAATTATTACTAGCAAAACCTCCTGTTTCAGGATCTAAAATCTTACTGGAACGAGTAACTATCTTGTGGAAACGTTTAAGTTTTACGCATAAAGTAACAGCTCGCAATATTTTCCGCTATAAACAACGCATGCTGATGACTATTTTGGGAGTTGCAGGTTCAGTCGCCTTATTGTTCGCCGGTCTAGGAATTCGTTCATCAATTGCTGGTATTGCTCCTAAACAGTTTGAAGTTTTGTTTCACTATGACATGATTGTTGCTAAAAAAGACCAAGTCAGCACTTCCGAACAAAAAGCGATAGATAGCCAATTAAAATCATCAAACATTTCTGATTCTATTGGTATTGACTATAAAAATATTAGTCAAAAAATTAAAGGGGTTTCTGATAAACAGGATATATCCGTTATTATAACGAATGATAAAAAGACTTTTTCTCAGTTTATGGCACTTCAAGAGCGCTCTACTGGTAAAAAGATTCAATTATCTAATGATGGAGTTGTCATTTCTGAAAAATTAGCTCAACTATACCAAGTACAAGTAGGTGACTCCATTCGTCTTAATTTAAATGATAAAGCTACTACTGTCAAAGTAGCGAAGATTGCTGAGATGTACATAGGTCATTTTGTTTATATGACAGATAACTACTACCATCAGTTGACCAAAGAACACTATCAAACAAACGCCTATCTTGTCAGTTTAAAAAATTCTAAAACCTCTACCATTAAAACTGTCGCTGCTTCATTTCTCAGTTCTAGTGGGGTTTCAACTGCAGTACAAAATTTATCATTAATCAAACAGTTAAATATAATAGTCAACTCGCTACAATCTGTGATGATTATCTTGATTATTTTATCTATTTTATTAGGAATCGTTATTCTTTATAATCTGACCAACATTAACGTTGCAGAGAGGATAAGAGAGTTATCCACTATTAAAGTTTTAGGTTTCCACAACAAAGAGGTTACTCTTTACATCTACCGCGAAACAATTGTTCTATCCATTATTGGTATTGCAACTGGTTTAGTCGGTGGCTTCTTCCTACATCAGTTCCTATTAAGTAAAATCGGATCTAGCAACATAATGTTTAACCCTAGTGTTACAGCAGAAGTTTATATTATTCCAATTGTCGCCATTTCCTTAATTCTATCTGTCTTAGGATGGTTCGTGAATCATAATCTTAGAAAAGTTGATATGCTAGAAGCTTTAAAATCAGTAGAATAAAAAATTCAACAATAAATACACTTCTCCCATGGTTCCAGTAAGCAAACTGACTGAAACCACAGGAGAAGTTTTTTTATATTTCATCACCATAGAATGATAATTTATTATGGATGGTAATACTTCAAATTCTTAATCTTCAATTATCTGCGTCTTGGCTAATTGTTTGTACCAATGAGCTGATTTTTTAGGATAGCGTTTTTGTGTTTTGAAATCCACATAAAACAATCCATAACGTTTTTCGTAACCATTCGACCAAGAAAAGACATCCATCAGAGACCAAATAAAGTAACCCTTAATATTTGCTCCATCTCTAATAGCATCAGAAATGGCTTCTAGATGTTGCTTCACATAATCAATACGAGCATCATCATAAACAGTATCATCTACAAATTCATCTTTATAGCCTAGTCCATTTTCCGTGATGTAGATTTTCTTATAATTTGGATAATCATTGACCACGCGCATGACTTGGTCGTAAAGACCTTGTGGATAAATAATCCAATCCCAGTCTGTTCTTGGAATATCAACATTAAATTCTCTTTGGCCAATCCCTTTTAATTGGTATTTTGATCCACCCTTATTTCCTTTTGAATTATGAGTAATTTCCGTTTCGCCCTCATAGGCTTTCATCCAATCACTCATATAATAATTTATCCCTAAAAAATCATTCAAATCTTTAGCTGCTGACAAAATATCAAAGTCTTCCTCTCGCAAATCAAGTTGACCACCATTAACAGCTAAAATATGATGAACAGCTTCCATTGTTTCATCAGAATATTTTCCTAAATAAGTCGCATCAAGAATAAATCTATTATGAACAACATCTTCTAAGAAAGCGGCTCTTACATCTTCTGGATTTTCTGGATTTGCCGGATATTTTGTTGGAAGAGCGTGAACCACACCAATTTCACCAGAATAACCTTTATCCTTAAATAATCGAACTGCTCTAGCATGAGCAAGCATCATGTTGTGATGAGATTGAAAAAGTTTTTCAAAATTATAAAGAATACCTGGTGGAAATTTTCCAACTAAATACTGTCCATCGCCAATAGGACCTATTTCATTAAAGGTTGTCCAATAATTAACTTCTGAAAATTCTTCGAAGCAAAAAGCTGCATAATCTACAAAATGGTCAATATTTTCACGATTCAGGAAGTCTCCATTTGAGTGTAATTTCTCAGGTGTATCAAAATGATGAAGCGTGACAAACGGTTCAACATGGTGTTTATGACACTCTTCGAACAAACGATGATAAAATTCAACTCCTTTTGGATTCACTTTTCCGTAACCTGTTGGAAAAATTCGTGACCAAGCAATTGAAATTCGAATCCCATTAACACCATACTCTTCTGCCAACTTCAAATCAACCGGATATTGATGATAGAAATCACTAGCAGGTTCAGCGGTATACCAATAATTATCTTTTAAATATTGATCCCAAGCTACTGGACCTTTGCCATCAGCTTGAGTAGCACCTTCTGCCTGATAAGCTGCAGTAGCTCCACCAAAAATAAAGTTCTTCGGTAGTGTTTTAACCATACTTATTCTCCATCTTTAAATTGTTCTTGCACAAAGGCTAGTGCTCCCTGTCCATCACGAGTTAACTTGATGTATTGGGCTCCCTCAGTTTTAGCTAGTTTAATACCCAATTGGTCAGTTTCTTCTTTCATATCAACATAATTTGAAGCGACTTGTGGTGCGAGGACAACAAGTTGATATTGTGGCAAAATTTCACGGTGAGCGCCATAACTTCCTGCCGCTGCAGTAACTGGTACATTATATTCTTTGGCAGCTTTATTTAAGGCATTAGCTAACAAACCACTCGTACCACCACCAGCACAAAGCACCAAAACATTAACAGGTTTATCAATAATAGATTCCTCTGCATTTTGTTTTTCTAGACTCTTTTCAATAATGGCATCTGCCTTAGCAGTATTGAAAGCACCTGCGACTTTTTCTTTTAAATTATCGTTTGATTTACCAGAATATTCCTCTTCAAGAATTTGTTCATCATAAACTTTGACAAATGGGTAATAAATAATAGTGTCTACAATTACTAACAATATTGCCAATGCAAATGATAAAATTTGAAAGTTTGTTCCTAGCACAATACCTAATGGTCCAGGAGTCACCCAAGGAAGATTGGTTGTAAAACTATTCATACTTAATGTATCAATAAAGAATTTAAAAATCCACACATTAACAATTGGTGCTAAAATAAATGGAATAAAGAACACTGGATTCAATACGATAGGAGCCCCAAATAAAATAGGTTCATTTACTCCAAAAAATGTTGGAACAACTGAAGCACGTCCGATTGCTCTATTTCTTTGTGATTTACAGATCCACATAAATAAGAATGAAACAATTAGTGTAGCACCTGTTCCTCCCATCGTTACAATAAACATTTGAGTTCCAGAAGTAATTACTTTATCTGCATGTTCACCTGCACGTAAAAGATTCAAATTGACATCAACATTCGCATATGTAATTGCAGCAATTGCAGGTTCTACTATAGACGGACCATGGATACCAACAAACCAAAAAAATGCATATGCTCCAAATATTAATGTAATACCAAGATAACCATCAGCAGCCGAGAATAGTGGTTTTAAAAGTGTCCCAACTGATTCCGCAACAGTTACCCCTAAAACTTGATGTACTAACAGTTCAAATACATACAATAACACAACAGATAGTGTAAAAGGAATCAAATCTTTAAATACTTGTGAAATATTTGGTGGAACTTCCTCTGGCATGCGAATAGTTACATTATTCTTTACACAAATTTTATAAATATTCACCGTGATAAATGCAGCTATAAAAGCTGTCAACAAGCCTTTTGTTCCCATAAAGGCTGTTAAAAAACCTCCATCTTTAGCTGGTTCAGCAGACATTAGGAGAAAACCAACCATTGTCGCTAATAATGTTGATATATAATTAATTTGATTTGTAGTTTCTAACCTACGATTCATAGAATCTGTGAGAGCTTTAGCAGTTGTACCTGCTACAAAAAAACCTAGAATTCCCATTGAATAATTATATGGAGTCATCAAAAGATTTTCAATATTTTTAGACCAATGAAATCCCCATGAATTGGGAACATAAGCAATTAAAATAAAAATACTAGAAAATAGAATAACTGGCATTCCTGCAATAAAACCATCTCTAACCGCTCTAAGATAGATATTACGGGAAATTTTTTCAAAAAATGGCTTCCCTTTTTCAATCAACTCAATTAATTTTTTCATCTACTTTGCCCCCCTTTTATATAATTCAATCAAGTGGTGCATCAAGTCCTTCAATAAAAGTGTTGTCATCAAATGATCTTGACCATGCATTAATGTAACGCTGAAAGCCAAATCCTCACCTGCTGCCTCTTTTTGTAGAAGTTCTGTTTGAGCATGATGTGCTTCTACTATCGCTTCATTAGCAGCCTCTACCAAAGCTTCAGCTTCTTTGTAATTCCCCTCTTGTGCATATTTCAACGCTTCCACTAATTTTGAGCGAGCATCACCAGCAAATGCCACAATTTCAAATCCTAATAAGGTAATTTCTTCTCTATTCACTATTTTTTCCTCCTTTATACAGTAGTCTTTGAATATGGATGATTAAATAAATATGTTCATTAACATTTAGTGGGTAACCTATTTTTTCTTCTATGAGTTGACAAATTTCATAACCTATTTGATAACTTTTAGGATAAGCTTTTTTTAGATTTTCATCTATTTCAAGCATATCCTGTTGTTGTTCTTGACTGCTAAGACGTTCCACAAAATAACTCAAATGAACCATTAAGCGATCATAATAATTTCGATTATCATGACTTCTTTTAATACCATTTGATGTTAAAAACTTCCTTATCATAGAAATAACTTCTGTCTTTAAATCTTCTTTTTGCTTTAAATCATGTTTAAAGTTATCTTTAGCATTAATAAAATGTAAAGCAATTCGTCCAATTTCATCTTCTGGAAAATCAATTGAAAGTTCCTTTTCCAAAAAATCAATACAAGTTCTACCAATTTCATATTCTAAAGGATGACTACTCTGAATATCCGGTAGTTGACTTTTTAGATAGGTTCCCTTTAAAATTGCTTGATAACTTAAATAAATATGATCGGTTAAAGTAACATAAATATACTCCTGAACAGGATATTGAAATTTTTCAATGACAAAATTAATATACTCATAAGAAATTGTTATAAAATCAATAGGAACATCTTTTAATAAGATTGAAAAATTTTCTTGAGATTCTTCATTCTTCAAATAAAATATTTTTTCAATTTTATCAGTGGGTATTAAATCTCCTTTCTTCTTTTTAAATGCAATGCCTAATCCCATGACGATAGCTTGATTAGAATTATCTTGCTTTACTATCGCAACATTATTATTAAGCACCTGTACAATTTTCATCACATCAACTCCTTTTGGGATGTATAATACAAAAAAGACCATAAACGGACTAAGACACAACATCTTAATCAATTTATGGTCTTGCCTAATCGAATTAGTTACAATCCACCTTATTTAATCTATACTTATATTATATATAATATTTTAAATTTTAGCAAGCGTTTTCTTAAACTTTTTCATACCAAGAACTCGCTGTCTTTTTAAGAACTTTATTTAATTCATCAATATTCTTAAATCCAGTAGTACGCAACCATTCTCGTGCTGCTTCTTTTCCTTGTTCAATATAATTTTTAACACTACCAGACCAAGTAGCACGTCCGCACAAGACGCCGTTAAAATTAGCACCTGATTCATGAGCAAAAACTAATGTTTCTTGAAATAATTTAGCTGTAACCCCTGCGCTAAGGTAGATATAAGGAAGATTCGTTGCTTGATCCTGTTGTCTGAAATAATCAGCCGCTTCCTCACGAGTATAGACAATTTCTCCACTAGCAAATCCTTCAACATACTGGATAGTGACGGGGACTTCCACCTTCAAAACATCAATATTGAAACGTGATTCAGAAAATACTTTCATCGCTTCAATGACCTTACGAGGTTTTACTCTTGCGTATTCAGCACTAGAAGTATCTTGAATATTTTCGTCATAAGCTAATATTTCAAGAAAGAATGGAATGTCTTCTGCAACACACTCTGAACCAATCCGTTCAATGTAAGCCTGCTTTTGTTGATTGAGTTCATCGGAACTATCTACATCATAGTATAGTAAAAATTTTACGGCATCTGCTCCCTGAGCTTTGATACGTTTAGCAGACCAAACATCTAAGCAATCCGGCAAACGCTTAGTAGTGGAAGCATCATATCCTGTTTTTTCATATGCAAGTAGCAGACCAGCCTTATCATCTAAAAACTTTGTCGCAGGTAATCCATACTCTGGATCCAAAAGCATAGAGGATGCATAAGGAGTTAATTCCTCTGCCACCAATACTTTTAGCTCTTCCATTTGTGCTACCGTTGGTTCTTCCTCTTGATATTGTGACATTAGGCGTTTCAAAGCTCCACGTTGATCAAAAGCAAGAGCTGAAATAATCCCATTTTCATCACTCAATTTTTCCATATATTTTCGTTTTTGTTCTGTCAACACCATATTTATACCTCTTTTATCTGAATTTGTTTATATAAATTTTCATAATTAGTCAGATTGATATGACCAGTTATTTTTTCTTGAGCATTCAACATGCCAAACGTATTAGCCCTTCTCAATAATTCTTCATCATTTAGTCTATGAATAAAAGACGAGGCAATTCCTGCCACAGTTGCATCTCCTGATCCTACTGGATTTACAACTGAAATTTTAGGAATATCAACTTTATAAAAAATATTACCGTGTTTTGCAAACGCTCCATCTGAACCTAAGGAAACAATAATCCAGTCAATTCCCTCAAACAAAGGGGCTTCAAGAGCTAATTTTAGCTCGTTAAAATCTTTTGAAACATCGTATCCTAATAACTGAGATAATTCTTCATTATTTGGTTTGATAACAGTAGGTTTAGAATCCGATTTCAATACCTTTTCCAATGGTTTCCCAGAACAATCTAGGATGACTTTTTTTCCTTTTTGGTTTGCAATTTTTATTAGTTGCACATAATAATCTTCTGGCAATCCAATCGGTAGACTTCCTGATATCGTAACCACATCTGATGTTTCCATTAACTGCTCAAAATGTTGTAGAAAACCATCTGCTTCTGTTTTTAAAATAGTGGGGCCCGCCTCAAGTATTTCTGTTTGGTTTTCCTCGTGCAAAATTGCAATACAATTACGAGTATCCCCTTCAATAGGATAGAAAGAGTTTTGAACAGTATAATCTATATTCTTCAATATAAATTCACCATTAGTTCCACCAATAAAACCAGTGGCTCCAACTCTATCCTTAAACTCTGAAAGTACTCTTGTAACGTTCAAGCCTTTCCCACCAGCTGTTTTACGAACATCTGATACTCGATTAACAGTATTTAGTTTTAATTGTTCAAGAGGATAAGAAATATCTATAGATGGATTTAATGTCACTGTGAGAATCATAAATTAATTCCTCCAATTAATCGTGGTATTCACCACGATCCCATTTTTCAATAAACTCAGTAAAGAAATTTGAATCGGTTTGATGTTCATTATGGTGCTCAATATGACTAATTTTTGCAATTAATTTTTTATTTTCTTCTGTTGGCTTATATTCTGCATGAATAAACGCTTCAATGATGTCACACATTAACAATTCACCAGTTATTTTCCCACCAAAACCAATGACGTTGGCGTTTAAATATTCTTTAGCATATAGTGCAGAAGTCATATCACGAACAAGAGCTGAACGGACTCCTGGAACTTTATTGACAGCATTATTAATTCCAACACCTGTTCCACAAATACACACTCCTAGATCTGCTTGTCCACTGGTTACAGCCTCTCCTACTTTTTTTCCAAATATTGGATAGTGTGTGCGTACATGGTCATAAGTACCAACATCAATGACTTCATATCCTTTTGATTTCAAAAAGTCTGAAACAGCTATCTTTTCATCTGTTACAATGTGATCGCATCCAATTGCAATTCTCATTTTCTTTCTCCTTTACTCGATTTATTAACACATTTTATTTAACATATCCACACGAATTTGATGACGTCCACCATCATAGCTACCATTAACAAATCCTTTAACGATATTTTTGGCTAACTCATCACCAACTATTTCAGATCCTAT
The DNA here is from genome assembly GCA_030528055.1 of Streptococcus sp. Classification (GTDB taxonomy): domain Bacteria; phylum Bacillota; class Bacilli; order Lactobacillales; family Streptococcaceae; genus Streptococcus. Next base: position 56,604 of record JAUMZQ010000004.1, read on the forward strand.
TGTAATCATACGGGAATTATTATGACCACGTGTCATATACGCAGAGCGCTCATCCGACACTTCTGCAGCAACCATTCCTTTTATTTTTGTAGCCACCATAAATGGGCCCACACCGTAAGAGTCTATTACAATTCCTAGATTCTCGTCATTTTTTTTAACTTCTCTGGCCACTGCCAATGTTACATCAACAAAATCCTGTTTTTCTTCAGTCATATCGATCACCTGAAATTTTTCTTTTTCAAGAAAATCTTTAACAAGGTTTTTCAGTCTAACTCCAGCAGCATCTGCTCCAATTACAATTGCCATATCTTTCTCCTTTTTGATTAAACTGCGCAGTTTATGATTGTTAGAAACATTATTTTTGTTCCTTATAATCATAATATACAACTAAAAAATATTTTTGTCAATATTATTTGTTTATTTTAAACATTTTTAATAAAAAAATAAAAACCCTCACACATACATGTGAAGGTTCTAATCGTTATTTTAAAAAGTTTTTCTTAGGAAACATAAAACCATATTCGTCAAAGATACTATTTTTCCAATTTCTCATAAATATCATCTGTAACAGACTCTAGCCACTCATTAGATGTATTTTCTCCTGGAATCTCTAGAGCAATATGTGAAAACCAACTATCCTTCTTAGCTCCATGCCAGTGTTTAACACCCGAAGGAATAACAACCACGCTTCCTTCTTTCAACTCTTGTGGAGCTTTACCAAATTCTTGGTACCAACCCTCACCAGCAGTGCAAATGAGTATTTGTCCTCCGCCTTTATCCGCATGATGAATATGCCAATTATTACGGCAACCAGGTTCAAATGTCACATTGAAAAGTGGAAATTATCCATTTTTTAAATCCGTTAAAGGATTTAAAAAACTCTCACCAATAAAATACTGTGCAAATTGTTCATTTGAAATTCCTTTTCCAAATACATTAGCTGCTTCAAAATTTTTATCCGTTTGGTATTTCATTTTCATTCCTTTCCTATATTAAAATTAGTATTTTATAAAATTATTTTTGTATACGCTTCTAAATCCTCATATTGCGACTGGGAAGGTTGATCTGTAATAACAGATGTAATTTCTGATAAAGAGCAAATAGAGGTAAAGTCTTCTTTTCCAATTTTTGATGAATCAATCAGTAAATAGCTTTCAGAAGATCGCTGTAATGCTAACTTTTGCGTAAAGGCTTCCTCAAAAGATGAGGTCATAATCATTCCATCCTTGATGCCATTGCTACTAAAAAACATTTTAGTAAAATACATCCGATTCATCAGGGTATTTGTCATTTCGCCTACAAATGCTTGAGTAGTCTCTCTGATTTCACCTCCAAGTAAAAATACTTTAAAGGTATCGGATTTTTTCTTGAGCAATTCATTAAATATCGGAAGACAATTTGTGATAATTTTTAAATTTTTAGTATTAATTTCTTCTGCAAATACTTCCACAGAGGTTCCGGGACCAAGAAAGATTGTATCTCCTTCTTGAATGAGTTCAATGGCCTTCTTTGCCACTTGTCGTTTGGCTTCAATATTTTTAAACAGTTTTTCTTCGTGGGGAATTTCTCGAAAATCCATGTGAAGATTACTTTTTGCACCTCCATACACACGAGTGAGCAAGTTTTGCTTTTCTAGTTCAATTAAATCTCTACGAACTGTCATATCAGAAACTTTCATACTTTCGACAATATCTTGGACTGTGGCTGTCCCAGCTTTGTTGACTAATTTAATAATTTCATCTAAACGTTCCCTTTTTTTCATCATATACTTCTTTCATCTCTTTTTGTTTATTATAACAATTATCCAGCTAAACTTCTACTACTTTGTTCATTATAAACAAAATAAACAAATAGATTTATTTTTTATATTTTTTCAAACAATTTTCCTATATTATTTCATTTTTCTTCAAATTGTTATATCTATTTTATTGTGATAAAATAAGAATGAAAAGGCTTTTATTTTTTATGTTTACTCTTGAACACCTAGAGAATGCGATAGATTTATTGTCCTAAAATCCCTATTATGGGATTCAAGCCCCAAAATAGACTGAGGAAAAATTATGTTTCAAGTCAAAAATTTATGCAAATCATTTGGTCACCATCTAGTCTTGAATGACCTATCTATGGAACTAGATAAGCAAGGAATCACTGTCATTGTAGGATTAAATGGCGTTGGTAAAACTGTTTTTTGTGATTCTATAACGGGAATGATTCCATACGATAAAGGAACTGTTGTATTAGACGGAAATCCAATTCAAACAAAAGAGTTTAAAAAAAATATTTTCTATGTCCCCTCTGACTTCTTTCTTCCAGAATATTTAACAGGTTTGGAGTACGCTCAGTTTGTACAATCAAGATATGACAATTCGAACATAGAAGTTTTCAAAGAAATAGCAAGCATATTAGAGATGACCGAATCATTAAAGAAAAGAATTGAATTCTACTCATTTGGAATGAAAAAAAAGTTGCAAATTGCTTTGGCACTCTCTTTAAATGTAGATTATCTCATTGCAGATGAAATTTTCAGCGGACTAGATTTAGAAACTGTTATCATCGTTCAAGAACTATTCCATTTATATACTAAGAACCATCAAATTTTACTCATTTCACATGAAAGAAATATTATCAATCAATTTTCTAATCATATTTTACTAATGGCAGATGGAAAACTCACGAAGTTCAATGGAACAGTAGATGAGCTTTCTGAATATATTTATAAGCAGGGGAAAATGGATGAAAAATTGGAAAGAATTAAAAAACTCATTTAACTTATTATTCTTTTATTACCAAGATGCTCTGAAAGGACTTCTTCAAACTCCTTTCTTAAGAAAAAAACGAAATCGTTATATTCTGTTTACTATTTTAGGTGTTCTTCTTTTTCTTCTATATGGCTTATCTCTTTTAGCCAGTCTACTTTTTAAAAATCCACAACAATCTCTATCTCATAAATCAACTCTTGAACTAACACATACAGCAAGTATTACTTTTATTAGTACGCTAGTAGTTTTATCCGTCATCCTATACATCTTTATCAATTCTATTATCAGACTCACAAAAAGTTCTCTCTATGTCACTAATATCCTACCTTATAGTAGGCAAGAAATTCTAATAGCTCAAAAACTATTTAAACTAAGCATCTCAGCGATTGTTTATGAAGGAATTTTCCTTATATCCTATACCTCCTTTTTAAGATTTACTACTAGCACTCCGTGGAATCAGTTGTTATTATTTTTTCTCTCTCATCTTCTATTTTGTACAACTTATTTAACAATGGATGCCATTTATGCTGTCGTAGCAAAGGGGTTGTTAAAATTATCAAAATCTCAGTTTTCTATCTCTACCATTGTCTTGTTTTTAGATGTTATTTCTTTTCTACTATGTGCATGCTACTTTATCTTTTGGAAATTCGAAATAGATAGCTTTGTCGTTCAGATTCCAATACATTTAACGATAAAAATACTAACGATAATCGGTATTGCTATTTTATTTTTACTGTTCGTTATCTGGACGAGTTATAAATTTTTATTATCTATTCAATATTCTAAGAAAAAATCTTCTGATTTTATCTATTTACCTATGATTAAAGCAAATCTTATGACCTCGCTCCCTGCTATTTATCGTAATAAAACTTTTATTCGACAAATTGCCTTTGTTGTCTTATTATTGTCACTCATCATATCTCAATCTGGACTAAAAAATGGACTTGCCTCTTTAGGATATCTAAATAGCCTAATTGTTTTCTCAGCCATTGTCTATGCAAATGCGACAGTATCTGTTCGAAAATTCTATAATCTTTTTCGAATCAGTGTTTTTCGTGAAATGACCTCACTCATTTTAGGTGCTATACTATTTTGTGCACTTCCACTAATTCTTTTGTTCTATTTCAAAGGAACACTGACACCATTCTTTGTCTCCTTAGCAGTTTATTTCTGCTCACTAATCGTTGGTTTCTTATTTCCCGTTTCAAATGGTAATTTAAACGAACTTATTTCAATTATTGTGATAACATTATTTTCTTTGCTATTCTATCCTTTATTAAGTTTCAACAATCTAATCCTTTCTCTTCTACTATTGGCAGTCTTCATTGTCATTCTAAATAAGTTTTTAGCTCAAGGTAGAATAGTTGCTAAAAGAAAAGAAAATCCCTTACTAAATTCTTTCAAGTGGGGAAATGTCTCCTTTATTATTTTAGTGTTTGTAGATTGTTTGTTAGGACTATCTCAAATCAACGGAAGTAAAACAGTTGTTACTCTCTTAGGTATCAAAATTGTCAATAAAATCACTTCAACTAATATCAGTATGAATCTCTCTTTAAGCGATAGATTTGTCATTACCTATTTAATAGCCGTTAGTTTATTATCTCTATTGGCTCATACTGTAATAAAAATTTTAAAAAAGAGCTCTGGTAAAATCGACTCATCCTTGTAATTTTGAAGCCTAAAAAACGAAAAGATACAATTCTTTTCGCTTTTTTTTATTAAATTTTGTAAGGCTATCAGAATAGTCTATTATAAATTTTTATTCGTATCTCAAAGCTTCAATCGGATCTAGCTTAGAAGCTTTATTAGCAGGAAGGATACCAAATATAATACCCACTACTGCTGAAAATAGGAGGCTACCTACAGCTGCGTTGATAGAAACAATCGGTGGGCCACCGAATACTTGTTCTGGCACTGTCGCGGCCAGTAAAGCATTGATCCCATAAGCAAGTCCCAGTCCAATCAAGCCACCAATCAAGGTCAATACCATTGATTCAATTAAAAATTGGCTTAAAATATTTCCTCTAGTAGCTCCCAATGCTTTTCTGAGACCAATTTCTCTTGTGCGTTCTGTAACAGAAACGAGCATGATATTCATAACTCCAATACCACCAACGAAAAGTGAGATCCCAGCGATAGATCCAATTACAGCTGTCATTACCCCAGTAATTTGTTCAAATTGCTTAATGACGCTATCCAAATTTAGAATTTGGTACTCACCTTGATGAGCTTCAGATAGTTTGGTTAACTCTTTTGCCGCTGCAATACCTACTTCATTTACACGACTAATTTCAGGAACATAAACAACAACATTGGTAATTTCATCTACATTAAATTCGGACGCTAGTTGAGTATTGGCCATAATTGCACCGCCACTTCCTCCTCCAACAGCCACAGTCTGATTTGGATCTTTGTAAACACCTATTACACGATAATTGCTTTCTCCTACACTCACAACCTTATTTAGAGCATCTGAATTACTAGTAAACAAGGTCTTTGCTAGAGATTCATCAATCATTACGACACGAGAAAAGTTGCTATAATCTGCTTTATTAAGCGAGCGTCCAGCCAATATTTTGTATTTTCTTACTTTAAAAAAAGTAGAATTGACTCCCTCAATGGGAGTATTCTCAGCTTTCTTATTCAGATAAGAAAAAGTAGCTGAAGAACTATTTGTCGTATAGTAACCTTTCACTCCATCTATTTTTAGCAATTCTTTTGCCCAAGATTCTCTTATTGTTGGAGGAGCTTCTATTACTTCATTATCTGCTTGTTCTTCCTGCTCTGGATTTTGACCACCACTTAAGTCCACCCCTTGAACATTATTACTCTTAGTATTGGAGTATAATAATTGCACATATTGTTGGTCTTTGGTAATGCTTTTTGTAACACCTTGTTGCATCCCATTTCCGAGTGCCATGATAACCACGACGGATGCAACCCCTATAATAATCCCAATCATTGTCAAAAAGGAGCGCATCTTATGACCCAGAATCGAGGTAATAGCAAATTTCCAATTTTGCATTAGACGTTTTCTCCTTTCTCATTACTATCTGAAAAGATAACCCCATCTCGAATAACAATTTGGCGTTTTGCATGAGCCGCAATTTCTGGCTCATGAGTTACCATAATAATCGTTTTTCCTTCTTCATTCAAATCAGTCAATAATTTCATGATTTGTTCACCTGTCTTAGTGTCCAAAGCACCTGTTGGCTCATCAGCCAAAATAATAGAGGGACTGTTAACTAAAGCACGAGCAATAGCCACACGTTGCTTTTGACCACCTGACAGTTCTGATGGGAGATGGTGCATCCGTCCCTCTAGCTCTACTTTTTGTAAATATTGTGTAGCTAGCGCTTTACGTTTAGATGGACCAACACCTGAGTATATTAAGGGTAATTCTACATTTTGCAAAGCATTTAACTTGGATAATAGGAAGAACTGTTGAAATACAAAACCAATTTGCTTATTTCTCACTTTGGCTAATCTCTTATCATTTAATTTTGAAACATCTTCACCTTCCAGATGATACTCTCCTGTTGTTGGACGGTCTAACATGCCAATAATATTCATCAAAGTTGATTTACCAGAACCAGAAGGTCCCATAATAGCCAAAAATTCTCCTTCTTCCACTTCTAAATGGACATTTTTTAGAACTTGTAACTCCTGATCTCCATTGCGATAACTTTTATTAATGTTCTTTAAATCAATTAGCTTCTTCATAAGATTTCACCTCTTGACCATCTTTCAAGCTATCTGTCGGATTGATGATAACTTTACTATCTTTTGTCAAACCAGATGAGATTTCTTGATTTTCAGCATCTGCATTCCCAAGAGTTACTTCTACTTTTTTAGCTGCACCTTTCTCAAGAATCCAAACATAATTCTTTTCTCCATCTGAAATAACACTGCTAACGGGAACGAGTATTCCTTTAGTATTATTTTTTACTTCAATATTGACAGAGAAACCTTGTTTTAGATCTCCAATCTCACTTGTAATTTCAACTGTAAATGGATATTTTGCTCCAGAACTTGGTGTACTCCCAGCTGTTCCAGCTTCAGCAACTTGTTGACCATCTTTTGGATAGTTTGAGATATAGTTAATCTTTCCAGTCCATTTTTTATCTGGATAAACTTTAGATGTGATTTCAACTTCTTGTCCAACGGATATATTAGATAGGTTATACTCAGATAATTCCCCTTTAATCTGAAGATTTCCGTTACTCACGATATGAACCAATGTTTGACTAGAACCTGTTGTAGACTTTGAAACGTCACGATTTACTTCAACGACTGTTCCATCTGTTGTACTAGTTACTGTGGTAGCATCAAGTGCTGCTTTAGCCTTGTTCATATTGTCCACAGCATCTACTCTTGCATCACGTAAATCAGCTGCTTGCGAATCTACAGAACGTTGTGCAGAAGCTGCTGTATTAGCATCAGCCTCTTCATCCCCAACACTGTTTACCGTTACTCCATTTGTTTCCAAATCATGTAATTGGCGATCTACTTTATTAACAGCACGAACTGCTGCATCATAGGCTGCTTGTGCCTCTGTGCTTTTATATTTTACAAGACTTTGACCAACTGTTATTTGATCACCTACGTTGACTAAAACTTCTTCTAAGTCCCCTTTGGTGCCATCATAATAAACATACTGCTCGCCATTAGCTCGGACATTCCCAGACAAGAGAACTGACGAAGCCACAGAACCTTCTGTCGCCTGTTTAACCATTAATTTTTCATCTTTGGTTGATTTTGAAGAATTACCTCCATTTAAAAATGCAAATAAAGTTGCACCTACGACAATAGAAACGGTAACTCCAATTATGCTAAATAATTGCCATTTTTTTAATTTTTTCATTTTTCCCTCCATTTAATAAATTAATTAATCAATTTATACTTATCATTATAACATAAGTTTATTCCAATAATTCTTTAAAAATTTGATGACACAACATATATACGGCTACTTTGCATTTTCTTTGCAATCACTATTCAAAAAAGGTATAATAATTTCATCTTAACATCAAGGAGTTTTTATGAGAGAATTTGATATTATTGCCATTGGTGGCGGTAGTGCTGGTATCGCCAGTATGAATAGAGCTGGAGAATACGGAGCTAAAGCTGCTGTAATTGAAGCAAATAAACTAGGCGGAACTTGTATCAATGTCGGATGCGTTCCCAAAAAAATCATGTGGTATGGTGCTCAAATTGCTGAAGCCATCCAACATTATGGACCAGATTATGGTTTTACATCTGAAAATCAGCAGTTTGACTTTAAAACTCTCCGAAAAAATCGTGAAGCCTATATTGATAGAGCACGCTCCTCCTACGATGGTAGTTTTCAACGAAATGGCGTTGAATTGATTCAAGGACAAGCTCGCTTTGTAGATAATCATACCATAGAAGTAAATGGCGAGTTGTTAACTGCCAAACACATCGTTATTGCAACGGGTGCTCATGCAGCTATTCCTACTATTTCTGGAGCTGAACTTGGTGAAACTTCTGATGATGTTTTTTCATGGGAAGAATTGCCAAACTCTGTAGCCATTCTCGGTGCTGGATATATTGCAGTAGAATTAGCTGGTGTTCTTCATAGCCTTGAAGTCAAAACTGATCTTTTCGTTCGACGTGACCGACCTCTTCGTAACTTTGACTCTTATTTAATTGAAGGGCTAGTCGAGGAAATGCAGAAAAACAACCTGCCTTTGCATACACATAAAATTCCTCAAAAACTGAGTAAACTCCCTACCGGAGAAATAAAAATTGATTTTGAAGATGGAAGTAGCCACACAGCAGAACATGTTGTTTGGGCGATTGGTCGAGTTCCAAATGTAGCCAATCTTAATTTAGAAGCAACTGGAATATCTATAACTGACCGTGGATTTATCAAAGTAGATGCTTATCAAAACACAGATGTTGAAGGAGTTTATGCTCTCGGTGATGTAACCGGTGAAAAGGAACTGACTCCCGTTGCCATCAAAGCCGGCAGAACCTTATCTGAACGTCTGTTTAATGGGAAGACAAACGCAAAAATGGATTACTCAACTATTCCAACCGTTGTTTTCTCTCATCCAACCATTGGAACCGTTGGGTTAACAGAACAAGAAGCTATCCAACAATATGGAGTTCAATCCATTCATATCTACACTTCCAGTTTCTCGGATATGTACTCAGCTGTCACTCAACACCGACGCCAAGCACGTTTTAAACTAATCACCCTTGGACCAGAAGAACGAGTCATTGGACTGCACGGTATTGGATATGGTGTTGATGAAATGATTCAAGGTTTTGCGGTAGCTATAAAAATGGGAGCTACCAAAGCAGACTTTGATGCCACTGTGGCAATTCATCCGACTGGATCAGAGGAATTTGTGACCATGCGCTAATATTCACCATAATATTTATCTCTATAATATATCTTATTGTATTGAATGAAATCGTTACTCCTTTCTATGATTAATAGATTAATAAAAAATAAAGCCAATTTCCATAGCTTTATCTTACATTTTTTTATCTAATCTTACATTCTTGTAAGATTGAAAATTATTTTACTTTTAAAACTATAAAATAGTTGTTTTTTGATATAATAGATAGAAAGATAAAGCATGACAGAAGGGAGTAATATGACAAACATTAAAAAAATTTTGCTAGCCCTAGCAATTATAGTATTTAACATTTTTGGACTCATCGCCTTTCTCATTTTGTTTATAAAAAGCAAAAAACGGAAAAAAGAAAAGTATTCATTAAAACAATAATCTTTTGACTGGATGAGAATTTTTTTGAAAATTAGTCATGGATAACAAGCAACTAGAAATAAATTATTTCTGGTTGCTTGTTTTTTATATTATCCTATATCCCTTTTCACATATTTTTAGAAAATATCCAGAAAATTTTCTTACATAAAAAATTTTTTTATGATAAAATATGAACCTACAAAAGAAAAAGGAGTTTTTTATGCCTAGAAATTTTAAAGAAGGTATGGTATTTACTAGTCTCATGTGTAGCATGATGGTAATTGGAATGAGTAGTTGGAATTTATGGTTAAGTGGGCATTTTAGTGTTTCACATATTGCTATTGGATTCATTCCTGGATTTATCGTAGCTGTTTTAGCTGATTTGTTAATCGCTGCTCGTATAGCAAAACCTGCTGCCTTTAAAAGTCTTGCTTATTTAAATAGAAATAAAAATTGGGATTTAAAAAAGGAATTAGTTGTAAAAGTTCTTCTAATCACATTTTTTATGGTTTTAGTTATGGTTACTTTGATGTCATTTTATGGTATTTTTGTGAGTGGGCTTCCATTTTCTCTAGCGACTTATTTTAAAACATGGTTTTTTAACTTTTTAATGGGATTCCCTCTAAATTTAATAATTGTGGGGCCTTTATCACGCTTTATTCTATCTTTGATTCAAGCTCGTTCTGTTGCTAAATAAACAAAACCTCCAAAACTCTCCTATCCTTAAAAATTGATTAGCAATACTAACAGTTTTTAAGTTTTGAGTTTCAGAGGTTTTCTTTTTCAACATCTATACAGGCATACTATAACATAACCAATAGTTTAATTTTTAAAAGCTTCTAGCATAACCTGAAATTCTTCATTGGAAAGGGTAACTCCTTTTCCCATTTTCGTATGATCAGGACTCCATGAACGAATATCATACTTTGCTGCTGCTCCGTTAAAACTAACGCGATTCAACTCCTTAGTCCATCCTTTGTCATTTTCTGACAAAACTAATAAGTGTTCTTCAATTTCAAATTTAAATTCTGACATTTTTCACCTCTTTTTTGTTCTTTCACTTAATAATTCGTAAAATGATTTACATTTCAGCGAATTTTATTATATAATATATTGTAACAAGTTATGGAGATTTTAGCTATGAAAAAATATCTCAAAATGATTCTACAAAAGGCAAGCGAATTTATCACCGATAAAAAAAATGATATAGGCTATGAAAATAACGGTCGTATTCTACGCACGATCGAATTGGCGCTAAGAAAAAATTCTGGGGTTCATGTGATCTTTTTAGATAAAAGTTTTACGGGTGATATCGTAAAATACGATAAAGAACGCCAGCAGCTCATTGTTAAAAATTTCAAAAAAAACATGACAACCATTATTCGCATACTAGATATTAAAAGAATCAGTCTCGTTCCTAACAACATCCGTGAAGCACAGAAAAAAGGAATCCTCCTAACCAATCAAAAAACCAAAAAATAACTTTTAATGTTTGAATCATTAAAAGTTATTTTTTTTTAAATTTGCGAATCACACTTTCTGCTTCTTCTTGATAAAGACTGATCAAACCTTCCTTACAGGCACGAATCATATCACCAGGTTTTACAGCATAAGGAAGTGTAATAGTTAACAGCTCCATGGGATTGGGGGCACGATTAATTTTATTTCCCTTGCCATCACACAAATTATGGATATAGGTCTCAAAATGACGGAAACCAGGACCGTAAAACTCAACTTTATCTCCTTCGCAGATAACATTTCTTTGGCGGATAGTCGCAATCTGATTCTTCTCATCATAAGCCACAACTTCCGCTACAAACTTGTATTCTGGAATTTTACGACGAACGCCAAATAATTGTTCATTTTCTGTCGGAACATGGTAATAAAACCCTGTTGCCAATTCGCGCTGAGCAACCTTCCACAACTCATCTACCAAGTCTTGTTTGATTTCTTCGTATGCCTCTGGACTCTCAAGGTAAGCATCTACTGCCGCTTTGTAGCAATTTGTTACCGTCGATACATAGTGGATAGACTTCATTCGACCTTCTATTTTTAGACTATCAACTCCATTTTCAATCATATCTGGAATATGATCAATCATAGACATATCTACCGCAGACATAGAAAAGGGTTCTGGAATTTCTCCTTTTAAACTCCTACGTTCCTGTCCAAATGGAAGATCATATAAGTCATATTTCCATCTACAAGATTGGGAGCAACCACCACGATTAGCATCGCGCATGCTCATATGATTTGATAATGTACAACGCCCAGAATATGATATACACATAGCACCATGAACAAAAGCTTCTATCTCAACATCCGTTTTTTTGCGAATTTCAGATAGTTCTGACATGGAGACTTCGCGTGCAAGCACTACACGCGTTAAACCAAATTGTTTCCAGAATTCAAGAGTCTCATAATTTGTCGCGCTAGCTTGAGTGGATAAATGAATCTCTAAACCGGGAGCCTCTGTCGCCGCAATCGCAATCAAAGCTGGATCGGAAATAATAACCGCTGCAATGCCAATATCACGCAGTTGTCTGAACCATTCACCAGCCCCTTTTTCATTTCCTTCATGAGTCACCATATTCGCAGCAACGTAGACTTTAGCTCCATAACGAGCCGCAAATTGTACTCCCTCGCTCATCTCATCTAAGCTAAAATTTCCAGCGCGACTGCGTAAGCCATAAGCCTGTCCACCAATAAAAACAGCATCCGCTCCATAACGAATAGCTACCTTCAATTTTTCCAGCGTACCAGCAGGTGCTAACACCTCTGGACGTTTTAATTGTTTAATCATCTTTTCTCCTATTTGCAATATAAAAGTTTGATGTTTCTCTATTCATTTTATAGCAATTTAAAATGAAAATCAAGATAGAAAAAAATGAATGAGCACATTCATTTTTTATTTTATTCGAATTAAATCAAAAAATAATTAAAACTATCTTATTTTACCATATCCGGATCATACTCATAAAATCCAGTGCCAAGAAATCTTTTTTTAGGATGCAATTCTTGAATTTTTTCATCAAATTGAAGAGCTTGTTCTTGAGTAAATGTATGATTTTCAATTAAATCTCTTGCTTGGGTAAAAAGTTTAGCAATTTCTACAAAGTTATGGCCTGGTGTATATAATCCTTCTAATTTCCAATGAGTGAAATTGTATTTTACCAACTCTTCCAATTTCAACATCATATTTAAGTCATTATTTGCAAAAATATGGGTTCCGTGATGATCTTCAAAAATAGAATAATGGCTTGTTGGATCATTTGGTTCGGCTAAAAATAAATCACGTTCTCTCGTTTTCTCATCATCAATATGGGTAAAATTGTAGTAATTTTGCAAAAGAGGGCGTTTGGAATGGTGAATCACACTAGCACCATAAACCAATATTTCTGCAGGTATTTCAAGAATGTTTGACATTTCAAAAAGCTCGGCAGATGGGATTTCACGAGCTAGAACAGCTTCTGAAACGCCTGCATGTTGCTTCCAAAAATTAATCTGGCGACTACTTGTTACCATAGTTGAAGCATCGTAGATTGTTTTCAATTGGTAATGATCTCTCTGTAAGACGTAAAAAATTCCAGCATCTCCAACTGTAATATAATCTGCTTTAATGTCCTGTAAAAAGTCTAAATAAGGTTTGACAGAATTCATCATTTCTTGGCTCATAAGTGCGTTGACAGCTACTGTCAATTCTTTTTTGGCTTCATGAACTCGTTTAGAAATTCGATTTAATTCGTCATAAGTGAAACAATGGGGTAGACGAAGACCATAATTTTTTTCACCAACATAAATTCGATCCACACCTGCTTGCAATAATTCTTCAACTTGTTCCATGCTTTCGGCGGTTGCTGTAATAATTATCTTTTTCATAGCACTATTATAACAAAAAAATTGAATTCAATTATTTTTAATTCGAATTTATTCGTTTTGTAATTGTTTTGTAACATTATTTGCTAGAAAAAAATGGTAGAATTATAAAGTACTGTAAGGAGAGAGGATTATGCCCGTAAGAGATTATAAACAATATAAAGATTCAGTTGATTACAACTACCAACAAGTTCAACAAGAACAAGCCCCACTTTACCAAGAATACCTACCTGAAGCTGAAATCACACCTAAATTAAGTGAGTTATTCTTCTTCTTGAATATAGCTATGTTCTGCGTTTTAACCGTTTTATTTAGCTTTGTATTCTTATCTGTTAAAATGAACACTTTTGCAGCTTTTGCATTGGCAATTACTGCTAGTTTGTTTACAATACAAGGATACCGTATGTTTGTTAAAAAATACCGTAAAGCTAAATCTTAATAGTACTAATTTTTTTGATAAATAGCCAAGTAGAAGCGTTCTTTGTGGGTGCTTCTATTTTTTTATGTTACTTTATCCATCATAAAAGGTCATAAGATAGACTGTTATTAGCTTATCTTATGACCTTTTAATTTATTTTTGATGAAGATTTGATGCTTATCAGTTTTCTGTTTCTTCTTCTAAATTAATAACAATTTCTTCAGAAATTGAATCTGATTCCAAAGAAGTTTCGGGTGTCTCTTCTGAGCTTTCCTCTTCTAAGTGTTCTTCTTCCTTTTCAAGTCTATCTTTAATTTCTTGGAATTTATCGTGTGAATAATCTACTACAGATTTTGTAGTTTCCTTGACCGATTCAATAATGGTGTCTGTTGTAATTTCACCATTTTCAACTTTTTCTTTTGTTTGATGAATAACAGTTACAGCTTGATCGGAAAACTCTTTTGCTGATTGTACAACAGAATCATGTACTTGTTCTGGATTTTCATGATAATTCTTGACAAAATCACTAACTTTTTTCGTGACTTGCTTACCCTTTGAAGTGGTTAAAAAGTATGCTACACTTGCTCCAGAAATAGCACCTAATAGAAGTGATGAAATTTTTCCCATGATCTTATCCTCTTTCTTATTTTTTAAATAATTTTGAAACAAAACGAATAGCTGAAAGACCAGCAGTTGTCTTTACAGTTCCTTTACCAGCAACAACAGCTTTTTTACCCAAAACACGCGCTTGGTCATTCAAATCTGAAACAGATTCTGAAAGATCTGCCACTGCTGTAAACAGTGGATCAATTGTTGCTACTTTTTGATTAATATCATCTGTTAAAACATTGAGCTTAGCTAATAAATCATTTGTTTGATGGAGTGTGATGTTGATATCAGAAGTTAATACTTTTATTGTATTTTCTGTTTCATCCATCATCTGTCCTGCTTTATCTCCAAGTTTTTTCATCGTAATTGTCATAAAAATGACAAATATAATTAAAGCAAGTGCAAGTAAACTATAAGCGATTTCAACCATTATAACGTTCTCCTATTCATTTCGATAATATGGGGCTTGTTTTTTTCTTTGATATGCAATGATAGCTACTCCTATGATAACTAGAAGAAGCGACAGCCATTGGGATACTCTCAAACCAACAAACATAAGACTATCTGTTCTCATCCCTTCAATAATCATACGACCTAAACCGTACCAAATAAGATAAAAGGCTGTGATTTCTCCTCGTCTTAGAAACTTTGTTTTTCGTCGTAATATCATTATCAGGATAAAGCCAATTAAGTTCCAAACAGATTCGTAAAGAAAAGTTGGTTGGCGATAAGCCCCATCTATATACATATTTTTACTAATAAAATTTGGTAAATAATTCAAATGTTTAACTACTGCACCATAAGCTTCATGGTTGAAAAAATTTCCCCATCGCCCAATACTTTGAGCAATTAAGACACTGGGAGCTGCCACATCCAAAAAGTCAACTGGATGAATCAACCGCCTTTGCGAGAAGAAATACAGAATCAGTGCTCCTGTAATTAATCCACCATAAATTGCTAAGCCACCATTCCATATCTCAAAGATTTGATCTAAGTGCTGGCTATAATATTTCCATTCAAAAATAACATAGTAGAGACGAGCACCAATGATAGAAAGAGGAAAAGCAACTAAGATAAAGTCAAGAATGTCATCTGATAAAATTTTCTTCTTGGGTGCTTCTTTCATTGATAAATAAACTGCTAAGATGAGCCCTGCAACGATAAACAATGCATACCAACGAATACTAAACGGTCCTAATTTAAAGGCTACTGGATTAATCATGTTTCACCTCGTTCTGTTTAATAAGATTTGTGAGCCGGTCTTCAAATATTTTTGTAGCATCGTAGCCCATTTCTTTCGCACGATAATTCATAGCAGCCGCTTCAATTACGACAGAGATATTTCGACCTGTTTTAACTGGAATGCGAATGCTTGGAATACTGACTCCTGATATTTTTAATTCCTCAGAACTATTTCCAAGTCTATCAAAAGTTTTATCGACATCATAATTTTCCAGATAAACTGCAATTTGTACTTGCGATGAATCTTTGACGGCACTGGCTCCATAGAGACTCATGATATCAATAATACCAACTCCTCGAATTTCTAACAAGTGGCGTAAAATCTCTGCTGGCTCACCCCAAAGGGTCATCTCATCTTTAGCATAAATATCTACTCGATCATCTGCTACCAAGCGATGACCTCTTTTTACTAGTTCTAAACCTGTTTCACTCTTACCAATTCCACTGTCTCCCTGAATGAGAACTCCCATACCGTAGATGTCCATTAAAACTCCATGAACACTCGTTCGTTCTGCTAAACGGAAATCAAGATAATTAGAGATTTCGCCTGATAGTCGACTAGTTGGCGTTCGACTACCTAAAATAGCTATATTTTTTTCTTTGGCTGCTCGTAACATTTCCTCGGGAATCTCTAAGTCACGCGCAACGATAACAACTGGTGTTTCTGGTTGGAACATTTTACAGAGAACTTGGTAACGATTATGAGGAGTCATCTTCATCAGATAAGACCATTCTTTCATACCAATCAGTTGAATTCTCTCTGGCGTATAATAATCAAAATAGCCAGTCATTTCAAGTCCGGGGCGTGAGATGTCCGAAGTTGCAATTTCTTTTTCCAACAAATCCTGTTCGCCATAAATTTTCTTAAGGCGAATTTTTTTTATGAGGTCTTTGACCTTTACAGACATTCGTTTCTCCCTTCAAATATTCTTGTTCTATTATAGCAAATTTTTAGACTAATAGAGAGTTTTAGCTTGTATTTTATAAATTAAAAAAAGTTATGAATTCGTAGTTCATAACTTTAAATTGTCTTCTATCATCAATTTTAACCATTTTTTCTGATCGTTAAACACATCATGATTTTCTATAAATTCTTCTAATTTTTCCAAAGAAACCCATATATGACCGTCTGTTTCTCCAGTTTGGTAGGTAATATCCGTTTTGTCTCCATCCACAATAGCCTCATAATAATCAAAATGACATTGTTCTTCCAACAAAGTTTCTTGATTAACTAACTGAATTGATGTTGGAACAAGACCAGTTTCTTCTTGCAATTCTCGTAAAGCTGCATTGTAACTATCTTCTTCAGCCAAAACACTACCACCAGCTCCCAATTCATAATAGTTTGGATACTGTCTTTTTTTAGGACTTCTATGCATAAAAAGAAAATCGCCATCCGAATGGCGAACAAAAACATTGACGCATAGATGAAACTGTCCATCAGAAATTGGCTGATCTCTTACTAATAAATGGGGTAGTTTTTGGCGATCTATATCATAAGCATTCCAAACTTCCATTTAACCCTCCTTCTTATCATACCATTTACCAAATCCAATCGTCATCATCAATCGGAGTGGCATCTTTTCTTTTGCGAGGGCCTGTACCATACATTTCCTTTTCAACATCTTCTTTATAAGGCATTGCTAAAGCTAATAAAATATAGATAAGAATACCAATACCAAAATTAAGCACGGTAAAAATTATAAAAATAATTCGTACAAGACCTCTTTCAAATCCAAATTTATCAGCAAGTCCGGACAAAACTCCTGCAATTATTTTATGTCTTCTTAATTTATAAAATTTCACTTTCATGTTTGTATCCTCAGATATCCTATTTACCCCATTCTATCATAGAAAGAGAACAAAAAAATCAGCCCAAAGGCTGAAATAGGTATTAAATTTTACCAAGTAAAAGGATTAGTTGCCCTTTACACTTTCCACAACAATATTTTTGGGTATTAACTCTTCGTTGCCGCTGAATTTTTACTTTGCACCTTTCACATTGATAAACAAATCGTACTTTAGGTGAACTCAAAGATGGGGCGTAACGAATACCATCTACTTGTTTGAGCAATTCTTTAAAATCCTTATCTTGATGACGAAAACCCTTTTTTTGATAGTAGAGGTGGTAATGGCAAAGTTCATGCCGTACAATTTTACGAAAAATTTCTAAACCAAATTGTTCATAAATTTTGGGATTAAAATCTAGGTGTCCATCATTGGGGAAAAAGCGTCCCCCTGTTGTACGCAAACGAGGATTCCAAAAAGCTTGATGATAAAATGCTTGGTTGAAGTCTTCAAGCGAAACTTGTTGAACATAATCAGTTAGATTCATTAGGTTCTAGTAATGAAAGATTAACTTTCTCTCGTTGAATATCTAATTTTTCGACCCAGACTGTTACCAAATCCCCAACAGAAAGAACTTGGCTAGGATGCTTGATAAAATTTTTGCTCATTTTAGAAATATGAATCAGTCCATCTTCATGGATACCAATATCCACAAAGGCTCCAAAGTCGACTACATTTCGAACAACACCTTCTAGTTTTTGTCCAATTTGCAAATCCTTAATGTCTAAAACATCTTGACGCAATACCGGAGCATCAAAAGAATCTCGAAAATCTCTTCCTGGTTTGAGCAAGTTTTCAATGATATCCTTGAGAGTTTCTTCTCCAATTTCCAGTTGTTCCGCTACTTCCTTTATTTGAATCGTTTCTAATTTTCCTTGCGCATTTTGATCTATTTGATCAATGTCAAGTATCTTAAAGAGTTTAGCCACTGCTGAATAACTTTCTGGATGCACTCCTGTGTTATCCAATAAATTGCTACTTTCAGGAATTCTTAGAAAGCCTGCTGCTTGCTCAAAAGCCTTCGCTCCTAATCTTGGAACTTTTTTGATAGCTTCGCGTGAAAGAATTAAGCCTTCTTCTTCTCGATATTTAACGATGTTTTCAGAAATAGTTTTATTAAGTCCAGCCACATGTGAAAGTAGTGCAGGACTAGCTGTATTAACGTTTACTCCAACTTGATTCACCACTGTATCTACAACAAAATCTAAACTTTCGGATAATTTTTTCTGGCTAACATCATGCTGATACTGTCCTACTCCAATAGATTTTGGATCAATCTTGACCAATTCTGCCAATGGATCTTGTAAACGCCGAGCGATTGAAATAGCCGAACGTTTTTCGACCGTTAAATCTGGAAATTCATGTCTAGCCAATTCACTAGCAGAGTATACCGATGCTCCACTTTCATTCACAATAACATAGCTGACATTTGGGTAGTTTTTAAGCACTTCTGCTACAAAAGCTTCACTTTCTCGACTAGCCGTTCCGTTACCAATCGCAATAATCTCGACTCCAAATTCTTCAATCAAGTTAGAGATTTCTTTTTTTGCAGATTCAATTTGTGCTGTTTTAGCAGGTGGAACGGGATAGATAACTTGTGTTGTCAACACTCTTCCTGTAGCATCCACAACTGCTAGCTTTGCACCTGTACGAAATGCAGGATCAAACCCTAGTACAACACGCCCTTTCAAAGGTGCAATTAAAAGAAGATGCCTCAAATTTTCTGAAAATAGTTGAATTGCTCCATTTTCTGCTGTTTCGGTTAATTCTGTTCGAATGCGACGCTCCATAGCTGGAATAATTTTCTTTTTTACAGCTTGTTGGATTGCGTCTAAAATATAGCTATTTTTTATTTTAAATCGAATTTCAAAAAAACGTAGTATTTTATCTATATTGTGTTCAAAATCGACCTTTAAAACACCTAATTTTTCCCCTCTATTAAGTGCCAATGTTCGATAGCCTTGTATCGTTGATACTTTTTCCGAGAAATCATAGTAGATTTGAAAAATTTGTTTTTCATCTAAATCGCCATCTTTTAAACTTGAAACTAGTGTGGAATTTGAAAGAATCTCATGATAAGTCCACGAACGTAATTTTAAATCTTCTGAAATAACCTCAATCAAGATATCCACTGCTCCCGCTAAAGCAAGAGGAGCTTCTGGAAAAGTCTCACTAACGTATTTTTTAGCTTCTTCTTCTAGATTGGATACATCTTGTAATATCAGTCGAACCAAAGGAGAAAGACCTGCTTCACGAGCAATTGTTGCTTTCGTGCGACGTTTTTCTTTATAGGGCAGATACAATTCCTCAACATCAGCCAATTTTTCTGCAGCTTCAATAGCTGTTTTTAGCTGTTCTGTCAGTTTTCCTTGCTCTTCAATTTTATGCAACACTGCTACTTTACGTTCAGATAAGGCTGTTAAACTTTTATCCAAATCAATGATAGCCTTAATGGCTACCTCATCTAAGTTTCCTGTCATCTCTTTACGATAACGTGCGATAAAAGGAATGGTATTTCCCTCTTTTGTAAGTTCTAAAACTTTGCTAATCTGACTTTTTTTAAGAGCCAAATTTTCAGCTATTTTTTCAATCAATGTATTTTCCATAATGGTTTCATTATATCATAAAAAGACTGAATTTGGATACGTTTTCCAATGATTAAATGGTGCTTTATTTCTCAATTTATCATTCTTTCATAAAAATAAAATGAAGCACCTATTATAGTGCTTCATTCATTAATTCATATTGACACGATGCCATTCATTGATAATATAAGAAAGTTGTCCAATTTGTTCAATTCCAACGCCGCTAATCTCATCGCTATACTCTGTTGCACCTCCTAAACAAGATGTGTAAAGAGCTACAATGTATGGTTTTTCCTCCATCACAATCGCATCTACATTTAGAGCTTCTCTCACATAACCCGGTTTTTGATAAATCGTGATGTCGCGTAAATAACGCTTATAATACTCATTTGGGAAAGATTCTCCGATAAAATAAAGAATGTCCTTATATTTTTCCTTATTTTTCCACAGATAATCTAAGACTTGAATGTAATAATCAGTTGTTGTCTTATTATCTTGATTAATCGTTTTCACTTCAGTTGACTTTGATTGCCCGTAGTTACTAAACAGTTCATGTGCTTTTTCCATTCCTCCCAGTCGTTCAGCCAAGGCATAGGCTGGGGTATTTTCGGAATAGACTAAAGAATATTCCTGCATGTCAGAAATAGTCATGGCACCATTAAAAGCTGCCACATAATTATCATGCTCTCCTTGGTATTCAAAAGCTGTGTGCGTAATGTCAAAACGTTCTTCCATTGATAAATTTCCTTTTGCTACTTCATCTACAACGAGCATATTTAAAGGTAATTTATATGTTGAACCTGCAGTCATTGGTTGCGTTTCATTCATTGCAAAGGTTTGACCTGTTGTTAAATCCTTATATGATAAAGCTATCTGCGAAGGTTCGATTCCTACTTCATCCATATAAGTCTGAATGACTTGAGTTAAACTGAGATTAGCATAATCATAATGAAGTCCCAGAGCATCCATGGTTGCCTCATCTGTTTCCATTACTTTTTGTTTGGCCTCCGGACTTTTAGGAACTATTTCAGGTTTGTCGGATGTGGTTTTGTTCTCAGAAGACGATTTCCCATTTTCTTCACCAGACTGTTCTTTCTCCAGTAATTTAGAACTACTTTTTAAGATAACTGCCTGCTTTTTCATATTATCATGCTGTTCTTTATTCTTATAAAGAAGAAATCCGAAAGTAATTAAACAAACAACACAAAATAGACTGACCAAAATAGTAACTAATTTTTTACTCAAGATTCTTCTCCTTACTTCTGTTATTATAAATTATAAGCAATTCTAAAGAAAATAACAAGTATAACTTGGCTTTTAAAGAATAAAAATAAAATCATCACCACTAAAATAAATAACAACTCAGTTTATGAATGACTGAAAAACAAAAAAATGAAGAAAATAACTCAAAAGAAATTTTCTTCATTTTTATGAATATATATTTTTAAATGTAACAACTATTATTTACTAGCCGCGTACAATTCGTTCACTTTATCCCAGTTAATTATAGAGAAGAAAGCTTTAATGTAGTCAGGACGAACATTACGATATTTCACATAATAAGCATGTTCCCACACGTCCAATCCCAAAATTGGAGTTTTTCCGTCAGAAATTGGGGTATCTTGATTGGCTGTAGATACTACTTCTAATTTTCCTTCTTTGTTAACAACTAACCATGCCCATCCAGAACCAAATCGTGTTGTTGCAGCTGCTGTAAAAGTAGCTTTAAACTCTTCAAACGATCCAAATGTTGCATCAATAGCTGCTGCAAGTTCTGCTGAAGGTTTTGTTTCTTTTGATGTCAATAATTCCCAAAATAGTGCGTGATTCAAATGTCCACCACCATTATTAATCACTGCTTGACGAATATCTGAAGGAATAGATTGAACATCAGCCAGTAATTTCACTAAATCTTCACCAATTTCAGGATGTTTTTCAAGTGCTGCATTAACGTTTGTCACGTAAGCATTATGGTGTTTATCGTGATGGAGATGCATTGTTTCTTCGTCAATGTATGGTTCAAGTGCATCATAAGGATAAGGAAGTTCAGGTAAGATAATAGCCATATTTTATACCTCTTTTCATTTAATACCAAAATAGTAACGCAAATACTAGTATTTTTCAACTATTTTGCTCAATCAAGGGTTGAAAAATCACAAATTTCTTGTCACAAGTTTTAAAACAACTAGGTCAAATAAATAACTTTTATCATATAAACCCGATTTTATCTGGTAATCGGTTTTAATTAAACAAGCAATGGCTTTTTTTAGAAAAGAGAGTTCAATCATTCGTGAATCACGAAGAGCAAATTTGACCTGATAAGGATTCATCTTTCGACCTAGATAGTCTGATAATTCCGAAACAATCTGACTTTCAGATTTATGCTGAGTTGATAAAATTTTAACCTGAGTAAATGTCCTAAATTGACTTAACATAATTGCAATTAGTTTAATCTCATCTTCACCTTGTAAAGTCAAATCACGAATCAAACTTCTGGCTTTATCTAGTTTTTGTTCTACTATTAGCTGGATCAAATCAAAAATATTATCTTGAAGTGTCTTAGGAATAGCTTGTTGAATGTCCTCTACTTCTATCTGATTATTTTTTTTATAAGATTTTAAAAATACTAAATTCTTACTAATTTCACTAAATTGAAAACCTGATTTAATCAATAATTCTTCAAAAGAATTTTCCGAAAAATGTAGTTGCATTTGTTTTGATTCGTTTATAAAGTAAGCATGTAAATCCGCTTCTTTTAATGCCGTTGCTTCAAAGACTTTCCCGTCTTGTTTCATTCGTTTAACAATTCGGCGTTTTCCATCTAATTTTCCTTCTGCAAAAATAATTAATTTAGTCGTTTCAGATGGATTTTCCAAATATTTTTCAAAAGACTGCAACTCCGCATCCGTTAAATAACGTTTTTTACTGGTCGTCAAATCAATGAAATGATCTAAAATAATCATTTTCTGATTATCAAAAAAAGGAAGACTAACCAGATCCAATTCAACATCTGAGTAATTGGTTTCTTTCATATCAAAAATAGTAGTATTCAAATCAGATGAATCAAAATGAATTTGCTTGAAAAATTGTTCTTTAAGAATTTCCAGTTGACCAACATCATCTCCAGTTAAAATTGTTAGATTGGGAAGATTCGAAGGAGTTAGTTTTTTTATTTTTTCAATGACTAGCATGTTAGTTTTCCTTCACATTTCTAATTATATTGATTGTAACAAAAAAGCTCCAAAAAGTCTGCCTTATTTTTCAGTATCTTCCTTGGGATACAATAAATCCCAGTCATGACGAAGTTTTGTCATTAATTTCATCACATCATAAGTATAATCAAGATGCATAAAGTCCCCTACACCTGCCACTGTCTTTTCCATATCAGACACCTCGTACATAAGGGCTTGATTTGTTGAACCAGCTTCAACTACTTCTTGCTTTCCATTTTCTGTATAAGTGATAATAGCTTTTTGTCCACGAGGATAGTCAAAGAGTTCAATAAATCCTTTATCGTAAGCAAGTGTTGCTCTCTTTGGTTGCTTAGCATGAAGTGTCAAGGAAATTGTTGCCATTTCTCCATTTTTATTAGTTAAAAGAATACCAACTTGCTCATCTACACCACTGGGAGCAAATTGTACTTGAGAAACAACTTGATTAGGAGTTTCCGACATGAACCAACGAGTCAACGAGAGCGCATAGACACCAATATCCAACAAAGCTCCTCCAGCCAAAGAACGATTAAAGAAGCGGTTGCTCATATCATATTCTTTATAACTACCAAAATTAAGTTGAGCCATTTTTAAATTACCTAATTTGTTACTAGAAATAATTTGTTCAAGCTGTTGATAAATGGGCATATGATAAATGGTCATGGCTTCTGCTAAGATAAGATTATTTTTGTTAGCTAAAGAGACAGCTTCTTCCAGCTCGTCTACATTCAATGTAATGGATTTTTCGCAAAGAACATGTTTCCCATTTTTCAGAGCCTTACGCAAATAATCAATATGAGTATTATGCGGAGTAGAGATGTAGATAATATCCACATTTTCATCCTCAAAAACATCCTCAATGGTATCATAGACTTTTTCTATATTATACTTTTTAGCAAATTCCATCCCTTTAGTATGAGTTCGGTTAGCCACAGAGTAAAGATTTCCTCCCATATTCTGCAAAGCTTGAGCTAATTCATTTGCTATAACACCTGTTCCTAGTGTTGCCCATCTATACTGTACTTTTTCCTTCATTTCGCTTCCTCTTATCTACTAAAATAATCTTCTTCCTAATCCAACCATAAAATAATTAGTTCCATTATAACACAATACTTTTCCTTAAAGATACGCTTATATGCAAAGCATTTCACTAAGAAATGCTTTTTCTAATCTTTTGTTTCAAATCGATTATCAATCGGTTGAGATGATTGTTGTTCTTGCGTGGGTTGGATATTTTGTTGAGTTGGTTGCTGACCAAAATCTTGTGGTGCTTGACCAAACTGTTGTCCTTGAACTGATAAGGTTTCAAATTCGGATGGATTATTTTCTACTGATCTGTTTTTTTGACAAAGTAAAATAATCAAATCAATATTACATGGTAAAAATACCCATTTAGCTAAAACGGCTATTTCATGTATAAATAAACCTATTGTTGGAACAAATGTTAAAAAAATAAAAGTCCAATGGAGATCTGCATCACGTAAACGGCGAATTGTTATGGCATAAAAAGGAATTATGTTAGCCAGCACAAACAGACGAAACATGACTTCTAATATGATTTCCCCAGTCGCTTCAATATCCTCATCAATATCAAATAGAAGAATAAAAACAAGCATTGTCACTATAATAATAATCATATTCATCAATACAGCCAACCAGTATTCTGAGCGACTAGAGCGACCTGAAAAATCAACATAATGTTTCCAATATTTTTTATAAGCAGTAAGCATGATATGCCCCCAAAAAATTTATATCGTCATACTAACATATATTTTTAAATTAATCAAAACATATTATATAGAGAAAAGTATTATTCACATCATTTATATAATAATATTAAAAAAGCATTTCATTAAGAAATGCTTTTTTCTAATCTTTTGTTTCAAATGGATTATCCGTCAGTTGAGTTGATTGTTGTTCCTCTTGAACAGATATGTTTTGTTGTTCTTGACTTTGTTGAGGTGGCTGACCAAACTGTTCGTTTTGAACTGGTTGTTGACCAAAACTTTGAGGTGATTGACTATTTACAAAGGAAGAATTCTCTACCCATTTTGTTTTTCGGCAAAGTAAGACAATCAAGATAATACCACATGGAACGGATATCCAATTTGCTAAATCTGTTATTCCTGGTACAAATAAATTTATTACTTGAACAACTTCCAATGGCACGGATACCCAATTTACTAGAACTGCTATTCCTTGTATAAGTAAATTTAAGACTGGAACAACTCCCAAAAAAATAAAAGACCAGTGAAAACCTGCATCACGTAAACGGCGAACTGTTATTGCACAAAAAGGAATCAAGTTGATAAGTACAACAATAAAAAAAAGGGTGAAAAGATAGCCAGAAACGAAAAAAAGAGCTATTAGTAACACAAAAAAACCCATATAACTAAATTCGTAATCTGAGGAAAATTGTGAGTTGAAAAATGATATTCCTAAGTTCAGAACAAACATTACTACGAGAGCTAAAATAACATGAAACAAAACCGTCAGCCAATAATCTGAGCGACTAGATCGACCTGAAAAATCAATATAGTGTTTCCAGTATTTTTCATAAGCGGCAAACATAATATTCTCCTAAAAAGTTTATATCAATTATACTAGCATATTATTTGAAATTAATCAAACTATCTAGAAACTATTTAAAGAGAAGGATAGGATTCATATCATTTATATAGTAATATGAAAAAAGCATTTCACAATGAAATGCTTTTTTCTAATCTTTTGTTTCAAATGAATTATCTGTCGGTTGAGGTGATTGTTGTTCCTCTTGAACAGATGTGTTTTGTTGACCTTGAACTGGTTGTTGACCAAAACTTTGAGGTGATTGACCAAACTGTTGACCTTGAACTGGTTGTTGACCAAAGCCTTGGGGTGATTGATCAAATTGTTGATCTTGAAGCGGCTGTGAAACAAAACCAGATTGACCATTTACAAAAGTGTTATTCTCTATCAATTTTGTTTTTTGACAAAGCAAGGCAATCATAGCAATATTACATGGAAAAGATATCAAAATTGCTAAAGAATCTATCCCTGGAATCATTGAACCTATTGCTGGACCAAGTGTTAAAAAGATAAAAGCCCAATGATAACCAGCATCACGTAAACGACGAACTGTAATAGCATAAGAAGGGATTAAATTGACAAGCCAAAATATAACGATTAATATGAAAAAAACACTCAAAGTTGAAAAAACACTAAGTAAAGCTGCAAAATTTTTAACACCCGAATTATAGTCAATAGAAGCATCTAAAGTAAGAATTGAAAAAATTAGAAATACAATAGAAATTGGCACAACAATGATAACGTTCATTAATACAACCCACCAATAGTCTGAACGACTGGAGCGACCCGAAAAATCAACATAGTGAGACCAGTATTTTTTATAAGCAGCAAACATAACACTCTCCTAAAGTATTTAATTGTAACAATACTACAATATTTTTTGAAATTAATCAAGATGATTGATAAGAAGATTATATCCTGTATTATCCTAATTATAAAAAATTAGTATCTCATTCTAAAAATATTGATATATCTGTATAACATAAAAAGTATCCCTGAAAGAGATACTTTTACGTTATTTTACTATTTCAAATTTTATAAAGCAATCACTCAATTAACTATTCTTCTTGAATTGATGTATCTTGTTGTTCTTGCGTTGGTTGGATACTTTGTTGAGCTGGTTCTTCTTGAACTAGTTGGTTAATCTGTTGGCCTTGAGTCGGTTGTTGACCAAAGTCTTGGCTTGGTTGATTAAACTGTTGACCTTGAGTCGGTTGTTGGCCATTTATGAAAGCAGCATTTTCAATCCATTTTGTTTTTTGACAAAGCAAAACAATCAAAACAATAAAACATGGAAGAGATATCAAACTTGCTAAAGGAGCTATTCCTGGAATCATTGAAGCTATTGCTGGACCAAGTTTTAGAAAAATAAAAGCCCAATGGAAACCTGCATCGCGTAAACGACGAACCGTAAGAGCATAATCAGGAATTAAATTTGCGAGCAAAAATAATAAGGCAATTATAAAAATAGGTCCTCCTGTTGACAGCATAGCTAATGCCGGTTCCTCATAAGGATATGAATTACCGATAGAAGCTATTAAAGCACTTGCACCTATAATCACAAAAATAGAACCAAGAATAACATTTATCAAAAAAACCCACCAATAGTCTGAACGACTAGAACGACCTGAGAAATCAGCATAGTGAGTCCAGTATTTTTTGTAAGCAGCAAACATAACATTCTCCTTAAATATTTAATAGTGATAATACTATCATATTTTTTGAAATTAATCAAGATAGGCAAGAATTATTTATTAAAAATTAGCTACTGTATGATTAAACATTCTATCCACAATATAGTAGCCTTCAACTATCTATAAAGAAAAAGCATATAAAATTTCCAAGTTTTTTTGATAATCAAGAAAATTCGACAGCTATTTATTTCATTTACAACAAGAATTTGATATTTTTTGCGAATAAATAAATTAGAAAAGGAGAACGAAATGCTTGAAAAAATCATTCAAAAAATAATAGAATATAAAATATTTGTTGGTTTATCTCTTATTGGATTCATTATTGGGGGTAGCATTATATTAAAAAATACTAATACCTTATCTCAAAATAAAACTGAGGTTGTCAATCAAGAAATTACTAGTAATTCTTCATCATCACACATGGAAATTTCTAATTCAAAGACACAGGAAGAAAAGGAAGAAGATATTACAATTGATGTTAAGGGAGCTGTCAAACAACCTGGTATTTATCAAATGAAGGCAGGAAGTCGTGTTTATGAAGCACTTCAAAAAGCAGGTGGACTTACTGAAAATGCAGATCATAAGTCCATCAATCAAGCACAGAAATTAAAAGATGAAAGCGTTATTTACGTTGCCACTCTTGGAGAAGAGGCGACAGATGTTACCAAGGAAACAGAAGAAAAAGATAAAAAAAGTAGTCTTGTAAATCTTAACACAGCAACAGAGACAGAGTTGCAAACTATTTCGGGTATTGGATTGAAGCGCGCTCAAGACATCATTAACTATCGCGAAACAAATGGAAATTTTAGAAGCATTGAGGATTTAAAAAATGTTTCTGGTTTTGGTGCAAAAACAATTGAAAAAATAAAAGATTATGTCACAGTGGATTAAAAATTTCCCTATAAAACCGATTTATTTTTGCCTACTGATTGTTTGTCTTTATTTTACCATCCATCGTCTATCTGTCTTATCTTTTCTAGTTTTGTCTTACTTTATAATACAATTATTTCGTAATTATTCTCGTAAAGTTTGTAGTCTTATTTTTATCCTATTAGCAGTATTTGCTTGCCTATTTTACAGTCATAAAAATCTAACAAAACAAAATTTTGAAAAAGAACATCCACCTATTAAGCGCATCATCTTATTACCAGATACCATCAAAATAAATGGAGACTCTTTATCTTTTAGGGGAAAAAGCGGGAAAGAGACCTACCAAGTCTTTTATAAATTAAAATCAGAAAAGGAAAAAATAAATTTTCAACATTTATCCGATTTGGTAGAAATGGAAATAGAAGGAGAAATCAATTTTGCAGAAGAACAACGAAATTTTTCTGGATTTAATTACCAATCTTATTTGCGAACACAATCCATTTATCGAATCATCAATATTGATAAGATTAACTCCATTCAAGCAATCTCAAGTTGGAATCCGATGGACTGGCTATCTATCTTGCGAAGAAAAGCACTTGTTTTCATAAAAAATGAGTTTCCAAAACCGATGAATCAGTACATGACTGGATTGCTATTTGGCTATTTAGATTCTGATTTTGCGGATATGAATGAGTTGTACTCTAGTTTAGGAATTATCCACTTATTTGCTTTATCTGGTATGCAAGTAGGTTTTTTTATGGATGGTTTTCGAAAAATTCTTTTGCGTTTAGGGTTAACATCAGAAACAGTTGCTAAAATCCAGCTACCTTTTGC
Source organism: Streptococcus sp. (assembly GCA_030528055.1). Classification (GTDB taxonomy): domain Bacteria; phylum Bacillota; class Bacilli; order Lactobacillales; family Streptococcaceae; genus Streptococcus. Next base: position 85,859 of record JAUMZQ010000004.1, read on the forward strand.
CTTTATTTATATCGGATTAACTGGTTTTTCAATTTCAGTTATTCGAAGTGTTATTCAGAAAATAGTATCACAGTATGGTTTAGTCAAGTTAGATAATTTTTCAATTACAATCATTCTTCTATCCATTCTCGTGCCTAATTTCCTTTTAACAATCGGTGGTGTGCTTTCTTGCGCCTATGCTTTCATCATTGCCATGATAGATTTTGAACATCTGCCTAATATGAGAAAATGCTTAGCAGAAAGTTTTACTATTTCTTTAGGAATTTTACCGATTTTAGTCTTCTATTTTGGTGAGTTCCAACCTTGGTCCATCCTCTTAACTTTTCTTTTTTCTGTTCTTTTTGATTTATTCATGCTCTCACTTCTTACTATTATCTTTTTACTTTCTCCATTTTTTATATTTCATCAAGTGAATGTCTTTTTTGAAATATTGGAAAATAGTATTCGTTGGTGCTCTGAATTTTTTCCGCCCCCTTTTATTCTCGGTCAACCTCCTTTGTGGATTGTCTTAACGATTCTACTAATTTTAGCAATCCTTCATGATTTTAGGTGGAACAAACAGCTTGCATTCTCCTTTGGTTTCTTAGTCATTTTATTATTTTTTCTGGGAAAACATCCACTAGAAAACGAGGTGACAATTGTTGATATTGGTCAAGGAGATAGTATTTTTTTGCGTGATTGGACAGGAAAAACTATTTTAATTGATGTAGGAGGACGCTTAGAAATTAAACAAAAAGAAAGTTGGCAAAAACAGACACATCCCTCAAATGCTGAAAAAACTCTGATTCCTTATCTTAAAAGTCGTGGGGTCAGTCGCATTGATACTTTAGTTTTAACTCACACCGATACTGACCATATGGGAGATATGCTTGAAGTTGCCAAAACATTTAAAATTTCCCAAGTGTTGATAAGCGAAGGCAGTTTGACCAATCCTGCTTTTGTCAACAAATTAAAAAACATGAACACAAAAATAAAAACAGCTCATGTGGGGGATAAAATCCCTATTATGGATGGCTTTTTACAAGTACTCTATCCTTCTGAAAAAGGTGACGGTTCCAATAATGATTCCATTGTTTTGTATGGTAATTTATTAAATACACGTTTTTTATTTACAGGTGATTTAGAAATGGAAGGAGAAAATTCACTTCTGAAAATGTATCCCAATCTAACGGTTGATGTTTTAAAAGCTGGTCACCATGGTAGTAAAGGTTCTTCTAGTTTAGAGTTTCTATCTGCTATCCGACCCAAAATGGTGCTTATATCAGCTGGAAAAAATAATCGTTACAAACATCCCCATCAAGAAACCCTTGATAGAATCAGCCAGATTGGAAGTACTATTTATCGTACTGACCAACAAGGTGCCATCCGATTTATCGGTTGGAACACTTGGTCAATAGAAACAGTACGTTAAGAAAATTCATTAAATAAAAACACCTCATAAATTGAAAAATATCAACCAACGAGGTGTTTTGTATAAGTGTAACAAGCGATTTTACTATAATCTATTGATATTCTTCAAAAAGGTTATTTATCACATTACTGATTGAATCTTGATTAGTTATCTGCTTATTTGCATAAGGTTTCAAGCCTTCATAATTTCCAATTTGAACACTATAGTGAGCGTTTTGAAACATAGAAATATCATTTTTATCATTACCAAAAGCAATATAAGGCTGTTTTATCACTTCTAGTATCGTTTTGGCTTTCGTTATCTGATAGGGATTGATATATAAGCAAGTTTCATTTTCATGATAGACAATATCTGTTTTAGGAAACTGCTTTATTTCTTGTAGAAAGATAGGCAATAAATCTTCTTTTTGATTAAAACTCAAGACACATTTAATAGGATTTTCTAGCGAGGTTAAACTTAATTTTTGGGCTAGATTAAGCGGATCAACCGTTTTGATAAAAGGAATTTGATGTGAACGGTAAGTAGCATAATTAAAATAATCATCTATGAAATAAGGAATAACATGCTTTTGACACCATTTATCAATAAAAACTGGAATTTCCTTTGGTAAGTGATGCTCTATCATTAATTTCCCATTGTGATAGACTAACCCACCATTTAAACATATAGTGAGGTGCTTAGCTAGTTTTTCTCCAAGCACATTAATCGAATCACGATAAGAACGAGCTGTCGCAAAACTAATTGTATGACCGTATCTTTCTGCCTTAACAATCGTATCTTTAATTTCATCAGAAATTGTATGACCGTCGAAACATAAGGTTCCATCTAAATCAAAAATGAAATTCATTATATACCCTTTCCAATAGATTGTTATTTTCTATGTTTTTCTGGATCCCAAACAAAACTAGCTAAAAAGCTAAATGCCATTGTTAAAATAGTGACAATCGCAGCTAAAATAAAGGCAAAGAATCTCAAAATACGCAAAAAGAAATTAGCTTTTTTCCCCGTTTGGAACGGAGCCACTTCAGCATCCAAGCGATCAAACTCTGCATGTACCCGACGAGCTACCTCTTCCATTCCTTCATTGTTCATCTTAGCGATATCTGAAATATCAATAGGATTTCCAAAATTCATATCTACTCGCTCACCTGCTGCCAATCCCTTTAAACTTCTCGGACCAGCATACACAACAGGCATAATTCGTACTTTTGCCATTTTAGCAATCACTGCTACTCCACCCTTTATATCATTAGAATGGCGACTACCACTTGGAAACATAATTAACGAACGATTGCTTGTTTTTAGCATTTTTACAGGATATTTTAGAGCAGAAGCTCCTGGATTTTCCCGATCAATTGGAAAAGCACCACACATGCGAATCCACCAACCAAAAATACGGTTTTTAAACAACTCTTTTTTGGCCATGAAAATAAATTGTTTTGGCTTTGTTGCAAAAGCCATATACACGGGATCCCACCAAGTTCTATGGGGAGCTACTAAAATATAATTTTCATTTTGAGGAGGAATTTTATTTTTATTATGATAATGAGCATTTCCATTTAAAGCCCATAAAATAAAAATAACCAAGCCTCGCAAATAAGTATAAAACATTTTTTCTCCTTGATATTATATAATGTTATATCTTCTTTCTAATCATTTATCAGAAAGAATTTGGTATCATCTATTTTCTCTTCATTATACCTTATCAAGGACTAGCCTGCAATTATTTTTCAAAATTGTTTAAAGTTTGCTGTACTTATTAGATATTTTTACTAAAAAATGGTATGATTATCCTCATGAATACGAAACAATTTAATGGTCTAAAACAATCTCAAGTTAATGAAAAAATTTCTCAAGGTTTAACAAATCATTTTACTAGTCATACTGGAACTAGCAACTGGGATATTGTAAAACGAAATGTCTTTACTCTGTTCAACGCTTTAAATTTTGCGATTGCACTGGCTCTTATTGCTGTTCAAGCTTGGAGTAACTTGGTCTTTTTTGCTGTCATCTGTTTTAATGCCTTTTCAGGAATTGTAACTGAATTAAGAGCTAAGCATATGATTGATAAACTCAATCTCGTCAGCAAAGAACTCATTACTGTTATTCGCGATGGAAAAGAAGAAAAAATTAATCCGGAAGACATCGTTTTAGGTGACCTCATCAAATTATCTTCTGGTGAACAAATTCCTAGTGATGCAAGAGTTATTAGTGGCGTTGCAGAAGCTAATGAAGCTATGTTGACAGGAGAGAGTGACCTTGTTTTAAAAGAAGTTGGTGCAGAACTTCTTTCTGGAAGCTTTTTGGTTAGTGGTCAGATTTATGCAGAAGTTCATCATGTCGGTGCAGATAATTATGCAAATAAATTGATGACCGAAGCGAAGACTCTTAAACCGATTAATTCTCGCATTCTCTACAACCTTGCTAAAATCTCTCGTTTCACAGGAAAAATCATTGTTCCATTTGGACTAGCCCTTCTACTAGAAGCACTACTGATCAAAGGACTTCCTATTCGAAATTCTGTTATTACTTCTTCCACTGCTCTTTTAGGGATGCTACCTAAAGGGATTGCCCTTTTAACAGTTACTTCTCTTTTGACTGCTGTTATCAAGTTGGGAATGCGTAAAGTTCTTGTCCAAGAAATGTACTCTGTTGAAACACTCGCTCGGGTAGATACTCTTTGTCTTGATAAAACGGGTACGATTACACAAGGAAAGATGACTGTTGAAGAACTCCATACACTGTCTGACCAGTTCTCCGACGAAACTGTCAGTTTTATATTAGCAGCTTATATTCAAGCCAGTGAAGACAATAATCCAACTGCTCAAGCCATTCGGAAACAATATGGTCATCTAACACACCCCTACACAAGCAATCACATCATACCATTCTCAAGCGATCGGAAATGGGGAGCTATGGAATTGTCTGAAATTGGAGCCATTTACTTGGGGGCTCCTGAGATACTTTTAGACAAAATCCCAACTCCTGTTATTGAGGCTCAAAATCGTGGTTCTCGCGTTTTGGTGTTAACACACAGTACAAGCACTATTGATATCCATAAACTAAGACTTCCTCAACAAATGGTGCCGTTAGCCATTCTTGAAATAGCTGATCCAATTCGTGAAAAAGCTGCTGAAACGTTAGAATACCTTCGTTCACAAAAAGTGGATTTGAAAATTATCTCTGGCGATAATCCTGTTACTGTTTCACATATTGCTCATCAGGCTGGATTTTCTAGCTATCAAAACTTTATTGATTGTTCCAAAATTACAGATGAACAACTTGTAGAACAAGCTGAGCAAACTGCTATCTTTGGAAGAGTTTCTCCACATCAAAAAAAATTACTGATTCAAACTCTAAAAGCAGCTGGTCACACAACTGCTATGACTGGTGATGGGGTTAATGATATTTTAGCTTTGCGTGAAGCAGATTGCTCCATTGTAATGGCAGAGGGCGACCCAGCAACACGACAAATTGCTAATCTTGTTTTACTAAATTCTGATTTTAATGATGTTCCAGAAATCTTATTTGAAGGACGACGTGTTGTAAATAATATTGGTAGGATTGCTCCGATCTTCTTTATTAAAACCATTTATTCTTTCTTGCTAGCTATTATCTGTATTGCAAGTGTTGTATTTGGAAAAGTAGATTACCTTCTTATTTTTCCGTTTATTCCGATTCAAATTACATTTATCGATCAATTTGTGGAAGGATTTGCACCTTTTGTATTAACCTTTGAACGCAATATCCGTCCAGTAGAAAAGCATTTCCTGAAACGTTCTCTACTGCTAGCACTTCCAAGTTCTCTCATGATTGTTTTTAGTATACTATTTGTTCGATTCTGGGGCAGCTATCAAGGTTGGTCTGATATGGATATTTCAACCTTATCTTACTATTTACTTGGAACAATTAGTTTCCTATCTGTGATTAGAGCCTGTCTTCCCCTCAACATTCGAAGAATATTACTCGTCATTGGTTCAGTATTCGGATTTTATATATCAGCATTTTTCTTCCAACATATCCTCGAAATTGCTAGGTTAACTTCCGTAACTTTCCCAATTTATCTCATTCTAATGAGTATCTTTGTTGTAATTTTTATCTTTTGTACCATCAAACAAAAATATGAATTTGTCTAAATATCAAACATCTCCTAGGTTCATCAAAAACAGTGAACTTAAGAGATGTTTTTTTGTAAAGATTCCATATTACAAATCCTTATAAACGAATCATTTCATCACTTAAACAGTTGGTCTAACCTATAAATCATGCTATAATGTACCTATGAAAGAAACGATATTAAAAAAAGGCGAACGCATCAATCAATTATTTTCTACAGATGTAAAAATTATTCAAAATAGTGAGGTTTTTAGCTACTCAGTTGACAGTGTGCTACTTTCACGCTTCCCAAAATTACCAAAACGTGGCTTAATTATTGACCTATGCGCTGGCAATGGAGCGGTGGGATTATTTGCCAGTATGCGAACCACAGCAAAAATTATAGAGGTAGAAATCCAAGAACGACTAGCTGATATGGCAGAACGTTCTATTGAATTGAACGAATTGACTGAGCAAATGCAAGTTATCAATGATGATTTAAAAAATCTAAATCAGTATATATCAGGAAGTAAGGTAGACATCATTCTTTGCAATCCTCCATATTTTAAGGTGGATGAACATTCCAATCTTAATGAAAGTAAACACTACCTATTAGCTCGCCATGAAATTACAACCAATCTGGAAGAAATTTGCAAAATTTCCCAACAAGTTCTTAAATCAAATGGACGATTAGCAATGGTTCATCGGCCAGATCGATTTTTAGATATTCTAAAAACTATGGACGAACACAATCTTGCTCCTAAAAGAATCCAATTCATTTACCCCAAACTCGGAAAAGAAGCGAATATGCTACTCATTGAAGCGATAAAAGACGGTTCAAAAACAGGTTTAAAAATTCTTCCGCCACTTTTTATTCACAATTCAGATGGAAGTTACACACCAGAAATACACGAGATTTACTATGGAAACTAAAGCTTATATGTATGTACTAGAATGCAGTGACGGTTCGCTTTATACTGGTTATACTACTAACGTTGAAAAACGGATTCGAACTCATAACACAGGCAAAGGGGCTAAATATACTCGAGCACGCTTACCTGTAAAACTTTTATATCAGGAAGAATACCCTGATAAAGCAACAGCTATGTCTGCCGAAGCACTTTTCAAAAAGAAAAATAGAAGTTCTAAATTAGCCTATATTAAAGAAAGGAATCACCATGTCTGACATTCAATTTCAAGGAAACTTCCATCACATCGAAATCTCACCGAATAGTCATTTAGAAATCGGTACAGATGTTGTCTTTCGTTCCTTTACAAGCCTAAGTGTTTTAGAAGGAGCTCATCTTAAACTAGGACATCGCGTTTTTTTCAACGATCATTGCACTGTGCGTTGCAACCATTCTATTGAAATTGGAAAAGATACCATGTTTGGTGACGGGGTCCGTATCTTTGATCATAATCATAAATATTCCAATTACCATATCGAAAAAATTAATTTTTCTACCGCTCCTATAAAGATAGGAGCTAATTGCTGGATTGGCGCCAATACAGTTATTCTAAAAGGAGTGACTATTGGCGATAATGTAATCATTGGAGCAAACAGTATCATATATAAGGATATTCCTAGCCATTCCATAGCTGTGAGCAAGGAAGAATTAATCATTAAAAAACGACCTCAAAGAAGTTTTCACGCTTTTACTCTCACTGCGTCAGATACCTTGGAAAATCTCACTTATCTTGTTAAAAACTTACCTGACATTGCATTTCATATTGCAGCTAAAACGAATATCTCTCCTTACTTAGAAAGTTTTTCAATCTATCCAAATGTCAATCTTTATAGCAATCTACATCAAGATGATTTGATTGAAGATTTATTAAATAAGGCTGATCTGTACTTGGATATTAACCACTGGGACGAGGTAGACTCTATTGTTACACAAGCCAAAGAAAAAGGAAAAACAGTTCTAGCTTTTACGAATACTGCTCATCAACCACAAGAAACCACCTATCTTTTCCCAAATGAAAAGCCTGAACAAATGGTCAATAAAATTACAGCAATACTAGAAAATGAATCGTAATACCTAAGAAATTAATTTTTCTTATAACTTTATTACAAGCTGAATAAAAAAGGAATTGATTTTAAAATAACCAATTCCTTTTTATTTTTCAATAAATACACGAGTTACTTATCAGAAATTCCATTCGGTAGAATGATCTCTTTTATCAATTGTTCCTCTTCTTTGATACGAATATAAAGCGTAATGCAATAGATAGGGAACAAAATAAAAAGAGCAATATAAGCGTGAGAAAGCAAGGCTAAACCAATCATTTCTGGAACAACATTTAAAAAATAATTTGGGTGTTTTACATGTTGGAAAAGCCAGTGATTTACAAATTTATGATTTTTAACGATCATTAACTTAATCGTCCAAACAGGCCCCAGCAACTTAGCTACTAGATAAAGCATAGCCATTGAAAAAATCAGTAATGCAGCACCAATAAAACTCATCATATCCAACTCTGGTCTATGAATAATAAATTCAACAAAACAAACAAGATAAAAAAGAATATGTAAGTATTTCATAATTGTAGAATTTTTCACACCATATTCTTGACCACCATCTGCTAAAATAGCTTGTTCATTTGAATTTGAAAGTTTCAAAAACCGAAGACGAAAAACAACAGTCAACAAAAATAAAAGTCCTAATATAAACATAATTATATTATATAAGGAAATAGCTTGAGAATCAATAGCAATATCAAAATAAAGCAAAGAATACCACTTTACTAAAATACTAGGATCCTATTTAGAACCATTTAATCAATTTTACTATCTAAAAAACCACTCGTTAATCAACGAATGGTTCGGTTCTTATTTATCCCCTTTATTTCGAATCACAAATCCTGTTTTCTTTTCACTGGAGGTATTGCGTGGTTTTTTATGATCTTTTCGGTATTTCTTTTCCTTAGTAAAACGATCATTTCTACCATCACGACGACCACGGCGATCAGAATCTCTGCGATTTCCTCCTCTACCACGACCAGCTTTATCTTTTCCAATATACTTGAACGGTAGCGGTTTTTCACGAGCAATCTCTACTTCTGGAAGCGAATCTGGATCTTGAACTGTTAAATTCAAAATATACATAGCCAACTCTTCTGGGGTAAATTCTGTTGCTAATTTGCGAGCATCTTTCCCAAATTTTTCAAAGTTACTGCGAATACTATCATCATTGAAATCACGTTCAATTTTTTTCAAGGCAACTTTTTTCTTAGCGTGAAAGGCTTCATCTGCTGTTGCAGGTTTCAACCCTTTCATACGTTTTTTAGTCAAGTCTTCAATAATTTTAAGGTAGCCCATTTCATTTGGAGAAACAAAAGTAATGGATTGTCCTGACTTTCCTGCTCGACCAGTTCGACCGATTCGGTGCACATAGCTTTCTGGATCTTGTGGGATATCGTAATTATAGACATGGGTTACTCCTGAAATATCAAGACCACGCGCAGCAACATCTGTCGCTACCAATACATCTAAATTTCCATTTTTAAAATCACGAAGAACACGAAGGCGTTTCCCTTGATCCAAATCTCCGTGAATACCCTCAGCTCGGAAACCACGAATTTTCAGACCTCTTGTCAATTCATCAACACGACGTTTTGTACGACCAAAGACAATCGATAGTTCTGGCTGATCTACATCCATTAATCTCGTCATTGTATCAAATTTCTCGTTTTCTTTGATACGAATATAATACTGATCAACTAATTCTGTCGTTAGCTCCTTAGCAGCAATTTTTACATGTTCAGGATTTTTCATAAACTGAATCCCAATGCGCTTGATAGCATCTGGCATGGTTGCTGAAAAGAGAAGAGTTTGTCGTTCTTCTGGAACACGGGAAATAATCGCTTCAATATCCTCTAAAAAGCCCATATTCAACATTTCATCTGCTTCGTCTAAGATAAGAGTTTCTACATTTTCAAGGATTAAGGCTTTTCGTTTAATTAAATCAAGTAAACGTCCTGGTGTCCCCACTACAATATGAGCTCCTGATTTCAAAGCTTTAATTTGCTTATCAATACTAGAACCACCGTAAACAGAACGAACTTTCACACCCTTGCTACGTCCAAAACGGAAAAGTTCTTCCTGACTTTGTACTGCCAACTCACGAGTAGGAGCAATGACCAAAGCTTGAACGGTTTGATTTGTCGTATTAATTTTTTCCAAAGTAGGAAAACCAAAAGCTGCTGTTTTTCCTGTCCCTGTTTGTGCTTGTCCAATAACATCTTTTCCTGCAAGAGCTAGAGGAATGGTTTGTTCTTGGATAGGACTAGCTTCTACAAAACCAGCTTTTTCAATTTCAGCTAATAATTCAGCTGATAAATGTAATTCATTAAATTTCAATCTTTTTCTTCTTTCTAAAAAGGTAGTACGAAGCTACCTTATCAAACATTATGAGTTCTTCCATCGTATCAATAATTGAATAAGCTATTTGCCACTACAATTATTAGAAAATAAGAAGAACATAGTATTTTGCAACTAGACTAGTATACCACAAAGAAAAATAAAAAGATAGATTAAAAAACTGCTACATCATTGACTCTTCATTTCTTAAAATCAAACTCAAAAAAAGAGTTGACAAAGTCAACTCTTTTTTGTAAACTATTTTTATAGAAAGGACTAATTTTTATGAAAACAATCATTATAGGGGAAAAAATTGCACATATATATGAAGAAATGATTTTTCATCGAAGCAAAGAACTTGAAAAGCTTGGAGTAGATATAAATCATTACAACTATATTTTAACCATTTCAGATTATCCTGGCTGCAATCAAAATTTTCTAGCTCAAAAAAGAAAAGTTGATAAGGCGATGGTTACACGAATTGTTAATAAATATATAAATCAAAAATTAATAGAAAAAAAAGTTCATCCTCAAAATAAAAGTGCTTATTCACTTTATCTGACTACTGAAGGAGAAAAAATTGCTAAACGAATCAAAAAAACCATTATAGAAATAAATAACAAAATAATAAAGCATTATTCAACTGATAGTTTAAATTCACTAATAGAACAGTTAGATAACCTATCAGCCATCGTAGAAGAGGAGCTAAAATGAGAAAAATTTCTATTCTAAGTCTATCGTTGTTGACATTAATGGCAGGAGCTGCTGTTTCACCTATTTTATCGTTAATCTCACAATATTATTCTAATGATTCAATTTTTATTAAATTACTAGTAACAATACCTTCTATATTGGTTATCGTTGTCTCATTATTTTTAACCAAATTTTTACTAAAAATATTTTCCAAAAAAACCTTGATATTAGTCGGCTTAGTACTCTATTCAATAGGAGGCTTAGCTCCTGCACTATTTCAGCTTTCTTTTAATTTATTAATTCTATCAAGAATAATACTGGGAATTGGATTGGGCTTCGTTGCTCCTCTTTCCATCATATTCATTGAAGATTTCTATGAAAAAGAAAGCAAAATAAATATGCTCGGTTTATCTAGTGCTATGAATAATTTAGGGACAGTTATAGCTGTGCTTTTTTCAGGAATAATTGCTAGTATAAATTGGAGATATAGTCTGTTTATTTATTCTTTTGCCATACTATCTTTTATTTTAGTTATCTTTTATATCCCCAAGGAACATAAGGAAATAGATTATAAGAAAAATTCCAAAAAGATCAGCACCAAATTGGTGATATCTAATAAACTTTATTATACTTTTGCTCAAATATTTTTAGGAACAGTGATTTATTTTATTATTCCAACCAATTTATCTTTCTATTTACAGTCTATATCAGGTAGCAAAAATTCCATACTAACAGGTGTACTCTTGGCCTTAATTTCTATTACTGGAGTTGTAAGTAGTATCCTTTATTCTAAAATTAATAAACTACTTACCAAATATACTTTGTCCATCGTATTTCTTTCATTTGCTGTATCGATGTTTTCCATTGTTATACTTCATAATATTTTCACATTAGTTATAGCCTTATTAGTATTTGGCTTTGCCTTAGGTGTTGCCTTGCCTTCATTTAACAAAAATATTATCGCTTTTTCCTCTGAAGAAAATAAATCTGTGGCTATCACTTTGGGAACTTCTTTAATATTTCTAGGTCAATTTCTTTCACCAATTTTTATTGATTTGCTAATAAATTTTTTACACCTGAATAAAACCTTTGGAGCCTTTATATTAGGTAGTATATTTTCTACCATTTTATTTCTAATCGAAGTATCTAAACAAAAAAAGTAGTTTTTTTAATTAACTCCTTTTCATAAGCAAATATTCACACAATGCTCATTTCTTGTTTTTATCAATACATAGTGATAAAATACTTTAAAAGAAAAGAGGTTACTATGGTCGAATTAGGTATTTCAACATTTGGTGAAACAACACAATTAGAGGATGGAAGACACTATTCTCATGCGGAAAGAACACAACAACTATTAGATGAAATTAAACTAGCTGATCAAGTTGGTTTGGATATCTACGCTATTGGTGAACACCATCGTGAAGATTTTGCAGTCTCTTCTCCTGAGATGATATTATCCGCTGCAGCTTCTATCACTAAAAATATAAAACTGTCCTCAGCAGTAACCGTACTATCATCTAACGATCCAGTTCGGGTTTTTCAACAATTTTCAACTCTTGATTTACTTTCTAAAGGAAGAGCAGAACTTATGGTTGGTCGAGGTTCCTTTATTGAATCCTTCCCTTTATTTGGCTATCAGTTAGAAGATTATGAGGAACTATTTACTGAAAAGTTAGATATGTTAGTTAGAATCAATGAAGAAAAACGATTAAAATGGAAGGGACATTTGACACAGTCCGTAGATAATCGGCTTGTTCTTCCTAGACCTTATAATAATAAATTACCCATTCATGTTGGAACAGGTGGAAATCCTCAGTCAACTGCTCATATTGCCCAATTAGGTCTTCCGATTGTTTATGCGATTATAGGAGGCGACCCTAAATATTTCAAGAGACTGGTTGATTTGTATTTCGATATTGCTACTAAAAATGGACACGATAAGAATCAGTTATCAGTATCAGCACATTCATAGGGCTGGATTTCGGACACAAGAGAAACAGCTGAAAAAGAATACTATTATCCAACAAAACAAATGGTTGATAATATCAGTAAAGATAGGCAACATTGGACAAGTTTGAGCATGAAAGCTTATCAAGAGGCGATTGGTCCAAATGGTGCTATGTTAGTTGGAGACGCACCACTGGTTGCTAAAAAGATTATACAATTGGTGGAAAATCTAGAATTATCCCGCTTTATGTTACATCTTCCACTAGGATCGATGCCACACGAGAAAGTTTTAAAAGCTATAAAAATTTACGGTCAAGAAGTGGCACCAATTGTTAGAAAACATTTCAATACAAACTAGTTGCATAACTGGCTATAATTTAAAAAACTCTCTACTATGCTATATTAGGTTTGACCTATTTTTAGATAGTAGAGAGTTTATTTTATATATACTTAATATGGTTTATAGTTTGTTTTATCGTTCTCTGTAATAGGACGGATAATTTTGCATGGAACACCTGCAGCAATAACATTTGAGGGAATGTCTTTCGTAATAACACTTCCTGAACCGATGATAACATTGTCTCCGATAGTGACTCCTTGATTGATATGTACACCTGCACCAATCCAGACATCATTTCCTATAGTGATGGGTTTTGCATAACAGGCACCTTGACGTCTTTCAGCAGGATTAGTAGCATGATTTGAAGTGTACAGACCAACTCTAGGACCAAATAGAACATTGTTGCCAATAGTTATAGCCCCTCCATCTAACATAACACAATCAAAATTTGCGTAGAAATCATGACCAATGCTAATATTATAACCAAATTCGCAACGAAAGTTTGGTTCAAAATAAACATTGTCTCCTTTTTGTTTAAGAAGTTTTTCTAAAATAGATTCTCTAACATCAGAAGTTTTTCCATAGCTAGCATTGTATTCATTGGTTAGAAAAACAGCCTCTTCTCTTGCCTGAATCAGCTCGGGTGTCAAATCATTGTAGATTTCACCTGATAAAATATATTCTCTTTGTTGTTCTAAGTTCATTTTTTCCATCCTTTTATAACATGTACGGACAATCAACTATAAAATATAGAAGAAAAGAGTAGACTAGAAAGCAAGTATCTTATTGACTGACGCGCGATTTTGCACGAATATCTTCTAAAATCAATTCAACAAATTCTGAAACTGGCAGAGTACGAGTTTCTTTGCTACCATAGCGTCGAACATTGACAGATTGTTCAGCCATCTCCTTATCCCCCACAATTAATTGGTAAGGAATTTTTCTTGTTTGGCTTTGACGAATCTTATACTGCATTTTTTCATTGCGTTCATCCACATCTGCACGAACACCTTTATCTCTAAGAATTTTAGCAACTTCCCACGCATAGTCTGTATGAACATCATTGGAAACAGGAATAAGTGTCACCTGATGAGGTGCCAACCACGTTGGAAAAGCTCCCTTGTATGTCTCAATCAAAATGGCTGTAAAACGTTCCATAGTCGAGATAACACCGCGGTGAATCATTACTGGACGATGTTCTTCTCCATCAGCTCCAATATAAGACAATCCAAAACGTTCAGGCAATAAGAAATCCAGCTGGATTGTAGAAAGTGTCTCTTCATTTCCAAGAGCAGTTTTGACCTGAATATCCAACTTTGGACCATAAAAGGCTGCTTCTCCTTCGGCTTCAAAGTAATCCAACCCCATATCATCCATAGCTGCTTTTAGCATTTTCTGAGCATTTTCCCACATTTCATCATTATCGTAATACTTATGAGTATCCTTAGGATCACGATAAGACAAACGGAAACGGTAATCAGTCAAATTAAAATCGGCATAAACATCAATAATTAACTGCAAAGCACGTTTAAATTCGTCCTGTATCTGCTCTGGCATTACAAAAATGTGACCATCATTCAAAGTCATTTCACGGACACGCTGTAAGCCAGATAAAGCTCCTGATTTTTCATAACGGTGCATCATACCTAGCTCTGCAATACGAACAGGCAATTCACGGTAGGAACGAACATGATTTTTATAAACTTGAATATGATGCGGACAGTTCATTGGACGAAGCACAAATTCTTCTCCATCTCCCATATCCATTGTTGGAAACATATCTTCTTGATAATGTTCCCAATGACCAGAAGTCTTGTACAATTCCACAGAAGCAAGAGGTGGTGTATACACATGTTGGTAACCAGACTCTAATTCTTTGTCTGTAATGTACCGTTCTAAAGTACGACGAATTGTTGCTCCATCAGGAAGCCAGAAAGGAAGACCTTGTCCTACTTCTTGACTAATCATAAATAAATCTAGTTCCTTACCAAGTTTACGGTGATCCCGTTCTTTCGCTTCTTCTAAACGAGTCAAATAAGCTTTTAAATCTTTCTTATCAAACCAAGCTGTACCATAAACACGTTGCATCATTGCATTGTCACTATTTCCGCGCCAGTATGCCCCAGCAACATTTAATAAATGGAAAATTTGAATACGCCCAGTTGAGGGAACATGAGGTCCACGACATAAATCAACATACTCACCTTGAGAATAGACTGTCAAACCACCTGCATCATCCGAATGTTCTTCAATTAATTCAAGTTTATACGGATCGTCTTTAAAAATTTCTCTTGCTTCTTCTTTAGAAACTTCACGACGAATAGAAGGGAAATTTTCTTTGACAATTTTTTTCATTTCTTCTTCGATACGCGGTAAGTCTTCATTTGAGATTTGACCAGCTACATTATCTGTATCATAATAAAAACCATCTTGGATAGCAGGCCCAACCCCTAAATGAATATCCGGAAAGAGTCGTCTAGCAGCTTGAGCAAATAAATGTGCTGCTGAGTGGCGTAGAATAGCCAAAGCATCTTCATGGTCAGGAGTAACAATCTCAATCGTACCGTCTTCGTAAATCTCACGATTGGTATCAATTAACTGACCATTTAATTTACCAGCTAAAGCTTTTTTTGCCAGTGAATTACTGATCGATTGCGCGATTTCAAAAGTTGTGCTACCAGATTCAAACTCTCTGACTGCTCCATCTGGAAATGTTATTTTTATCATATTATTCTCCTTTATTTTCTTAATTTTTCAAATAAAAAAGACATCCTAAAAAGGACGTCGTGACGTGGTTCCACCTTCATTCATGTATAAACAATCTCATACACCTCGAAACAGCTCTAACGTAGCTACCGTTTTATGTTTTCATAAAAACTAATAGAGTAGTATCACATCAAACTTTTTATGCGTTTTCAGCAACCACGCATTCTCTGATAAAAAAGGACTTGTGTGACGTGTCTCTAAAGTGTATTATAACATGATTAAAAATTTTTGCAAGATGTAATGAGTAATTCTTTAAAATGACTGTTTAGAAAGAAAATTGTCTTGCTCTATCTTAAAGAACTTCGAATCTGATAAATTGGATAAACTGAAATTTACAGATGATTTTTCAACCAATCAATTTTCTTAAAATCTTTACTGTTATTATTATCATTTCGATATGAATCTTTTGATGATGCTTCATAAATGCTTAAAAACTGCTCTAGATTTGGTACACGAAACTTTATTTCATCTAGTTGAATGAGCTCTATATTTGATTCAGAAATTCCCGCAAAATCAGATAAGAAATCAATCGTTCCATACTCTATACTCACGTCATTTTTTTGAAATTCGTGCTCATGGATATCTACTAAATCATACCCTAGTTCTTCCATAATCCCCATTATTTTGTCCCAATCATAAACCCTAAGTTCGTCAGGAGCTTCCCAGCCTCTTGGATCTCCTGGAACATGAATATCAATATCTGATGGATCCCAATCTTCTTTTGACATAAATTCCAATCCTACAGACCCCATTAGCGTCGGCGTGATTCCAATTTTATTTAAATATAAACAAATGGTCTTAAATTCATCAAATAAACTACTCATCTCTCCTCCACAACTTCTAATTTATATGTTTTTATATACGGGGTATAATATTATACTTTTAATGGTTGTGAAAAAGCAATGTTTTTCAAATTTTTATTTCACAAAACTCTAGATATTTTGATTAGTCCAAAAATTTAGTGATATTTCTAACTTTTTTAATTTGTTTGGATGAGGCTTTGATGATACGAACAGAACTATTAAAAGGAAGTGAGATAACTTTTTTAGGTAAATACATCAATGATTTAGCCAAACGCTTCCCAGAGCTTTCTTCCTGTGTAAAATCATTATAAAAACCTTTTGAGATATTCAAATCTAGATAAAATTCGTAAACTTTACGCCCAAAATTTTCAGCTGATATTTCATATAATTTTTTTGATAAAATGGCATCATCCATCTGTGGGGTGGTAATAATAGCTTCTAAAATCGCTCCGGCCAGTTCACTTTCTTCATAAAAAAGAGTTCCAAATATTTTATCATGAATGAGATTATCCAAATAAGGATTACCATGTGCAATAATTGGGGTTCCGCTCGCCAAACTTTCTAGGTAAGTTAAGCCTTGCGTTTCACTAGTTGAGGCAGAAATAAAGAAATCTGCTGCTTTATAATAAAGAGCTGTTTCATTAGGAGCAATCATTCCAGTAAAGACAACAGAATTTTCTAATTTTAGCTGAAATACCAAATCTTTTAATTCTTCAATATAGGGACCGTCTCCTGCAATAATGAGTTTCACTTTATCATTTGCTTCAAGAACAGATGGCAAACTTTTTATAACAGCTTGGATATTTTTTTCATAAGAGATGCGCGAAAGACTTAGAAGCATCACCTCATCTTCAGCAATCCCTAGCTTAAATCGTAGCTTTTTAGCATCTTCTCTAGAAATCTCAGGGCGCTCAAATTTTGCCAATTCTATTCCAGTTGGGATGACACGTTTTTCTATTTTAATTTTGTAACTCGTCAATAAATCATAGACAATTTCACTAGGACAAATGACTCCATCTAAATCAGACATGAAGCCACGTACGATATATTTGACCATACTTGGACGAATCACCATGCCTTTTGCAATGTAGCGAACATAGTCTTCATACTGTGTATGATAAGTATGAACAACAGGAATTCCTAATTCTTTTGCAATCCAGATTCCTAACAGTCCTAAAGAAAACTCCGTCTGTGTATGAATGATATCCAATTGGTATTGACGGGCAATTTCCAAGGCAGATGAAAAACCACGATAGGCTACTCGACGATCTTTAAAAGCAAAAAAAGGCATACTGGGAATCCTTATTATTTGCCAATCTTCATACCGATTAACATCTCTATCTGTCGTTGTAAAAATAAAAACGGTGTGTCCCAATTTTTCCAACTCTGTTTTTAGGGTTCGAATACTAGTAGCAACCCCAGATACTTGAGGGAAATAAGTATCTGTAAAAAGACCTATGCGCATATCACATCTCCAAAACTATTTTATAAGCTTCTACCAATTGATTAGCAACATCATCAATGGATCTACTTTCAGCAACTTGATAGCCACACTCACGTTTATCTACTTCTCCATCCAATACTTTTCTAAGAGAAAGCACAAACTCGTCTACATTGTGACACAACTCGGCAGAATTATTATCAATCCATCCATTATAAACAGGAATATCGCGAAGAACAACCTGTTGATGACTGGCCAAAGCCTCAAGTACTACAATTCCTTCAGTTTCTTCATAAGAAGGAAAAAAGAAACAATCCGCACCACTCATAGCTCCTTGAAATACTGCTCCTTTAAAATATCCTGGAAATTCAACATTTTCTGGATGATCAAACATCACTAGATGACGAATTTGGCGAGGAATTAACCATTTATTAATACTTCCTAACCATATAAAACGAACATCTGGCATTCTGCGAGCTACTTCAACAAAATCTTCAATTCCTTTTCTTCTAAAGTAAAGACCTGCACAAACAACTACTTTTTCGTCTTTTTTAATATTAAAATAGTCTCTAAAAACTGTCTCTTTTTTAGGGTTCTTTTTATATTTATCCAAGTCAATTCCATTAGAAACTGCCACAATTGGAGTCGTTACTCCGTAAGATTGGATGAGTTCTTTGGAATATTCAGAAGGAGTGATAACAAAATCAGCCTTTTGATACATATGTGTTAAATATTTACCAAACAAGGGAGCGAAGAAATTGGATCCAATAAAAGAATTTTCAAAGTCCTCTTTAGTAGAGTGACCATGCATAATCACTTTTTTTCCTCTTCTTTTCGCTGCATGAAGCAACAGGAGACTACGAGGACCGTAAGTGTTGATATGAACCACATCGTAATCACCTAAAATATCTGTTGTATAAGGAATCCCTGCCAAATCAAGAGCATGCATCTGATGCTGCAGTGCACGACCAATTCCTGATTTCTCTAAAACGGATTTTCCTTCAAGGTATAGTAATACTTTCATATCTCCTATTATACCGAAAAGCACCCAAAAATAAAACTGGCAAGGTCAAACTTAACACAATTAAGCAAAAGAAATAAAAAAAGCCACCGATTAGGTGGCTCTTATAGGGAGATTATTATGAAAAAGAAAAGTTTAGGATTATCAAATAAAGTTTAGGAGGTCTTTATTTGATGAATATAGTATAAAATTGCTAGCTTAAATTTAGCTTAAGAAATTAAACTTTTTCTAATTTTTTCGCAATTATATTGAAAAGTTTTTTATTCAAAGAAAAAATGGCTTGAAAACTCCCTAATCAGATAGGGGATTCAAACCATTTTGAAGATCTAAGAATAGACTATCAATAATTTATTTTTAGACGAAACTTCCTACTTACGAGTAGAACCTCGGCGACTGATGCCATGAGTTAAAATAACTTCTCGTTCTTCTAATTCTTCTTTATTCATAATCTTTGTCAACATCCGCATACTAATTGCTCCGATATCATACAAAGGTTGACCAATAGCTGTTAAATTAGGTCGAGTAAAGCGAGCTACTTGTGAATCATCACTTGTAATGATTTCAAAATTTTCAGGAACTTTAACTCCTTGGTCTGAAAGACCATTTAACAAACCAGCCGCCAGCTCATCTCCAGTAACAAAAGCAGCGGTTGCTTTAGAAGCAATAATTCTCTCAGCCAAGTGATAGCCTTCCTCATAACTATATTTCGATTCAAAAACAAGACCTTCACTATAAGATAACTTTTTATTTTTCAAGGCTTCTTTGTAACCAACGAGACGAATTTTTCCATTGATATCATCCACTAGTGGGCAACTAACAAAGGCAATCTTTTTATTTTTTTTGGTCAATAAATTAACTGCATCCGTGGTAGCTTGTTTGTAATCAATATTGACACTAGGTAGCTGATGCTCTACATCAACTGTTCCTGCTAAAACAACTGGAGTTCGTGAACGTGAAAATTCCGAACGAATCTTTTCAGTTAAATGATAGCCCATAAAGATAATACCGTCTACCTGTTTTGAAAAGAGTGTGTTGACTACAGATACTTCCTTGTTATCATCTTCATCGCTATTGGCTAAAACAATATTGTATTTATACATTTCGGCAATATCGTCAATTCCTTTTGCCAGAGTTGAGAAGTAGCTATTTGTAATATTAGGAATCACAACACCAACAGTCGTTGTTTTCTTACTCGCCAAACCACGCGCTACCGCATTTGGTCTATAATCCAAACGATCAATGACTTCGAGTACTTTCTTGCGTGTGTTTTCCTTAACATTCTTATTGCCATTCACTACTCGACTGACTGTCGCCATTGAAACTCCCGCTTCGCGAGCGACGTCATAAATGGTTACTGTGTCATCTGTGTTCATATACTATCCTTTCCTTTTTGAAAATTCCGTTTTCACTTTCCTACGAATACCATTGTATCACTTATTGTAAACACTTTCAAGCATTTTGCTATTTTTTTAGAAAGCCTTGATTTTTTACATTTTTTTTGTCAAAATAAGAGCATAGAAAGAAGGATAAATTATGGAAAAAATCAAACAAATTCGTTCCTATCTTGAAGATAAAAAAACAGATCTTGCCATTATTTCAGACCCTGTTACCATCAATTATTTAACAGGATTTTACAGCGACCCTCACGAGCGTCAGATGTTCCTATTCATTTTTCCTAATCATGAACCTCTACTCTTTGTTCCAGCTTTGGAAATAGAGAGAGCTAGTTCAATTCTAAATTTTCCTGTAATTGGGTATGTTGATTCCGAAAATCCTTGGAAAAAAATCAAAGAAGCTCTTTCTTTTTCTCATATCAAAACAGCTGCGGTAGAATTTAACAACTTGATTTTATCAAAATATTATGGTCTGCAAACAAGTTTTGAGCATGCAACCTTCACCAATCTATCTCCTACCATTCAAAAAATGCGATTAATAAAATCAGCTGACGAAATTAGTAAAATGTTTGTGGCTGGAGAATACGCTGATAAAGCAATGCAAATTGGTTTTCATAATATTGCTCTCAATAAAACAGAAACAGATATCATCGCACAAATTGATTTTGCTATCAAAAAAGAAGGGTATGAAATGAGCTTTGATACCATGGTTCTGACTGGAAACAATGCTGCAAATCCTCACGGAATTCCTGCTGCAAATCCGATTGAAAGCAATGCTTTACTTCTTTTTGATTTGGGATGCATGGTCAATGGATATGCTAGTGATATGACCCGAACCGTTGCAGTTAGTAAACCAGACCAATTTAAAAAGGACATCTACAATCTCACATTAGAAGCACAACAAGCAGCCCTTGATTTTATAAAACCAGGAGTGACTGCACACCAAGTTGATCGTGCGGCACGTGAAGTAATTGAAAAAGCTGGATACGGTGAATTTTTCAACCACCGTCTTGGACATGGAATTGGCATGGATGTTCATGAATTTCCTTCTATTATGGAGGGAAATGATCTGGTTATTGAAGAAGGAATGTGCTTTTCTGTCGAACCTGGTATCTATATTCCAGAAAAAGTGGGAGTCCGAATTGAAGATTGTGGTCATGTTACAAAAGATGGTTTTCAAGTCTTCACCAAAACTAGTAAAGAATTGCTTTATTTCGATTGAGAGTTTCAAAGTTTCGAAGAAAATCCTAAGTAAATTCATTTATATTCAACCAAACAAAAATAGAATCACCAGCTACTGGGATTCTATTTTTGATTACTTATTTTCAATCTTTCCCTGAATAGCAGTAACCATATCTTCTAAATTGGATTGAGCTAATTCTTTCTCCATAGCTATCTGAATAGCTTCTAGTTGACAATCCAAGACACTATGAATATTTTTACCAATAGGACAAGTAGGATTTGGGTTTTCATGAAAACTAAATAATTTCCCTGACTTTCCCAGACACTCAACCGCTTGATACACATCTAACAAACGAATCATTTTTAGTTCCTTCGTAATACTGGCTCCACCCGTCCCACGTGCTACTGAAATCAAATCAGCACTTTTTAAACGCAATAAAATCTTACGAATGATAACTGGATTCACCCCAATACTTTTAGCCAAAAAATCACTCGTCGCCTTTTCTTCATCTTTTTTTAAAGCTATAGCTATTAATATATGTGTCGCAATGGTAAATCTACTTGAAATTTGCATTCTTGTCCTTCTTTAGTCTTATTTATCTGCAAAATATTAAATATTGTTATTTCTTTGGAGATAGTTTTCAATATCTACATCATATCCTTCGCGAGCGCTAATTTCACGAAGTAAATCATGGTTGTGCGTGTGATGAATACCTGCAACTAGACTCTCAGCATAAACATCATAATAAGGAAGATGAAGTTGTTGTGCTATGGTCAGTTCTTTGTCTACATCATAAGCAACTCGGCGTAAATCAACATCTACCAAACCCATTTCATCTATCTCTATTATGGCATATTGAGCACGCAAATCCTGACGCAGTTGAGCATCCAAAAAGAAAGGTTGCCCAATTGAGCCTGGATTGATAATCAGTTGCCCCTTCGTCCCATAACGGAGGAATTGTTGATGGATATGCCCATATATAGCAATGCTACAATCATTTCCCTCAAAAAGACTGTCAAAATCTGCCTGTTGCCCAATATGGATTAACTCTCTGCCACAATTCTTATTTGGTAAATGGTGCGTCACCATTATTTTCATCTCTTGAACTTCTCGCACCTCATACAAAGGAAGTTTTTGAAAATCGTCTATTTCTTGAGAATTGATTTCTTCTAAAACAAAATGGCTCAAGCGAGTTAGATACAGATGACTTGGCCTTGTTAAATCCAATTTCCCATGAATAGCATGCCACAAACTATCTTCCCAATTACCTCTTACTTGCAATGTTAAAGGCAATTCTTTTAACAAATTTAGAATATTTCTTCTACCAGTTCCGGGCATTAGAAGATCCCCTAAAAACCAGTATTCTGTCACTCCCGCTTGTTTTGCATCGGCTATCACAGCTTCAAGAGCTGTTGTGTTTCCGTGAATATCCGATAATAAAGCAATTTTCTGTTTCATTGGTTCAATTCCTTTTCTAAAATTATTATAACAAACCTAGAGAAAACTTCCACTTAAATGTTTCAGATATCTTGTCATTTATGAAAAAGACAATCCAACATTCAGTAACTAAGCTATTCTTACCAAACCATGATAGGATAATTTCAATCATGTAAATAAAAATAAGAAGAATTTCAACAATTCCTCTTATCTCCACTATTCGTTCTTATTCAATTTTACTAGATGAATAAACCTACGCTTAATAAAGCAATTCGTAAATTTCCATTGCGATTAAATCAATACTATCAAAAGTATAGGTTTCACGAGCTTCTACGTCACGCAAAGTAAATATTGAACCATTTTCTTCATCATAGTTATAGGCAACTTCAGCAACGACAACTCCTTCACGTTCAAAATTACGTTTCAAGTTACCACCGTCTTTTGTCATAGCTTCCAAACGGTTAATAATTCTTACTAAATGTGATTCCATTTTCTTTCTCCTATTTCCTTAGTTCCTTATTATTTTACCATAAATAGAGGCTGAAATACCACTAAAAGACCATTTTTTATTATTTTTGCTCTTATTTTCTTGTTTGTCTGATGTTCATTCTCTGTTTTATAGTTTATTCTTGCAATGTTTCAGAATACTGATATAATGTAATTATAAAACCTTGACTATTTTTGACCTTTTAAAATAAGGTCTCTATTTCTAAAAAAAGAGGTAACTAGATGCTTTGTCAAAATTGTAAAATAAATGAATCAACTATCCATCTCTATACCAATATAAACGGTCAGAAAAAACAGATTGATTTGTGTCAAAATTGCTATCAAATCATGAAAACAGATCCTGATAATTCACTATTGAAAGGATTTTATAAAGCGAGCAATCAAAATATTGACCCTATTGATGATTTTTTCAATAATTTAGGAAATATTCACAATCATCAAGACCCTTCCACTCCTCCTACTCAATCAGGAGGAGCCTATGGTGGAGGCGGTGGTTACGGATCAAACAAAAATATACCTCCTCATCAACCAACTCAAAAAAAACCAAAAGGTTTGTTGGAAGAATTTGGAATCAATATAACAGAATTTGCTCGTCGTGGTGAAATCGATCCTGTTATTGGTCGCGATGAAGAAATTATTCGAGTAATTGAAATTCTCAATCGTAGAACAAAAAACAATCCTGTTCTTATAGGAGAGCCTGGTGTCGGAAAAACAGCAGTTGTTGAAGGACTTGCACAAAAAATCGTAGATGGTTCTGTTCCACACAAACTTCAAGGAAAAGAAGTTATTCGACTAGATGTTGTTAGTCTCGTTCAAGGAACAGGAATACGAGGTCAATTTGAAGAACGAATGCAAAAACTCATGGATGAAATTCGCAATCGTGAAGATGTCATTCTCTTTATCGATGAAATCCATGAAATTGTAGGTGCCGGAGCCGCAGGTGATGGTAATATGGATGCTGGAAACATTCTCAAACCAGCTCTAGCACGTGGTGAGTTGCAGTTAGTCGGTGCAACAACACTCAATGAATACCGCATTATTGAAAAGGATGCTGCTCTGGAAAGACGGATGCAACCTGTCAAAGTAAACGAACCAACCGTTGAAGAAACGATCACCATTCTAAAAGGTATTCAAAAGAAATACGAAGATTATCACCATGTTACTTACACAGACTCTGCCATTGAAGCAGCAGCAATCCTATCTAATCGCTATATTCAAGATCGCTTCTTACCTGATAAAGCTATTGACCTTTTGGATGAAGCTGGTTCTAAAATGAACTTAACCCTTAACTTTGTTGATCCAAAAATTATAGATCAGCGTCTAATTGAGGCAGAGAATCTCAAAGCACGCGCAACACGAGACGAAGATTTTGAAAAAGCTGCTTACTATCGTGATCAGATTGCTAAATATAAAGAAATGCAACAAACAAAAGTAACAGATAAGAATACCCCAATCATTAGTGAAAAAACAATTGAACAAATTGTTGAACAAAAAACAAATATTCCAGTTGGAGAATTAAAAGAAAAAGAACAATCTCAGCTCATTCATCTCTCAGAAGATTTAAAAGCTCATGTTATTGGACAAGACGAAGCGGTAGATAAAGTAGCCAAGGCTATTCGGCGCAATCGTGTTGGACTTGGAACTCCTAACCGACCAATCGGAAGTTTCTTGTTTGTCGGACCTACAGGTGTTGGTAAGACTGAACTCTCTAAACAACTTGCTATTGAACTATTTGGTTCGGCTGATAATATGATTCGGTTTGATATGAGCGAATACATGGAAAAACATAGTGTCGCAAAATTGGTCGGTGCACCTCCAGGATATGTTGGCTACGAAGAAGCTGGGCAACTAACAGAGCGTGTCCGTCGCAACCCTTATTCTCTCATTCTTCTTGATGAAGTTGAAAAAGCTCATCCAGATGTTATGCACATGTTCTTACAGGTTCTAGAAGATGGACGATTAACAGATGGACAAGGACGAACCGTTAGTTTCAAAGATACCTTAATCATCATGACTTCTAATGCTGGAACTGGAAAAACCGAAGCAAATGTTGGTTTTGGTGCTGCTCGTGAAGGACGAACAAATTCTGTACTTGGAGAATTAAGTAACTTTTTTAGCCCAGAGTTTATGAACCGTTTTGATGGTATCATTGAGTTTAAGGCACTAAACAAAAAAGAATTACTGCAAATTGTTTCATTGATGTTGGATGATGTTAACAACCGTCTCAATAGTAATAATATCCACCTTGATGTAACAGAAAAAGTCAAAGAGAAATTGGTCAATCTAGGCTACGATCCCAAAATGGGAGCTAGACCTTTACGACGAACCATCCAAGATTATATCGAAGATGCAATTACTGATTTTTATCTTGAACATCCCAATCAGAAAAAATTAAAAGCTGTTATGAGCAATGGTAGAATTAATATAAAGGCTATCAAAACTGATTCGGTTAATCCGCAAAAGAAGTCAACTACTTCTTCAAAAAATGAAAAATCAGAATAAACATACGATTTTATATAAGCACTAAATAAATTATTTCTACACTGATTTGAAAAGCTATCTTTTTACATTGAGCTAAAGTAGTTCAACTTGTAAGAAGATAGTTTTTGATCTAAATTATTCTTTATGCTCATCTCATTATCAAAAAATATAAGAATAGAAATGATAAAAAATTAAATTATCAGAAAATTTTAATTTTTCTATTCCTTTTTTTAAAAAAAGATGCTATAATAATCAACAAGAAAAATAACATCTCATAAAAGGTGTTATTTTTCTACCGTCGTCACGTACCTATTCAGCTACGAAAATAACACAAAAGCTACCTGTTTTCTTGCAGCTTAACTTAGAAAAGGAGATCAAATATGTTGATTTATTTGTTAATTATTCCATCTAATTTTATTATTTCTAAAAAGGTGAAGTTTCTGCTCTGAATTAGGTCACGAATCTATTTTGTTATCTACGCCTTATTACTAAAATAAGGTATTTTTTTATTTTATAAAGGAGTCATTATGACAAGCGAAAATAGCAAACCACTTACTGTTAAAACTTTCATGCATAAAATTCTAAATGGAACTGCAATTGGAGTTATTGTTTCCCTTCTTCCCAATTCTATGTTTTCCGTACTTTTCTCATTAAAATTTTTTGCTAATAACACTTTTTTTGCAACTTGGAGTGTAGCCAATGTGCTCTTTCAATGTGCCTTATCTGCCATCATAGGAACCTTGATTGCCTTTGAATTTGATTTCAAGGGGATGAAAGCTGGATTGATGACAGCGGTCGCCTTTGTTAGTTCAGGTGCTACTAGTAAGTTGGTTGGTGCTAGTCAACTACTTGAGCAAGTGCAAAAACAGAAAGCATCCGAAGAAGTTATTGCAACTGCGAATAAATTAGTAACGGGTTTTTATACGAGCGGTACAGGGGATATTATCAATGTAATGATTATCTGTTCTATTGGAGCTCTTGTTTTATTATGGCTTGATGGTAAGTTTGACTCCTTTAATTTTGTGTTGATTCCTGTCATTGGAACTCTGATAGGTACACTGGGTTTATTTATCCTACCATATGTGAAAATGATTTCACTTTATATTGGACAAACAATCATATATTTCACTCAACTCCAACCATATCTCATGAGCGTCCTCATCTGCGTTACTTTCGCTATCATGATCGTCGCACCTATTTCCACTGTCGCAATTGGTTTAGCAATCGGACTCAATGGTCTTTCAGCTGGTGCCGCCGCAATGGGAGTTGGTACAACCTGCATTGTTTTAGTTGTGCATTCTTTCTTTATTAACAAACCTGGAGTCACTACTGCTGTTGCCTTAGGATCTATGAAAATGATGATGGCCAACGTATTTGAATCCCCTATTTCTTACCTTCCTATTGTCTCTACTTCTATTTTAACAGGATTATTAGTCCCCTTTTTTACAATCACAGGAACTCCAGCATCCGCAGGTTTTGGCTTAGTTGGTCTAACAGGTCTCTTTGCTTCCATTACAGGCGGTTTATCTGTTCCCACTGCTATTCTAGCATGGCTAATTATTCCTATTACAATCGCTATTCTTTTCCGTATTCTCTGGGAAAAAATATTAAAACTTTACTCAGCAACTATCTTTAAATTTGCTGAAGAATAGTATAAAAATGAAAGCAAGTATCAAACTTGCTTTTTTAGTTCTTCTATTAAAAACATAATCATTAATTTACCAAATTCTAATTTTTCATCAAGAATTTTCTTTTCTATCTTCTTTATTTATTGCAAACAATATTAAGGTTAAAATCCTTGACAGTAAGGACTTTGTCCATTATGATAGATAATGGTAAAATGATTAATGTCGAGGTATAATAATGACAATTCCAACCTTTGGGGAAAAAGAAAATAATGTAGAATATATCAGTCGCTATGGTGTATATGCTGTTATTCCCGATGAGAAAAAAGAAAAAATTATTTTGGTGCAAGCACCTAATGGAGCTTGGTTTCTACCAGGTGGAGAAATTGAAGTCAGCGAGGATAGCCTTGGAGCACTAAAAAGAGAATTGATTGAAGAACTTGGTTTTACAGCAACGATTGGAGAATATTACGGTCAAGCAGATGAATATTTTTACTCTCGTCACCGAGATACTTATTTTTACAATCCCGCCTACATTTATGAAGTAACTTCCTTTGATAAGATTCAAGAACCTTTAGAAGATTTCAATAATCTCGCTTGGTTTACTGTAGATGAAGCTATTGAACATCTCAAACGAGGCAGCCACAAGTGGGGAATTGAGAAATGGAAAAGTAGTCACAATCTATAAGAAATCGTTCACAATTACCTACAAAAGTGTTATAATGTTATTAAGCTAAAAAGTAGGAGGAATGCTCATGAAGCTTATTAATACAACAAACAGTCATGCTGAACTCGTCAGAGGGCAATTAGAAAGTACAGATGCAATCTTAGTAGAAGTTTATTCAGCTGGAAATAGCGATGTTGTTTTCACACAAGCTCCTCTTCATTATGAAATTGTAATCACTAACAAACACCGTGCTTTAAGGGAGCAAGAAGTTGAAAAAATTAGAGAGTTCTTTTTAAAGAGAAAAATTGATTCTAAGGCCATTGATACCGCAGCAATCAAAACAATCTATACGAACAATTTGATTGAGATTTCCATTCCTATTAAATAATTTAACACTCGATATCGTTTAAATTTTATATATTATTAATACTTTCAACTTTCTGTTTTTCAGGAAGTTGTTTTATTTTCTAAAAATGTTACCCTGTTACAAAAATATGGTTTACAAATATTTCCTAAACAGGTATAATAGGAACATAGGAGCTGAGTAAATATGTTTTATGGAATAAAATTAGATGACGAAAGCAGATGCCAACATTATCATGGTCCAAACGATGTCGTTTCTTTAAAGTGTGCTACCTGCAAACGATATTACGCTTGCTATAAATGTCATAACAGTCTGGAAGACCATATTTTTACTCCTAGTGATGAAACAGAACCTTTTCCAGTCCTATGTGGTGCTTGTAAAAAAGTACTTTCTTTTGAAAATTATCAATTAGGATATTGTTGTTATTGCCAGCATGAATTTAATCCAAAATGCAAAAATCATGCTACATTTTATTTTAAAAGGAGTTAAGTATGTTATCAACTAAAGATTCTGTCTACATAGCCATGATGACGTCATTGTTGATTGTTTTAGGATTTGTTCCTCCTATTCCTTTAGCTTTCATTCCAGTACCGATTGTCTTACAAAATATAGGTGTTATGCTCATCGCTTTAATTTTAGGTGCAAAAAAAGGCACGTATGCCATGATTTTATTTTATTTGATTGGTCTAGTATTTCCTATTTTTTCAGCTTCTAGAACATTGCTTCCTGTCCTAACCGGGCAAACTGCTGGCTATGTTATTGCTTGGTTTTTTGTTCCAATGATTTTTGCTGGAATTTTAAAACTACTTCCTTCAAAGAATTTTATCGCTACAACTTTTGCTATCTGGCTAGCTGGTGTTTTATTTATTGATTTGCTAGGAGCAATCTGGTTGACTTATCCTAATTTTGAAGGTATTTTAGCATCCCTAATTTTTATCCCACTGGACACCGTCAAAGCAATTCTTGCCTCTTTCATTGCTATTCAAATCAAGGAAAGAGGGATAACTTAACAGTGATGTTCTATCACCAAACAGACCATTTTAAAAAATATCTGGGAAAGAAAAATGTATTCTTTCCCTTTTTTTATTGCCATTCTACCTAGAATCATACCTTGTGCTTGTATTGCATTTTCACATGCGGGGTTGATTCAAAAATAAAAGGTTCTCCAACAACCTCAAAACCAAACTTTTCATACAGAGAAACGACTTGTTCTTGTGCTTCAATTTCAATCATTTTTTGTGGCCATTCTTTAAAACAAAATGCTAAAATTGCTTGAATGAGCTGTTTTCCTAAACCAGTTCCACGAGTTGAAGAAGCAATTACAACACGACCAAAAATAATTGTGTCACCTTCTACAAATATGCGTGCATAGGCATCCACCGAATCCTCATCATTTATATGAAAGATGTGAAAAGCTTCTAGATCTTTTTCGTCCAATTCATGATAAATCCTTTTTTGCTCAACTACAAACGTATCAATACGCAATTTTAATAGTTTATAAAATTCAATAGAGTTCAGTTCATTTATTTTTTTTATCTGCCACATACTAGTTTCCTTTCTCATTTTCAGTTATAATATAGCTAAGAACTAGCAAATAAAACTGAATTATTGGAGTACTTATGAATCATCGTCAATTATTTCGTCAAATGGGGACTATTTCTAGACAAGCAATGATCAAAATGAATCAAAAAGCAAATGCTTATGATCTTGATAATAACCTTTTTCTGATTCTTATTCGAATTGTTGAAAATCCTGGATTAAACCAAACTCAACTAGCACAACTAATTCAAATTGATAAAACTACTTTAAGTCGATCACTTCAAAAACTAGAAAAAAAAGAATTGATTTATAAGAAAACAAACCTTGAGAATAAAAAATTCAAAGACTTATTTCCTAGCCAAGAAGCTTTAAAACTGTATGATATATTGATTGGTTTTGAAGATTCCTATATTCAATCTGTCTTAAAGCAACTTTCCTCCACTGAACTAGCACAGTTACAAACTATTTTAGAAAAAATTAACTTACTTCAATGATAAAAATTATAGCACAACTTAGTTGCGTTTGCAACTAAGTTGTGCTATTTGATTTAAAACACGTAGTAAGAATTAAAAAAAGAGAGTGAGAAAACTTTGTCAAAATAGAAAGAACTAGATTATCTAAATTTCAATCTATTTATCTCGTGTTTCTCAGTCTCTTTTGCTACTTTAGAGAGGATAAAATATTACCCTTCAAAACCTTGCGCAATAGCTTCTGCAAAATTCTCTTTCAAAATACTAGCACAATGTTGGCAAATTGTTTTTAGATGAGGATTGGCATCAAGACCAACAGTCTCATCAATGCGACGGCAACGGTCACAAACTTTACCAGGTGCGTAATCTACCGTAAAGGATACATCTTCAAAATTTAAAGCAGTATCGGGTGGAGTGGCTTCTGAAATGGTTAATTTAGATACAATTAAAAGTTGTGCTACATTGCTATTTACTGCATCAAGTAGAGTTTTGACGACCTTATTAGGGTAAACTGTCAGATATGCTTCTAAGGATTTACCAATTACCTTCTCATTACGAGCTTGTTCTAATGCTTTTTGAGCTTGACTACGAAAATCCATAAATGCTGACCAAGTATCTAAAATCTCTTCTTGATTAGGGAAAACAGCTGCTTCCGGCAATTCAGCAAGTTGCACATAATCCTCTACCTTATGTTCCAAATAAGACCAAACTTCTTCAGCTGTATGTGGCAAAATTGGAGTCAATAACTTCGTCATTTTTAGTAAAATGTCATAAAAAACGGTTTGCATCTGACGACGTTCCAGAGATTTTGCGCTTTCAATATACACTACATCCTTAGCAAAATCAAGGTAGAAAGCAGATAAATCTACTGTCATAAAATTAACAATGGCTTTGTAAATGGTTAAAAATTCAAAATTCTCATACGCATCACGGATAGTTTTTACCAATTGATTGAAACGAATAGTCATGTACTTATCAACTGAACGCAACTCATCGTAAGATACTGTGTCTTCAGCCGGATTAAAATCAGCTGTATTGGCTAAAAGAAAACGTAGCGTATTACGAATTTTACGGTAGGTTTCAGATACTTGACTAAGTATATCCATTGAAATTCGGACGTCATTACTAGAGTCCACACTAGTTACCCATAGCCTTAGAATTTCTGCACCAAATTGTTTTTCAACATCACTGGGTGCTATTGTGTTTCCAAGTGATTTGGACATTTTTTCACCCTTACCATCTAGTGCAAAACCTTGTGAAAGAATTTGTTTGTATGGTGCAATACCATGATTCGCTACAGAAGTAATCAAAGAAGAATTAAACCAACCACGGTATTGATCTGAACCTTCTAGATAAAGATCAGCGGGATAGCATAATTCTGGTCGATTCACCACCACTCCATTCCATGATGAACCGGAATCAAACCAAACATCCATGATATCCGTTTCCTTAGTGAATTCACCATTAGGAGAAGCTTCATGTGTAAAACCTTCTGGGAGTAAATCTTTAGCCTCACGTTCCCACCAAATAATTGAACCGTGTTTTTCGAACAATTCAGCAACATGCTCAATTGTTTCTTCTGTCATAATTGGCGTTCCGTCTTCAGCATAAAAAATTGGTAATGGAACTCCCCATGCACGTTGACGAGAAATAACCCAATCCCCTCTATCACGAATCATGTTATAAAGGCGAACTTTTCCCCAATCTGAATGAAATTTCACTTGTTCAATTTGATCTAAAATTTCTTGACGGAATTTAGATACAGAAGCAAACCACTGTGGTACCGCTCTCCAAATGATTGGCTTTTTCGTTCTCCAATCGAATGGATAGGAGTGAGAAATTTCTTCCTTGGCTAAAAGTAAATTCCCAAGTTTTTCAATAACAGTAGGAACAACTTTATCGTAAAATTGTCCTTCAAAATCAGCACCAGCATTTTCCATCATGATACCACGTTCATTTACTGTTACTGCAACTTCAAGACCATTTGCAACACCAACATGGTAGTCATCTTCACCAAAACCAGGTGCTGTATGGACAATTCCTGTACCGGAATCCAATGTAACATGTTCACCCAAGATAACTAATTCTTCTACTTGAGTATCCCAAGGATGTTCTGTTACGATATGATTCAACTCGCTACCACGATAAGTTGCTACAATTTCTACATTTTCCCAACCAAATTTTTCAGATAGACTATTCAACAGTTCTGCAGCAACAAGAAATTTTCGTTGATCTCCATCAACAGCGACAACTACATAATCAAAATCAGCCCCTACAGTCAATCCTCTAGATGCTGTAATTGTAAAAGGAGTTGTTGTCCAAACGACAATATAAGTATCATTGTCCAACACGCCTTTTCCATCTTTAACACGATTGGCGTAATATAAAGATGTTGAAAGCAGATCATGGTATTCAATTTCAGCTTCGGCTAAAGCAGATTCAGATGACCACGACCAATAAACTGGTTTAGATCCTTGATAGATATAGCCTTTTTTTGCCATCTCACCAAAAACTCTGATTTGAGCTGCTTCATAATCGGGAGTTAGAGTAATATAAGGATGTTCCCAATCACCAGATATACCCAAACGTTTAAAGTCATCACGCTGTTTATCGACTTGACTCAAAGCATAATCACGACACATGCCCAAGTATTCTACCAAATCAAGTTCTTTACGCTTGACTCCTTTTTTAGCCAACACTTGTTCAATTGGCAAGCCATGTGTATCCCATCCTGGAATATAAGGTGCATCATAACCAGTCATTGATTTGGAACGCACAATAATATCTTTAGAAATTTTATTCATCGCATGACCAACATGGATATTTCCATTGGCATAAGGAGGGCCGTCATGAAGAATAAAATGAGGTTTTCCTTCATTCAGTTCTTGGCGACGTTGATACAAGTGGGCATCATCCCATTCTTTTTGCCAGATCGGTTCTTTGTTTGGCAAACCAGCACGCATAGGGAAAGCTGTTTTCCCCAGATTCAATGTTTCTTTGAGTTTCATTTATTCTCCTCTTATATTATTACATCTTCTTATTTTTAAAATAAAAAAACCACAGAATCTCGAAAGGACGAAAATTCGTGGTACCACCTTTGTTCAGTTAAGAAAAGTCTTTGACTCGTTTCTTAACATACTCTTCACTCGTAACGTGAGCTCACGTCATATCCTACTTTATTTCAGACATGATGGTCTAAGTAAAATGATAAACCAAGCAAAAGTAACTGTAAGTCTTCCACCCTCACCTACTCGCTATTAGTATTTTGTTTGGTTTTTGTTTTTACGCTATCACTTATAAAATATCAACTGAAACCTTTTGATCTTGTTCTGGTTCTTCATCAAACTCACTTGGAAGACCTTCTTGGTAGTTCACCTCTTCTAAAGGCTCTTCTACTGTTTCTGTATCAATCGGAGAAAAAGCTTGAGTGGCAGCCAATTCTCGATTAGCAGCTTCAATACGTTCTTGTAATTCTGCCATTTCTTCAGGTGAGAATTGACGCGTTACATCAATCTCTTCTTCTGAAATAACAGCTGTTTCACCAAGTGCTTCTTCTACCACTTCTTTGAAAGCTTCATCACTGGTTTGTAAATAAGATGCAGTAGGGCGTAAAATTTCTTCCCAATCTGATGAATCTACAATACTTAGTTGACTTTCAATTGTTGATTTCAAACGTTGATGGAAAACACGTGTTTTATTTTTTAATTCTTCTGTTTCAATAGCTACTTTTTTAGCGTTATCAGTAGCCTGACGAAGAATTTCATTGGCTTTATATTTAGCTCCATCTAATAAGTGTTGTGCATCTTGTTCAGCTTGATGAACGATATTATTAGAACGTTCATTAGCAGCAAGTTTCACACGTTCTGCTGTATCTTGAGCAATCAATACTGATTGGCTAAGTGAGTCTTTCATCTCATCAAAATAAGTTAAACGCTCCTCAAGATTGCGGATCTTTGCTTCTTTTTCATGATTTTCACGAACTAAATCCTCATAATCACTGACAATAATATCAAGAAATTCATCAACTTCTTCTACATCATAGCCTCTGAATTTAGTTGCAAAAGCCTTATCTTTAATTTCTAATGCTGTAAGTGCCATACTTCCTCCTCATTTACTAGGTAATAATTCAATAGTTAATTTATATTTTCCACTTTTTGAAAGACCATTTTCTTTTAATATTTTCAACCTTCCAAATTTTCTCACACTGATAAGATCGTTTAATTCCAATTGCTGACTCGGATTATCATTGATAGCATAATTTACTTTTACTTTTCTCCCAGCAATCAGTTGACTAGCTTGGTTACGAGACAATTTAAAAGAACTAGCTACCAACTTATCTAATCGTAAACTGGATACCAAAATATCTTTTGTCTGCGATTTTTGGACTTCCTTTACTTGTTCCGATAAAGAGATTTCTTTTAATCTTACGGGAGTCTTGGAAATCTTAGTAACTTGACTAACAAAAAAGAATGTAAATTTTTTGTCAACAAATAGCTGAATTCTTTCACCAGATACTATAATATCTCCAAATAGTTTACGTTCAATTCCTAGTTGGTGCAATAAAGTCCCCATTATCTGGGAATGAGTCAACTGATAAAATTTGCTCGCATAAGATATTTCTAACAAACTGATCTCAAAATCATTGTCATCCAGTTCATAATACATCGGAGCGATAATAACCCTCGCTAATTCACTAGGAAAATAATCTGAACTAGAAAAAACTTGTACCTCATGCGAACTTGCAAGATTCTTCAAAATTGAAACTTGATAGGGATTTAAAAAAGCTGTTCTTTCAAAAACGTATGCATCTTCAACTCTATTCAATAATTCCAAACTTTTATCGATAAATTCCCGATATTCTGGAGTGAAATGCTGATATAAATCTTTCATCATAACTACAATAGGAAGAATATAATCCGAACGAATAGCTGATACAAAATATTAAGAGAGAAAATTGCTACCCAAACGGTAAGATCAAGACCACCAATTCGTAAAGGTAAACGTCTAAACACCTTCAAGTAAGGTTCAGTAACCGCAGTAATAAACCGTCCCAAAGTAGAGTTATATGCATTTGGAAACCAAGATAATAAAGCATAGATTGTCAAGATGATTGAATAGATATAGACAAAATTATGAATAAGGTTTATGATAAAAATCATTTTATCTATTCCGCTTCATGTCAAAATCAAACTCACTCAACTCTGTATCGTTGGGTAAGCGGATGTCTTCAACATTCACAATTACATTAATCGGAGTTAATAAATACATTGTACTCGCAACTTTTTTAAGGTTTCCAGCTAACACATAACGTGCACCATCAAGATAATCTAAACAACGGCGTGCTTGGACTTCTGTCATATACTGAAAATCAATCAAAATGCTCTCATTTGCCAATAACAAATCAACAATTTCTGTTGCTTCCTCATACTTTTTCGGATAACGAACATCAATTGTAATTTTTTCATCGGCATTGGCACGTTGTTGCGCCAATTCTTGTTGGCGAGCATGCAATCTTGTAATATTTTCTGTTGAAGATTTTTGAGAAGCTGATGAAGAAGCGGTCCCAAAACGTTCTGACTGGCTACTTCTAGCTGAAGGAGTTGGTGTTACATCAACTTGTTGCTGTTTTGCAACTCCAGTCGAAGTGGGAGCCGTTCTTGTCTGAACATCAGTCTCATCCCCATCTTCTGTAAAATAATCTATAAATTTATCAAATCTATCTTTTATCGACATAATTCTTTCCTATTTAAAAAATGCTGTTCCAATTCTCACATAAGTCGCTCCATTAGCAATAGCTTCTGGATAATCGCGGCTCATTCCCATACTTAGTTCTGAGAAAGGCATATTTTTTAATCGTTTCTTTTGTAATTCTTTTTGGAGTTGATGAGTTTTATCAAAAATTTGATTGAGTTCATCATGACTCGCTTCAAACGGTGCCATTGTCATCAATCCTACAAGATGAATATTTTCCAATTCTTGTAATTGTAACAAACTATTTTCTAATTCTTCTACTTGAAAACCATGTTTGCTCTCTTCTTTGGAAATATTCACTTGTAAGAAACATTTTATCACATGTTCTGCTCTTTTATCAATCTCTTGGGCTAATTTTATAGAATCCAAAGCGTGAAAGTAATCAACATAGTTAATTATTTCTTTTACCTTTCGTCTTTGTAGACTACCAATTAAATGCCAGGTAAGATTTTCATCTTTCAAGATTTGATACTTTTCCAAAAATTTATCGACTCGATTTTCACCAATATGCTGGATTCCTATCTTGACTAGCTCTTTAGTCGTTGTAGAATCAACGTACTTGGTAACTGCAATGACATTGACCGAACCTTCTGCTCGATTGGCCTTTGCCGTTTCCAATGCGACTGATTGAAAAACAGATTCTTTATTATATTGCAAGTTCATTTTTTAGAGTGGATTAACGATTTCTGAAAAATGGTGGTGTATCTAGTTCGTCGTCATCTTGATCTGTATCTACATAACGTTCTACACGAGATGATGTAGAAGAATCTGCTTGGCGAACAATTGACTCACGACGTAAATCCCAATCACCAAAAGCGGATGTTTTTGGTGCTTCTGTTTTCTTGCGAGTTGGAGTTGGAACATCCATTTTTTCTGTTAAATCAAAATTTCTATCAAAATGTGAAGAATGACTTGTACGATTAGAATCATTTGCAACTGGAGTTGGAGCTTGTGGTCTCTTGAAACCACTAACATTATCTACCTGTTCCTTACGGACACCCGTAGCGACAACCGTTACGCGAATTTCATCTTTCATTGTTTCGTCAATAGAAGTACCAAGCCAAATATTGACTCCATTACCAGCAGCATGATTAACAATTTCAGAAGCTTCTTCTGCTTCAATCAAAGTCATATCAGGACCACCTGTTACATTGACGATAACATCTTCAGCTCCATCAATAGTTGTTTCAAGAAGTGGTGAGTAAATAGCTTTACGAGCTGCTTCAATAACACGCTCTTCTCCACTTCCGATACCAATTCCCATCAAAGCATTTCCCTTGCTTGCCATTACTGTCTTCACATCGGCAAAGTCAAGATTAATGAGTCCAGGACTAGTAATCAAATCTGTAATCCCTTGAACACCTTGACGAAGAACATTATCAGCTTCACTCAAAGCTTCTAATAAAGGTGTTTTCTTGTCTACAATTTCAAGAAGATTATTATTAGAAATAATCAGCAATGTATCAACTTGTTCGCGTAATTCGTTGATTCCCTCAACAGCAAAATTTCCACGCTTGCTTCCTTCAAAGCCGAATGGACGAGTTACTACTGCTACTGTAAGTGCTCCAACGCCTTTAGCGATACGTGCGATAACAGGTGCTGCTCCAGTACCAGAGCCTCCTCCCATACCAGCAGTGATGAAAACCATGTCAGCTCCATTTAATGCTTCAACTAACACTTCTTCGCTTTCTTCAGCAGCCTTACGTCCTACCTCAGGTTGCCCTCCAGCACCGAGTCCACGAGTTAACTTCGGACCGAGCTGAATAACTGTTTCTGCTTTTGCACTACTTAATGCTTGAACATCTGTGTTTGCAGCAATAAATTCTACTCCTGCAACACCTTCATCAATCATACGGTTGATGGCATTACCTCCGCCACCACCGACACCAATAACTTTAATTACTGCTCCTTGTGCAGATGCAGCGTCAAATGAAAATGTCATAGTTTCTCTTCTCTCCTTAATCAAACATATTACCAATTAAGTTACGCATCCGTTCTGTGATGCTTGTTTTTGGTTCTTTTGTTTCAGCGGTATTAATCGATTCTGGAATATCTGTTTTAACTTCTTCAACAGGTGTTTCAACAGGTAAAGTATTAAAACGTGGTGAAGGCTGAGCTGAACGTTCAAAGAAAACAGGTTGATGACGTAGCTGTTCATCTCCGCGAACTGCTTTTTGTGCTAACATATCAACTTCTGTCAGATTTCCAGCATATTCGGATAAGCTAATCACATGTGCGAAAGCTGGGTTGCGTATACCAATTTGATTTGGTACATAAAGTTTAACATTTACACCAAATACTTCTTGTGCTAATTCAACAATCCCTGGCAGAATAGCTGTTCCTCCGACAATGACAATGCCACCTGGAAGTTCAAGAAGATGCCTTCTATCCAAATCACGTTTTATCTGTTCAAATATATGCCGAATACGAGCAGAAATAATTTCAGCCAAATAATCTTCCGTTACTTCTACCGGTTCTACTTCACCGATTACTTCTACTTGGAAAGATTCTTTCCCAGCTAGTGGCACATAAGCTGCACCATAGTTGAATTTTAAGCTCTCAGCCAATTTTTGTGATGTCTTAAGAACTTTTGAAATATCTTTGGTAACATAATCGCCACCTTCTTGATAGATATTTGTATATTGAAGTTCTTGTCCTCTCACGGAAGCAACTGTTGTTTGACCTCCACCCATATCAATGACAGTGGCTCCAAACTCACGTTCTCCCTCATTTAAGACTGACTTTGTCATAGCAAGAGGTGAAATAATCACATTTTCTAGCTGGATACCTGCACGTTCAACCGTTTTGCGAAGATTGT
This sequence comes from Streptococcus sp., assembly GCA_030528055.1. Lineage (GTDB taxonomy): Bacteria > Bacillota > Bacilli > Lactobacillales > Streptococcaceae > Streptococcus. The sequence goes on from JAUMZQ010000004.1 coordinate 124,978, forward strand.
GCAAAATCGTACGAGGTCCTGTATATAAAAGACCGCGCATTTCTAAGCGAATTCCCATCATTCCACGAGGATCACGAATGCCTTGAAAACCGTCAACAACAAATTCTTCTGGAATAAAGGTAATCACTTCACGATCTGGTGTCATACTTTTAGTAAGCGCAGACCTAACAACATTTTCAACATCTTCATCTGTAATTTCTTTTGAATCACTTGTAACTGGTATCATTCCTTGAGTTGGTTCAATTTGCAATAAGTTTGCTGGCAAACCTACATTGACTAAACCGATTGAAATTCCTGCTTTTTCTTCTGCCTGAGCAATAGCTGTTTTAATTGCTGCCACTGCCGCTTCAATATCTACAATAATTCCATCTTTGACACCAGCACTCTTAGCGTTGCTGACTCCAATTACATTCATTTCATTATTGACATGTTCTGCTACCAGTACTTTTATGGAGCTAGTTCCTATATCTAATCCTGTAAAAAAGCCGTCTCTAGCCATTACATCATTCCTCTCTATCTTCCGTCTTTCCATTCTATATAAATAACCCTAGAGAATAGATTTATCCAAGGTTTATTATAACATAAAGAAAAAGAAAATGTGTGATTTTTTTCTGTATAATTACCTATTTTCAATATTTTCCGTATTTTCAGGCAATTTTTGAGGGTCTTCTTCCCCTTCTGTTGGTTGAATACTCTCATCAACATGTACACCGTTTTCAACACTTTCCTCTGATTCAGTAGCAGAATGATCTGTTGAATTATCTTCTGTTTCTTCATTTTCTGCCCCTTGAACATAGCTGAAAATCCCTGCTTCCATATCCACAACACTCGGTTCTTCTAATTGCGGTTGAATGCCTTTGTAGTAAGGTAATTTTTTGGCAATGTGCGAAGTAGGTACCAAGATTTTATTTTCATCTCTCATTGTTAAGGTTAACAAGTCTGGTGTGACCTTGCTTGGTGTTAATTGCACTGTACGGATATTACTTTTAATTTCATCAGGAACTTTTTCTATTTGTTGAGCAAACTTTTTAATCAAACTATGGTCTGTCAATTCTATCGTGATAAACTTCTCTGGTAATTTTTCTGAGCTAATAGCTTGTTTGATAACATCCCCATTAGACAACACTGGGTAATATTGCCCATCCATTTGCATATAAGCTACAACAGTATATTCCTTGACATGAACATTAAAAGTTGTTGGAAACTGATAGGACATTTCCACATTTTCAATCCAAGGACTAACTGATTGCATGTTTCGAATATAGTTAGGCGTGTTGATAAAAGTCGTCAGAGTATAATCTCTATTATCAATTTTACTTCCCTTCAACAATTCTTCTTGACTAACCATTTGATTTCCCGAAATGTTAATCTGTTTCATAGTCGAAAGCGGAGTTAAAAAATAAACTGAAAGTAAAAAAACAAAACTGCTCCCAATCAAGACTGGCAAGGAACGAAGTAAGTGTTTCCCAGAAAGAGCTGGTTTTTCTTGGTGTTTTTGACTCTTTTTTTGAGATTTCGTCAATTTTTTGAGTTGTTTAGCAGACAAAATAGCGGTGTCGTCTTCTGTTAATTGAAACTCTTCTGTTTCTTCTACATCGTCTACTGAGCTTTCCTCTTCAACAAGTTCTTGTTCTGCTGTTTCCGATAACTCATCAGAGACTTCTGATTCTATTTCCTCTTTTTCAGTTTGTTCTTGAGCTTTTTTCTCAAGATATTCTTTGTTTCGTTTTTGCCATTCAGAAAGCGACTTGCTCATTTCTTTTGGCTCATCATGATTCTTTTTCGTCATCTTTTTCCTTTATTTATATCATTTGTTAAAAGATCGTAAAATTCATCCAATGATTTAATCTCATGGGAATTTTTCATTGCTTCATAGTAGGAAGCTTTTTCTATAAAAAGATCGTCCAAACTTGTCTGTAAATTGATAAAGTTCAACTGGATCTCTTCTATTTTCTTAGCATAACCTTTTTTTACAAAATAATTGGCATTTTCAATCTGATCTCCTCTACTTGCTTCACGACCTAAAGGAATGATAATATGAAGTTTTGACATTGCCACCAACTCAAAAATAGTATTAGCGCCTCCTCGAGTGATAACAACATCTGCCATATCCATTAATGAGGAATATAAATCCGTCACATAATCTACTCGATAAAAATGATGAGAAAGTTCATTCAAAGTCTTATCGCCTGACAGATTAATGATATTATATTTTTTTGTCAATCGTGGTTGGTTTTCTGTTACAAAATCATTAAATACTTTTGCACCAGCTGAACCTCCCACAAACAAGAGAGTTGGGATTGTTGGATCAAACTGTTCGCGAATTTTCTCCAAAATAGGAAAATCTTTTTGTTTCTTTTCTGAACCAACTTTTGTTACTGCACCGATTGCTTCAATTTTAGTTAAAGAATGTGCTTGTTCAAATGTGGAATACATTTTTGTTGCACATTTATAGGCAATTCTGTTGGCTAAACCAATGGATAAATCAGACTCATGTACATACACAGGAACTCCTGATAAACGTGCTGCAATAACAGGAGGAACACTAACGAAACCACCTTTTGAAAATAAAACTTTTGGTCGTATCTTCAGCATCAAAAAGATTGCTTGTATAGTTCCCCACATCACCTTGAAAATATCCAAAAAATTTTGCCAAGAGAAGTACCGTCGCAACTTCCCCGTAGCAATAGAATGAAAGCGAACAGGGGCATTTAATTTTTGGATTTCTTTGTATTCAATCCCCTTTTTATCCCCAATGTAATGAACTTCCCATCCATTTTCTATAAATTTAGGAATCAGTAGAAGGTTAAGGGTCACATGTCCGACCGTTCCTCCACCAGTAAATACTATTTTTTTCATCTTATCCTTTTAATTCTTCAACTGTTGCGAGAAATTCTTCTCCACGCACTTCAAAATTTGCATACATATCCCAACTAGCATTGGCTGGACTCAACAAAACAACATCACCTGAGCTTGCTTCTTTAAATGCCTTGATGGTTGCGTCTCTGACATCTTTTGCGTCTACATAACTCACTTCTGCCTTGTCTGCTGCTCTCTTAACACGCGGTGCAGACTCTCCCAGAACAATGATTTTTTTCAAACCAACTATGTCTGGGACTAACTCATCAAACTCATTTCCTCTATCCAAGCCACCGGCAATTAAAATAACATTGCTATTATCAAAACCAGACAAAGCCTTTTGTGTTGCTAAGATATTTGTAGATTTACTATCGTTATAAAATTTAACTTGATTGATTTCTCCAGCATATTGTAATCGATGTTTGACTCCTCCAAAGTTACTGAGTGTCTCTTTGATAATCTGATTATCAATACCAGATAATTTAGCTACGATAATGGTTGCTAATGCATTTTCAACATTATGAAGTCCAGGCACTCCGAGTTCTTCCTTTTCCATGATAGCTTCGCCTTGGAAAGTTAGAGTTGATCCATCTAGGTAGGCATCAACTTCTTGATTTGTTGTAGAAAAACTTAGAACGGTAGCCGCTGTTTGTTTTGCCAACTCTTGTGATATCTCTTGATTAAAATTCAAAACAAGAAAATCGGTAGCTGTCATATTTTTTTGGATATTCCATTTGGCAGCAACGTAATCTTCAAAAGAACCATGATAATCAATATGAGTAGGCATGAGATTTGTAATTAGAGCAATTTTTGGATGAAAAGTTTCAATCCCCATTAATTGAAAAGATGACAGTTCCATTACTAATGTATCCTGAGAACTAGCACCTTGAGCTACCTGACTAGCAGGAAAACCAATATTCCCCGATAACAATCCATTTTGCCCACCAGCTGTTAGCACTTCTGAAATCATTGTAGTTGTAGTTGTCTTACCGTTTGAACCTGTAATCCCAACAATAGGAGCCTCTGAAATCAGATAAGCTAATTCAACTTCTGTAATAACTGGTATTTCTTTTTGTAGGGCTTTTACAACCATTGGATTGTCATAGCGAATACCGGGATTTTTCACCATTAGCTCAAAATCTTCATCTAACAATTCCAAGGGATGACCCCCCGTTACGACTTTAATGCCTTCTTCCAGTAGCGATTGAGCCGCTGGGTTTTCCTCAAAAGGTTTCCCATCATTGACTGTCACAATCGCTCCTAATTTATCTAACAAGCGTGCTGCTGACTCACCTGATTTGGCTAGCCCCAAAACAAGAACTTTTTTATTTGTAAATTTTGTAATGTCTCTCATAAGCAACCTCTTTTTTCATACTTCATTCTATTTTACCTTTTTTTGCGAAAATAAAAAAGTCATAGAATAATTTTATTTTTGACTGTCAGTAATTTTTAAAAAAATTGGAACTTTTTTTATCTATTTGCAATTTTTTGTAACAAAAGATAAAGAGCCACATTATTGCGGCTCTATAATATCTGTAGTGGGTAAAACCACTCTGGATTTTATGGAGCTTTT
>JAUMZQ010000005.1 GCA_030528055.1 Streptococcus sp.
GATAAGATGGAGAAAAGCCTGTATGGTTGAGAGAAGCAACTATCAAAATAAAATATCATGTAGAGGTTAAAGAAAAAATGTCGGTACTTAAAAAGATATTGATTTCTATTGGAGTCATTGTACTTTTGATTGTTGGTTTGATTGTTTACAATCATTATCAAACCTCGGTCGGCTTAAAAGAAGCCTATCGGAAAGAGGATAGGGTAAAGATTTTGTATTATCTGATGACAGATCGATATGAAGAAATGATCAAAAAAGCAGGTTTTACCATTCCACCTAGGCAAGATTTAAAATTGGATGATACTCTTGAATCAGTCGAAATAGGAAAAGAGATACCTCTACAGATCAGTCGTGTAGATGGCACGTCTACTGAATTTCGTATTTTATTTACAAGTACTGTGGATGAAAAAAAAATTGATGTTATATATACCTTTAACTCTAAATTGGAGTTAACTTTTAAGGGAGACTACACTTATTGGAATGAAGAAACAAAGATAACAGAAAGAGTTACCATTTCAAAAGAAGAGGAATCCCGTTTGCTCGGTGTCGTGCAATCAGAACTCCGTGACTTTTTCGATAAGATGGAAAAAAGCCTGTATGGTTGATAGAAGCAACTATCAAAATAAAATAATATGCAAAGGTTAAAGAAATGTCGGTACTTAAAAAGATATTGATTTCTATTGGAGTCATTGTACTTTTAATTGTTGGATTGATTGTTTACAATCATTATCAAGCTTCAGTTGGCTTAAAAGAAGCCTATCGGAAAGAAGATAGAGTAAAAATTCTATCTTACTTGATGACAGATCGATATGAAGAAACAATCAAAAAAGCAGGCTTTACTATTCCACCTAGACAAGATTTAAAGTTAGATGATACTCTTGAATCAATCGAAATAGGAAAAGAGATACCTCTACACATTAGTCGAATGATGGAAGGAGATAATGAATTTCATATTTTATTTACAAGTGTAGTGGATGGAAAAAAAATTGATATCGTATATTCTTTGGACTCTAAACTGGAATTGACTTCTGAAGGGTATTACACATATAGAAATGAAGAAAAAAAGATAACAGAAAGAGTCACCATTTCAGAAGAAGAGGAATCCCGTTTGCTCGGTATCGTGCAATCAGAACTCCGTGACTTTTTCGATAAGATGGAGAAAAGCCTGTATGGTTGAGAGAAGCAACTATCAAAATAAAATAATATGCAAAGGTTAAAGAAAAAAATGTCGGTACTTAGAAAAATATCTGCTTTTATTGGGGGTATCGTACTTTTGATCATTGGTTTGATTATTGGTGTGATTGTTTACAGCCATTATGAAGCTTCAGTTGGCTTAAAAGAAGCCTATCGGAAAGAAGATAGGGTAAAGATTTTGTATTATCTGATGACAGATCGATATGAGAAGATGATAGAAAAAGCAGGTTTCACCATTCCACCTGGACAAGATTTAAAGTTAGATGATACTCTTGAATCAATCGAAATAGGAAAAGAAATTCCTATAAAAATTCCTACTGTAGATGAAAGTTCTAATGATTTTGATATTTTATTTACAAGTGTAGTGGATGGAAAAAAAATCCGTGTCATATATACCTTGAACTCTAAATTGGAGTTGACTTCTGAAGGATACTATGCTTATTGGAATGAAGAAACAAAAAGAACAGAAGATGTTACCATTTCAAAAGAAGAAGAATCCCGTTTGCTCGGTATCGTGCAATCAGAACTCCGTGACTTTTTCGATAAGATGGAGAAAAGCCTGTATGGTTGAGAGAAGCAACTATCAAAATAAAATAATATGCAAAGGTTAAAGAAAAAAATGTCGGTACTTAGAAAAATATCTGCTTTTATTGGGGGTATCGTACTTTTGATCATTGGTTTGATTATTGGTGTGATTGTTTACAGCCATTATGAAGCTTCAGTTGGCTTAAAAGAAGCCTATCGGAAAGAAGATAGGGTAAAGATTTTGTATTATCTGATGACAGATCGATATGAGAAGATGATAGAAAAAGCAGGTTTCACCATTCCACCTGGACAAGATTTAAAGTTAGATGATACTCTTGAATCAATCGAAATAGGAAAAGAGATACCTCTACAAATTAGTCCAGTAGATAAAACGTCTACTGAATTTCGTATTTTTTTTACAAGTGTTGTGGATGAGAAAAAGATTCGCGTTGTATATTCTTTGGACTCTAACTTGGAGTTGACTTCTGAAGGAGACTACGCTTATTGGAACGAAGAAACTAAAAGAATGGAAGAACCTACTATTTCAGAAAGCGAGAAATCTCATTTAGTTGGTATCGTGCAATCAGAACTCCGTGACTTTTTCGATAAGATGGAGAAAAGCCTGTATGGTTGAGAGAAGCAACTATCAAAATAAAATAATATGCAAAGGTTAAAGAAAAAAATGTCGGTACTTAGAAAAATATCTGCTTTTATTGGGGGTATCGTACTTTTGATCATTGGTTTGATTATTGGTGTGATTGTTTACAGCCATTATGAAGCTTCAGTTGGCTTAAAAGAAGCCTATCGGAAAGAGGATAGGGTAAAGATTTTGTATTATCTGATGACAGATCGATATGAAGAAATGATCAAAAAAGCAGGTTTTACCATTCCACCTAGGCAAGATTTAAAATTGGATGATACTCTTGAATCAGTCGAAATAGGAAAAGAAATTCCTCTCCAAATCCCTACAGTAAATGAAGGAGACAGTGAATTTCGTGTTTTTTTTACAAGTGTAATGGATGGGAAAAAAATTGATATTGTATATCCTCTCAATAGTAAACTGGAATTAGCTTTTAAAGGAGATTATACTTATTGGAATAAAGAAACTAAAAGAATGGAAGTTGTTACCATTTCAAAAGAAGAAGAATCCCGTTTGCTCGGTATCGTGCAATCAGAACTCCGTGACTTTTTTGATAAGATGGAAAAAAGCTTGTATGGTTGAGAAGAGAAACAGTTATCAAAATAAAACAATATGTAAAGGTTCAAGAAAAAATGTCGGTACTTAAAAAGATATTGATTTCTATTGGGGTCATTGTACTTTTAATTGTTGGTGTGATTGTTTATAATCATTATCAAGCTTCAGTTGGCTTAAAAGAAGCCTATCGGAAAGAAGATAGGGTAAAGATTCTATATTATTTGATGACGGATCGATATGAGAAGATGATAGAAAAGGCGGGTTTCACCATTCCCCCTAGACAAGATTTAAAGTTAGATGATACTCTTGAATCCATCGAAATAGGAAAAGAGATACCTCTACAAATTAGTCCAGTAGATAAAACGTCTACTGAATTTCGTATTCTATTTACAAGTGTAGTGGATGGAAAAAAAATTGATATCGTATATACTTTGAACTCTAAATTGGAGTTGACTTCTGAGGGGTACTACACATATAGAAATGAAGAAACAAAGATAAGAGAAAGAGTTACCATTTCAAAAGAAGAGGAGGCACGCATACTCGGTATCGTGCAATCAGAACTCCGTGACTTTTTCAATAAGATGGAGAAAAGCCTGTATGGTTGAGAGAAGCAACTATCAAAATAAAATATCATGTAAAGGTTAAAGAAAAAATGTCGGTACTTAAAAAGATCTTGATTTCTATTGGAATTATTGTACTTTTGATTGTTGGGTTGACTGTTTACAATCGTTATCAAGCTTCTGTTGGGTTAAAAGAAGCCTATCGGAAAGAAGATAGAGTAAAAATTCTATCTTACTTGATGACAGATCGATATGAGAAGATGATAGAAAAGGTGGGTTTCACTATTTTTCTTGAAAGAGATTTAAAATGGGATGATGTTATTGAAGTAATTGAAGTAGGAGAAAAAATATCTATAAAAATTAGTCACCCAAATGAAGGTTCTAAAAATTTTAATGTTTTTTTTACAGTTACTGTAAATGGAAAAGAAACTGAGATATCATACGTATTTGACTCTAAACTTAATTTAACTTATAAAAATTATGAACAACGAAATAGTCAAAATATAAAAGAAAATGTCACCATTTCAGAAGAAGAGGAATCCCGTTTGCTCGGTATTGTACAATCAGAACTCCGTGACTTTTTCGATAAGATGGAGAAAAGCCTGTATGGTTGAGAGAAGCAACTATCAAAATAAAATAATATGCAAAGGTTAAAGAAAAAATGTCGGTACTTAAAAAAATCTTGATTTCTATTGGGGTTATCGTACTTTTGATTGTTGGGTTGATTGTTTACAATCGTTATCAAGCTTCTGTTGGGTTAAAAGAAGCCTATCGGAAAGAAGATAGAGTAAAAATTCTATCTTACTTGATGACAGATCGATATGAAGAAACAATCAAAAAAGCAGGCTTTACTATTCCACCTAGACAAGATTTAAAGTTAGATGATACTCTTGAATCAATCGAAATAGGAAAAGAAATTCCTATAAAAATTCCTACTGTAGATGAAAGTTCTAATGATTTTGATATTTTATTTACAAGTGTAGTGGATGGAAAAAAAATCCGTGTCATATATACCTTGAACTCTAAATTGGAGTTGACTTCTGAAGGATACTATGCTTATTGGAATGAAGAAACAAAAAGAACAGAAGATGTTACCATTTCAAAAGAAGAAGAATCCCGTTTGCTCGGTATCGTGCAATCAGAACTCCGTGACTTTTTCGATAAGATGGAAAAAAGCTTGTATGGTTGATGGAAGTGCCTGATAGGAAAATGTTATATTTAGAAAAAGAAAATAGGACTAAAATGTAAATAGGAAAAAGTAGAAAAGAGGTTTCAAGTTCCTTCTTTTCTACTTTTCTTGTATAATGTTAATTAAAAGGGATGAAGCGACTTAAGGAGAATGACGTGATTGCTCAAATAGATACCAAAACAGTTTATTCTTTTATGGATAGTACGATATCAATCAAAGAATATATCCAAAAAGCAAAAAAAACCGGCTACCAATACTTAGGCATAATGGATGTGGATAATCTTTATGGTGCCTATTCTTTTTTGGAGCTGTCAATATCCGAAGGTCTGAAACCTATTCTAGGACTGGAGTTGACTTTACTTAGAGAAAACCAGCTATTAAATATCCGACTGATAGCACTTGATAATCAAGGATATCGTAATTTAATGAAAATCTCTACACTAAAAATGATGGGAAAAGAAGCTTGGCAAGATTTTCAACATCTTTTTGAACATTTGGCACTCGTTGTACCAGTATTTGATGGGGTCGATCAGTTAGACTTAGAGAGAGAATTTTTTATTGGTGTTTTTCCAGATACCGCTCAACAGAAATTTAACCATCCAGTTATTCCACTTCACACTGTTCGATATTTTGACAAAGAAGATTTAGGAATATTACAAGTTTTACATGCCATTCGTGATAATGTTCATCTGAATGAAGTAGGACAGCTACCTGTCAATGAAAATTTTTTAAATCCAGAACAACTAGAAGCTCTTTTTCATCATAATTTTCCAGAAAGTATAGAAAATCTTGAACATTTAGTGACGGATATTCATTATGAAATCAACCGAGAATTGAAATTGCCTCGTTTTAATCCGAATCGTTTGGCAGTTGAGGAGTTAAGAGAAAAAGCAGAAGAAGGACTGATAAAACGCGGACTTACGAAAGAACAATATAAAGAAAGACTAGAGAAAGAGTTAGCGGTGATTCATCAGATGGGTTTTGATGATTATTTCTTGATTGTCTGGGATTTGTTGCGATTTGGTCGAAGTCAAGGCTACTACATGGGAATGGGACGAGGTTCAGCTGTAGGTAGTCTGGTAGCCTATGTTCTAGAAATTACAGGTATTGATCCTGTAGAAAAAAATCTGCTATTTGAACGTTTCTTAAATCTTGAACGTTATACTATGCCAGATATAGATATCGATATTCCAGATGTTTATCGACCAGAATTTATTCGCTACGTTCGGGATCGTTATGGAAGTATGCACGCAGCACAAATTGTAACTTATTCAACATTTGGAGCCAAACAAGCTATTCGAGATGTCTTCAAACGCTTTGGTGTTGCTGAGCATGAATTAACTAACATTACTAAAAAGATTCATTTTCGAGATACGCTAACATCAGCTTACGAAAAAAATATTTCCTTTCGCCAATTAATAAATAGTAGAGTAGAATATACAAAGGCTTTTGAAATCGCTAAGAAAATAGAAGGCAATCCTCGTCAAACATCCATTCATGCGGCTGGAGTTGTTATGAGTGATAAGGATTTAACAGATTACATTCCTCTCAAGTATGGCGAAGACATATATATCACGCAATATGATGCGCACGGTGTTGAAGAGAACGGTCTTTTGAAAATGGATTTCTTAGGATTGCGGAATTTAACTTTTGTTCAAAGGATGAAAGAAGCAGTTTGGGATAAGTACAATAGAAATATTGTCATTGAAGAAATTGATTTAGAAGATAAAGAAACGATGAAGCTGTTTGCCAATGGTTACACAAAGGGAATTTTCCAGTTTGAGCAAGCAGGAGCAATTAATCTTTTAAAAAGAGTAAAACCAAGTCAGTTTGAAGAAGTCGTTGCGACAACCTCTCTAAACCGTCCTGGAGCAAGTGATTATATTGATAATTTCGTAAAGAGAAAGCATGGACAAGAAAAGATTGAGTTGATAGATGATAGTTTGAGTGATATTTTACTGCCGACTTTTGGGATTATGTTGTACCAAGAACAAGTCATGCAAGTCGCACAACATTTCGGAGGTTTTTCACTAGGAAAAGCGGATATCCTAAGAAGAGCAATGGGTAAAAAAAATGCCATTGAGATGCACCGGATGGAAGAAGATTTTATTGAAGGAGCTGTAAAACTAGGACATTCTAAAGAAAAGGCAAAACAAGTATTTGCAGTTATGGAGAAATTTGCGGGATATGGATTTAATCGCAGCCATGCCTATGCTTATTCGGCACTTGCTTTTCAACTGGCTTACTTTAAAGCACATTATCCAGATGTTTTCTTTGATGTGATGTTGAACTATTCTAGCAACGCTTACATAACAGATGCCTTGCGTTTTGATTTCAAAATTGCACCATTGAATATTAACAACATTCCTTACTACGATAAATTTCAAGATAAAAAGATTTTTTTGGGTTTGAAAAATTTGAAAGGTTGTCCTCGAGATTTGGCATACTGGATTATCGACGAACGAAAACAAAAATCTTTTGCTAGTATCGAAGATTTTATCTTGCGATTACCTAAGCAGTACCACAAAATTCAATTGTTGGAACCTCTCATTCAAATTGGTTTATTTGATGTGTTTGAAAACAATCGTCAAAAAATAGTTGTTAATTTACCTAACCTTTTTGTATTTGTAGATGAATTAGGAAGTCTTTTTGCTGATAGTCATTATTCTTGGATAGAGGCAGATGACTACGACGATTCAAAAAAATTTGAATTGGAACAATCCTTGATCGGAATTGGTCTGAGTGAGCACCCTCTCATTAAAATAGGACGAAACTCCCTTGAAACTTATAGTTGGATAGAAGACTTAAATGAGAACAGACAGGCAACTATTCTAGTTGAAGTGCAATCTATGAAAGTCATTCGGACAAAAAATGGTGAAAACATGGCATTTTTACAAGTGTCAGATACCAAGAAAAAGTTGGATGTCACTATATTTCCAGACACTTACAAACAAATAGGAAATAAAATCGCAGAAGGTCAATTCTATTATTTAACTGGCAAAATAAAAGAACGCGACGGACATCTACAAATGATTTTGTCAGCAATACAGAAAGCTAGTTCTGAACGATTTTGGATTCAACTGGAAAATCATGATTATGATTTAGAAATTTCCCAATTACTAGAAAAATATTCAGGAGATATTCCTGTTGTTTTACGATATGAGAATGAAAAAAGGACCGTGGTTGCTTCTCAGTTTCATGTTAAAAAATCAGACTCACTTCAAGAAGAATTGAATAACTATTCTATGAAAACGGTTTTTCGTTAAAAAAGATAGGAAAAGAAGAGAATTTTTATTCTGAATGTGGTATAATCTATAAGAATGTTAAAAAGAAAAAGGAGCAGAAAACGAAATGAAACGTATTGCTGTTTTGACTAGTGGTGGTGATGCCCCTGGTATGAATGCTGCTATTCGTGCAGTTGTTCGTAAAGCAATTTCCGAAGGAATGGAAGTTTACGGTATATATGATGGTTATGCTGGAATGGTTGCAGGTGAGATTTATCCTCTTAACGCTACTTCAGTAGGTGATATCATCTCTCGTGGAGGAACATTTCTTCACTCCGCTCGTTACCCAGAGTTTGTTAAACTTGAAGGACAATTAAAGGGAATTGAGCAATTAAAAAAACATGGTATTGAAGGTGTTGTAGTTATCGGTGGAGATGGTTCCTATCATGGTGCTATGCGCTTGACAGAACATGGATTCCCAGCTATTGGACTTCCTGGAACGATTGATAATGATATTGTCGGCACTGATTTTACAATTGGTTTTGATACAGCTGTCACAACTGCGATGGAAGCTATTGATAAGATTCGTGATACTTCATCAAGCCATCGTCGTACTTTTGTTGTTGAAGTTATGGGACGAAATGCAGGAGATATTGCCCTTTGGGCTGGTATTGCTTCCGGTGCTGATGAAATTATTGTACCTGAAGAAGGCTTTGATATGGCAGATATCGTTAAAAGTATTCAAAATGGATATGATAAAGGGAAAAAGCATAATATCATTGTCCTAGCTGAGGGAGTTATGTCAGCCGCTAAGTTTGGTGAAGAACTTAAAAAATACGGTGATTTAGACAATCTTCGTGTGACAGAACTGGGTCATATTCAAAGGGGAGGTTCACCAACCGCCCGCGATCGTATCTTAGCTTCTCGTATGGGTGCTCATGCCGTAACATTATTGAAAAAAGGTATCGGTGGTGTTGCAGTCGGTATTCGTAACGAGCAAATGGTGGAAAATCCAATTCTCGGAACTGCTGAAGAGGGTGCTTTATTTAGCCTAACAGAGGATGGTCAGATAGTAGTGAATAACCCTCATAAAGCTGATTTAGAATTAGCAGCTTTGAACCGTAGTATTTCCATTTAATTCATTATTTATATTGTTAGTAAGGGTCTCAATGACCTAGATTGTAAAGGAGTTTCATTTATCATGAATAAACGCGTAAAAATTGTTGCAACATTAGGACCAGCGGTTGAAATCCGTGGTGGGAAAAAATTTGGAGATGATGGCTATTGGGCTGAAAAGCTTGATGTTGAATCGTCAGCAAAAAGTATTGCAAAGCTAATTGAAGCTGGAGCAAATACTTTCCGTTTCAACTTCTCACATGGTGACCATGCAGAACAAGGTGAGCGTATGGCAACCGTTAAGCTTGCTGAAAAATTAGCTAATCAAAAAGTTGGTTTTCTATTAGATACAAAAGGTCCAGAAATTCGTACAGAATTATTTGAAGGAGAAGCAAAAGAATTCTCATACAAAACTGGTGAAAAAATTCGTGTTGCGACTAAACAAGGAATCCAATCAACTCGTGATTTGATTGCTTTAAATGTTGCCGGCGGTCTTGATATTTATGATGATGTTCAAGTTGGACGTCAAGTTCTTATTGACGATGGGAAATTGGGTCTTCGCGTTATTGCAAAAGATGATGCAACTCGTGAATTTGAAGTAGAAGTTGAAAACGACGGTATCATTGCTAAGCAAAAAGGAGTAAACATTCCTAATACTAAAATTCCTTTCCCAGCTCTTGCTGAACGTGATAATGACGATATTCGTTTTGGTTTGGAACAAGGTATTAACTTTATTGCGATTTCATTTGTTCGTACTGCAAAAGACGTTAATGAAGTTCGTTCTATTTGTGAAGAAACTGGTAACAGCCATGTGAAATTGTTTGCTAAAATTGAAAACCAACAAGGTATTGACAATTTAGATGAAATTATTGAAGCAGCTGATGGAATTATGATTGCCCGTGGTGATATGGGAATTGAAGTACCATTTGAAATGGTTCCAGTATATCAAAAAATGATTATCACCAAAGTTAATGCTGCTGGTAAAGTTGTTATTACAGCAACAAATATGTTGGAAACAATGACTGAAAAACCACGCGCAACTCGTTCAGAAGTATCTGATGTCTTTAACGCTGTTATTGATGGTACAGATGCAACAATGCTTTCTGGTGAATCAGCAAATGGTAAATATCCACTTGAGTCAGTAACAACGATGGCAACCATTGATAAAAATGCTCAAACTTTGTTAAATGAATACGGACGTTTGAACTCTGATCACTTTGCTCGTTCTAATAAAACAGAAGTAGTAGCTTCAGCAGTTAAAGATGCAACTCGTTCAATGGATATTAAATTAGTTGTAACTATCACTGAGTCTGGAAATACGGCACGCCTAATTTCTAAATATCGTCCAGATGCAGATATCTTAGCAGTGACTTTTGATGAATTAACTCAACGTTCACTTACTCTAAACTGGGGTGTCATTCCAGTTATCACTGAAAAACCAGCATCAACTGATGACATGTTTGAAGTAGCTGAAAAGGTGGCTCTTGAAACAGGTTTGGTAGAAGCAGGCGATAACATTATCATTGTAGCTGGAGTTCCAGTAGGTACTGGCGGTACAAACACCATGCGTATCCGTACAGTTCGTTAAATCTAAATAAACATAAAACAATTAACAACTCTTTCGTGCGCAATGTACACATGGAAGGGTTGTTAATTTTTTATATAATATACAAAAAAATTCTTGTAATGACTATTAAATAAAATAATGTTATATGATATAATCTAAATGAGATTATAATTTAGTAATTTAGGGGAGAATTTAATTATTATGACAAGATTAAAACTTATTAGCAATCCTTACGAAGAAGAAACGAAATTTGAAATCTATGATGAAATTTCTGGAGAATTTAAGCCACTTCATTCGACTTCTTACGACGGAGAATTAATAAATGAAATATATAAAAAAGGATTTTTTCCATTTAATGTCAAAAAAATATTAGAACTTATTTATGAAGATTTTAGTTCTCCAAGTGATTTATTGACAATCGAATTTCAGGGAACTAAAGATGAATTTGACGAATTGAAAACAATTTGTGAAGATGAGAGATTTTCTCAGAGAATCAATTTAGAAAAATCTCATTTTTACTTAGAAAATGCTAGGGATATTTTACCTGATGTTATTGATATCTTCCAAAAACTCTACCCACTGGTAGAAAATAGTATATTGGATAAAACTGATATAAAAAAGGAATTAGACAAGTTTTCTGAGGCTTCTGGGTCAGATATTCCAATATATGTTTTAGGTAATTTTAGTTCTGGTAAATCAACATTTATTAATTCTTTAGTAGGTTATGAATTTTTACCAAGTAGTGCGAAGCCTACAACAGCAAAGATTTATAAAATAAAAAAATCAAAATACAAAGATAGAGCAAAAATTGATTTCTCTTTTATAAATGAAAAAGTAAGTATTTTATTTGATAAAGACAGTTGTAGATTAGAAACAAATTATTCAAATGATGAAGACTTTATCATTAAATTAAGACAATGTTTAGAAAATAATAAAGGAATAGCACTTCCACTATTTTTGGGAAAAGTTTTAGAGATTATAAACACTGAAGCAAATATTAATCAAAAAAACTTTATTTCAGATTTAATTCAATTGGAAATTCCATTTGAAGAAGAAGGAATTATTGCAAGAAATGGCAATCGATTTGTTATTTTTGATACACCTGGATCAGATGCTGCTAATAATGGTGAACATCTTAGAGTTTTAAGAAATGCTCTTGAAGGGCTATCTAATGGACTTCCAGTTATAGTTTCAGAATATGAATCATTAGATAGAGTAAACGCTGATGAATTAGCTAATGAAATAAACAGTTTAAATGAATTAGATAATCGTTTTACAATGATTGTTGTTAACAAAGCTGATTGTGCTAAACTAAATGACTATTCAGAAAGTGATATCTTAGATTTTGCAGTTCCACAAAAATTATATGCTTCTGGAATATATTTCCTATCTTCATTAATTGGTTTAGGTAGTAAAAATAATCAAGAATTTATTGATGAGTACAATGCAGAAATATTTAGTGACCAAAAGAATAAATATTTAGATAAAAATTCAAATTTCTATAAAAAATTATATGACTATAATATTTTGCCTCAACAAATAAAAAATCGTTATCATCAAGAATCTGAGAGAAGTAGTAATCTTCTTTTTGCAAATAGTGGATTACAGGAAGTAGAACAGGCAATTATTGATTTTGCAGACATTTATTCTCCATACAATAAATGCCAACAATCTAAATTGTTCCTTAATAAAATTATTACTTTTTCGACTAAAGAAATAACAGAAAAGAAATATAGACAGGAACAATTCAGGGAAAATATTTACAAAGAATTAGAGAAGGGACAGCAGGAATTAATTTCTCAAGTTATAAATCAAAGCCAATTATTGAAAGAAGAATTTATTAATAATTATTCACAGTTTATGGAAAATAGTCTGAATAAAGAAAAAATACCTTTTGAAGAGTTCGGCTTTGATGAAAAATACCAAAAAGTTAGGAGTAGTGAACAGGGTAAACAGGAAGTTTTGGAACACGAGGATGAGAAAAGAAATGCTAAAACAGAAATTTTTAAAAATGTAAGAGAAAATTGGAAAAATATAATGGAAAATTTATCCAAACCAGATAAATCCGATTTATCATTAAATTTGAAAAAAATGATGGATGATTTTATCAATGATACATCTAATTTTTGGGATAAATATGAAGTGAGCTCCCAAGCTCAGGATCAAGCAGAAAATTTTGCGTCTGATAATTTCATTCAAATAGTAAGTAAAGATTTTACAAATCAAATAAATGAATCACAGAAATTAATTGAAACTGAATCAAAAAATTATTGGGAAAGCCATTCTGAAATTTTTAAAAAGAAGCTTTCAAAAATTGTGACAGAATCTGATGTCTTAACAATTGAAGAACGTGAAGAAATAAAAAATATCATTATTCAATATTCAGATTTGATTATTGAAGATAAGTCAGCATTTGTTTTTGACAAAGAAATGTTTAGATATAAGTTTTGGGATCCTAGAAAAATCAACACTAGAAAACTTGCCAAAACATATAATGAAGAAGTAGTAAAAGAAATTGATTCTATTTTTAGCGAATTTGAAAAAAATCATAAAGACAGTTTTGAAAAATGGAGTACTATTTTAATTCATACTATCAATGATAATATCGTTGATTTTAATCCAAAATTGCATGAACAATCTGAAACGATTAGTGATTACAATATACAAATTAAAGAATTAGAAAATAGAATAATACAAATAGAAAATTACTCACAACAAATTAAAAATATGATGGTTTGGAAAATAAATTTTATTTAGGTAATTAGGAGAATTTATTTATGGGGATTAAACGAATAATAAATAAAATGGGGAGTAATGCTGCCAGCTCGCTTTCAAAATTAGCTGTACTAAGTCCAGAAGAATTAGAAAAACTTGAAGATAGTCGATCAAACTATTTTTCTAAAATACCCAATTTAAATGATTCATCTGCTGCTGAACTGACAGAACGTCTACTTTCGGCTACCAGTATTGAAATCTATAATGCTTTTTTATCACAATTAAAAGACTTGTACCTTCCTTTGGATAATAAATTAGAATATGAAGGTTTACCATTTGATTCAGAACGAAATATTCGCTTTATTAACATTACAAAATGGGTGATTGACAAATCGGAAGATAGCCTCGAAAAATTAGTGAATGTATATGCTGTGTTATCCAATGAGGAAGTGAATGTATCATTGATTTTTCACAGAACTAGTCGGACAACGAATGTTTTTTTAGCTGTTACAAATGTTAAAAATGCCAATCATAATACCGAAGTGGAAAAAATATATAAGACAAGATTAACAGAAGCCTTAAAAGGGAATTTTCCGGGTTCGGAATGGACGGACATAAATGGTATAGGCCGTCTTAATATTTTAAATGATAATAGACCCTATTCGGTTGTCACAGCATCAAATATACCTACAGAAAAATCAGAAAAATTTCTAACTCAAACAATCGAAAAATTAATTGATGGAATTATCCCTTCTTCCAAAAAAGAGGAATATATTTTGATTTTGATGGCGACTCCAATTAATGATATAGCAGACAGAAAACTTAGATTAGCTGAAATGTATTCTAGTTTGGCTCCTTATGCTAGTTGGCAAACGAATTTTACCTTTAATGATAGTAATTCTTTTGGTTCTTCTGCAACAGTCGGTGTAAATGTAGGAGCTAGTGCAGGAATTCAAAATTCTGCTAATATTGCTCAAACTGAAACGCAAGGTGAAACAAAAACAACATCAGATACTGATTCTCATACAGATGGAGAGGCTGATACAAAGACTCATACAGATGGAGAATCCAATACTGATACTAGTAGTGAATCTGAAAGTAAATCAATAGGTGGTGGTATTGGAGTAGGCGTTCAAAATTTTATCCAGATAAATGCTAATGGAAGTTTGACTTTCACTCAAAGCAATTCCAAATCAAAAACAAGAAGCATATCCGATAGTTTGGGTATAACAAAAAACGTTTCTAAGACAATTAGTAAAACTTTAGGAAAGGCTATTTCGACTTCCAATTCTATAGCAAAAGGAATTGCAAAAGGAACTACTCTAGGTGTTAATTTTGGTGCAAATTTCGCCAGAGCTTCTAATGTAATGGCAACTGTAGGATATGGTGAAGGAATTACACAAAATTTTACGAATTATAATATTCAACATACCTTAGATTTGTTACAAAATCAAATGAATCGGTATGAGCTAAGTACCGCGCTGGGAATGTGGGATTTTGCAGCATATGTATTGAGCGAAGATTACAATATAGCAAATAATGTTGCCCATAGTTACATTGCACTGACTCAAGGACAAGAATCTTTTATGTCGGATTCCGCCATTAATTTATGGAGAGGTGATATGGGAGAACAAAGTGCAGAAGCAAGAGAAATTTGTTCTTACTTAAGAGATTTGCGTCAGCCTATTTTTGGGTTAAATCCAGAATTGATTGCAAGTGATGAAAGTTTCAATGCTTATCCCACAACTGTAACAGCGACTACACCGTTATCAGGGAAAGAGCTTTCTTATTCTTTAAATTTTCCTCAAAAATCCATACCAGGCCTTCCAGTGATTGAGTGTGCCGAATTTGGTAGAAATATATCTTCTTATAACTTAGATGATACGATTGTACCTTTGAGATTAGGAAATATTTTTCATATGAATCATGAAGAAAAAACTCCTGTTATATTATCAAAAGATTCTTTATCATCCCATGTATTTATCACAGGTAGCACAGGAACTGGGAAAAGTAATACAGTCTATCAGTTGATTAATGAAACAAGACAAAAT
Source organism: Streptococcus sp. (assembly GCA_030528055.1). Classification (GTDB taxonomy): domain Bacteria; phylum Bacillota; class Bacilli; order Lactobacillales; family Streptococcaceae; genus Streptococcus. The sequence goes on from JAUMZQ010000005.1 coordinate 15,337, forward strand.
GATGTCAAATTTCTAGTTATCGAACCCTCAAAAGGTGAGTATAAAAATATATTTGGGAATGATGAAGATGTGTTAGTGTATGGTACAAACCCTTTTTTGACTACTCTCTTGAAATTAAATCCATTTTCTTTTGAAAAAGAAATTCATGTTTTAGAGCACATGGATAGATTGATTGAAGTCTTTAATGTTGCATGGCCAATGTATGCTGCTATGCCAGCTATTTTAAAAAATGCTGTTGAAAAATCATATAAAGATTGCGGTTGGGATTTGGTAACCTCAGAGAACAGAATCCGTTCTGATTTATTCCCATCATTCACTGATGTCACTGAAAATATTAAACAAATTGTGGATTCAAGTGAATATGATAATGAAAACAAAGGAGCTTATAAGGGAGCTTTATTTACTAGACTGGAATCTTTGACAAACGGGATTAATGGTATGATTTTTTCTAATGAAGAAATTCCTAGTCATACTCTATTTGATTCTAATGTTATTATTGATTTAAGCCGAGTTGGTTCTACTGAAACTAAGTCGCTAATTATGGGGATATTAGTTCTAAAATTACAAGAATATAGAATGGCAAGTTCAAAAACTATGAATTCTTCCTTGAAACACATTACAATATTAGAAGAAGCTCATAATTTATTAAAGCGTACTTCAACAGAACAATCAACAGAAACTTCAAATTTACTTGGGAAAAGTGTTGAAATGCTAGCGAATGCTATCGCTGAAATGCGAACTTATGGAGAAGGTTTTATTATAGCAGATCAAGCTCCGAACTTATTGGATATGTCTGTTATTAGAAATACCAACACTAAAATTATTATGCGTTTGCCAGACTTGTCAGATAGAGAGCTTGTTGGTCATTCTGCAAATCTAAATGACAATCAAATAAAAGAGTTAGCTAAGTTGCCAAAAGGGGTTGCAGCTATTTATCAAAATGAATGGATTCAACCAGTATTGTGTAAAGTTAAAAAATATGATAGTGAATCATTATATGAATTTAATCAAGCCCATTTTGAACAAACTTCAAGTATCAATAAAGAAATTGTTGAATGGTTAATGGATGATGTCTTATTGATGAAAGAAAATTGTAGCCATTTAACAAATTTAAAAGAAAAAATTATAAAATCAAACTTGAAGTCAACTATTAAAACATATTTTCTAGAACATTTTAGTGATAAAGATGATGAGAAAATGTACGAATACATAAGAGTACTAACCTATGATATCTTTGATATTGATACTTTAATAAAAAATATTGACTACGATATTAATGTGCAATATTTTGTAACACATTTAGTCAATATCATTACGCCTTCTATAAAAGATTACTCAGAAGATCAAATTAATTTAATTTTATCTTTAATAATTGAAGAAATGGCAATTAGAGATTCAAATTATACTTACATCAAGAAGGAATTTGATAATGAATATAATATGAACGGGAGAGTATTTTAATGGAAACGAGAAGTTTAGAATTTGATACTAAAAAACATAATGAAATAAATGATAATCACCAAAAAGAAGTCAAATATAACAATACCAATTCCCTAAACTCTTTAGCAAAAAACAAGTTGGATTTAATAGCAAAATTTTTATCAAATGCTTTGGATAAAGAAAATAAAAATACTATTGATGAAAATACAAGGCTACCAAAAGAAAATGGAGAGTGGGTAGGTGAAGCTGGTAATTCAAAATGGAAACCTAATCCAGATTATATACATCCAAGTGAATTGATAAATCCTGAAAGAAAAACTTGGTTAGAGGTTTCAAAAAAACACCTAATTGATGGTATTCCTTTTAAAAATGGTATTCCTGACTTTTCAGAAGTAAGTAAAGGAACTGTTAAAATTAAAGATTTTACTAGTAATCGATATAAAAATTTTACACAAGCCGATATTGAATTTGCAAATATGAGAGGGGTGAAACCTGAAGACGTTAGACAGTTTCGTAAAGATAACGGTTACACTTGGCATGAAAAAAATGATATGAAAAGTATGGATTTACTTCCCAATGATGTTCATGGCTGGATTCCACATAGTGGTGGTATTTCTGCTATCAAGAATTTGGAAAGAAAGGAACAATCAGAAAATGTATAATAAAATTTTTGGTGAGTTAACTTATGATTTTGGATTTAATAGCAAAATAAATATTGAAATTTTTGAGAGAAAAAATAAAGTTATTGTAACAGCACAAGCATATCGAGAGTCAGATGGTATAAGTAGGGAGCAAGAAGATTCTTTTTCTAAATTTAAAAATAATATGCATGATATTATTGGAACTGTAGAAGATAAAATTATCAATAACTATGGTCAACATGCAAATAGTAGATTTAATCTGACAACAATTGTAGTAGATAGACAAGGAGAACTAGCTTTAATATTTGACGATAAAGAGGATGAAGATGAGGGAATAGTAGTACAGGTATTTCCTAAATACATTATCCAAACTCAGTCAAGCTACTTATAATTTTAAAAAATAATATACAAAACACCCTTTCCATGATTATTCAAATATGAAAGGGTTGTTTTATATTGAATTGGAAATTTTTGTACACTTTAAATAGATAAAAATATCTCAAAAAAATTGAGTAGTTTAAAACTATATTTTTATTTTAATTATGTTATAATAGGATTGTATATTGGCACTGTAATTATGTCAATATATTAAATATCTTTCAATTTGAGTACAATTCATGTTGATATTGTACTTAAAAATAAATTAAAAGGAGAAGAAAAAGAAAAGTGAAAGAATTTTATAAAAAAATACCTCAAGTATTGGCAACTTTGTTGATGCTATTTTCAGTTTTCATTCCTTTATTGTCGTCTACTACAAGGATTCATGCGGATGAACTTCCAAGTGATCAATACCAACTTTCCACAGTTGTAACGATTAATAACAATCAACTGAAAAGTACAGGCTACGGCGAAGGAAAATTTTATATTGCACCAACTTATTCATTTGCTGATAGTGTTACTCTGAAAAATGGAGATACTTTAGTTTACGATGTTCCAAAAGAATTTAAAATTGAACAACAATCAACTCAAGACATCAAAGCTCCATCTGGTGAAAATATTGCTACTTTGACAACAGATCCGAGTACCAATAAAGCTACCATTACTGTAACCAACGCTGAATATTTTGCGAAATTAACTGAGAAAAAGTCTATTTCAGCATTATTTACAGTCGTTTGGGCTGATGATATGCCATATAATCAAGAAAGAACAGTGGCATTCCCAGGAGGAGAAACTTATCAATTAAAACGTATCAAAGTTGATGAAGAGCCTCAAGGATATTCTAAATGGGGTGTACAAGACTCCAAAGACCCAAGATATATCAACTGGCGCATTCGTGTGAATCGTGATGTTACAGATATGGGAAATGTCGTAATTAAAGATATTATTCCAGATGGTCAAAAATTAGATGGTACGATTACAGGATATCATTTCACAGATTGGGATAGTCCGCAAGGAGTTAGAACTTCCTTTAATCCAACTGATGTTGTGACAATTACAGATTCTAACAATTTCACAATCAATGCAGGTGATTTAAATAAACGAGGCATTTTTATTATTTATAGAACACTTATCACGAAACCTGTAGATAAAGTGGAGAAAAAAGCATTTAATGATGTGACAGTAACTGCAAATGGAACTCAATTACCTGCTTTAACTTCTCGTCCGTTCGCACCGCTAACAGTTACCGATGGTATTGGTGAAGCGACAGAACCAGATGAAGTAGCTTTCACGGTACAAAAAGAATTAGTTGGACGTAATCTCAATGATGGTGAATTCACCTTTGATTTGTTAAATGCTGATGCTAATAATCAAGTGGTAGAAACTACTCAAAATAAAAACGGCTCCGTTACTTTTAAAGCGATTAAATTCTTAAAAGAAGGAACATACAACTATATTATTCGTGAGCATTCTAGTAATGTGGCTGGAGTAGTTGATGATGAAAATAAAGACATCACAGTTACTGTTCAAGTTGTTAACAACAATGGTGTTGCAAAAGCCAATGTGACTTACTCACGTACTAAGTTTACTAATCGCTATACTGCAACCCCTGCTAAAGTTACTTTATCAGCGTCAAAAGAATTATCAGGAAAAACACTTACAGACAATCAATTTACTTTCTTGTTAACCGATTTGCAGTCAAATGCGGTTACAGAAGCTAAGAACAAAGCTGATGGATCTGTTACATTCCCTGAATTAACTTTTGATCAAGCAGGAACTTATAAGTATACTCTTTCTGAGAAGAATGAAGCACAACAAGGTTATACTTACGATTCAAAAAGTGTTGAAGCCACAGTTGTTGTAACAGACAACGGGCAAGGACAATTAATCGCTGAAACTACTTATGGCAATGGGCTTGGAGCAACATCGCCAACCTTTAGTAATACTTATCACGATTATGGAACTAGCTATGAGTTTACAAGTTCTAATGCTACTCCATTACCAGATGAAGTGAAACAGTTACTTCCAACTGATGCAACTCGTTACAATCCTGGTCAAGAAGTGACAGCTATGCAACCACAGCAAACTTCTGTAACTTTAAAAGATGGAACTTGGACTTTTGATGGCTATACACCATCTAACAAGCAAACTGTAACAGATAAAGACCTTGTCTTTGTTGGAACATGGACATTCAAACCAGTAAGTAAGTCTAGTGTTACTTATGACTTTACAAATGTTGATCCGAATTCTCCGGCATTACCAGAAGCAGTAAGAAAACTAATACCTAGCGATACTAAACAGTATGCGATAGGAGATCCTATAAAAGCTATTTTACCTCCTGTTACTAGTGTTTCAGTAGATAATGGTGTTTGGACTTTTGTTTCTTATGATACAGATAGCAAGACCTTTACAGGTGACAATGTCCATTTCGTCGGTACATGGAAATTCACTCCTAAAGCCAATATGGATGTTTCTGATCCAACGACACCAAGTCAAACAACAGATACTTCAGTGCAAATCAAAGAAGCGAGCAAAAAAGTATTGCCTCGTACAAATAGCACAACATCTTTTGTCGCTATTATAACAGGAGTTTTGATGCTTCTATTTGCTACTTTGATTTTGGTTAGAAAAAAATTATTTAAGTCTAATAATTAAGTATTTGATTTAAAATCATAATAGAGAATATGCTAATTACTAAAATTAGCATATTTTTTATTATCTAATTTAAGATGTTAATAAGTCCAATAAATTCTAGACAAATATAAAAAAAAGGAGTAGACTTAAATACAACAAAAGAATAAAGGAAGAGCATGAAATGATTGAATTTAAAGATGTAGTAAAATTATATGATGGCAATCTAGCTTTGAATCACTTAAATTTAAAAATTGAAAGTGGTGAAATCGTTGGCTTGATTGGTCATAACGGTGCAGGAAAATCAACTACTATCAAATCATTGGTAAGTGTTATTAATCCTACGACTGGACAAATTTTTGTTGACGGAAAAGAATTATCGGAAAATAGATTAGAAATTAAGAGAAAAATAGGTTATGTAGCAGATTCTCCAGATTTATTTTTACGATTAACGGCTAATGATTTCTGGGAATTAGTGGCTACATCGTATGATATGAATTCAGAAGCATGTGAAGAACGCTTAAAAGAATTATTAGCCTTGTTTGATTTTACAAAACATCGCTATGAAGTTATTGAGTCCTTTTCTCATGGTATGCGTCAAAAAGTGTTTGTCATAGCTGCCCTTTTATCTGACCCTGATATTTGGGTGCTAGATGAACCGTTAACCGGTCTAGATCCACAAGCATCATTTGACCTTAAACAAATGATGAAAGAACATGCTCATAAAGGAAAGACTGTACTTTTTTCTACTCATGTCTTAGAAGTAGCAGAGCAACTATGTGATAAGCTGGCTATTTTGAAAAAAGGAGAATTAATTTTTTATGGTAGTATTGAGGAATTAAAAGAACAATATCCAAATCAGTCTCTTGAAACAATTTATTTAAATCTAGCTGGTAGACGAGAAGAGGTGGGAACAGATGCGTCTTAATTCTATTAAAAAATTATTGGATATCAATATACTGTATGCAGTACCTCCTACTCAATTACAAAAATATCGAAGAGAACAATCTAAAAAACCAGAAAAAAAAATAAATATATCTGCTAAACTTATTCGCACTCATTTGTTATTAGGCTTATTTTATTTTTTTATGTTTGGTATTAATGGAGCATTAAATTTATTTAATAATCCTTCTATTTTTTCAAATATGGTTTTAATTTTTGCTTTATTTTCAATGTCACAGGGATTTCTTTCGTTTTACAATGTCTTTTATGAAAGCAAAGACTTACAAGCCTATCGTCCGTATGCCTTTACTGAATTGGAAATCATTATCGGAAAGAGTTTTTCAGTTCTCTTAACCTTATTGATTGCCATTTTACCAATGTATACCTATTTCTTTGGGCTGGCTCTTTTAGGAAGTAATATTTTCTTAAGTTTATTGGCATCACTTTTATCGATCGTTATTTTTAGTGCGAATCTGGTTTTATTTATCCTTGTTTTAGTTCATTTTATTACCAAGACAACCTTTTTTAGACGATATAAAAACATTATTGCTAACATTGTTTTGGCAGTAGTTTTTATTGCTTCTATGGTATTTTATATTTTTATTAATCAAATTAATAATATTAGTGTGACAAATCGTACCTTTGCAAAAGCTTTCTTCCCACCAATTGAGAGTTTCGCACATTTTATTCTTCATCCAACGAATCCTTCGTTTTGGATAGGAATTTTAATGTGGATAGGAGCAGTTTTGTTGTTATTGATTGTTGTGAAAAAGAAGGTTCTTCCAGAATTTTACGAGTCAGCTCTCAAAACAGGAACCACAATCAACAAAAAAATCAGTAATCGTCAAACAGGGCTTAACACCAATAGAAGTTTTAGTAAATTTGTTTGGTATTATCATATTCGACTTTTGGGTGAAAACTCAGTCGTGATGCAAATAGTGACTACAGCAGTTTTTCCCTATATTATGTTATTCAGTATAGCATTCAGTATATTATCAAGAGCAGGAAGTATATCAAACTATTTGACTCCACAATTTTTACTTCCTCTTATTGCCCTTTCTTCGTTTATCTCACTTTTAAATTCTGGGGGGAACAATCTAACATCGATTGGTATTTCATTAGAAAGAGAAAATTTCGATTATATAAAAATTCTTCCTTTGAATTTTAAAAAATATATTTTCCTAAAATTTTGGTATCTTTTTGCTATACAATCTATTTTACCAGTTACCCTGCTATTGATAATTAGTTTAATATTTGGAGTGCATCCAATTCCATTAGTGGCGATGGTATTCACTTGGTTTTCTATTAGTTTGTTTTTTAGCATTTGGGGATACCATCGAGATTACAAAAAGCTAGTGAAAAACTGGTCTAATGTTACTGAATTAATGAACCGAGATAGTAGCATAGTAAAAGCCTTGATTGGATTATTATTATTCTTTTTCTTTGGTGGTGTCATTGCCTTGTTATTTGTTATTTCTGCATACTTGCCGATACTAATAATTTATTTTACATCACTTGTGCTGTTAGTTTTAATGGGACTTTGTAGTTGTTTAGCTTATCGGTATTTTATGAATAAAGTAATAGAAGAAATAATGCAGTTAAAATAATATAAAAAGATAGATTATCTCCTATCATAAAAGGTAAGAGGCACATCCCTACTTATTAGTAGGAAGATGTGCCTTTTTGTAGTAGTGTGAGAAAATTTATTTTAATCGTTTCTGTTCAAGTGGTTTAAATGTAGCCATGACACGACCGATTACTTTGGGTTCTTCATCATAGGAGATATATTTGTCACCATATTTTTTATTAAGTGAGATAAGTCGGATACCAGTAGCGTCATTAAACACTCGCTTAATAATAGTTTGTCCATCGTAATCAATAGCATAGATAGCACCTGCAAATTCAAAATGAGTTTTTTTAATCAGAACCACAGAATTTTGAGGGTATTTGGGTTCAAGAGAATCGGTACGGAGCCAAAGAGCAATATCGTAGTCTAGTTCTTGATTGAACCAAACGATATCAGCCTGTTCTGGCTTTTGTTGTGAAGAATAGTAATTCTCATATACTAAATAAGGAAAATAATTCTCTTTTAGTTTATTTTCTAATTCTTGTTCAGAAAGTACTTTTTTTATACTAATAATAATTTTTTCACGATTTTTCTTACTTAATCTCTCATAAAGAGTATCCAATTCTGGAAATTGTTGAGGGATATCAGAAAGTAGTCGGTATCTAAGATCAATTTCTTCGGCTGTAACACCTAAAAATCGTGCTATTTTTTCAACATTTTCTGTAACAGGAAGAGAAGTTCCTTTTATATAACCAGTAATAGTGCTAGCTGGAATTCCTGTCTCTTTTGCTAATTCGATTTGTTTACGTCCTTGTTCTTTGAGCAAATTTTTAAGTTTTTTTGAAATAAAAACCATTGCTTCTTTATCTTGAGGACTTGCTGTTCCTCTTCCACGTGCCATGATGCTCACCCCTTTACTAATTCTATTTTAACGAATTAAATCGAAAAAGTAAAGAACTAGAATGAATTTTCTAGTTCTTTTTGATATGAGGTAATTCGAATTTTTTATAATGATAAAAAATATCAATAAAAAATATTTAGATTTCGTAGCCCATCAAAATCCCACCTTCTTCAGCGTAAAAACTACATAATCCCGAAGTGGGAAGTTCTTTAATGGATGCTTGAGGGAATTTTTCTTTTATTAATGTTGAAAATTGCTGACAGAATTGTTCGTTATTTCTATGTGCAATGACAATCTGTCCACCTTTGTATCCCGCTTTTAGTAGCTCATCAACAGCTGTAGTTAATGATTTTTTTGCACCACGTGCTTTTTGAAGCAATTCTAGTGTCCCTGCTTTACTTGCCTCACCAATCATTCGAATGTTGAGTAGTCCAACAACAGCTCCTAGCATTTTGCTAAGACGACCATTCTTGACAAGATTGTCTACTTTAGCAAGTACAAATAGAAGTTTAGTTTGTTTTTGATATTGTGTAATTTCTTCAATAATTGTTTCAAAGTCTAGTTTTTGTCGGATGAGGTCGTTTAGTTTGGAAACAATCAAATCATTCTCACCGCCTGCTGAAAGGCTATCAATAACATGAATATTAACTGTTGGATGTTCTTCTTGGTAAATTTTTTTGGCAACTTGAGCACTATTATGACTACCTGAAAGAGTTCCTGTAATGGTGACAACAAAAATATTATCCGCACCTTCAAAAGTTTTAATATAATCATCTGGACTAGGGCAAGCCGATTTAGAAGGAGTAGAAGTTGCATACATTTTATTCATCATATGATCAATATCAAGATCTTTATCGTCAACAAATACTTCTTGTTCTACTTGGATTGTGAGAGGAACACTGCTAAAAATTGTATCATCTGCTAAATTACTCATTTCTCTATAATCACAACCAGAATCAGCAATAATTTTCCAGGTCATAGTTTCTCCTTTTCTTTGCCATCGTACCTTATATATTGACAAAGGTTCTGTCTTTTTTTACAATTATAACATGAACTACCTTGTGAACAAAATTTAAACTATCAGTTGATACAGCTAGGAAGAGAATGTTATGTCGGAAAAGAAAATATCAGAAAAATCTCTTGAAAATTTAAAAATCTACAATCAAGAATCGAATCGAATAACCAAAGAGTCTTTAGAAATCTCTTTGATGCAACTTTTAGAGAAAAAAGAATTAAAGAAAATTACTATTTCTGAATTGGTAAAACGTGCAGGTGTATCACGCGCTGCCTTTTATAGAAACTATAATTCTAAGGAAGAAATATTAGAAGAAATCTTTAAAAACACAGTAAAAAGTATCACAGATCAGTTGAATCGTTTCAATTTCAAAACAGAATTGTATCAAATTTGGTTGTTCTTGTTTAAGGAAGCCAAAAAAGAAGCCTATATCATTAGTTTAGCTATTGACTATAATTTCGAAAAATTACTAACTCAAGCCGTATTTGATTTTTTGGAAAAACAAAATCGAAATGGCAAGAGAAATGTTAGTAGTTACATGAATTCCTTCTTGAGCTCTGCTGTCGTTTCGGTACTATCAAAATGGATAAAAGAAGGAATGAAAGTTCCAGCAGAAAAAATTGCCTCTTTAGGAATGCCTTTATTTCCACAAAAAAAGAAAAAATAACTGATTCAATTTTAAGAATCAGTTATTTTAGTGTCTTCAAAAAACGATTGATTTCATTTTGGTTGTGTAATTGAATAAACTTTTCAGGATAGAATTTTTGAATTGATTGGTATCGTTCTTTACTTTCTTTTGAACGGCCGTCTTTTAAAATCCAACGAATAAATTCCCAGTCTAATTTTTCCTTACAGCCGTTAGCCATATCTTCTCTGTTTTTCCCATGGTATTTGATATATCTTTTTACAGCACGGAATAGACTATTTAGACGCGAAAAATTCAGATAGATAATCAAATCCGCTTCTTGCATTCTTTCATGATACAAGCAAAAACTGTAATTTCCATCAATAACCCAACTGTTATTTTGCTGAAGAAAAGATTGGACTTGACTTTTCATCCAATCATTATCGCTGGTTATCCAGTTAGGTTGGAACCGTAAGGTATCCATATGTAAGCGCGGGACATTGTAGTAATCAGCTAATTTTTTAGCTAGGGTTGATTTTCCTGAAGCAGAATAACCGATTATTGCAATTTTCATGAGACTTCCTTTTCAGTATTTTTTTCACACAAAAAGCCCTGATTAAGAGCTTCCGTTTTTTATTAGTTAAATAGAAATTATTTAGCAACTTTAGTTGAAAGACGCGCTTTATCGCGACTAGCTTTGTTTTTATGGATCAAACCTTTAGTTTCTGCTTTATCAATAGCTGAACTAGCAGCACGGAAAAGTTCTTCAGTTGGATTTGATTCAAAAGCTTTAATTGCAGTACGCATAGCTGACTTTTGAGCTGAATTTTTTTCGTTGTGTTTCACGTTTAATTCAGCGCGTTTGATAGCTGATTTAATATTTGCCAAGTTATTTCACCTCCATCGAATATACTAACTATCTAATTATATATGAAAAAGATTGTTTTGACAAGCTTAAATTATTTTTTTAAGTAAATTTCATCAATCTCATGATTTTTAGCTTTGTGTAAAATAATTTCAGCACGATTTCGTGTTGGTTCGATATAGTTTTGTAAATTGACTAAATTGATTGATTTCCATATATTTTGAGCAAAATTCATAACTTCTTTTTCGGGTTGTTTAGTAAAAGGGTGATAGTAGCTTGTTTGATCTTCTTTAGCAAGAGCTAACATTTTTTTAAAACGATCCAAATACCAAACTTCAATGTTTTCTACTTCAGCATCCACATAAATAGAAAAATCAAAGAAATCAGTCATATAAAGTCTCTCGTTTTGCGGATTTTGAAAGACATTGATTCCCTCTACGATAACAAAATCAGAAGCCTTAATCTCTTGCGTCTTTTTTGGGATGATGTCATAAGTTTCATGTGAATAGACAGGAATCTGACAATCTTGTCCATTTTTGATACGATTTAAAAAATCTAGTAACAAAGTCATGTCGTAACTTTCAGGAAATCCTTTGCGATGAAGCATATCTTTTTCAATTAACGTTTGATTCGGGTAAAGAAAACCGTCCGTTGTTACTAGCTCAACTTTTGCATTGGAGAAAGTTCGTGACAAAAGAATTTGTAGTAGTCGACTAGTCGTTGATTTTCCAACAGCCACACTACCTGAAACACCAATGATAAAAGGCTGTTTTTTACTTTCCTTTTGTAAAAAGATTCCTTTTGAAAAAGCTAAATCCTCTTTTGAACGTTTATAAATTTGAATAAGGTTTGTTAGTGGAAGATAGATGTCGGTAACATCTTGTAAACTGATTTTATCGTTGAAACTTTTAATGGAATTTAATTCCGATTCGTTTAAAGGTGGTGTTGTTTTACGGTGTAAATTTTGCCAAACTTTTCGGCTAATTTTTTCAAAATGAAGAAACTCGTTGGTCATACAAACCTCCTGATTAATGCTTTTTAGTATATCACATTTTTTTCCTAATTGTAAACGATTTACAATTAGATAGAGAAAATGATAAAATAGTTTTATGAGTAAAATGTATTTCGCAGAAAATCCTGATGCTAAGCACGATATCCATTTATTAAACGTGGAGTTATTGGGAGAAAAAATGAGTTTTTTAACAGATTCAGGCGTCTTTAGCAAAAAGATGGTTGATTACGGTAGTCAAGTTCTTCTGAACACTCTTCATTTTCAACCTCAGGAAACTTTGCTAGATATTGGCTGTGGTTATGGTGCTTTGGGTCTGACTTTAATCAAAGTACAAGGCTTATTGGGAACTTTAGTAGATATCAATCAGCGTGCACTTGATTTAGCAAGGAAGAACGCTGAAAAAAATCAAATTTCAGCAACAATTTTTCAGTCAAATATCTACGAAAATGTGAAGGGAACTTTTCAACACATTATCAGCAATCCACCAATAAGAGCTGGAAAAAAAGTTGTTCATGAAATCATTTCCGGCAGTTTAGCGTATTTAGTGGATGGAGGAGATTTAACAATCGTCATTCAAAAAAAACAAGGTGCACCAAGTGCTAAAGCGAAGATGGAAGAAGTTTTTGGAAATTGTGAAATCATAAAAAAAGATAAAGGATACTACATTCTTAGGAGCGAGAAATAACAATGCGTGCAGTAGATATTATTCAAAAAAAACGAGATGGTTTAGAGCTAAGCAGTAATGAAATCAAGTGGCTCATCGACGGTTATGTAGCTGAAAAAGTGCCAGACTATCAAATGTCAGCCTTTGCGATGGCCGTTTATTTTAAAGGGATGACAACCAGAGAGATTTCGGATTTAACGATGTCTATGGTTCAAACTGGGCAACAAATAGATTTATCAGAGATTGCAGGTATTAAAGTAGATAAACACTCTACAGGTGGTGTCGGAGACAAAGTTACTCTCGTATTAGTTCCTCTAGTTGCTAGTTTTGGTGTTCCTGTTGCTAAAATGAGTGGACGTGGTCTTGGTCATACGGGAGGTACGATTGATAAACTAGAATCCATCAAAGATTTTCAGACCGAATGTAGTCAAGAACAATTCATCAAACAAGTACAAGAAATTGGACTATCCGTTATTGGACAATCCAATCAATTGGTCAAAGCTGATAAGCTACTCTATGCACTTCGTGATGTGACTGCTACGGTGGACACTATTCCTTTGATTGCTAGTTCTATCATGAGTAAAAAAATAGCAGCAGGAGCAGATAGTATTCTACTTGATGTTACCGTTGGTGAGGGTGCTTTTATGAAGAATTTAACAGATGCACGAATTCTTGCACACACTATGGTGGAACTTGGAAAAGCAGTAGGAAGAAAGACTGTTGCAGTTTTAACTGATATGAGCCAGCCATTAGGAACAAGCATTGGTAATCGACTGGAAATATTGGAATCTCTATCTATTCTTCAAGGAAAAGGCAGAGAAGATGTAACGACTTTTATTTGTGAGTTGGCGCAAATCATGCTTGGTTTAGCAAATATCCATAAAGATGTCAAAGAAATAAAAGAACAGTTGACCAACGGCAAAGCGCTTGAAAAATTTGAACAAATAGTTGCAGCACAGGGTGGAGATTTGGAAGATCTCTATCGTTCTTCTTCAGCGCGTTATCAAACCGAAGTGGTTATGGATGAAGAAGGTTATATTTCAGAATTACCAGCTATGGAATTTGGTCTTTTTGCAATGCGTCTAGGAGCAGGGCGGTCTGTAAAAACGGATGATTTGGATTTTGAAACAGGTATTGTTTTTGAGAAAAAAATTGGTGATAAAGTCCGTTCTGGTGAGATTATAGCAAGAATCTATTCAAATCAAAAAATTTCACAAGAACTAGTTACAGAATTCAAAAAAAATGTTAAAATAGGTAACGAGCGAATAAAGATAAACGAAATTATTGAAGTAATCGCTTAATTTCTAGGAGAACCGAAAATGAAATTAAATAAATACATTGATCATACGCTTTTAAAACCAGATGCTAGTCAAGAGCAAATTGTGAAATTGATAGAAGAAGCTAAAGAATTTGACTTTGCTAGTGTTTGTATCAATCCAACTTGGGTGGCGTTTGCAGCAAGTGAGTTAAAAGACTCAGATGTTAAAGTTTGCACGGTTATTGGTTTTCCTTTGGGAGCAAATACTACTGAGGTGAAAGTTTTTGAAGCAAAAAATGCTATTGAAAATGGAGCTGATGAAATTGATATGGTAATCAATGTCGGGGCTTTGAAATCTCAAGACTTTGTTTTAGTTGAAAAAGATATCCGTGAAGTTGTCCGAGTAAGTGGAGACAAAGTGGTTAAAGTTATCATTGAAACTTGTTTGTTAACAGAAGATGAAAAAATACAAGCTTGTGAAATAGCCAAGAAAGCTGGAGCTGATTTTGTTAAAACTTCAACAGGTTTCTCTACAGGTGGAGCAACGATTGCCGATGTCGAATTGATGAAGAGAACAGTTGGTTCAGAGCTGCTTGTTAAAGCTTCTGGTGGTGTTCGATCTTACGAGGATGTTGTAGCATTTGTTAATGCAGGCGCAGATAGAATTGGTGCTTCTTCGGGCGTGGAAATCATGAGAGGAGAAGTAGCTAGTGGAGACTACTGATTTAATTGAATTGGCAATTAAAACTAGCAAAAACGCTTATGTCCCTTATTCCCATTTTCCGATTGGTGCTGTCTTAGTAACGAGAGACAATCAATTATTCACTGGGGTGAATATTGAAAATGCTAGTTTTGGGTTAACTAATTGTGCCGAACGCACAGCAATCTTTAAAGCTGTTTCTGAAGGGCATCTGAATTTTAAAGAGTTAATCGTTTATGGAGAAACTGAAAAACCAATTTCTCCATGTGGAGCTTGTCGTCAAGTGATGGCAGAATTTTTTCCAAATGATTTAAAGGTAACACTTGTTGCCAAAGATAAATCGACGGTCGTGATGACGGTCGGGGAGTTACTTCCATATTCATTTACCGACTTGAAATAAGTCGAGAACAGGTCACTAGACCACATTTAAACTTGCAACAAAGTTGCACATTTTATTTAGGAGGTTCGTAATGAACAAGAAACAATGGTTAGGCCTTGGTCTATTAGCTATCGCAACAATTGGATTGGTTGCATGTGGAAATCGTGCTTCAAAGTCTGATTCGTCAGATAAAAAAACAGATTTGAAAGCTGCGATTGTTACAGATACAGGTGGTGTTGATGATAGATCTTTCAACCAATCAGCTTGGGAAGGTCTTCAAAAATGGGGTAAAGACAACGGTCTTAAGAAAGACAACGGCTTTACTTACTTCCAATCTACTAGCGAAGCAGACTTTGCTAACAACTTCAACCAAGCTTCTACTAGCGGATACAATCTAGTTTTTGGTATCGGTTATAAATTATCAAAAGCTGTTGAAACTGCTGCCAAAGAAAATGAAGATATCAATTATGTTATCATCGACTCAGTAGTTAGTGATTTAAAAAATGTAAGTTCTGCTACATTTGCGGACCATGAAGCAGCTTATCTTGCAGGTGTTGCGGCCGCTAAATCTACTAAAACAAAATCTGTTGGTTTCATTGGTGGAGCACGTGGAGAAGTTATCACACGTTTTGAAAAAGGTTTTGAAGCTGGAGTAAAATCAGTTGACCCTTCTATAAAGATTGATATTCAATATGCAGAAGACTTCAATAATCCTGAAAAAGGTAGAACAATTGCTGCAACTCAATACGCTTCAGGTGCAGATATTATTTATCAAGCAGCTGGTGGTACTGGTGCAGGAGTCTTCAAAGAAGCTAAAGATTTGAATGAAAAGAAAAATGAAGATGAAAAAGTTTGGGTAATCGGAGTAGACCGTGACCAAAAAGATGAAGGTAATTATACATCTAAAGATGGTAAAAAATCTAACTTTGTTCTTGCATCAAGTTTGAAAAAAGTTGGTGAAGCCGTTCAAGACTTGGCTGATAAAGCTAAGAAAAATGAATTCCCTGGTGGAGAAGTCAAAACATACGGTCTTAAAGATGGCGGCGTAGACTTAACAACAGGTTCTTTGACAGAAGATGCTAAAAAAGCTGTTGAAGAAGCTAAAGCTAAAATTCTTGACGGAAGCGTCAAAGTTCCAGAAAAATAAAATGAAACACACTCAAGAAGCGACCTTTGAGGGTCGTTTCTTTTGGGTTGTGCGAGACAATATTTTGTCTCAATAAAGTTTGCTACCTGTTCATTTTAAGAGCTGACTAACTTATTCTTACGATAAAAGTAGCAAATTGTATTGAAATAAAATAAAACTCTGAAAGGAAATCATTACATGACACACGAAAATGTCATTGAAATGCGTGAAATAACAAAAATCTTTGGTGAATTTGTTGCAAACGACCATATAAATTTGTCTCTTCGCCGTGGTGAAATTCATGCACTTTTAGGAGAAAATGGGGCTGGGAAATCAACCCTGATGAATATGTTAGCTGGTTTATTGGAACCGACTAGTGGAGAAATCCTTGTTAATGGTAAAGCTGTTAAATTGGATTCACCATCTAAAGCATCGTCATTAGGAATCGGAATGGTTCACCAGCATTTTATGTTGGTAGAAGCTTTTACAGTTGCTGAAAATATCATTCTAGGCAGTGAAATTACCAACAAAGGGATTTTGGATATCAAGAAAGCCAACAAGGAAATAAAAGAACTATCTGAAAAATACGGCTTATTGGTAGACCCAACAGCAAAAATAGAGGATATTTCAGTAGGGGCACAACAACGTGTAGAAATCCTTAAGACCCTTTATCGCGGAGCAGATATTCTTATTTTTGACGAACCAACAGCAGTACTCACTCCAGCAGAGATTGATGAATTAATGGTTATCATGAAAAATCTTGTCAAAGAAGGAAAATCCATCATTCTTATTACACATAAATTGGACGAAATCCGTGCTGTTTCAGATCGTGTAACGGTTATTCGTCGTGGTAAGAGTATTGAGACAGTGGATACTAAAGGGAGTACGAACCAAGATTTAGCCGAAATGATGGTTGGACGTTCAGTATCCTTCACAACAGATAAAATACCATCTAATCCTAAAGATGTGGTACTTTCTATAAAAAATTTGGTTGTAAATGAAAATCGTGGAATCCCAGCTGTTAAGAATCTCTCTCTTGATATTCGTGCGGGAGAAATAGTCGGAATTGCTGGTATTGATGGTAATGGTCAAAGTGAGTTGATTCAAGCAATTACAGGACTTCGTAAAATAAAAGAAGGAACGGTCACAATTAAAGGAAAAGAAGTGGTCGGTCTATCTCCTCGAAAAATTACTGAAATGAAAGTTAGTCATGTTCCAGAAGATCGTCATCGTGATGGTTTGGTATTGAATATGAGTATTTCAGAAAATATTGCTTTACAAACATATTATAAGGAACCTCTTAGTAAAAATGGAATTTTAAATTATGCTAATATCCATTCTTATGCACGTAAGTTGATGGAAGAATTTGATGTCCGTGCAGCTAGCGAGTATGTTCCAGCCTCTGCTTTATCGGGAGGAAACCAACAAAAAGCCATTATTGCACGTGAAATAGATCGTGATCCAGACTTATTGATTGTTAGTCAACCAACTCGTGGTTTAGATGTCGGAGCTATTGAATATATCCATAAACGCCTCATTGAAGAACGTGATAAAGGGAAAGCTGTTTTGGTTGTTAGTTTTGAATTAGATGAAATTTTAAATGTATCAGATAGAATAGCTGTTATTCATGATGGGAAAATTCAAGGTATTGTAACCCCTGAACAGACCAATAAACAAGAATTAGGTATTTTAATGGCTGGTGGCGAGATTAAGAAAGGAGAAGCAAATGTCTAAAAAAATGCAAAAAATTGCTGTTCCTTTAATATCGGTAGTACTCGGAATTATACTTGGTGCCATTGTCATGTGGATTTTTGGTTACGATGCAATTTGGGGATATGAAGAACTGTTTAAGACAGCTTTTGGATCATTGAAAAACGTTGGTGAAATTTTCCGTGCAATGGGGCCACTTATTCTGATTGCACTAGGATTTGCGGTGGCTAGTCGTGCTGGCTTCTTCAATGTCGGCTTATCTGGTCAAGCCTTAGCAGGTTGGATTGCTGGAGTATGGTTTGCTCTATCTTTCCCTGATTTACCATCTTTCATTATGATCCCGTCCACTGTGATTGTAGCAGCTATTGTAGGTGGAATTGCTGGTGCCATTCCAGGTATACTACGTGCTTATCTTGGAGCCAGTGAAGTTATTGTAACGATTATGATGAACTATATTATCCTTTTTGCAGGAAATGCTATCGTTCGAAATTTTCCAAAAAATATCATGTCTGATTCAGAATCTAGTATCCAAGTTAGTAGCAATGCTAGTTATCGATTGGACTTTTTGACAGAGTTAACGCATCATTCTCGTATGAATATTGGTATTTTCTTTGCTTTATTGGCAGTTGTTCTTATTTGGTTTATGCTCAAAAAGACAACTCTTGGTTTTGAAATCCGTTCTGTCGGTTTAAATCCAAATGCGAGCGAATATGCAGGAATGTCTGCAAAAAGAACCATTATTCTCTCTATGATTATTTCAGGTGCATTAGCTGGTATTGGTGGTGTCGTAGAAGGATTGGGAACTTTCCAAAACATCTATGTACAATCTAGTTCTTTGAGCATTGGATTCAATGGTATGGCTGTTAGTCTGTTGGCTGGAAATTCTCCAGGTGGAATTATCTTCGCTGCATTCCTCTTTGGTGTGTTGCAAATCGGTGCACCGGGAATGAATGTTGCAACAATCCCAACGGAATTAGTTAGCATTGTGACGGCATCCATTATCTTCTTTGTAAGTGTTCATTATATTATTGAAAATGTTATTAAACCAAGAAAACAAAAAAAGGAGGTAAAGTAAAATGAGTATGACGACAGTTTTAAGTATTTTAGTTTCTTCAATGCTTATTTATGCAGCTCCTTTGATTTTCACTAGTATTGGTGGTGCCTATTCTGAACACGCGGGTGTTGTCAATGTCGGTCTTGAAGGCATTATGGTCATGGGGGCTTTTGCTGGAATTGTTTTCAATTTAACTTTTGCAGATACTTTAGGTAATTTAACGATTTGGCTATCGTTACTTGCTGGAGGACTTGTAGGACTTGTTTTTTCATTGATTCATGCTGTGGCAACTATTACTTTTCGGGCAGATCATGTCGTCAGTGGAACAGTATTAAACCTTTTAGCACCTTCGCTAGCGATATTCCTTGTTAAAGCAATCTATGGAAAAGGGCAAACCGACAATATTGACTTATCTTTTGGTAAATTTGATTTTCCAATCTTATCAAAGATTCCTGTTTTAGGAGATATATTCTTCAAAAATACAAGTATCATGGGTTATATTGCTATTCTCTTTTCTTTCCTTGCTTGGTTTATTATGTTTAAAACCAAATTTGGATTACGCCTGCGTTCAGTAGGAGAACATCCTCAAGCAGCAGATACTCTTGGAATCAATGTCTACCTTATGCGTTACTGTGGTGTTATGATTTCAGGATTACTTGGTGGAATTGGTGGTGCTTTATATGCACAATCAGTATCAGTAAATTTTGCTGTGACAACAATTGTTGGACCAGGATTTATTGCTCTAGCAGCCATGATATTTGGTAAATGGAATCCTATCGGTGCTATGTTATCTAGTTTATTCTTTGGATTATCACAAAGTTTAGCGGTTATTAGTACACAAATACCTTTCTTATCACACATTCCATCTGTTTATTTGCAAATTGCACCATATGTCTTAACAATTATTGTATTTGCAGTATTCTTCGGAAAAACAGTGGCGCCTAAAGCAGATGGTATAAACTACATCAAATCAAAATAGAATGTCAATGATACAAAACTAACGAAAAAATGTGTTAGAATACTACTTGAGGTGATACTATGAGAGTACTAATAGCAGGTGCTACAGGATATCTGGGAAAATATATTACAGAAGAATTAATATCACAAGGATATGAGACTAAGGCAATCGTTAGAAATAAAAAGAAATTACAGATAGAATCACCATTACTGGAAATTGTTCACGCAGAAGTAACAAAGCCAGATAGTCTGAATAATATATGTAATGATGTTGATGTTGTTATCAGTTCTATTGGAATTACACGGCAAAAAGATGGACTGACCTACATGGATGTAGATTATCAAGCCAATCTCAATTTGCTAAACCAAGCTAAAAAAAGCGGTGTTAAAAAATTTATTTATGTTTCAGTATTCAATGGCGAAAAAATGAGACATTTAAAAATGTGTGAAGCAAAAGAAAAATTTGTGGATGAGTTAAAAAACTCTGATATAGATTATTGCGTTGTCAGACCTACTGGATTTTTCTCAGATATGTTGGATCTATTGACAATGGCTAAAAAAGGAAGGATTTATCTTTTTGGTAATGGTGAATTAAAGTTAAATCCCATTCATGGAAAAGATTTAGCAAAAGAAATTGTTAATCTTATTTTAGAAAGCAAAGTGGAGCTGTCAATAGGAGGACCAGATGTTTTTACTCAAAGAGAATTGGCAGAATTAGCATTTGATAGTTGTCGAAAATCAGTAAAAATTACTTACATACCAGATTTTATCAGACGATTTTTATCAAAGATACTACGTTATCTAACCCCGTTAAGTGTTTATGGGCAAGTAGAATTTTTTCTGAAAGCAATGGGGATGAGTATGGTTGCACCAATCTGTGGTGAACATCATTTAGCACAATTTTTTGCCGAAGAAGTAAGAAAAGATAAAGATATTAAATAAACATTTATAGGAAAACATCTTTGGAAATTTTTGATTCTGTCTATAAAAAGAAAAACTATAATTTGGAGAGGACCGTTAAGGTCTTCTTTTTTTGTAAATTAAAAGCGATAGGTATCTCATTTTTAAAATGTCTAAGTTGGCTTGATAGTAGTTTCTAGTTTGTTTAAGTTTGGCTCTTGTAAAACTCTTTATAAAACTATATAGTATATATAAGTCA
Source organism: Streptococcus sp. (assembly GCA_030528055.1). GTDB lineage: Bacteria > Bacillota > Bacilli > Lactobacillales > Streptococcaceae > Streptococcus. Next base: position 36,361 of record JAUMZQ010000005.1, read on the forward strand.
TGAAACAAGGAGGTGGAAAATGAGAATTCCCAATTTTTTACACGAAGCTTTTGGTAAGGAACAAAATATAATTCAATTAATCGGGATTTTGTTTTTTGGAATTGCATGTACTTCATTATTATTTATTCATTATCCTAGCGTTTATAATGGGATCCCACTATGGAGGATTATTTTAGCGTTTGTGCTGGTATTTGATATCTTTTCAGGTTGCATATCTAATTTTACCAAGTCAACAAATAACTATTATGCAAATAATAAAAAGAGGCAACTCATATTTATATCTATTCATTTCCATTTACTACTGGTTGCAATTTTACTAAATATCTCTATTAAGAGTGCTATTCTCGTTTGGATTTATACGATTATCTGTTCTTTTATGATCATCTTCTTAAAGAAAGAGAACCAAGTTTTTGTAGGAGGATTCTTATTATGTATTGGAATTGCCGGTATTCCTATGCTTGAGATGGGAAGTTTTATGACAATAGTTAATACACTTTTTCTAATTAAGGTGCTATATGGATTTAGTGTCAATCATTACTAAAATTATAACTTTGAGAGGACTGTTAAGGTCTTCTTTTTCCACTAAAACAGATAGATATTAATTGGATACTTTATTAATTTTTAATAAAGTATCTTTTTCTTTATAAAATCCTTAAACATATTTTTTATAATTTAGTTGTAAAAATAAAAGGAGAAGTAAAGTATGAATAAGTATATCCTAGAAACAAAAAAATTAACCAAGTTTTTTGGAAAACAAAAAGTTGTAAATAATGTATCATTAAAAATTGAAAAGAATTCGGTATATGGATTACTTGGACCCAATGGAGCAGGGAAATCTACTGCTTTGAAGATGTTGGTTGGTATGCTACATAAATCTTCAGGAGAAGTGATATTTGAAGGACACTTGTGGAGTCGTGATGATTTATCAGATATTGGTGCATTAATCGAAACGCCTCCTCTATATGAAAATTTAAACGCCAGAGAAAACCTTAAAGTAAGAACTCTCTTACTTGGATTACCTGATTCAAGAATTGATGAAGTTTTGGAAATTGTTGATTTAAAAAATACTGGAAACAAGAAAAGTGGTCAATTCTCTTTAGGAATGAAGCAAAGATTGGGAATTGCTATTGCTTTGTTAAATAGCCCTAAGCTATTGATATTAGATGAACCAACAAATGGACTAGATCCATTAGGTATCCAAGAATTGCGCAATCTAATTAGAAGTTTTTCAGAAAAAGGAATTACTGTTATTTTATCTAGTCATATATTGGCGGAAGTAGAACAAATTGCAGATTATATTGGAATTATTAGTGATGGAGTGTTGGAATACCAAAATGTAATTGATCATAATGAAAATTTAGAAGATCTCTTTATGGACGTTGTAAAAAATGGAAAGAGAGTACGATAGAATGAAAAATTATCTTCTTGCAGAACATTTAAAGCATAAGCGTAGTTTTTTAAATAAACTAATAGTCCTTGCTCCTATAGTTGCTATAGCAAATGCTTTTGTATTAATGCCGTTGTATTTTACTGTCAATGCTTATAACTGGTGGTATATTATTTTAATGCCTGCTACTTTTGCTTTAATACCAGCAATGATGCATAGAAAAGAAGAAAGAAAACTTAACTACAGAGCAGTTTATCCTCTTAATGTAAATTTGAAAAAAGTGTGGGTATCAAAAATATTAACAGCCTTAATTTATATAAGTATTACGGAAACAATACACATGTTTGGAGTATTTATATTGCAGTTTTTTATTGGAAATCAACAGTTAAGTCCAAATTATGGACTTACAACTTTGTTGCTAGCAAGCATATTGCTAGTTATTACAAATATATGGCAGATACCTTTCTGTTTCTTTTTAGCTAAAAAAATAGGATTTATAAGTAGTGTTGTAGGAAATGCAGTGTTAGGATTAATCTTTGGAATTTTGTTTTCCGATTCACCTATTTGGATATTTTGCCCGTATTCTTGGGGAATACGATTAATGGTTCCTGTTATGCGTATCTTACCAAACGGAATACCCGCAGAAACAACAAATCCTATGCTATCCAATACATCTCTAGTAATTCCATGCATCTTATCTATAGGTTGTTTTGTACTTTTTACAACCATTACAGCAAATTGGTTTTCAAAACTAGAGGTGAAGTAATGATACAAATTTTAAAATCAGAGTTCTATAAAATCAAACACACATGGATTTATTGGTTTCATATTATTTTACCAGTTGCATATGCTATTACTTTTTACTACACTTCCAAGGTAACTAGTTTGAGAAATTTTGAGGTTAGTTCCATAATTCAAAACTATTTAGTATTTTTAGGAGCAGTATTACCAATTATTATTGGGGTTATTACATCTAAAATTATAGATATGGAAGTAAGTGCTGGACATTTTCAAGTTCTTTTATCATCAATAAAATCAAAAAGTAAAGTTTATAGTGGTAAATTATTTACGTTACTAATAGGTGCTTTATGTTCTATAAGCATAGCCATTGTAATCTTTGGACTATTATTTGGTCATCAATTAGTGATTGCTTGGCTAATTGAAATATGGTTAATTTTTATTGGATGTGTGTCTATATACATGATTCATCTATGGGTATCTATCATATTTGGAGGAGGGGCATCAATAGGTTTAGGATTTTTAGAAACCCTGATAGCATTTCTTTTAATGACAAGTTTAGGTGAAAAAATGTGGTATTTTTTACCTTGTACTTGGTCATCAAGATTGCCTGCAACATATATTGTAGGAACTCAACTGACTGATGGTTCATTTTTATACCACGAACTAACTATGTGGATTTATATAGCCATTCCTATGACCATACTTATTTTTATAAGTTCCTTAATTTGGTTTAATAAATGGGATGGCAAAACAACTTAGTCATTAAAGTTCAAATCTATTATAAAAGAAAGTATATGATATAATAAATCATTATAAAAAATTGACTAGAAACTTGGAGGTGATGATGTGGCTACTATTCTTGTTATTGATGATGAGATAGATATGTTAGTTCTCATAAAAAATATTTTTAAAAAGAAAAACCATATAGTTGACATTTATCAAAATCCTTCAGAACTGGATGAAGATCAGCTAACTAAATATGATTTAATTTTACTGGATATTATGATGCCAAATATTGATGGCATTAGTTTCTGTAAACAAATTCGAAATAAAGTAGATTGCCCTATCCTTTTTTTGACAGCAAAAACAATGGAGTCAGATATTGTAGACGGATTGTTAAGTGGTGGAGATGATTATATCACCAAACCTTTTGGTATTCAGGAATTATTGGCTAGAGTAGAGGCGCACTTAAGAAGAGAACAGAGAGAAAAGCATTTTAGTTTAAATCTTGGAAATATCCGTTTTGATTTATCTTCTAGCGAAGTATTTGTGAAAGAAGAAAAAATCCATCTTACAAAGTCTGAATACCAAATTTCTGAGTTACTTGCAAAAAGAAAAGGGCAAGTTTTTTCCAGGGAACAAATATATGAAATTATATTTGGATTTGATGGAAGTGGAGATTCCTCAGCTATTTCAGAACATATAAAAAATATTAGAGCGAAATTTCAAAAATTTGGTGAAGCACCAATTACTACAGTTTGGGGGATTGGTTATAAATGGGGTTGAGCAACAAAGGACAGTCTCTTAAATTAGTTTTCTTTAAATATCTATTAAGTGTAGGAGTTGGGCTAGTTCTTGCCATTGGGTTAGCTCTACTAACTTTTACTGCTTTTTATAACTTTGGTTTAATACTACCGGCTAATTATACAGAAAATCTAATATTAAAAAACAAAACAAATATTTCTAACGCGGTCAAATTTAATGAATCATTAATTCCAGATAATACACAATATATTTTTTTAACAGTAGACGGTGCAATGATTCAATCAAACATGAATGATACAATAAAACAGAAAGCCATTCATTTTCACAATCAGGAAGAAATTTCCACGCCATCAACACCTTTCATAGAAATAAAAAGAACAGATGGATACATTGTAATTAATTATTCTGTGGAACCACACTATACCAATAATTGGATGGAAAAACATTTTCCTAAAATAAACATACTTTTTACTAGTCTATTAATGTTCTTTTGTTTTATCGGTGTATTTATAATTACACTCATTTGGGCAAGACAACTAACAAAACAATTAATACCTATTCTTAAAGTATCAGAAAAAGTCGCTAAACAAGAATTAGATTTTGAAATTGGTGAGTCGAATATTAAAGAATTTAATAATGTATTGAATAGTCTTAATGAGATGAAAGTTGCTCTAAGTAATTCTTTGAGAGAAAATTGGATTCAGGAAGAAAATAAAAGAAATCAAATATCTGCTTTAACACATGACTTAAAAACCCCCATATCAATCCTTCAAGGAAATGCAGAATTGTTGAACGATACGAATTTGACAGAAGAACAAAAATCATATGTTAATTTTATAATAAAAAATTCCAACCGTATTTCAGACTACTCTAAAGCTTTGATGATTATGAATCGCTCAGATAAGATTGATAATTTAGATTTGCAAAAGGTTCAAGTATCAACTGTTGTAGAGAAAGCAAGAGAAGTTGCCAAAGAATTTGCATCAATTCATAAGTTCACTCTATCCGAATCAGTTCATATTGATCGAAAATTTTTGATGATGGATATTGATTTATTTGAAAGAGTTCTTCAGAACATATTCAGTAATGCTGTTCAGTACTCTCCTAGAAAATCTAGTATTGAATTGAGAATGTTGACAACTAATAATCATTTTGAAATATTGATAACAGATCAAGGTCAGGGTTTTTCTGAAGAGGATTTAGCACATGGAACTGAACAATTCTACCGCGGTGATAAAAGCAGGCATTCGTCTACAAACTATGGACTTGGTCTTTATACTGCTAGGCAAATTGTAAAAATGCATTCTGGAAGTTTAAGATTAGCAAATAGAGAGCATGGTCAAGGTGCTGTGGTAAATATTAAATTACCGTTGATAAATAATGACTAAAAAGCCGAAACCTTTTTACAAAAGAAACTAAAAAAAAGCCTTATGTTTAAAGGCTTTTTTATGTAGTTATCGAAAATATGAAAAATCAATTATCAGTATAATCAATTTGTAGCAATCTCATTTAATAAATCTTGAGCTGTTGTTGTTGGATTAACTCGGACACGGTTAAGAGACAATAGACCATTAGAAAGAGATGCTAAACCATTATTTGTGGTTAAGCCCATTTTATATCCGAGTGACTCAGCAATTTGTAAGGTTGTATCGGTGTAGCGACCGGATGGATAGGCAACTGTTGTTGTTTCTTGTGATAGGTTTTTATCTAAGAAATCTTTTGAGTCCTTTAACTCATTTGTTACTTGTCCAGAGTCTGTTACAGATAAATCTGGATGATTTACCGTATGATCTTCAAAGGACATATTTTCTTTTTTCATTTCCTTCATTTCATCCAGTGTTAAGATATCTTCACGTCCGATTTCGACAAAACCAGTAATCACGTTATTGGTCGCTTTCATTTCATATTTTTTTAATAGTGGAAAAGCATTGTTGTAAAAATCTCTTAAACTATCATCAAATGTTAACCAGACAACTTTTTTGTTTTCTGGTAACACGTTCTCTGTTAATGCTTTATAAGCTTCTTCAGGAGTCAATGTATAATAACCAGCTTCTTTTAATGCTTTTAAGTGACTTTCAAATGTTTCTGGGTCTACAATTAAACCTGCATTTGCTGCTTCTGAAGGATCCATTACATGAATTGCATGGTACATTAAAATAGGGAATTGAACAGGTTGCTCTTGTTTCACCCACTTTATTTCATCACTGTTGTCAGTAGAAGTACTTTGCTCCATTTTTTTGGTATCTGTATTGACAGATTGGCTTGTTTGCTTGGTTTGATTGTTTTTAGTTTGTGGTACTTGGGTGCTATTCCAGATATAGAAGCCTCCCATTATCAACATTAACAATAACAGTGTATTAACGATGACAAGAAAAAAAGATTTCTTCCTTGCTCTTCGACGTTGTACCCTATTTCCTGTGTGTTTCCCTGACATAATAACTCCTTTTTAATTTTTAAAATAAATTTTTAAATATTACCTATATTATAACAATTATAACAAATAAAATACCAGATTTGTAGGCATTTTTTTATAATTTTGATATAATGTCTTTTATACAAGAAAATTTTCAAGGAGTCACTCATGTCTATTAAAATTGCTTTGCTTGGTTTTGGAACAGTTGCCAGTGGTATACCATTTTTATTAAAAGAAAATAGCGAAAAAATTGTTCAGGCAGCACATTCAGAAATCGAAATTGCTAAGGTATTGGTTAAAGATGATGCCGAAAAAGAACGGTTAGTAGCAGCTGGAAATAATTTTCATTTTGTGACAGATATTGAAGAAATTTTAAATGATTCAGATGTTACTATTGTGGTAGAATTAATGGGACGTATCGAACCAGCTAAAACTTTTATTACTCGTTCTTTAGAAGCTGGAAAACATGTTGTAACCGCTAATAAAGATTTGCTAGCAATTCATGGAGCTGAACTACTAACAGTTGCGCAAAAAAATAAAGTTGCCCTTTATTATGAAGCTGCAGTTGCTGGTGGGATTCCCATTCTACGTACTTTGGTCAATTCTCTTGCTTCGGACAAAGTCACTCGTGTGCTTGGAGTGGTCAACGGAACTTCAAACTTTATGATGACTAAAATGGTCGAAGAAGGTTGGTCATACGAAGATGCCCTTGCTGAAGCTCAAAGTTTAGGTTTTGCAGAAAGTGATCCGACAAATGATGTAGACGGAATTGATGCAGCATACAAAATGGTTATTTTAAGCCAGTTTGCTTTTGGAATGAATGTTACTTTTGATGATGTTAAACACCAAGGAATTCGTAATATTACTCCAGAAGATGTTGCTGTTGCCCAACGATTGGGTTATGTAGTAAAATTAGTCGGTTCAATTGAGGAAACAAAATCTGGTATTGCAGCTGAGGTTTCACCAACATTTCTACCCAAAGAGCATCCACTGGCTAGTGTAAATGGCGTTATGAATGCTGTTTTTGTTGAATCCATTGGTATTGGAGAGTCTATGTATTATGGACCAGGAGCAGGACAAAAACCTACTGCAACTAGTGTTGTTGCTGATATCATTCGAATTATTCGTCGTCTAAATGATGGTACGATTGGAAAACCATTTAACGAATACAATCGTGAGATACAACTCGCAAATCCAGAAGATGTAAAAAGTAGCTATTACTTTTCAATTTTAACACCAGATTCAGCAGGACAAGTACTTCATCTGGCTAAAATCTTTAATGATGAAAATGTATCTTTCAAACAAATTTTGCAAGAAGGTAGTGAGGGTATCAAAGCTCGTGTTGTGATTATCACGCACACTATTAGCAATACTCAACTCAAAAAAGTAATGACTAAGTTAAAAGAATCAGCAGAATTTGAGTTACTCAATACCTTTAAAGTATTAGGAGAATAAAATGAAAATTGTTGTACCTGCAACGAGTGCTAATATTGGTCCTGGTTTTGACTCTGTTGGAGTAGCAGTATCTAAGTATTTGGAAATCGAAGTTTTAGAAGAAACAACAGAATGGGTGATTGAACATAACCTTCATCCGAGAATTCCCAAAGATAAACGAAATCTGCTTATCAAAATTGCTTTACAACTTGCACCAAATATTCAACCTCATCGTTTGAAAATGATTAGTGATATTCCGTTAGCTCGTGGACTCGGTTCTTCTAGTTCTGTTATTGTTGCGGGAATTGAATTAGCCAATCAACTAGGAAATCTCAAGTTATCAAAGGTAGCAAAACTAAAAATTGCAACTAAAATTGAGGGACATCCAGATAATGTGGCACCAGCTATTCATGGAAACTTGGTTGTTTCAAGTGTTTTTCGTCAATATGTCTCTGCGGTTGTAACGGATTTCCCAGAAGCTGATTTTATTGCCTATATTCCTAACTATGAATTACGGACAGCTGATAGCCGTAAAGTATTACCAAAAAAATTATCCTATAAAGAGTCTGTCGCAGCAAGTGCGATTGCTAATGTAGCTATTGCAGCTCTTTTCAAAGGAGATATGAAAACTGCTGGACGCGCCATAGAATCAGACCAATTCCACGAAAAATACCGTCAACCATTAATTAAAGAATTTTCCGATATTAAAGTTTTAGCTAGAAAAAAAGGTGCTTATGCAACTTATATTTCGGGTGCGGGTCCTACCGTTATGGTTTTGGCTCCTAAAGATAAGTCAAATGAAATCTATAATCTATTGAAAAATCAACATTTTAATGGTCAATTATTTCAATTACAGGTGGATAAACAGGGTGTTCGAGTAGAAAAATAAATAGTTTTCTGAAGTAAAGATAGGCAAATATGTCTATCTTTTCAATTCTAAAAACTTTATACGAATTTTAACAGTTGTTTAATGATTATTTTTTATTTCATCTATCGTAAATGTGACTTAAATTTGATATAATAGATTGAATTTTGTTTAAAAGAGAGTGATTAGTAATTCATGCAATACTTAGAAAAAATAAATGAAGAATTATCAGGCATTGATATTCGATTTCAAGAACCAATAAGTAAATATACCTATACAAAAGTTGGTGGTGCAGTTGATTTTCTGGCTTTTCCACGCAATCGTTATGAGTTAGCTCGTATTGTCAAATTTGCTAATAAAGAGCAAATTCCTTGGATGGTTTTAGGCAATGCAAGTAACATCATTGTAAGAGATGGTGGAATCAGGGGCTTTGTAATCATGTTTGACAAGCTAAATAATGTAGCAGTTGATGGTTACACTATTGAGGCTGAAGCTGGTGCTAATCTGATCCAAACAACACATATCGCCTTACACCACAGTCTAACCGGTTTTGAGTTTGCTTGCGGTATTCCAGGAAGTGTTGGTGGTGCTGTATTTATGAATGCGGGTGCCTATGGTGGAGAAATAGCTCATATTCTTCTTTCTTGTAAAGTTTTGACAGTAGATGGTCAGGTAAAAACAATTCAAAGTAGAGATATGAAGTTTGGCTATCGTCATTCATTGGTGCAAGAAACAGGAGAAATTGTTATCTCTGCTAAATTTGCTTTATCTCCTGGTGTCCATCGCACTATTAGACAAGAGATGGAAAGATTAACTCATTTGAGAGAGTTAAAACAACCTCTTGAATTTCCAAGCTGTGGCTCTGTTTTCAAGCGTCCTTTAGGACATTTTGCCGGACAGTTAATTAGTGAGGCTGGTTTAAAAGGCCATCGAATTGGTGGTGTGGAAGTCTCAAAAAAACATGCTGGATTTATGATTAATGTTGACAAGGCATCTGCCAAGGACTATGAAAATTTGATTGCTCATGTCATACAAACTGTAAAGGATCATTCTGGCGTTACTTTAGAGAGAGAAGTTCGGATTATCGGAGAACAACTCTAGTTCTTATACTTACACTTTAGATAAATATAAAATTAGAGTTTGAATTCGTTATTAGGCAAACAAAGAAGGAATTTATGAAAAATTGAAAAAACCAATCATCGAATTTAAAAATGTTTCCAAAATTTTTGAAGATAATAATACTGTTGTTTTAAAGGATATTAATTTTGAGTTAGAAGAAGGAAAGTTTTATACCTTATTGGGTTCTTCAGGATCTGGAAAATCGACTATTTTAAATATCATCGCAGGTCTCTTGGATGCAACAACCGGAGACATTTTTTTGGATGGCGTCCGTATCAATGATGTCCCTATTAATAAACGTGATGTCCACACAGTCTTTCAATCGTACGCTCTGTTTCCGCATATGAATGTCTTTGAAAATGTAGCTTTTCCATTAAAATTACGCAAAGTTGATAAAAAGGAAGTCGAAGAAAAAGTAGCCAGAGTCTTGAAAATGGTTCGTTTAGAAGGTTTTGAACGCCGTTCTATTCGCAAATTATCTGGTGGACAACGCCAACGGGTCGCAATTGCTCGTGCTATCATCAATGAACCAAGAGTTGTCCTTTTAGATGAACCTTTATCTGCATTGGATTTAAAATTAAGAACGGATATGCAGTATGAGTTGAGAGAATTGCAACAAAGATTAGGCATCACATTTGTTTTTGTTACGCATGATCAAGAAGAAGCTCTGGCCATGAGTGATTGGATTTTTGTCATGAATGATGGTGAAATTGTCCAATCAGGAACTCCTGTTGATATATACGATGAGCCAATCAATCATTTTGTTGCGACTTTCATTGGTGAATCCAATATTTTATCCGGAAAGATGATCGAAGACTATCTCGTTGAGTTTAATGGAAAGAGATTTGAAGCTGTTGATGGAGGAATGCGACCAAATGAAGCAGTAGAAGTGGTTATTCGTCCAGAAGACTTGCGAATCACACTACCAGAAGAAGGAAAACTGCAAGTTAAGGTAGATACTCAACTGTTTCGTGGTGTTCACTATGAAATTATTGCCTATGATGAATTAGGAAATGAGTGGATGATTCACTCTACTAGAAAAGCAATTGTAGGTGAAGAAATCGGACTAAACTTTGAGCCAGAAGATATTCATATCATGCGTCTAAATGAAACAGAAGAAGAGTTTGATGCACGGATTGAAGAATATGTAGAGCTTGAAGAACAAGAAGATGGTCTTATCAATGCCATTGAGGAGGAAAGAGATGAAGAAAGCAAAGTCTAATTTTTTCGTAGTTCCTTATTTGCTATGGATTATACTTTTTGTTCTGGCTCCTGTAGTATTGATTTTTTGGAAATCATTTTTTAACATTGAAGGCCACTTCACTTTAGAAAACTATAAAATATATTTTACTTCTCAAAATTGGACTTATCTTAAAATGAGTTTTAATTCAGTTTTATATGCGGGAATTATCACTTTAGTATCTTTGCTTATCTCATATCCAACGGCTTTCTTTTTAACCCAACTCAAGCACAAACAACTCTGGCTAATGCTGATTGTGCTACCGACTTGGATTAATCTTTTACTAAAGGCCTATGCTTTCATTGGGATTTTTGGTCAAAATGGTTCTATTAATCAATTTTTAACTTTTGTTGGTATTGGGCCTAAGCAAATTCTTTTTACAGATTTTTCATTCATTTTTGTAGCCAGCTACATTGAACTGCCTTTTATGATTTTGCCAATCTTCAATGTCTTAGACGATTTAGACTCTAATTTAATCAATGCAAGCTATGACTTAGGAGCCAATCGTTGGGAAACATTTCGTCATGTTATTTTCCCACTTTCAATGAACGGAGTTAGAAGCGGCGTACAATCTGTTTTCATTCCCAGTCTTAGCCTATTTATGCTAACTCGCCTTATTGGTGGAAATCGAGTGATTACACTAGGAACTGCCATTGAACAACACTTTTTAACAACACAAAATTGGGGAATGGGTTCTACAATTGGTGTCGTTTTGATTGTTGCCATGCTCTTTATCATGTGGGCAACGAAAGAAAGGAGAGAAAGATGAAAAAAATTGCCAATCTCTATCTTGCTCTCGTATTTTTCGTTCTTTATATTCCTATCTTCTATTTGATTTTATATGCTTTTAATTCAGGAGAAGATATGAATAGTTTCACTGGATTTAGCCTTCATCATTTTCAAAGTCTCTTTGATGATTCTAGATTGATTTTAATTCTGGTACAAACTTTTTTACTGGCTTTTCTTTCGTCTCTGATTGCCACCATTATTGGAATTTTTGGAGCTATTTACATTTATCAAAGCCGAAAAAAATACCAAGATACCTTGTTATCCATTAATAATATTTTAATGGTTGCACCAGATGTTATGATTGGGGCTAGTTTTCTCATTTTATTTACAACAGCAAAATTTCAACTTGGTTTTATCTCTGTTTTAGCAAGTCACGTTGCTTTTTCAATCCCTATTGTGATTTTGATGATTTTACCTCGGCTAAAAGAAATGAATGACGACATGATAAAATCAGCTTATGATTTGGGTGCCAGTCAAGTACAGATGTTGAGAGAAATCATGTTGCCTTATTTAACTCCGGCAATCATCGCAGGATATTTTATGGCGTTCACCTATTCATTAGATGATTTTGCAGTGACTTTTTTCGTAACAGGAAATGGTTTTTCAACTTTATCTGTTGAAATTTATTCTCGGGCTCGTCAGGGAATTTCTTTAGAAATAAATGCTTTGTCAGCTTTGGTATTTGTTTTTAGTATTGTTTTGGTTATTGGTTACTACTTTATCACACGTGAAAAGGAGGAGATAGCATGAAAAAACTCTATTCTTTTTTGTTAGGAATTTTAGCTATTATCCTTGTTTTGTGGGGAATCAGTTACCGAATAGAAAGTAAGACAGAAAATAAAGGGAACGACAAGCTCGTTATTTATAATTGGGGTGATTATATTGATCCCGAATTGCTCTCTGAGTTCACTAAAGAAACAGGCATTCAAGTACAATATGAAACGTTCGACTCCAATGAAGCGATGTACACAAAGATTAAGCAAGGTGGGACTACTTATGACATTGCTATTCCTAGTGAGTATATGATTGCCAAAATGAAAGAAGAAAATCTTTTAGAAAAATTAGATCACACGAAAATTAAAGGGCTAGAGAATATTGGTTCTGATTTTCTTAATCAGCCCTTTGATCCTAACAATCAATATTCAGTTCCTTATTTTTGGGGGACATTAGGAATCGTATATAACGAAAAAATGGTTCAGTCTGTTCCTGAACATTGGAACGACCTTTGGAAACCAGAGTACCGAAATTCCATTATGATGATTGATGGGGCACGTGAAGTAATGGGCATTGGTCTTAACTCAGAAGGAAAAAGTTTAAATTCAAAAAATTTGAACGATTTACAATCTGCAGTAGATAAATTGTATACCTTAACGCCAAATATTAAGGCTATTGTTGCTGATGAAATGAAAGGTTATATGATTCAAAACAACGCAGCCATCGGAGTCACTTTTTCTGGCGAAGCAAGACAGATGTTAGACGCTAACAAAGATTTACATTATATAGTACCGACTGAAGCAAGTAATAGATGGTTTGACAATATGGTTATTCCTAAAACAGTAAAAAATAAAAAAGCGGCCTATCAATTTATTAATTTTATGCTACGACCTGAAAATGCTTATAAAAATGCTGTCTATGTCGGGTATTCTACTCCCAATATTCCTGCTAAAAAGATGTTACCAAAAGAAGTTCAAGACGATGAAGCTTTTTATCCTAGTGAAAACACCCTTAAACATCTGGAAGTTTATGAACAATTAGGACCAAAATGGTTAGGAATTTATAATGATTTTTATCTTCAAGTGAAAATGTATCGGAAATAGTAGAAAACTGGGCTAACTGCTTAGTTTTTCTATTTTTTATAATACATTCTCTCTGTTGTTCCCATAACTGTTTCATGTTACAATAAAGGTATTGAAATGTAGAGGTTAAAAAATGATTTATTTTGATAATTCGGCAACAACCAAGCCCTATCCAGAAGTACTTGCTAGTCAAACAGAAGTAGCTTCAAAAATATGGGGAAACCCATCAAGTCTTCACAGCCTAGGCAGTCAAGCCAGTCGTCTTTTAGAGGCTTCTAGAAAGCAAATTGCTCATCTTTTAGGGAAATCAACTCAGGAGATTTTTTTCACATCTGGCGGAACAGAGGGCGATAACTGGGTAATAAAAGGAGTAGCTTTTGAGAAAATGAGATACGGTAAGCACATTATTGTATCGGCTATTGAGCACCCAGCAGTGAGAGAATCTGCTCTGTGGTTGAAAGATAAAGGATTTGACATTGATTTTGCACCAGTAGACAAAAAAGGATTTGTTGATGTCAATGCACTTTCTCATCTTATTCGTTCAGACACCATTTTAATTTCCATTATGGCAGTAAATAACGAAATTGGATCCATTCAACCAATCAAGCAGATTTCAGAATTGTTGAAAGATAGACCGACTATTTCTTTTCATGTGGATGCTGTTCAAGCTATTAGCAAAATTCCTACCAAAGACTATTTAACAAGTCGAGTTGATTTTGCAACTTTTTCTAGCCATAAGTTTCATGGTGTACGAGGAGTTGGTTTTCTCTATATCAAATCAGGAAAGAAAATTAGTTCTCTTTTGACCGGTGGAGGGCAAGAGTCTGATAAACGATCAACAACTGAAAATTTACCAGGTATTGTAGCAACAGCTAAGGCTTTGAGAATGTCCTCAGAAAGATTGGATGAATTTCAATCTAAAACTTTCAGAATGAAACAAATCATTTTTGAAGAGTTGAAAAAATACTCTGATGTGGCGATTTTTTCAGAATTGGAATCATTTGCTCCACATATCCTAACTTTTGGAATCAAAGGAATACGTGGTGAGGTCTTGGTTCATGCTTTTGAAAATTATGATATTTACATCTCAACTACTAGCGCTTGTTCTTCTAAAACTGGAAAACCTGCTGGTACTTTGATTGCTATGGGAGTTGACAAAGAATGTGCTCAAACCGCTGTGCGTGTTAGTTTAGATAATGACAATGACATGAGTCAGATAGAACAATTTTTAACGACATTTAAAATAATTTATGAAAAAATGAGAAAAGTAAGGTAAGTAATGGAATATTCAGAAATCATGGTTCGCTACGGTGAATTATCTACTAAAGGGAAAAATCGCATGCGTTTCATTAACAAATTGAAGCGAAATATTCAAGCTGTATTATCTATTTATCCTAAAGTACATGTTAAGGCTGATAGAGATAGGGCGCATGTCTATTTAAACGGAACGGATTATAAACCAGTCGCTGAATCTTTAAAAAATATATTTGGTATCCAGAGTTTTTCTCCTTCTTACAAGATAGAAAAATCAGTTCAAGCATTAGAAACATCAGTTCGAGAAATTATGCTAGAAATTTATCAGAAAGACATGTCATTTAAGATTTCTAGCAGAAGAAGTGATCATACTTTTGAATTGGATAGTAGAGAACTCAATCAATTTTTAGGGAAAGCTGTTTTTGATGTATTGCCCTCTATTCAGGTGAAAATGAAGAAACCTGATATTGAATTACGCGTAGAGATTAGAGAGGAAGCGGCTTATATTTCCTACGAAACAATTCGCGGAATTGGAGGACTTCCTGTTGGTACATCAGGAAAAGGAATATTGATGTTATCAGGTGGTATTGATTCTCCTGTAGCTGGTTATCTCGCTCTCAAACGTGGTGTTGATATTGAGATGGTTCACTTTGCCAGCCCACCTTATACGAGCCCTGGCGCTCTCAAAAAAGCACAGGATTTAACACGCAAATTAACCAAGTTTGGTGGTAATATTCAATTTATCGAAGTTCCATTTACAGAAATCCAAGAGGAAATCAAAGCTAAAGCACCAGAAGCTTATCTCATGACTCTGACTCGTCGTTTTATGATGCGGATTACAGATCGCATTCGTGAAGAACGTGGTGGACTGGTTATTATCAACGGAGAAAGCCTTGGACAAGTTGCTAGTCAAACGCTAGAGAGTATGCAAGCAATCAATGCTGTTACCAATACTCCAATTATTCGTCCGGTTGTCACTATGGATAAATTGGAAATTATTGATATCGCTGAAAAGATTGATACTTTTGAAATTTCTATCCAGCCTTTTGAAGACTGTTGTACTATTTTTGCTCCAGACCGTCCCAAAACCAATCCCAAGATAAAAAACGCTGAACAGTATGAAAGACGCTTGGATGTGGATGGATTGGTTGAACAGGCTGTTGCTAATATCACCATTACTGAGATCACTCCGCAAAGTGAAGCAGACGAAATGGATGAGATGATTGAAGATTTATTATAAGAATTTTATAAAAAAGATGTGGAAAATGTAACGCAGTTGGACAAGTAGCTCCTCTCATTAGTTAATAACTAAAATCTTATTTTAAAAGGAAAATGAAGTTTATAAAATCAAATGACTCGATTAACTCTAAAAACAATTTATCCGTTAACTCCTTTATTTTGGAAAACAAAAAAATTATATGAATCTGCTTTTCCAGCAATTGAACGTATTTCTTTAGCATGGATGATGAAAATATCTCTTTTAAAACAGGCTGATTTTTACGCTTATTTTGATGGAGATACTTTCTGTGGTTTTACTTACAGTTTGCATTCAGAAAAAGCATATTACTTACTCTTTTTAGCTGTTTCAGAAGAAATACAGTCACAAGGGTATGGTGGAAAAATAGTAAGTGAGGTCGCTAAAAAAGCTGATGATAGACCCGTTTTCTTAGTAATGGAACCATTAGATCAGCAAGCGGATAATTACAGGCAGCGTATTAGACGGTTAGCTTTTTATGAGAAAAATGGTTACCATTTAACAGACTATCTATGCTATGAGGGGCAAGAGGTTTATCAAGTACTTACAAAACAAGAAGTAATTGATATCGCTCCTTTTGAAAAATTAGCTAAGAAGATTGAACAAACAGGTTTGACTGTTCGGATTGAAAAGCTGAAAAAGAATGAAGAAAATGATAGTTAGTACTTGAAAAATATCTATAAGAATGATAGTATAGTAATGTTGACTATGCACAGCCTGTGCAACCGCTCGAACATCGTTTAAGAGGTTTATCCCACGATGCTAGGCGAGTCTTCACAATATCAGGAAAAACCTGAAAAAATATATAGGAGGTGCATAATGAGCACGTACGCAATTATTAAAACTGGCGGAAAACAAGTAAAAGTTGAAGTCGGTCAAGCAATTTATGTTGAAAAATTGGACGTTGAAGCTGGAAAAGATGTAACGTTTGATGAAGTAGTTCTTGTTGGGGGTGAAAAGACAGTTGTTGGAACACCGCTTGTTTCAGGAGCTACTGTTGTTGGAACTGTTGAAAAACAAGGAAAACAAAAGAAAGTTGTTACTTACAAATATAAACCTAAAAAAGGTAGTCACCGTAAGCAAGGGCATCGTCAACCTTATACAAAAGTTGTCATCAATGCTATTAATGCTTAAATTTTAAGGAGAGTAAATGATACAAGCAGTCTTTGAAAGAGCCGAGGACGGCGAATTAAGGCGTGCAGAAATCACTGGACACGCTGCGAGTGGTGAATACGGATTTGATGTTGTTTGTGCATCCGCATCAACACTAGCTATTAATTTTGTCAATTCTGTTGAGAAATTCGCAGGTTATGAACCAGACTTAGAATTAAACGAAATAGATGGTGGTTACTTAAAGGTAGAAATTCCTCAAGATTTACCACCTCACCAAAGAGAAATGACTCAACTTTTCTTTGAATCATTCTTCTTAGGAATGGCAAACTTATCAGAAAATTCTTCTGAGTTTGTCCAAACAAGAGTTATTACAGAAAACTAACATGGAGGAAAAAACATTATGTTGAAAATGAATCTTACTAATTTACAACTTTTCGCCCACAAAAAAGGGGGAGGTTCTACATCTAATGGTCGTGATTCACAAGCTAAACGCTTAGGCGCTAAAGCAGCAGACGGCCAAACTGTTACTGGAGGATCTATCCTTTATCGTCAACGTGGAACTCATATCTATCCAGGTGTGAACGTAGGACGTGGTGGAGACGATACTTTATTTGCAAAAGTTGAAGGTGTTGTACGTTTCGAACGTAAAGGTCGCGACAAAAAACAAGTATCTGTTTACCCAATTGCAAAATAATTATAAGACTTCTCTCATTTATTTGAGAGGAGTGTTTTTATTTCTAAGAAAATAGTTATCTTAGAATTAACTAGTTAGAAACTCTTTGTAAACTTATCTTAACTTATTAAAAATTTTTTTAGAAAAAAATATGTTAGAATATTAGAAAGATATGAAGGATGACATACGCGATAGAGTAAAAGTAAGGAGATAAGAATGTTATACAATTTAAATGTTTTATTGACTGGTTTAGTGGCTGGTTTCATGTTTTCTTATAGTTTGGTTTTGGGAAATTTCTTTTCTTACTTAGTAAAATTAGAAGAATATAGTATTTTTGAAAAGTTTTATCAAAAATTTAGAACGGAAAATCGAATTCCTTTGTATTACGATGCTGTTCTAATTGCACAAGGAGTCGTTGCTTTTATCTCTTTATTTTTCCATTTTAATAACCATTCAATTTTAGCTCAAGTAATGGCAATTCTTGATTTTCCAATTTTGATTTTATTCCATAAATTTACTGGGTTCTTCCCTTTAGAAGAAAAATTAGTTAGTGGGCATGCATTAACCAAAAAAGAAGCAGCGCATTATCTTCGCTACAATCTATCTTTGCATATAATTTATGGTGCAGTTTATTTATTAACAACTTTTTTACTTTTATTAAAGTAAAATGAATCAAAATTTTAAATACATGTTTCAATTCATACAAGGAGGATTGATGAATGAGTCGTAAAATTGGTATTATAGGTATGGGAAATGTGGGTGCTGCTATTGCACATGTATTGATTGCTCAAGGGTCTTTTGATGACTATGTTCTAATCGATACTAAAATTGAAAAGGTTGAGGCTGATGGTTTGGATTTTCGAGATGCGGCAGCTAATCTCAATCAACATGCAAACATTATTGTAAATCAGTATCAAGCATTGACTGATGCAGATATCATTATCTCGACTTTGGGAAATATCGCCTTGCAGGATAACCCAAATGCAGATCGCTTTGCTGAATTAGCTTTCACCTCTAAAGAAGTTATAAAAGTTGCAAAAAAAATCAAGGAAATAAACTTCAAAGGAATACTGATAGCAGTCAGTAATCCTGTTGATGTTGTCACAAACTTGTATCAATATTATTCAAACTTACCTAAAGAAAGGGTGATTGGTACGGGGACTCTACTCGATACTTCTAGAATGAAAAGAGCAGTTGGAGAATATTTCGATTTAGACCCTCGTAGTGTTTATGGATATAATTTAGGTGAACACGGTAATTCTCAATTTACTGCTTGGAGCCAAGTTCGTGTGAAAGGGCAACCCATTCACAATTTGGTTTCCAAGGAAATATTAGAAAAGATAGAAGTGGAAACGATTAAGGGAGGGCATACCGTATTTTATGGTAAAAAATACACATCCTATGGAATCGCAAGTGCAGCCATTCGGTTGATTTTAGCGATTGTATCGAATTCCCATGAGGAGTTACCTGTTTCGCATTATTACGCTCCTTTAGACATCTATTTGAGTTATCCAGCTATTATTGGACGGACAGGAGTTATTGAAACCATATCGTTAAACCTAAGTGAAGAAGAAGAAAATAAACTAGTTGATTCCGCTCAATTCATTAAAAAAAAGTACCAATCTTATCTATGAAAACAGAACCAGAAATTTTAAGGATTTTTGGTTTTTTTATGGTAAAATGGTAATGACTATGAAAATGTATGAGGTTATTTATGAAATTAACTACAAATAGCAACGGTCTTTCGGGTATCATTCAAGTTCCTGGAGATAAATCAATTAGCCACCGTTCAATCATGTTTGGTAGCATTGCTAAAGGCGTTACCAAAGTTTATGATATTTTGCGTGGTGAGGATGTTTTATCAACCATGCAAGTTTTTCGCGATTTAGGTGTTACCATTCTTGATGATGGTAAGGTGGTAGAAATTCATGGCGTAGGATTTGATGGATTAAAGGCTCCTAAGAACTCATTAGATATGGGAAATTCTGGTACCTCTATTCGTCTGATTTCTGGTCTTTTAGCAGGGCAGGATTTTGAAGTAGAAATGTTTGGCGATGACAGTCTTTCCAAACGTCCTATGGATCGTATCACAATTCCTTTACGTCAAATGGGTGCTGATATCTCTGGAAGAACCGAACGTGATTTACCACCGTTGAGAATTCATGGAAGTAAGCAACTAAAACCGATTCATTACCAATTACCGGTTGCTTCAGCTCAGGTCAAATCCTCTTTGATTTTTGCTGCATTGCAAACTCAAGGTGAATCCGTCATCATTGAAAAAGAGCAGACTCGCAATCACACAGAAGATATGATTGTCCAGTTTGGTGGGGAGATACGAGTTGAAGGAAAAGAAATTCATGTCCAAGGGAATCAAGAATTTACTGCTCAAGAAATTACCGTTCCTGGTGATATTTCGAGTGCAGCCTTTTGGCTTGTTGCTGGATTGATTGTTCCAAATTCAAAATTAAGGCTAGAAAATGTTGGAATCAACGAAACTAGAACTGGTATTTTAGATGTTATTCGAGCAATGGGTGGAAAGATTAGCCTTTCTGAAGTAGATGAGCTAGCTAAATCAGCTACTATTACCGTTGAAACTTCGGAATTAAAAGCAACAGAGATTGCTGGGAACTTAATTCCTAGGTTGATAGACGAGTTGCCAATCATTGCCTTACTTGCAACTCAAGCACAAGGCAGGACTGTCATTCGTGATGCGGAGGAATTAAAAGTAAAAGAAACAGATCGAATTCAGGTAGTGGCAGATGCACTAAACAGTATGGGAGCGAGTATCAAACCAACTGATGATGGAATGATTATTGAAGGAAAATCAGCATTACATGGAGCACAGGTTCATACTTTTGGAGATCATCGAATTGGTATGATGGCAGCCATTGCAGCATTATTGGTTAAAAATGGCACAGTTGAATTAGAAAGAGCTGAAGCAATCAACACTAGTTATCCAACCTTTTTTGCAGATTTGGAGAAGGTGACAAATGGCTAAGATTCTATTAGGATTTATGGGAGCTGGAAAAACTACTATCGGCCGAATACTGGATCCAAATTTTCATGATATGGATGAATTAATCACAAAAGAAATTGGAATGTCTATTAATGATTTTTTTGAACTAAAGGGAGAAGAAGCTTTCCGACGTCTTGAAGCAACTGTTTTAGAGAGATTGCTAAAAGAAGGATCAGAAATTATTTCTCCCGGAGGAGGGATTGTTACGAATCCTCACAATCGTGAATTATTAGAAAAGAATAAATACAATATCTTTTTACAATTAGATTTTGAACATTTATATGAACGCATTCAAAATGATAAAACGATGCACCGACCTTTATTTCTCAATAATACTCGTGAACAATTCAAAAAAATTTTTGAGGATAGACAAAACCTTTATAAGGAAATTGCAACTCATACTATTGATGTAGCAAATAAAAGTCCTGAAGAAATCGCGGAGATAATCAGATGTTTATAGCCTTTTTAGGTCCTAAAGGATCATTTTCTCACCATGTAGCACAAGCTGCCTTCCCTGATGCAACTTTGGTTCCTTATCAAAACATAACAGAAGTGATTAAAGCTTATGAAGCAGGAGAAGTCACTTATTCAGTTGTACCAATTGAAAATTCTATTGAAGGTAGTGTTCACGAAACATTGGATTACCTTTTTCATCAAGCCAAGATTGAAACGGTAGCTGAAATTTTGCAACCAATAAAACAGCAGTTATTAGTTACAGATGTAGACAAAACAATCGATACCATTTTTTCACACCCACAAGCTATTGCACAAGGGAAAAAGTATCTACAACAACATTATCCTCATGCAAAACTGGAGACCACGGTCAGCACAGCCTACGCAGCTCGCTTAGTTGCTGAACATCCTGGAATGAACTTTGCTGCAATTGGACCACGCAGTGCGGCAATAGAATATGGTCTTGAAATTATGGCTCAAGATATTCAAGAAATGGAAGAAAATTATACTCGTTTTTGGATTTTAGGACATCAAGTACCTCATTTGGACTTACAAAAACAAAAAGAAAAACAAAGTCTAGCCATAACTTTGCCAGACAATTTACCAGGAGCATTATACAAGGCACTATCGGTATTTGCTTGGCGAGGAATTGATTTAACAAAAATAGAAAGTCGTCCTTTAAAAACTGCTCTAGGAGAATATTTTTTCATTGTTGATTTAGATAATCATCATGAAGAATTAGTTAATTTTGCCTATCAAGAACTTACATCTTTGGGAATTACTTATAAAATTTTGGGGAATTACACCGTTTATAAAATCAAAGAAAGTAGATTGGAGAAGCGATGAAACATTCTGATAATTTGACTCATCACGAGCAACTTCGCTTAGATTATTTACATAAGAATTATTATTATCTGAACGACAAAGAAAAAAAAGAATTTAATTTTTTACGCCAAAAATCACAAGGTAATACTAGCGATGCGCATTTAAATGCTAAGAAAGTAGATTCTAACCAAGAAATAAACCCTATTTCAACTGAAAAAGAATTAGATGAAATAGATTCTCTTCCTAAATACCCTGATCGTTCAGCCAGTAGAAAAAAGAAGCGGATATCTAAAAAACAAACTGAAGCAAATCAACCATCTCCGAAAACTCCTAAAAAAAGATTTCGAATTAAGCGTATTTTGATGTGGTTGGGCTTGTTTATCCTCTTAGTTCTGGGAGGAATGATTTTTATGTTTGTTAAAGGACTATCTTCTGCATCTGAAAAAAATTCTAAAGCAGCTGAAGTAGAATATTTTGATGGGCAGGAAACAAAAGACGGTATCAATATTCTCATATTGGGAACAGATGGTCGAGTAGGTGAAAACTCTGAAGAAACAAGAACTGACTCGATTATGGTTTTAAATGTTGGAAACAAAGACAATAAAATCAAACTAGTCAGCTTTATGAGAGATACTTTAATTCATATTGACGGCGTGAGCAATACCTATTCCGATCCTTCTCAAGCTGATTACTACGACCAAAAATTGAATTCTTCTTACACCATAGGAGAGCAAAACAACCACCACGGAGCAGATTTCGTTCGTCAAATGCTAAAGGATAATTTTGATATTGATATCAAGTATTACGCATTGGTGGATTTCCAAACCTTTGCGACAGCTATTGATACGCTCTTCCCAAATGGAGTGACAATGAACGCTCAATTTTCAACGATTGATGGAGAGCCTGTCTCTGAAGTTGAAGTACCAGATGACTTGAATATGAAAGATGGCGTCGTTCCGAATCAGACAATTAAAGTCGGAAAACAACAAATGGATGGTCGAACTCTTCTTAATTACGCTCGTTTCCGTAAAGATGATGAAGGTGATTTTGGTCGTACCAGACGGCAACAAGAAGTTATGACGGCTGTGCTCCAACAGGTAAAAGATCCGACTAAATTGTTTACAGGTTCTGAAGCTTTAGGAAAAGTATTTGCCCTAACTTCAACAAATGTTCCCTATAGTTTTCTTTTGACCAATGGTTTGTCTTTATTGAGTAGTTCACGTAATGGTGTTGAACGCATGACCATTCCAGCAAATGGCGACTGGGTGGATGCCTATGACATGTACGGTGGTCAAGGACTACTAGTTGATTTTGAAGCCTATAAAGAAAAATTATCACAACTTGGACTAAGATAATGATATAATAGGAAATGGTAACTGCATCATTTCCTATTTTTTAGTAAGAATTCATAAACAAAGAAAGAAAAAATATGTTAAAGAAAAACGATATTATTGAAGTAGAAATTGTTGATTTAAGTCACGATGGCTCTGGGGTAGCAAAGGTAGACGGTCGTGTTTTTTTTATTGAAAATGCCCTTCCAACAGAACTGATTCGCATGCGAGTTTTGAAAATAAACAAAAATATTGGCTTTGGTAAAGTGGAGGAGTGGTTACGCCTTTCTGAAAAACGAAATACCGATCTTGATTTAGCTTATTTAAGAACAGGAATCGCAGACTTGGGTCATCTTGATTATGCAGAACAACTAGTGTTCAAGAGCAAACAAGTAAAAGATAGCTTGTATAAAATTGCAGGAATAAGAGAGGTAGAAGTTCCTCTTACTATCGGTATGGAACAGCCCTATCACTATCGCAATAAGGCGCAAGTTCCGGTGAGACGAGTAAATGGTCAACTTGAAACTGGCTTCTTTCGTAAAAACTCACATGATTTGATTCCCATTGAAGATTTTTATATTCAAGATTCGGTTATTGATCAGGTTATTCTTTTTATACGAGATTTGTTGCGCCGTTTTGATTTCGCCCCTTATAATGAAGAGGAAAAAACTGGCTTGATTCGCAATATTATTGTTCGTAGAGGTCATTACACTGGTGAAATCATGGTTGTTTTGGTGACAACTAGACCAAAACTTTTTCGTATACAACAACTGATTGAACGATTAATCCTTCAATTTCCAGCTATAAAATCTATCATTCAAAATATCAATGATCAAGCTCATAATGCAATTTTAGGAAACGAATTTCGCACTCTTTATGGAAAAGATACAATTACAGATAGTATGTTGGGAAATCAATATGCAATATCAGCGAAATCTTTTTATCAGGTTAATACACTTATGGCAGAAAAACTGTACCAAATAGCTATTTCACTGTCGGATTTTACCTCATCTGACACAGTTATAGATGCTTATTCTGGTATTGGAACTATTGGATTATCATTGGCTAAACAAGTAAAAGCGGTCTACGGCGTTGAAATTGTAGAAGAAGCGGGACAGGATGCCAAAGCCAACGCTCTTCAAAATGGTATTCAAAATGCTTACTATGTTGCAGATACAGCAGAAAATGCCATGGAAAATTGGACAAAAGAAGGCATTCAACCTGATGTCATCATTGTGGATCCACCACGAAAAGGACTAACAGAAAGTTTTATCAATGCCAGTAGCGCCATGTCTCCTAAAAAAATCACCTACATATCTTGTAATCCAGCTACGATGGCACGTGATTTAAAACTCTATCAAGAAAAAGGATACAAATTAGAAAAAATCCAACCAGTTGATTTATTCCCTCAGACGCATCATGTGGAGTGCGTAGCTTTGCTGGTGAAAGCCTAGAAACCCTTGAACGAAGAAGAAAATATGTTGTCCCTTTTTGGAACACCTGGATTTTATGAAACCAACTTAAATATATTGAATAATCAGCCAGAAGATGTCATGGGATTAGTTTTATTATTGTATTGGAGCCAAAATTTAGACAACTTTAATAAATTTTCCGAACTTAGTTTTTTGGAAGCTATGGAATATACTATGAATTTTAACTTATCCCGAATGGATATACTTGATGAATCAGATAGATTTTATAGTGTATATAAAAAGGCATTTAGTTATAAATATGAAAGTTTTTCTGAATTAAAGAAAGATTTTATAGAGATATTAAAATAAAGGTAGGGGTTGTTATGAACTGCTTTTTTGAAATGAATAATGTAAGTGTTTATTATGGTGATGTGTTGGCATTGAAAAATATATCTTTACAAATTAATAAGGGAGATTTTATTGGATTATTAGGTTCTAACGGTGCAGGTAAATCAACATTAATAAATTCAATTGTTGCGTTACAAGAAATTCATTCAGGAGAAATAGAATATTGTGATCAAGATTTAATAGCTAGTTCGCAACCTTTTACTTGTCTAGGATTTACCCCTCAAACCACGGTAATTGATTTTTATACTACTGTGAAAGATAATATAATGCTAGGTCTTAACCTTGCTGGTAAGTTTGGTAAAGATGCCGAAATGTTATGCCAAGCTGCCTTAGAAATTATGGGATTAGCTGATAAAAGTGAAAATTTAGTCGAGACCTTGTCTGGAGGGCAACTGCAACGTGTTCAAATTGCTAGGGCTATAGCTCATGATCCAGATTTTTATATTTTAGATGAACCTACTGTCGGTTTAGATACAGAATCAGCTGAAAAATTTTTAATATACTTGAAAGAAAAAAGTGCGGAAGGCAAAACTATTATAATATCTTCGCATGATATTAATTTGCTAGAAAAGTTTTGTGAGAAAATACTTTTCTTAAAAAACGGGTCTTTATCGTTTTTGGGGGATATACACGATTTTGTTGATAATTCGACTATTAAATTAAATTTCTCAATACTGGATGAAGTTTCTCAATACCAAATTGATTTTCTGGAGAGTTACAGATTTAAAGTTTTTGTCGAGAGTAACAGTAGTTTTATGATAGAAGTTCCTATTGACGAAAACATCTTGGATATTATTAACGAGATAGGAAAAATATTTAAAATTACAAATTTTTCAACAGCGAAGTCAACATTGCAAGAAAGTTACTTGAAAAGAATAGGAGGAGAAAAATGAGAGCAGAAGAATTGAGGCATAGGTCTGATTTAGGGATAAGAGGTCTAATTATTATTGCAAAAAATGAAATCATTGCTTTCTTTAGAAGCAAGGGATTGATACTTTCTCAATTTCTCCAACCAATTCTATATGTTGTGTTTATAATAATAGGATTAAATTCTTCAATTAATAACATTACTTACTATAATATAAAAACATCTTATGCAGAATATACAATTATCGGTGTTATAGCTTTACTGATAATTGGACAGATGACTCAGGTCATTTATAGGGTGACAATAGACAAAAAATATGGGCTGTTAGCTTTAAAATTATGTAGTGGAGTTCGTCCTTTATATTATACATTAGGTATGAGTATCTATTCTATACTGGGACTGGTAGTACAAGAAATTGTTATATATATAATTACATTGATATTCGGAATAAATATCTTAATAGATAGATTTCTTTATGTAATTGGTTTATCTATCATTGTCCTTTTATTTTGGGTTTCCCTTGCAATTTTAATTACAATGTTCATAAATGATTACAGAAGTCGTGATATTGTAATACGTTTTGTACTTACACCGCTTGGCTTTACAGCCCCAGTTTTCTATATAATGGACTCTGCTCCAAGCGCAGTAAGATGGATTGGTCAGTTGAACCCGCTAACCTACCAATTGGATATTTTAAGAAAATTTTATTTTAAGTTTTCAACAACTTTAGAATTATTTTTTTTGTTGCTAACGTCTTTACTTGCTCTCGTAGCTGTTACTTTTATTATACCTAAAATAAAATTGGTTCTAATAGAGAGATAAAAGCTGGAACGTCCAGCTTTTTTTCTTAATATGATTGAGTTGGACAAGCAGGGATTGATTATCGGTGTTTGAGATGATACAATGAGCAAACAATATTAACACTTGCATGCATTGGTACATGAGGAATAATTATTAAAAAATGTGGTTATTAGATATCTTCTTCTAAGTTTCCAAAAGTGGGGAGGAATTAGTTGATAAAGGTAACATGTTTTTTCTTACTCTGGGAAAATTGGACGATGGAGCAGTGTAGGAATTACTAACAAAGATATGCTTCAGAAAGTTGTTTTTCGTTGACTAGAGTATTATTATCTAGCACGAGTTTAATTCTTTATCTAGGAGTGAATAAGTTTAACCTTTTGTGAGTTGGTGAACAAGATAATTAGGATCTAATTTCGTTCTATAATATAATTCTAAATTTGACTGAATTTATTTCGTTTCATAGTATAGGTATTAACCGTCAAGACACGTTGAGTGCGTAGCTCTGCTCGTAAAAATCTAGAAACCTTTTAGCAAAAGGCTTCATAAAGTCACTGTTTCCAGTGACTTTTTTACTTTGATGAAGATACATAAAAGCAACCACTTAATTAGAGATTAGTTATTCCTATAGATGGGGGCTAGAAATGTATACTAGCCATTCTTTATATTATTTATATTTCAAATGCCAACATTTTACTTATATTATAATTTTTTGTAAAGAATCTGTAATTTTCGATTGTGTAAGGCTGCAGAATTCTATATAATTTTATTAAGCAAAAAATATCACTGTAGTGGACGGAAAATTTTAAATAGCTAAAGTATCCATTGTAGCAATAGGAAGCAATAGTTTTGTAAATATTGTCAATGATACTTTAAGTAGAGAACATTCAAAAACTTTTTATTATTCTATTTTTTTAAGAAAAGAGTTAATTAGAGTTAGAAATTGGAATTATGGAGAAGTGACAATGATTATAAAGGAATATGGAAAAGAAAATATTGATATCATTCTGCTTATTCATGGCGGTGGTTTATCCTGGTGGAATTATAAGGAGGAAGCAGAGATCCTTGGTAAAAAATATCATGTTGTTCTACCAATTTTAGATGGTCATGCAGAGAGTGATAAAGATTTTGTTGATATTAAAACCAATGCGATAGAAATCATTTCATATATAGATAATCATTATAATGGAAAAGTATTGGCAATATGTGGTTTATCTTTAGGAGCACAGATACTTATAGATATTTTGTCCATGAGAACACAAATCTGTCAATATGCAATAATAGAAAGTGCTTTAATTGAGAAAATGCCACTATTGAATTTTTTAGTTAAACCTTTGATAAATATAAGTTACTGGATGATTTCAAATACTTGGTTTGCTAAAGCACAGTTTAAGTTACTTAATATTCAAGAAAATTTATTTAAAGATTATTATAAAGATTCATGTGCAATATCTAAGAACTCAATGATTGCATTTTTGAAATCAAATTTAAAGTATGAAGTAAGAGACAATATTCGTAAGTCAGAAGTTAAAGTACTAATTCTTGTGGGAAGTAAAGAACAGAAGAAAATGATTTTGTCCGCAAAAAAGTTAAATTTAATAATTCCATACAGCAGTTTAAGAATACTTAAAGGATATACACATGGAGATATTAGTTTAAATCACCCTCAGGAATATGTTGAAATATTGCTAGATTTAATAAAGTATGGTTGACTTTTTTACTGATTCCCACAAAACAGTTAAATCTTCATGGATATATTCCTACAAATGAAATGGTTTAAATCAGTTAATGGGATATGTGATGATAGATTTTCAGTGCACAAACAAAAGTGAAGTTGGAAATCAAGCCTTTAATTTTGTCAGTGATTACTTGGATGCTAAAACTTCTTTAAAAATAGCTTTTGGAAAGAAAGGAATGTATAATGTACATATGAAGAATATATTGAAATTGTATGCTCCGATTAATGAGTTAAAAGAAATTGGTGAAGATATTTGGCTTGTTGATGGAAAAGAAGTTCAGATGGACTTTAAATTTTTTAAAGTTCCCTTTACAACAAGAATGACAATAATTAGATTATCCAACAATGAATTATGGATTCACTCGCCAATTACTCTGACAGAAATGTTGGCTGATCAAATTAATAGATTGGGAGAAGTAGCTTATATTGTTGCTCCTAATAAGTTTCATTGGAGCTATATTGTGGATTGGCATACCCATTATCCGAAAGCAAAATTATGGCTAGCCAAAGGGGTATATAAGAAGTTGGAAAAAGAAAAAATAAGAGATTACATTTCTTTGGATAGCTTCTCTACTGAAATTTGGTCTGGTGAAATATTATATACTCCTTTTAAAGGGAGTATAATAATGGAAGAAGTGGTGTTTTTCCATAAAAAGAGTTCAACTTTAATACTTACAGACTTGATAGAGAATATTGAGGTGAAAAAATTACCTTTTAAGTTTAAGATTTTATTTAAATTAGGAGATAATCAATATCCTAAAGCTCATACTCCTAGAGATTTACGATTATCATTCCTTTTTAAAAAACAGGCCATTGAGAGCTATAAAATAATAAAACAATGGAAACCAGAGAAAATAATTTTTTCTCATGGAAAAGTTATTTTAGAAAATGGTAGTGAAAAACTAAAACAAGCTTTCTTTTGGTTGGAAAAATAAATGTCAAAACGTAAACTTTTGACTTCAAAATCAGTTTCGGAGTGACAATGTGAAAAGATTGTAGAACAGAAAATAGAAATGAGAGGAATCATTTATGAATAACAATGAAAAAATTTATCGTCAAATCATAGATTTATTGACAAAAGACACAGCTATTTCAGCTAATTTACAAGAGTGTTTTGAGTCTCCCGAAGATTATTTTGAGGACAATTATGAAAGATTTGAAGAATACGGAATGGATGACTATGAATCAGATGACTTTATTATTTGGGGAGCAATAGCTATTGAGCTAATTGAAAACAAAGAACTAGTCGAACTTGACTGGAGCTCAGAATTAGAAGAATTTTTCTATCGTCTAAAAAACTTAGCTGATAGAAAATCTTTAGATATTAAAAAAGAATGGTTTAATGAAGATGACGATATTCCGACTTGGTGTAAAACTTTGGATGAAAACTGGAAAAGTCAAGACTATTGTGTCGGAGCAATGGATTTAGATAGCGATACTTATGTATTGTTCGTTTGTAAAAAAGAAAATTTAGAAAAACTAAAACAGTTGGTAAGTACAATAGACTTCCGATTTGATTATGGAAAAAATATGTGAGAAATAGTGTATATGAATCGGCTAAACCAATAGTATGGGAAGTGTATAAGCTTATTTATGTAAATGCAGTTGTACCTTTTGGAACTTTCAGAACAAAATTCAGAAAATGTAAGAGGATAGTACCATAGATTACAATGCATTAGATTTGATTGAATATATTTTTAGAATATAGGAGAAAAAAGATGTTGTTGATGGCAATAAAAGAAAATATGGGTTGGGTGTTGTCGCAATGGAACTCAACATATGCTGTTGGCTGGGAACAGATATGTAAAGCGGTTTATTTTATGTTTGATTATTATGATAATACAGAAATTTTGGTAGATGATAAGTTGATTGATTTATCCTCAAAGGAAGAAATTATAAAAATTGGTGAAGCTAGAAACATGACAATTAGAGGAATTTCAAAAATCTTGAAGGTTCCTTTGATGATAACATTTTTTAATCAGATAAACACAGTCAATGTAAATGTTGCACAAGCAAACGAAGAATTCAAAGAGGTAGATTATCAAAAGTTTAATCTTTCTTTATGTCAGTATTTGGATAGTATTGAATTATCAATGTATAGATAATTAAAATTCAATAGGCTAATACCCTATTTATTTCAAGATACAACTTTCTTCATTTGGTTTAAGTTCTTTTGTTAGCTCTTTGTCAACTGTAGTCGGTTAATGAAAAGCTAATATCGAGAGGGAACAAAATTTGTTCTCTCTTTTTCGTATGTTCAAAGCGATGAGACTATGTTTTTTGAAGTAATCAAAGTTCTGAAATCTAAAAGTGTTGCGATCGATGACCTTAATGATGATGCCGTTTGTTGTTTTTTATTATAGGTTAAAATTGATGAGTAAGAGGGACTTGGCTACGTTTGTGAAAATTCTCAATATCAGTAAAAACATAAACACTGAATTGCAAGAGAATATCTTGATATAATAGGAGTAAAGGTATAATATATCTAAATAAGCATTTTTGAAACACAAATATAAAATATTTGAATTTTTTCTCAAAAGTGTTAGAATTTATTAGTACGATGAAATCAGAAAAGGAAGTAATCATGGGAACATTATTGGCAACTAGAATTAAAAACAGAAGGAAAGAGTTGAAATTATCTCAGAAAGAATTAGCGGATGGAATTTGTAAGCAAGGCCAAATTAGCAGATTAGAAAACGGAGATTATACTCCTGGTTCGGAGTTATTACATCAGTTAGCTAAGAAGCTTAGTGTTAGTATGGATTATTTTTTTGATGAACAAATTTCAAATGAAAGTATAGAACTGGTTTCATTTAAAAAAATAGCTAAGAATTTTGTCACTCATAGAGATTACGAATCTTTAAACTATATCTATGAATTAGAAAAAGAAAAATCACATCGCTTATCATTATCAGATAAAATATATTTGGAGTGGATTGGTTCTCTTGTTGATTTTTATTTCCACGATAGAAGAGAAGAAGCTATAGTAAAATTGGAAAAAAATTTACAATCGCTTAATAAGGCAGATACAAATTATCTTCAAATTTCAAATACCCTATTTAATTTTTATTACGAAACAGGAAACATAGCTAGGTTTGATGTAATCAAGGAAGGGTTAAATAATGAGATAAAGCAACTTAGTTTGGATACAATAGAAGAATTGGAACTTTCTATAAAATTCAACTATAACCTAAGTCGATATTTATGGTTACAAAAAGACATAGATCACGCCATCAAACAAACAACAGGCACGATTAAACTATGCCAAGAGTATCATACTACTTATTTATTAGCAGATTTATTTTTATTGTTAGGGAATATAAGTAAGAATTTTTCAGATAAAGCGGTGGTTAAAACCTACTTTGAGATGGCACATTTTTTATATAAGAATTTAGATGAGAACAAAGAGATGGCTCTAACAATAGAGCATTACATCGGAGATAATTTTCAAGAATAAACACCATAACGATGTTCCAAAAGACATCGTTTTTTTAATTAGATACAAAAAAGCATAAAATAAAATTAAATATAAAAAACATATAAAAAATATTGACGGGATGATTTTTAGATGTTAGAATAAATCTATCTTAAGTAAGAGAGTTCTTATTTTTACAAAAAATAAGAATATAGTTCTATCACTCCTAGGAGGGTCAATGTAAGTGCTTAATTTATTGAAACTTTTTTATAAGCTGAATAGAGAAAATTTCTTTTCTTCTTTTCCGATATTATATGAACTGAACTTAAGTTATAAAAAACTAATATATAATATAAATTTAATTTTTAGAGTTCTAATTTTTGTTGGTATCTTATTTATTATTAATATTTACACTGCAAAAACAGATAGAGATTTATCTTTTTATTATGCGTTACAAATCCTGATAACTCTATTTTCGGTGCTAGTATTTTCTAGTGCTTCAACAGCACAAGATAAAAATACTAATAGTTTAAAATTCCTTTTATCAAAGATATTTAACGATACTGAAATCATTAAAAATGTTCAACTAATATCGATTTATTATGCTCTGATTTCTTTTATTACTACGTTAGGGATAGAGTTATCTGTAATCAATTACTTTACTTCTATTAGTTTTTTTACTATTCTGAATTCTTTATTCATTGCAAGCGAAACTTATTTATATGTATATTATGAAAATAAAAAAAGACTAGAACAAACATACATGAAAAAGGAAGAAGTAAGACATCGCAACTGGTTTATGAGCTATATTTTTGCTTTATTTATATCAGGCTGGGGAGTATTTTATCTACAAGATTTTAAAAAGATTATCTTTTCTTTCTCATCAATAAATTTTAATCAAATCGGAAACTTACTTACATTTATTTTAGGGTCTTTAGAGATATACTTAATTATTAAGATTGCTTTATATAAAATAATCAAAAGAAAATATGTGAAAAAAAGAGATTATTTTTTTATAAAAGACGGATTAGTAAGAGATTATTTTGAAAATTACATTAAATATTCCGCTTATTGGTATGTTATTCCGCCAATACTGATCAGAGTTGTGGAAATACAACCAATAAGAAAAATACTGTTAATTATTGTTTTTACTTCATTCATGATGACACCAAATTACTGTAACTTAAAAATGATTAATTATCAAAAAGTAATTGGAGTGTCTAATAATAGATTTATTTTAGGATATGCCAAGAAAATTTTCAGTTTATTCATGGTAGTGCAATTGATTCAGTTGATATTAGCTGGAATAGGTACAGGAAACATTTTTATAGGTATGGTAATAAGCGTTATTCTATTTGTTGTAAGAGCATATATAGGAAAGTTTATTGTCTCTATAAAAATCAGCGATATGAAAAAGGCTGATTTATATGCAATATTCGTATTCTCATTACTGATATTAAATATAGCCTTAGCTGTTTATCTTAAGTAGGCGCTTAGAATGACAAAAGATGTAATTAAACTATTTTTTAGTTTTGGGATACCGAGTTACTAAGTATGGAATCATCGAAGTTATGAATCTTTCAATAGCAATATACTATGACTCAAACAAACAATACAAAAAATTATGGATCAGCATGTTGTTAATTATTATAAGCAGTATTATAGAGAGTCTAGTTGTGAAAGGAAAATTATGAAAACTCAAAATTTGACAAAAAAATTTGATGAACAAATAATCTTTGAAAATATTAATTTGAATTTTGAAGAGGGAAATATCTACAGTATATTTGGAAAAAATGGTGTAGGAAAAACTACACTATTGAATATACTAAATGGTAATTTATCATTTGATGGTGGTCAGGTAATAGGAAATGATGATGCCATTTTTTTAGAAAGTAATGAAGTACCATTTGAATTCATGACAGCCGATGAGTTTATTATTGAAACGTTTAAATTTAAAAATTCCGATTTGAATTTTTCAGAGAAAGATGAGCTATTCTTTAAACTGGATTTTAAACCAGAAAATAAAATGATTAAAGAATTTTCAAAAGGAATGAAGAGTAAATTATATATCATAATAGCTCTGTTGTCTAATGCTCGGATCCTTTTGCTGGATGAGCCCTTTACGGATATTGATTTATTCAGTTTTAAAAGTATTGAAGATATATTAAAATTAAAAAAACAAAATATGATTATCATATTTTCAACTCATGTTCCTAAAATAGCATTTGAATTATCTGATAAAATTATCTATCTTGATAAGATGTCCGCACAATGCTTGGAAAATCGATTTAAATCAGAAAGTGAATTAGAGGACTATATCTTACAGGAAATGAAAAGAGGGATAAAACCCTAAGAACGTAAATAAATTAAGAATAGGGCTAAAATTATTAAGATTATATCTAATTGTTGGAAGAGTGTAAGCTATCATATATAAGCTTAAATAATTTTGTAAATAAAAATAGGAGAATATATTGGAAAAAATTAAAAAATAACTATGTATGCTTATATTATACATTCTACACATTTTTAATAAACCTACTAAAAATTATAAATTGTAATTGCATTAAGTAATTAGTGTGGTTGCAATTTTTTTATGGTATAATAAGATAAAATAACCTTTCTAATTTATCGGAGGTATGAAAATGTCAGCTACTAATAAAATGATTGGTATATTTGAAGATAAACCTAAAACTCAAGCTATTTTTAAGGCAATAGGTAACTATATTCATTCGTTAGGAAATGTAGAAATTGAAATTAAGAGTCAGATATCATATAAACTGAAAAGAACATTTCTTTGGATTAATAAAGGATACTCTACATGTTCTCAATCATACCTTTAAGACTGCTTTAAATACCTTTATTCGCTACAAAAACTACATCACTAATGCCATTGAATTGTCTTATTCTAACGCTAAACTAGAAGCAACAAACAAACTGATCAAAGATATCAAACGCAATGCCTTTGGTTATCGGAACTTTGAAAACTTCAAACAACGTATCTATATCGCTTTGAATATCACAAAAGAGAAGACGAAGTTCGTCTCCTCTCGTGCTTAGTTATAGGTCACCCACTACAGTTGACAAAGAGCCTAAATAAATGTTAGGCTATAATTATCAGAAGGGTCTAAATAAAATGAGTAGAGCAGAAAAAACTCCAAAAGCAAAACCTCAACGAGAATTGTTCAGTCTTAAGCCTAATAGCGTTGCAGATGTAGAGAAAATTATTAAAGCTGAATTCCCAATGGAAACAAAAGATTTGTTTATTTTAGAAAAGACAATTATAAACAAAAATTCTCCAAATGAGTTTGAACGGTCTACGTTTAAAACTAATGTCGGAGAGCATTTCAAGGAAGCTTATGTATGGATTGGATTTGATTCAGATGGATTTGTTTTGGTGGTTGCTAAAGCACAAGTAAATATTGATGAAAATCAATATGGTGATTTGTTTGATTTTTACAAACCTTATTTGAGTCCTACGCCAAGGTTTATCCTTGAACTTGATGGGTTTCTCACTAATCAAGAATATAGAATGCAAAAAAATCTTTACAAAAAAATGAATGATTATATGATTAAGGCAATTGTGATTCCAATTGATAGAGTGAACGCTCACGCTTTAGAAAGAAAAATCGGTGATAAGTTATTGGAAAAAAACATCCCAATATTAAACAAATACTCACACAGAATGGGCAAATAAAACATAATTTCCAGTATCTACAAATGTAGGTGCTTTTTTGATATCAAAAATTTGAAATGAGGAATCAATGGGATTAATAAAATCCCTATTCAAGTCACGTGACAAACCAACTAATCAAACGATCATGAATTCTTATAGATTTATGTTTGGTGGCTCATCAGCAGGTAAGAGTGTTACTGAACAATCAGCAATCACTGAGGGAGGCGATGTTCAAAGGCACTACTCATAATATCGAAAGCGATATAGATTCAAAAAATAAAGCAGGCGAGTAAACAATGTAAATGTTGCACAAGCAAACGAAGAATTCAAAGAGGTAGATTATCAAAAGTTTAATCTTTCTTTATGTCAGTATTTGGATAGTATTTAATTATCAATGTATAGATAATTAAAATTTAATAAAATAATATGATAGTAAAAAGAAATCTAAATAACGAAAAATAGGAATTTTAATAGGAGGATAATTGGAAATATTTTTATAATGTAAACTAAAAATTATAAATTGTAATTGCATTAAGTAATTAGTGTGATTGCAATTTTTTTATGGTATAATAAGGTAAAATAACCTTTCTAATTTATCGGAGGTATGACAAATCAATAAAATATTAAGGAGTTCAAAATGGAAGTGAAAAATTTATCTTACGCTTATGGCCCAAAGCAATTATTTTCTAATATCTCGTTCAATACAGTTGATACTCCGCTTGTTATTATTGAAGGGAAAAATGGTTCTGGAAAATCAACTTTATTGAAGGTATTACTAGGAATCAAAAAAGTTCAATCTGGACAGGTTATTTCAGGAGATTCGATAGGATATGTTCCAGATTCTTCCGAAGTCTATTTTGTTGGCATGTCTCCAGAAGTGTTATTTCATTTTTAAAAAAAACAATTTCGCATTGAAGATACATATTTTACAGAGCGACTTACTGAGTTAAAAGAAAAGTTTAATGTTAACGATTCAACTATGTCTCAGACAATCCAGTCTCTTTCATTGGGAGAAAAAAAGAAGATTATGTTAATCGCAACATTTTTAACAGATGCTAAATTGTATGTTATGGACGAACCATTTTCAGGACTTGATGAAAATAGTTTGAAGGAACTCTATGAATTAATTGGGCAGTCTCTTCAGTCAGGAAAAGAATTTATAATTGTAACTCATGGTCATAGCGACAAATTACCAGCGCAAAGCAAAACGATTTATTTGTAGGAGTTAATAATGAGTAATTTTATGGATGGGCTTTACTTACTTTTTGTTGCAAGACAAGGGTACTGGGATAGTTCGGATAAAGTTAATTTTAAAACGTTTTGGAAGTATATTTATCCTTATTTTAGCATTTCTGTTGTTCTATTAGCTATATTCCCAATATTTCAGAATGATTTAATGATGTTTCTAAAAAAGCAACACTTTCTAGGCATTTTTTCATATGAACTTATTTTTTGGATTGTTTTTTATGTTATTATCCCATTAGGTCTAGCATATGAGAATTTCTATGTTATGAAGTCAAATACTCCGCTGACTTTTAAATTATTTTTTAATGTTACAGGGACGAAATTTCAATATCTCTTATTGGTTAAAAATCTAATTTTAACCTTACCAGTGATTACTATCTCGTTGTTTTACCAGCCAATATTTACAATTTTGTTGTTAATTACGGTGCATTTTATTAGTCAAAAATTGTCAGCTTTTCTTTTAGATTTTTCTTTTTCAACTCCTAAATTATCTGACTACCTCAACTATCTATTAAGCATAGTTGAATGGATTGCAATAGTGAAGTATTTGGCAGTAACAGTAATTTCGATGACTATTTTTTTCCTGCTATTTAAATACCAACCGTCCTTTTTAAATCTAGAATTTAGAACATTTGATGAAGTTTTGTTTGCCAGTGTATTTTTAGGATCAGTTTTTTATAGTCATAAAGGATTAGCCTACATTTTTATGAGTTTGATAAACGATATTCCCTATCTTAAAGCTATTGGCATTAATGTGAAAAGATTCTTAAATAAGAAATTATTTTTTATATTAACTACGAGCTATGCGGTAACTATTTTCCCTTTTATAATCGGGCTTATTATTTTGAAATTCACTTGGTTTCAAATGGCGGTTTTAAGTTTTGGTATATATATTAGTTACCTATCAGTACAAGGGTTTCAGATGAGAGAATCTCTATTTTTTAAAGACAAGTATATAAAGAATATTAAAGAATTAGAATCTTATAGATTTCCATTGAAACATCATTTATACATTTGGGCGAGTAGATTATTTTTTGTAGTTATTTTCTTAGTAGATAGATATCTAACGAATTCTTTTTCAAGAATAGCATCTATTGCAATTATTTTTTTATTAATCTATAGCTTTTTATTGAATTACAGAAAAACATTAAATCAGTTTACCAACTGTGTAGACTAGAAAAGTTACTACAAAATAAAAGGAGAAATCATGACTATTTTGAAAGTTAAAGATGTACATAAGTCATACCAAATCAATTCAAAAGAGTATGAAGTAGCCTTAAATGGAATTAATCTTCAGTTGGAAGAACAAAAAATTATTGTAATTTATGGACCATCTGGCTGTGGTAAAACGAGTCTACTAAATATTATTAGTGGACTTGATTGTGATTACAAAGGGGATGTTTTATTTAAGAAACAATCTTTGAGTAATTATTCTCAAGAAGAGCTAACTTTATTTAGAAAAGAGCATATCGGTTTTGTATTTCAGAATTTTAATTTGATTGCTCATCAGACGGTACTAGACAATGTTAAAATGCCACTACGCTTAAAAGGTTTATCAGACAAAGAGATGAATCAAATAGCAGAGAAACATCTTAAACAATTAGGAATGCTAGAATTCAAATCAAAAAATGTAAAACAGCTATCTGGAGGTCAGCGTCAGCGAGTAGCGATTGCACGCGCTTTAGTTAATTCACCAGAAATAATCGTTGCAGATGAACCGACAGGTGCACTGGATTCAAACTCTCAAGTCGTTGTTTTGGATATTTTTAAAAAATTAGTTGCAAATGGAAAAACAATTATCATTGTTACTCATAATCCAGATGTGGCTGACTACGCTGATGTAATCATAAAAATGAAAGATGGTGAAGTGATTGAAAAAATTGAAAGGTAAGAGGAACCAGTTCTCTTTTAAAAGTAAGTTCAAACTATCTCTATCTAATTTTATGGAACGTCGTTGGAGAAATATTATGATTTCTGTAGCAACTTCTATTGGATTTACAGGGATTTTTATATCGTTTGGATTAGGAAATGCCATCGTAGATATTATCAATAAAGAAACAGATAATGGAAACATACCCGCGCAAGTACAAATTTCTCTTAATAGTCAAGCAACAGGAGGTGGGGTACTCAATCAATCAGATATAGATTATTTGAACAAATTAATTGGTAAAGAAAATATCAAATATCTGGAGAGCCCATTTTCTACCATTATGCAAAGTGTCAGTTTAGATGGTAAAACAATGGATCTAAGTAGCACTTTACCGAATTATGCTCAAATCGTCAGTCTCTATAAAGATAGTACGATAATGGTATCATCTAATACCAAAAAAAATATCATTGCAGGTAAGCCTTATAAAGACCCTGATGAAGAAGGTTTGACAGTTCCCATTACATTTATTGAAAATTTTAATAAATTAAATAAGACCAACTATTCAGCTAAAAATATTATAGGGAAAAAAGTTGATTTAGTTATACTTGAAAATACTGAACAAGGGAATCATACAGCTGAAATTTCTATGAAAATTACTCGAGTTCTCACAGATGAATTGGAAGATAGTAATAGTTATGTCGCACCAAATACATTAGATAAAATCCTTAAAAACAATAGCTTTACTAAAGTGCGTCCATATTTTATTTTAGAATTAAAAGAAGCAGGTAACACCGAATCAGTTGTTGATAAAATTAAGAAAAATAAAAAATATACTGTTTTTTCACAACAAGAAATTCTTAATCTAGTTATTAATTTTATTAGAGTCATCCAAGGTCTACTGATTGTGTTGTCTTCTCAAGCAGTACTTGTTTCTATGGTCATGATTGGAATCATCATTTACATTAATATCATGCAGCGCTCAAAAGAGATTGGTGTAATGAAAGCAGTAGGTTACTTGAACAAGGATGTTAAGTCTATTTTTATCTATGAGTCGCTCCTAATTACCTTCATTTCTTTACTTGTTGCTTATGTCTTTTCTCAAGTAATTGGAATGATAGCCAATATCGCAGTTAAACATTTTTATCCTAACATTACCAGAGTCTTTTTCCTGAATTGGCAGTCTATTTTGATTATGTTTGCACTGGCTATGGCAATGGGCTATATATCAGCTTATTTTCCAACAAAGAAAATCAGTAAATTAGATCCCGTAGAATCTCTGAGATATGAATAGAGAATATAGTCAGAAGCAGACTTTATTGGTAGGTGTTCACATTAAAGTGGAAAAAACTAGTAATGGTACTGAAAGATTAAAATATAGATTTAATAGTGAGAGTAAGTATAAAATAAAATGTTAAGGAGATTTAAATATAGGAGTTTCTGTTACTCAAAGAATTAAACAAGTAAAACAACCTAGAGGAGGATATGTTAATCCAGCATTATTCGAAATAACAGTAAAAGAAGAGGATGCTGAATTAGCAATCAATGAAAATATTCATCCTAGCTTAATCGGAATTGCGGTGGATTATCTTACAAGGTTCAGTTCGGGGGATAGTGCAGAAGAAGCCTTTAAAATTTCTTTAAAGGGAGCTGGTTTAATAAATAAAGATAAAGTAGCTAAAACACTGTTAAATAATATTACCTCTTTAGATGATATTTCGATTATTAATGCAGTAAAATTATCTGGTTTTGATGTTGTTTTTCGTGCAGGTCTTTCGAAAT
This sequence comes from Streptococcus sp., assembly GCA_030528055.1. Classification (GTDB taxonomy): domain Bacteria; phylum Bacillota; class Bacilli; order Lactobacillales; family Streptococcaceae; genus Streptococcus. Next base: position 76,756 of record JAUMZQ010000005.1, read on the forward strand.
ATAAGCCTGTAGAAGAGATAGAGCCAGATGCATCCACTATCAATAACATTAGAATTATGGTTAATCGTTCTTTGAAGTTTTTAGAAGAATATGGACCAAAAATACTAGATGGCTTCACATTTGTCGGCGGATATACAGATACAGTTAGTACAGGAGACGGCGATTTTATAACAGAAGATACTCTCTGGGATTTCAAAGTTTCCAAATTGCCACCTAAGAAAGAACATACATTGCAGTTACTCATGTATTGGAGAATGGGCATCCGCTCCAATCAAAAAGAATTTCAAAACATAAAATTTCTCGGAATTTTTAACCCAAGATTAAATAAAGTATATAAGCTTCCTATTTCCAAAATTTCAGATGATCTAATCAAAGAAGTAGAAAAAGAAGTGATTGGTTACTAAGTAACGTTCAATACAAGTACATTTTGAATTGTTTAGAGAAATGTAACACATGAATAATTTTTATTTCAAATAATCAATGCTATAATTGAAACAGGAGGAGCAGATGATGATTGATCATTTTAGCATTCGCGTAAAGAATTTAGAAAAAAGCAAAGAGTTTTACAAACAACTATTAGAACCTCTAGGATACACTATTGCTTTTGATATTCCACAGGCTGTCAGTTTTGCAGAAGAAAGAACTTCCTCTAGCGGAGACTTTTGGATACAGGAAGGAATAGCCGAAGCAACACATTTCGCCTTTAATGCCGCAACAAGAAAACAAGTAGATGCATTCTATACAGTGGGACTGGCTATTGGCGGGAAAGATAATGGAGCTCCTGGTATTCGTGAAAAATATAAGCAACCCTATTACGCAGCATTTATACTGGATTGTGACGGAAATAATGTTGAAGCTGTGTGTCATGAGGAAGAGTAAAAGAGAATAGTAGCATACATGTATAAATAAACATTCTTCCTAAGAGAATAGTTTTTAAAATAAGCAACAAAATAAAAAAAAGAAAGCAGAAGTATAATAGATGGGAATTTTTGATAAATTATTTGGTTCAAAAAAGAATGAGAAACCAACGCACAATGAAATAAAAGAAGTGAATTCAATTAAGCCTACGGATGAGAAAAAAGAAGTGTCTAAAAAAGTAAAATTTTATCTTGAAACATTCTCAGAGGATGATACGCCAGGATGGTCTGCAATTGATAAAGAATTAGAAAAATTGTACGAGAAAGATAGTGAAAGACATTATGCTACAGTTGTCAAACAGATATTTGGAGGTAAAGATCCTATTGATGGATTTAATATTTATGACAACTCTGAACAAACCTTTCACAGACATATTATCAGCTATGGAATGAGTGAGTTGTATTTTAACCCTAAATCAGCAGATGATGAATTTAGCAAATGGGGATTTGAATTTACTATGAGGATCATTCCTTTCAATGGCGATAAACCTGCAGAGAAAAAGGATGGAAGCATTGCTCAAAATGAACCTTATTGGGTTATGAATCTGATGCAAAATTTAGCACGATATGTTTTCTCTTCAGGAAATCACTTTGATCCCTACCATTTTATCCCTACCAATTCACCGATTAGAGGGGAAACAGATACAAAATTAGTCGGCATTGCCTTTGTTCCTGATGTACAATTAAATACGATAGACACACCAAATGGAAAAGTTCAATTCTTACAAATGGTCGGTTTAACACAAAAAGAGTTGGATTGGCTTTGGGAAGATCCTACAACATCCAGAGTTAAAGAATTAATTGACAAAATGCGAGTGGATAACCCTATGCTAATCGTTGATTTAAACCGAGAAAAAGAATACGTAGATTGAGTGTATGTACTCCAAAACATACTCTATCAATTTGACAAATGTCAGTAAAATACAGTATAATAAGTTAGATATACAAATAAGTTTGTCCATATTATCACAAATAAAAAAGAGGAACCTATGAAAAAAAGACTAACAAGAGACGTACATAACCAAAAGATTGCAGGCGTTTGTTCTGGGATTGCCAACTACTTTGATGTGGATCCAACTTTGATTCGATTACTTTGGGTTCTATTCGTTTTCGGATTTGGAACTGGTATTGTAGCATATATCATTTGCTGGATAATCATGCCAGAGAACTAAGCTAAAATTTTTATAACTTTTAAACTATAAATTTATATAATTGAACAAGAAGGAACTGGAATAAAATCAGGAATTAAACACTATGAATTTGAAGAAAGTGGTGAAAAGTTTGCTGTTCTTTTTCCTGATAAAGATGATGAAAATGTAGCTATAGCTCTCCAACCTGATGAAGACAATTTTTTGCGAGGAGAAATAATCTATGCTATGAATAAAAAATCATATCCAAATTATGAAAAATATATTGAGAAATACTTTGAATAATTAAAACCAGTAAATTTTAATAAATTAACAGTAAACCACTCATTATCAAGATGTATCTGTGTTTTTTATGCAGATGCATTTTTTATTTAAGTCAAATTTCAATTTAGAAGAATGAAGAATAATGAAAAACTATGACAATAAATTTTAATTTCCCCAAAAAGATTCAAAAGTACCTCAATGGTCTTTCCTATCAATCTGATTCAGTTGGACAGAGTTCAGCGAATATTTTAATTTTTGAAAACTATGTATTGAAGATTCAAGAGGTATGTGAAGAAGCAGAAAATGAAGTTTTTGCTTTGAAATGGTTGAAGAACAAGATTGCAGTCCCTGAATTGTTTGAATACGTTATTGAAGATAATAAACTATATTTATTAATGGAACGGATCAAAACGACAAGTATTAATTTTAAGAATTTAGATTTGGTAACAACTATGCTTGCGAATATACTAAAAAGACTGTGGATGCTTGATATTTCAACGTTTTCCAAAAAAACAAGCTTGTTAGAAGCAGCTAGCTACAATATTGAGAAGAATCTCATCGATATGAATCATGTGCAACCAGAGACATTTGGAAAATCAGGGTTTCGTACACCTTCTGATTTATTGGCTTGGTTAGAAGAAAACAAACCCAAAGGAGATTTGGTATTTACTCATGGTGATTTTACACTAGCAAATATTTTGATAAACGATAATCAACTAGGAACATTAATTGATTTGGGAAAGTCAGGTCCAGCAGATAGATGGCAAGATATTGCGATTTGTTTACGTAGTTTGTATTCAAATATTGAAAAACATTATCCGAATCTTTACGACAAAGAAACAATTCAAAACATGATTTTAGATAAACTGCAAATCCCTTTAAATAAGGAAAAATTAAATTACTATATCCTGCTAGATGAACTTTTTTGACAGATTTTACTATTATTGACATTGTAATTTAATTTGTTATTATAATTAGAGACAGTTATTAAATATTGAGGAGACTACCACATGAAGATTGATAAAGTTTATAATAATAACGTCGTACAGGTAGTTGATGATTCAATGAATGAGTTAATTTTAATGGGAAAAGGATTGGGATTTCAGAAAAAAACAGGTGACGAAATTGATATTTCAAAGGTAGAAAAGAAATTTAAGTTAGAAGAAGATACATCAGTGGATAGCTTATCGCAAGTTTATTCTAATTTTAGTTCTAATGAAATGACCTTTGTTTTGAATGTTATCAAAAAATCTGAAGAAACTTTGGGTCAAAAATTTGATACAGCCTTGTATGTTGCACTTGCCGATCATTTTCATTTTCTTATTGAAAGAAGTAAGAAGGGTATTTTTATTAAAAACCCTTTATTTTGGGAAGTGAGAAAATTTTACAAATTAGAATATGAATTAGGAATTGCAGCCATTGAGGAGTTGAGCCAACTAATTCAAATTCATATTGATAATGATGAAGCAACATCAATCGCACTTCATTTGGTGAACGCACAAAAAGATGGAAGCATCAAAAAGAAAAGTATCAAAACTTCAAGAATTATATCAGATATTACAGATATTGTTCGACTTGAAATGGGAGATCTAGGTGATACAGATTCTATTAGCTACAATCGCTTTATTACTCATATTCAGTACTTTGCTCAAAGAGTAGTGAGTCACTCAGAACAAGGGAATAATGATGCTTTTTTATATGAACAAGTAAAATCAAATTATCCTAAACCATTTGCTTGTGTTCAAAAAATAGAACAATATATTAAAACAACCTACAATTTTCCAATGAGTATTGATGAACAAGTTTATTTGACGATTCATATCCAACGTTTGCAAAAAAATAAATGTAAGTGGTAAGAGTTTTTAGAATAGTAAATAATCCTGTATTTATAAGGAGAACGGAGAAATCTGTTCTCCTTTTTGTTCGCTTAAAATCTCATAAAGAAGGGAGTTTTACCATGAAAGGATTAGAAATTGTGATGAATATTGACACTTTAGAAATCTACAAAGTTATTGATCATGATCAGGAAACAAGTTCAGATGTAACAGAAGAAAGTACTGATTTTATTTCTATTCAACAGGAACCACAAGTTACATTTCATCAAATGAATTTATTTGATGAGATAAACTTGGTAAATACGTCTTAAAAAGTGCTTGCAACGAGGTATAACTGGGAGGGGAGGCTGGAATGATTAGAAATAAATTTTATAATCAGTTAATCAATAGTGAGCCAATGGGGTTTATCGATCCTCTAACTGACTTAGGCGAGTTTGATTCTATTCAGATGAAGTTCAAAGAGCCTGTTAGAAACTTGATAAATAAGTACTCTGGTAAACCTTATAACTTGAATTGGCAAAATAAAATTGAAAAGATGAGAGTACTGTATATCCAATATCAGAAAAGTTTGATATTGGAAGACAAAAATCAAGCTGTTCATAATAGAGTTAGAAATAAAGAATCTAAGAAACATGTTCATGAAATTGTTACGACATACTTAAAGTTGGGATTTAGATTCAAAGAGATTGAGGCGAGAGTTTCACTTTTTAATACTAGACTTCGTAGGAATTGGAAAAGAAGTGACTATGTTACAACTGCTAGCTCTGAATTTTATTTGAAGAGAGACTTACAGAATGGATATTGTATAGCAAATTCTTCTGTTCCTCAAAGTATGAAAGTTAACTAAAGGAGAAAAGATATGACACAAAATAAGCCATCAAATTTAACAAATCATTTATTCATGGCCTTAGAACGGCTAGGGGATGAAGATTTAACAATGGAGCAACTGGAAATGGAGATTGAGCGTAGCAAGGCAATCTCAAATGTTGCTGGGAAAATTATTGATAATGGTCGTTTAATTTTAGAAGCACAAAAAACTGCTGCCGAATTTAATGGTAAAAGAACTGTTGATTTGGAGTTGTTAAATGGGTAAAAAAATTTTAACAGATGAACAACATGATTTTTTTGTAAAAATACAAAATAAACGAACCTCAAAAGAGGTTGCTAGAATTTTATCAGAAAAGTTTGCACTAAATATTAGTGCAAGCCAGATAAAGACTTACAGAAAAAACCACCATATACATAGTGGTTTAACTGGAAGGTTCCAAAAAGGGATGATTCCACACAATAAAGGAAAAAAATTCCCTGGTTTAAAAAATTCTGGACAGTTTAAATCAGGAAACTTGCCAAAAAATAAAATGGCCGTAGGAACAATAACCTACACAACGGATGGTTATCCCAAAATAAAGGTTGCTGAACCTAATATTTGGGAATACTGTCATAGAAGGGAATGGGAGAAACATCATGGACCTATTCCAAAAAATCATCTAATAGCTTTTTTAGATGGTGATAAATCAAATTGGAATATAGATAATTTAATCTGTCTAAACAGAGGAGAGAATCAGTGGATGAATAAAGGAAAAATGTGGTCTTCCAATCAAGAATTATCAAAGGCCTCTGTACTCAATGTCAGATTAAAAAGAAAAATAAAAGAGAGAGCAAAGAGATGATAAACTTTCTTAACCAAGATTGTTTGGAGGGAATGAAAGGATTTCCTGACAAACATTTTGATTTGGCTATAGTGGATCCGCCATATTTTAGTGGACCAGAAAAACGAAAATTCTATGGTCGCAAAGAAAGTAAAATCGGAGTGAAAAGAGTTTATGAAAAAACTTCGGAGTGGGAAGTTCCAGATGAAGAGTATTTCAAGGAATTGTTCAGAGTTTCAAAAAATCAAATCATTTGGGGAGTCAATTATTTTAACTTTCCATTTGGTTCTGGCCGCATTATCTGGGACAAGGTAAATGGCCAGTCTAGTTTCTCTGATTGTGAGATAGCTTATTGTAGCATGCACGATAGTGTTAGGTTATTTCGCTATATGTGGAATGGGATGTTCCAGGGGAAGTCTATTGCCGAAGGGCATATCCAACAAGGGAATAAGGCTCTAAATGAGAAGCGTATTCATCCAACTCAAAAGCCTATAAATCTGTATAGATGGCTTGTCCAGAAATATGCTGAAGAGGATTTTAAAATCCTAGACACTCATGTAGGATCTGCCAGTAGTCTGATTGCTTTTGAAGAAGCTGGTTTGGAATATGTCGGATTTGAGAAAGATAAGCATATTTATGAGTCGGCTTCTAAAAGACTATCAAATTTCAGAAGAAACGTTCGATTGTTTTAAAAAGAGGAGGTGTAAGATGACAGTGAAATTACCGAAAGATATAGCGGATTATTTGACAGAATGTAAAAGTATGAATAGGATATTGGGCGATTGCTTTATATTCAAGGTGCCTTTACAAAATCTAAAGTGGTTTCAAGATCATAAAAACCAAGAACTATTCGCAGAAGCTTGGTTACATGGATATGAGATTGAAGAGGAGAAGTGAAATTATGAGTGAAAATATCCTAATAAATCTTGAATCCATAGAGGGTGGAGTATTTAATCCTAAAGCAAAAATGATAAAGGCACGTGGGGTTGTCTTAACGTCTCAGGAAGCTATTTTAGAGAACCAAGATAACTCATCCGAAAGTACCAAATTAAAGGAGTTGGTTGATGATGTTTAAAAATCTTAAAGATATTGAGTTTGAAAAAACCAATGAAAATGGAGAGACAGTCTATTTTGTAAAACCTGATGGTAGGCAAGCCAATTTATTTGAAAGGATTTGTTTAATTGGAATTAGTCTGATTGTAGGACTTCTTTATGTCGCATTTCGGATGCTGATAGGTGTTCTATTCTTAGCAATAACTTGTGCAGTATTTCTCAATCATTTCTTAAAAGGTGATTCTGCATTTTTAAGCTACTTTTTACTAGCGCTAACTGATATTCGCATTCTTATCTTTGGCTGTATGATTGGCTTGGGATTTTGGTTTTTAGATATGTAAATAGCGTGACTAGATTTTGACCTGAGTAGGTCATTAAGGGAGAAGGAATGAAGAAACATAATTTAAAATGTTATCCTCAGTATTTTGAGGCTATAAAGAGTGGCTTGAAGACATTTGAATGTCGTTATAATGACAGAGGATTTCAGGTTGGAGACCAGCTTATATTAAGAGAGTATGACAATCAGTTGGGTTATAGCGGTCGTATTTTGATGAGGACGGTAACTTATATTTTGTCAGATTTTATAGGCTTAACAGATAATTTTGTTATTTTGAGCTTAGATAAAAATAGTAGAAAGTAATTATGAATATCATTAATATTTATTCTCTAATCCTAAAAGATGGATTAAGACAAACTAAATTTAAAAATAGCCATTTAAAGCTAGTCTCTTCAGCTGATGAAGGGAAACGTGGGGCAATCTTTGCCTACCGTTCTAAAGCAAAAATGATAAAGGCACGTGGGGTTGTCTTAACGTCTCAGGAAGCTATTTTAGAGAACCAAGATAACTTTACACATTGGACACCAAATGTATATCGCTATGGCTCTTACAGCGACGAGCGACGACAAATTACATGCGGGCACTCTGAGGATAATCTGAGACAGATTAATACCTTCGTCATTGACTTTGATATTACTTCTTCTGAAGAGATGACTTCAGGAGACATTTTGACGGCAGCTCTTGATTTAGGATTTATGCCAACGCTCATCTTGAAGACAGATAAGGGCTATCAGGCTTACTTTGTTCTGTCTGAAGCAGCTTATGTGACCACTCATTCACAATTTAAGGTGGTAAAGGTGGCCAAGGCTATCTCTCAAAACTTGAGAAATTATTTTGGCCAGACCTTACCTGTCGATATGACCTGTAATCATTTTGGAATTGCACGTATACCCAGAACAGATAACGTCGAGTTTTTCCATGCTGATTATACGTACTCATTTCAGGAGTGGTTAGACTGGTCAATGAAGCAGTCTAATTTCCCATTTCCAAGTAAGAAACCGAACCTAACGGTTATTTCTGGGACGAAAGGTATGAAACAGATTGATGAACCCTGGTATCAAATGTTGATGAATGAGTCAAAGATTGAGGGAACTAAAGCCTTAATGGGCAGAAACAACGTGCTTTTTACGTTAGCTCTGGCAAACTTCTCATCAGGTGTCTCTCAGGGCGATTGTGAGGTTGTTTTAAATGATTTCAACTTAGGATTGTCTAAACCAGTCAATTCAGGAGAACTGTTGAAACTTGTTGCAAGTGCCTACTCTGGCAAATACTCAGCAGCTAGCCGTGACTATATTACACTATTGTGTAAAGCTTGGGTTAATAAGAATCTCAAACATACTGATTTGTTCATTAGACAACGTTGGTATAAGTTCAAAAAGAAACGTGCTGAGCGAAAATACAGCCATCTGTCAGAGTGGAAAATGGACGTCATGGCTTATTTAGAACAGTCAACATATGAAGCGGGTGATCCTTTTATTCAGACGACAAAAAAAGCACTCAGAGAAACACTTGGTATTCCTGAGAGAAGCCTTGATAAGGTCTTAAAAGCCTTGAAACAGGATCAAAAGGTCTTCTATACCATAAAATCTGGCCGTTATGGAGGGATTAGATTAGCTTCAGTTAAAGCAATTGTCTTATCTCTTATTCAATTAAAAAAAGAGCGTCAGGAGGCTTATTTTACAAATGTTGCTGCTTTCTTTGAAGAAAGCTTAAGATTTACCAAACGAGTGATAGAAGGAGTTAAAAATGGGCTTAAAAAAGGGCAACAAGTGTCTTTATTTGAAGCAGATATTGGTTGATAATCAGGGGAAATTTTAAACCCGCAAACTGCCTTACATTTATATCTCTGATAACGAGGAGGGAAATGAATGAGATGAAAATAATAAGAATAGTACCGAAATACTATAAATACTATTCTTATGTAGAGAAAATTAAATTAATTCTAAGAAAGATAATTATAAATTAATTGTGGAACATAAGAGTAGAGAAAGAGAGGTAAGCAAATGGGATATGTTGTTTTAAATTTTGAAGATGGAGAATATCTATCTAATGAATATGGACAAATATTGATTTTTGAAAGTAGAGGCTTGGCTTGTCAGTATATGAAAGAGACATATCAGAACCCAATGCCAGTTCAACGGACTAAAAGAGTAATACACTATCCAAAGTGTTATCGTGCTCCTTTTAAGGTTCAAAGGGTTTGTTAGAGAAAGGGAAAAGAATGACTGATAATATTAAGATTGTTCGTGGATATTACTTAACAGGATTAGGGCAGGAACCGTTAGTTTATTATTTTAAAATAACTGATGATTGTCCTGAATTTGAAACATTGAAAGCTGGAGATATTGGATTGACGTTTTACCAAAATGGAGAAGTTATTACGAGCATCCCAGCATTAATTAGAGTAGATTGTTTGATTGATACAGAAAAACAAGTCAATGACTTTCTTCAGAGTGAGAAGAAGGATAACTTGCCTATGTTACCAATCGTATCTATCTATGAAGATTTTGATCCAATTGTATTTAGTAAGGTTATGATTGGTTTTCAGGATCTGAAATATGATATGAAACGGCTGGCCAAACTCCAAGTGACTCAGGGCAATCTCTTTGACTTTTTGAATGAGGAGGAGTCTCTATGAAAGATTTGAAAATAATCAAATTTGGTTTTGGAATTGTTCTTTTTATCATGATCTTAAGCTTTGCTGTTATTGGAGTAAAGACGGTTTGGCAAGAGTCTATTTTGAAAGATTATGACAGCCATCTGACCCAAAAAGAATACACAGAAGTTATTGATAAAAATGTGAATCTGGTTTTTTATAAACCAGGTTGTGCGTACTGTCATGCAGGAAAGAAAGCAGTCATATCTGCTGCTGAAAAGAGTATTTATACAACTTTTTTTATCAATGTTGAGTCTGTTGAAGGTCAAGTTTTAGTAAAGAAATATCAGGTAAAAAAAGCAGCGACTATTATCACACTAAGAGATGGTAAATCAAAGCTTTATCTCTATGCTGCTAAGGATCAAAAAGGAAAGATTAAGGCTGACGAGAAAGCTATTAAGGAGGCTTTAAATGACTAGAAAAAATAATGTCGGTAAGTGGGCAGATAATGCTTTCCAGTTTGATAGTGAATTGTGGCGTGCTAAAACTGCTGAAAATATGGTTATTTTAGGGAAACATCCTGATGGAATCTTTACATTACATCGTTTCAACGATGAAGGAGGTCAACTAACTCATATTTCAGAAAATGAAGCTTTATGGCTGACGCTGGAGCTTGTCCCGGAGAAAATGGATTGTATTTAAGAGGAATAAAAGAATATGAATACAAAACAAAAATATTATGCTGTACTTATACAAATCAATATTGGTAAAAGTGTTTGGTTAGTTCCCCAAAAAAGTGGGAAATTAGCTTGGTCAGATGAGATTAGCGGTACTAGAGTTTTTTCTAGCTATGAGGAGGCTAAGCACAGAATGGAAAGTGACTTTTTAGAAACTTTTGGTTTTATTGGTTCGTATAAAATCATTGAATTTACTTATCAAGAATTGCTTGATTTTGAAATTTCAACTGATGACTAAGTAGTCTAGATGTCTAAAATTAGAAAGGACGTATCACTTATGATTGATACACTAAAAATGTGGATTGAAACCATAAAATCTAGTCCAGTTGCCAAACCATTTCTATTAACTAAGAGATGGTTTCAAGACAATGTGATTAAGCGGAAATTAGTCATTTTTTCAGTACTATTTATAGCTTGGTTCAGTTTATTGTTTGGGGCTATTTACTCTCCACAAAGACAAACTTACACAGATGAGCAACTCAAGCCGAAGCAGTCATTTGTCAATGGAACTGGAGAAATTAAACTAACCAGTCAGACCTACTCTCCCAAAACAGGAATCATTGTACTTCAGTTTGAGACCAAGGATGCTACTTCGTCCATTGCTCGTGGGATTGATGCAAAACGTCTAAAATGGAAACTCTATTCGCGAAACAAATCGAATAAAATGGTCATGGAAGTAGTTCCAATATTAGACAATAAAATATCAGTTATTATTCGAGCTGTACCTGAAAATTTTGATGCTTTAGCGATTGATGTTGTCAATACAACCGTATCGACTAGTTCAATTGATATTGACATTACTGAGCCATCAAGTGACAATAAATTAACTTCAAAATCGTTATCTTCCAAAGAGGAAGCAGAGGAAAAAACAGTTCAATTTTTTATCACAACTCAAAATAAAAATCTCAAACAAAAGACAATCAACACTGTAACACGTGAAGAGTTTACGTTGTCTGAAATTGAAGAAGAAAAAGAATATCAGGAAGGGCAAATAAAAAAATTGAATGATTCTATTTCTAAACTGAAACTCTCTATTGAAGATGATGAGTCTCGTAAAGAGGGACTTGTTAGGGAGGCACAGTACTTAACAGGTGATGATTTAGAAGCGAACCAAAAAGATATTTCTGTCATTGACAGCAATATTGAAACGAAGAATCGTTCAATTGAAATAGCGACAGAAAATATTGAAAAGGTAAGATTAAAGATTGATACTTTGGATAAGAAAAAAGTAGCTGTTAAAGATGGTACATTTGAATTTTCAAACTCAATCGAAACAATAGAAATGAAATAATAAAGGAAATAATATCATGAAAAAATTGAACGAACTGAATAAAAATAGTCTTAAATTATCGCTAATTTGTTTTTCAAATTGGTTACTAAAAATCTTGCTGAAGGAACAATTTTACCTCTTAACCGCATTCATTTTTGGATTACAAACGTATTATTTTTCACGAGAAATACAACAATTTGTTATCGGTTTTTTAGCATTTTTAGTTATAATTAGGTATATTAAAGATTTCGTTGATATAATCATTTCAAAAGATTTTAGACTAAGACGATTCAAACTTTCTCTTAATTTCACATTCATTTTCGAGTTTTTTCTAGCGGGACATAATTATATTCATCAATATTCTGTGACATTGATGAATCGTCTTTGGTATTTTTGGATAGTAAGTTTAATTTTATTGGTTTCGACAATACTTATTCAGCCAATATTATTTAAAAAATATCTCTTTAAAAATATCATTAATAGAGAGTATCTAGGTATCCGAAAAACAACGGATGATTTACCACCGGAACATAATCTTTTTGAAGATTCAAATGAAAAAGATGCGGATAAACGAATGCTTTTAATTAATCAGAATGTTATAAAACAGCCGTATCAAGATTTTGTAGAGTTGAGTTTTTTAAACAAAGAAGTGATAACAGCTATCAGTTTTAGACTTAATGAATCTAGCAAAGAAAATGAACAAACTTTTGTAGATGATGATACAATTTATTATCCTGTTTTTCGTGTTTATCCTTTTAAAAGAAAAACAAGATTTGCTTTTAAATTGATTGATTTTAAAATTAGTCAAAGAGATGCTTTCATAATAAGTGGAACTTCATTTATAAAATAATAGTAAAAAATTCTCCTTAATTTTTTAGATTAGGGAGTTTTTATTTTGTCCTCTTAACACAAAAAAATTAATTATCTCTTATACTAAAATTATAAAATAAAGGAGGCTATAAAATGGCAAAAAAAGATATTACTAAAATTGATTTTGAAATAGAGGAGGCAAAGAAAAAGATTGCATTTCTAGAAAATGAACGTCGATTAGCTGAAGAAAATATTCAAAAACAAATTGGTAAATTATATGTTCAGATTCAATTGAAAAAAGATAAAAAACAATCTTATGAAATGATTCTAGATAATCTCAAAACGGAGTTAGTGATAATTAAGGAAGAGGAAAAAGCAAAACATGAGGCAGCTAAAAAAGAACGAGAAGAAGCTAATCAAGCAAGCTAAAACTTCCTCATTTTTCAGCTGAAGGAATCACTAAAAATGGTGTGTTAAGTGATGTTTTTTAATACAACTAGCATGTGTGTTTGTGTGTTGTACGATGATTTACACCACACAAAAAGTGTGTGTTTTATGTAGGCGTAGCCGAGAAAATTGCTATCGCTGGAAACGTTGATACTATCAACTCCACACGACACGTGGGGACAGTTTCCCTTATGCTCTTTTCATGAGCTAGGACACATTAAGTGGACTAGTGTTTGAAAAACCGCAAAAGTAGAAAATTTATTTTCGTAACGTTGCGAGGTCGAGGTTTTCTTTTTTGCTTCTTTTTGCTTTTACCTCGTTAAAAGAAAAAAGAAGGGCGCATTTTTGTGTCATAAAAACTATCGAAAATATCGAAAGGAGATAAAAATGGATATTTTAGTTAGAGGTTTATCCACTCAAGAAGTGGACTATCTAAAATCCTTTGCTAAAGAGAAAAAAGCAAAATCATTTAATCAATTTATGGTAGAGATGTGTCGTGAAAAAATTGAAAAAGGAAAATTCAATTTGGTTGAAGCTAACTATTTGGCTCATCTGGAAAATATGAAATTGACATCAGATCATGTTTTATTTTTAACCAAAAAACAGACAGATCTTTTGGCAGAATTTGAAATAAAAATGGCTCGATATGCCGAACATATTTCCCGCTGGTTAGAATACGAAGGTGAGGTTGAAAGGGATGACTAAGGAAATTAAAATTAGAACCATTCCAGAAAAAACATGGTCACAATTGCACATGTTGGCAAAAGAATATAAGTATCCATCTTTCAATGAATTTATGTTGAGCCAACTACAACGAATTGTTGAAAATGGCGGACTAGATTTATACAATAATCAGTTTGCGGAAAGTCTTGCGGATATTAAAGAACAACAAGCCAATATTTTGGATCAGTTACTCAAAAATGAAATCAAGTTGCTAGCTTTCAGTGCGAAACAAGATATTGTGGAAGAGCTGACAACGGACTGGTTACGATTTATGGATGATGAGGACGCACTTGCTGCTGAAAGAGAAGCAGGAGGACATTTATGAAGAAAAATAAATTTCTATTAGTCAGTCTTTTGTTTATCATCATTTTTCTCGTACAACCCCAAAATTTTCATTACTTAAAAAGTGTCTTCACTCAAAATGATTTAGCTAGTCAATTGAATATATCGGATTCATCTGAAGAAAAAAATGGCAACTTTGGCAATGAGCATCAGACACAAAATGAGGAATTAAAATCAAAAACATTTGATGGGCAACACCAAGTGATTGTAGTCAATGATAAAGCGAAATTTACAATCAAAGAATTAAGTTTAGAAAATGCTTCATGGGAAAAATATAGTGATCTTGATTTTTTAAATCGGGTAGGGGTTGCGGATGCAATGTTGAGTCAAGATTTGATGCCTACAAGTGAACGTAAAGATATTTCATCAGTAAAACCGACTGGCTGGAAAAATAAAAAAATTCTGTTCAACGGAAAGCAAGATTATCTATACAATCGTTCTCATTTGATTGGATTTCAATTAAGTGATGAGAACGACAATGTGAAAAATTTATTTACAGGAACACGTGCTCTCAATGCAAACTTTGATGATGAAAAATCATCAATGATTTATTATGAAAATTTGATTGCAAGTTATATCAAACAAACAGGACATCATGTTCGTTATCGAGTGACTCCTTTATTTAGAAATGTGGAATTAGTTGCTCGTGGTGTTCGGATGGAAGCACAAAGTATCGAAGATGATAGCATTTCGTTTGACATTTATATTTTTAATATCCAACCAGATTATGACATTAATTATTTAACAGGAACGTCAAAAAAAATACAGTAAAGGAGAAACAATGACGACTAGAATTAACATTTATTTTAACGAAGAAACACTCCAAAAGTTTTCTGAAATTAAAATGTATTTGGGAGCGCTTGAGGGGAGTTTGAACCGTCAAGGTCAAAACCATACTGCAACAGTTGTGAAATTGATTGATGTTTTTCATAAACTCTTTTTAGAAACAGGAGAAGGACAACCTTTTTCCGAAAGACTGTCTCGGCTGGAAAAAAATGGTGGCTTGGGAAATGAACAACGGACTTTAAAATCTATCCATCGTCAAATGGATAAGTTACTTTATTTGGAACTAACAAATTTTCATGCCATTACAAAAGGGAATGATTTTGATGTGCAAGAATTAGAATCCATTCATTCAAAATTTGATCCAATCCAGCACGAATTATTTGCTCGGATTGAAGATATTCTAAAAGAGGATGTGGCACGTGGTCAAACAATTAAGAACTCACACTAAGGAAAATTAAGATGACTGATATTGTTGATATATATTTAGAAACAGGAGATTTTCACGAGGCAGTAAGATGGGTTATTTTGATTAGGAAAGAGGAGAAAAAATGAGTGTATCTTCTAGTCCTGGCATTACGTTTATGCTGCAATATACAGAAGCAAATAGCCAATATGTTGATTATACAAATCGTGATGAAGCTGTAAAAATAGATGAGGAACTATCTTTAGAAACTAATCGTCAAATGGTGGAGGGATTAACTGAAGCTGAACTAATAATGATACAGAAAGCTGTTCCTGAGACACAATTGAATTTTCGTGAATACATTAATTATATGAATCGTTCTTACGCTACAGAAAAACAGTCTGAGGAGTTAACAGCAGTCTTTACACAAGAAGCTGATTATCTTCAAAAGAGTCGTTTGACATCCCTCAAAAAACAATTGGAAACAGCTTACCAAAATGGTTCTCTACTTTGGCAGGGTGTCATTTCGTTTGATAATGATTTTCTAGCAGAACAAGGACTATATGATACTGCAACTGGACAGGTTGACCAAAAAGCTATTAAAGCAGTTATACGTGATATGATGCCTACACTTATTCAGAAAGAAGGATTATCTGAATCTGCTTTTTGGTGGGGAAACATCCATCTAAATACAGATAATATCCATATCCATTTTGGATTATCTGAGGTTGAGTCTAATCGCGAGAAAATTTATTATCGACCTCGTAGGAGAATGGAGTATAAAGGAAATTTCTCTCAAAAGACAATCAATCGTTTTAAGAGTGGTGTCTATCACGGACTTCTGAAAGAAGAAACACGATCAAACCTTATCAGAAAAGAACAAGTTCTGGCTAACCTTAAAGCTAATTTGATGACCTCTGTTTACCAAGAAGACAAAATTATCTCTTCCGCTGAAAAAATTTTTTTGGAACAGGCCTATAATCATTTGCCACTGAATAAGAAATGGCGCTATGGATCTAACGCTAGGGATTTTGCAGTTAGTAAATTCTTTATTGAACGCTATCTAGATTCTTATTTACAGAATGAAGGTAGTGCTGCATATCAAGAATTTTTAGAGGAAGCTAGAGATTTACTTCAGACCTATGAAGGTGTTTATTCCGCTGAAAAAAATCAAGTCTATGAAAAAATCCGAAAAGTCGATGGGAAAATCATTAAAACATTAGCTGAATCAAAAGGATACGATTTAGAACATCATTTAGCACGTCGTGTAATGGATTTAAGAGAGCGCTTGGGCAATAATATCTTACGATCGTTTAGAGAAAGTGCACCTCAAATTCAAGACACTCAGCTGAAAAAAAATTTGCACCACTTTTCTGCTTTGAACCAACAAAAAATCTTAGAACAGTTTCCTGAAGCAAGTGTAGTTAAAAGTCTAAATGCTTGGCAAAAGCTAGGATATTTTGTAAAAGCAGGAGAACAGCCTCTTGAAATTATAAAGCCAATTTATGAAGCTTATGATAAAAACGGTAAAGAAGTCGGAGATCCAAAATTTGTAATAAATTATGTTTATGATGTTGGTCAGTTAACAGAAAATATCCAGATGAAGACGTTGAATCTTAAAGATTTATCGCTATTATCATCTACCGAATTAAAAGAGTTGGTGGATGCTGCTAAGACAAAATCTAACCTCACAGAAAAAGAACGTCATGAATTAGGGACTTTCCGCTATGCTTTGAAACTCAGTATGTTAGAAGCTAGTCAGAAAGAATTACAGGTCCGTCAAAAAATCTTAGAACAGATTCAACCATTAGCTTCTGATCAATCCTTTGTGGATTTTAAAAAGCAGTCGATAAATCAGGAATTACAAGCTATAGAGTTACAATTGACTCCTAACTACAAGCTATCAGAAGATGAACAATTGCTTAAGCAACGCTTGAAAAGCCAGTTTGAAGATGGTGTCGCATTTCCTATTGATAAAGCAACTGCTGGAGCTATCCAACTTCCTATCAGGCAATTACGGACAGAGATGAGCCTTGTTAGTCAAATTCAAGATGACAGTATTCTCACTTTGCTGAAGGGTTCTACAGTCACCAAAAAAGCTTATATTGAAGAGCTTCAAACTCAGGTCTCTATTTTTCAGCTGAAATATCAGATTAACAATCGAAACCAGCAGATGGAATGCTTATCAGATGATGAAGTAGCGGTTAAGGAGATGAGAATAGCTAATGCCAAGGGATTTGCGGAGTTGAAACGCTTATATGGCAAATTACAACGGACTGAAAATAATCAAAATCAGATTGCTCAAGCTGTTTCTAAGCAGCTACAAGAACGAAAAGTTGTTAAAAAAGCTCACCTACAACAGTCTCAAGGAAGTAGTAGGGTAAATACAGGCTTCATGCGACAATTAACAGCCTCTCTTAAACATTCCCAACAAGCAAGTAAAAAAGCGCTAATGGAACGTGCACGCAGTGATGAACGTGAGGAACAAGAGGAACGGAGGTAAGCCAAACGTTAATCAGTCATTGATAGGTTATCAATGGCTTTTTTGTGGCTAAAAAATACCTATGATTTGTCCGCTTAACGCAGAGAATTCCATTATCTCTTACACTAGAAGTAACTATAATAAAGGAGGTGAAGATAATGTTACATTTCCCAGGTGTCTCGGAAGAAGCGTTTGATTTTGAAGCGAACTGGTTGATTAAGGCTATGGACGATGAACAGAAGAAAATTCTTTTTGTGGGACAAGGAAAAAATGGTGATTTGGAGCTAGAACTAAACTATCAGGATAATCCAGATAAGTTTAACAGTTTTTCAGTGGGAGAACTGGTTCAACTACCAAGAGAGCTGTTTGTTGTACCTAAAACCACACCCTATCAACCAAAATATGAGTATTTTTAGTAAAAGAAAGGATTTTTTATGGCAGAAGAATACACACAACAGTCGTCGTCACGTGCTAAAAGTCGAAGAGATCGGATAGAACATGCTCGTTCTCGATCCATTTTAGATGTTGCGAGTGAACTCAGTATGGAACTAATACGCTCAGGACGAGATTATCGCTGGAAAGAACATGATTCTATGGTGATTTCTCCTGATAAGAATGTGTGGAACTGGTTCTCACACAATCAAGGGGGAGATGTTATTGCCTTGGTTCAGACTATGAAAGAAATAAATTTTAATCAAGCAATTGATTATCTAAATGATGGTACTTTTAAGGAGTTTACAAATGTAGAGCGAGTTCAGGAACCTTTTTCATACTATCTGGAGCCCTATGAACAGCCTTTTGAGGCTGCCAGAAGCTATTTAAAAGATCAACGCAATATTTCAGATGAAACGATTGATTTTTTTCTTGAGAAAGGGGTTCTTGCTCAGGCAAATGCTAAGGTTAATGGTAGTATTGAACCAGTTATCGTCTTTAAATCCTTTGATTTCTCAGGTGAAATTGTAGGAGCTACATTACAAGGTATTGAAGAAAACTGGGAGAAATGGCCAGACCGTGGTTACGCCAAAAATATTGTCAGAAATTCAGATGGTATTACTGGTATGCACGTGGATATTGGACAGCCTAACCGCCTTGTCTTCGCGGAAAGTGGCATTGATTTGATGTCATACTATGAATTGCATCAAAATGAACTTCAAGATGTTCGCTTAGTATCGATGGATGGTTTGAAAGAATCTGTCGTAGGCAGACATATAGCACAGCTTCAGTCTGATATTTCTGGTCGGCCTCTTCGCTGGAGTCATGATCAATTAGCGGAAGGTTTACAGATAGCGATTGATAATAATTTCTTTGCGGATGGGAAGCATGCTGATTGGATTACTCTAGCAATAGACAATGACGAAGCAGGTCGCAACTTCAGCAGTTCATTACGAGAAAAAGGGGCTGTTGTGACAGAAGCAATGCCTGACTTACAATCCGGACAAAGTAAAACGGATTGGAATGACTATCTTAAAGTTATTAAGCAGGATTCTTTAGCCAAACTGTCAATGATGTCAGAACCAATAACTCAGACAGAGGAAGAACTTTTAGGACAGAATAAATCTCATAACCTAGAGCAACAGTCTATTAGTCAAAATCAAGAGCAACTGAGTAGTGACAATTCTTCTGAAAAGATACCGCTTATTTTGAATACAGATAAAGTTCTAAAAGATTATTGGACAGCTTATCAAAGCAACGGTAGTTTAGAGTTTTATCTTCTCTCAAATGGTAGTTCTGGAACACGTCAAAAAGGAACAATTTTACCTGATGAAAAGCAAATAGTGTTCAAATATCACTCTTTTTCAGATGCTACAGTCTGGTTAGTAGACAATATGGGATATGATAGTTTAAGACAGATAGTGTTTAAAGATTGGGAATCACTTTTTGATACAGATAAATCCTTGTTGGAAGAATGTTATGTTTTCAGTGACTTAGAAAACTTTCTATTGCAGTCGACTGATTTTGAAATGTCTTGGGATATGAGCAATGAGTCAGAAAAAGCCATACAAAACCAAAAAGAAAAATCCCTTGAACATTTTCAAAGGGATACTTCAGAGCAACAAAAAAACGAGAGGACATCTCAGTACAAGGGTTCTTTACAGCCCGAAGCTGAGGGTAGCACCGCACCTGTATCAGAAACTGATACCTTTGATCGCTCTGTTACCAGTCGACCTACTAAATCCTCTCATTATTTAAATTTTACCATAAAAGAAGGATTTAAGTCAAGACATACACGATTAGATCATTCAGTTGATAAGGTAAAATTAGCTAAGCTCAATCGATTTTCTGATACAATTCAAGAGGCTGCTCAGTACTATCAAAAAGAGCTTGCCAATAGCGAAATAAGCTATTTCACCGCAGATGGTAACATTGTTCAAGTTAATTTTTTAGAGAAGAATTTTATGCATCTCACAGGATTAAAATTTATTGGAGAAAATCAACCCCCTGAAAAGACACTGAGTGACATCGCTACAGGTGGTGCGATTTCTTTTGATGATATTCGAATATCAAATTCGGATTCCGCTTTTGATAAAATTAAAGTTTTACCTGAATTAAAAGCAGTACTCCAAACAGACTCATTCTACTTTGATCAACTTCAAAATATAGATAGATATACTGATAGATTTGATAGTCTAATAAAAAGCAGTGATAAAGATATTATGGTACTTTTTAAAGCTACAGATGAAAATGGGACTGTACCGGCTTCTGTATTCAAATCTAGAGAAATTTTAGAGAATGAATTAGATGCTGCGCACAGAAATGAAATTATTGGTATTTTCCGTAAACGGAAGGGTATTCTTGAACAAATTGCAATCAATGAAGATTATGTCCGAGATGGTGGTCAAGAAATGCTATCTATTTTACAGAATCACCAATATGAAGAAATTGCTGAAAGAACTAAGTCACAATCTCAAGCTATAGACAAAAAAGTTCTTTCTCAGCTGGAAAATCAGGAATTGAATCAGGAAATTGCTACTGAAGCGAATGAACAGAATTTAAATTCAAAAGAATTACTTCCAGAAGAGGATAGTTCAAGGGGAAGTTTCTACTCTCCTAACCAGGAAATAAAAATGAATTTAGCTCAACGAGTAGAAGAAATCATGGTAGAAGATATGACTGAGATACTGATTGCTTCAGTACCTCAGATTCAAGAAAGCTTATCCGTTGAAGGAGATTTAGTTGGGACTCCTCAATCAAATGGTCAAATACTTTATGTTAATAGAGAATATTTTGGTCAAGACTATCAATTAGAGTTAGCAGTTCATAGTTCAATGATGGTTGAACAGTTATCTGAAACTCAAGTTCCATGGACATTGGCTCTGATTAAGGGAGAAGAAAAACTAGGTTATGTAGCCTATGGTAGCGATTGGAGTAATGATTTCCAAATTGAAGCTGAGTTGAAGAAACTTGCTGAACAAATTGGATTAGGAAAAACACCAGAAGAACTTTATAAGCAGGAGGAAGTGAATGACTTTCTTGCTAATAACTATGTAAATGAACTACCTCCAACACCTATTGTTTCAGATGAACCTTTTGACTATACCAGTGCTTCCGCCTATGAAATTAGTGAATATGCCCTCCAAAAAATTCGAGAGTACACTCAATCCCCTGAAGGATTGATGGAGTATATGGATTTTATGAGTAAGTTCCCTCAACTTTCACCTCGTAATGTTGCTCTAATTCATGAACAATGGAGAGGGGCAAATG
Source organism: Streptococcus sp. (assembly GCA_030528055.1). GTDB lineage: Bacteria > Bacillota > Bacilli > Lactobacillales > Streptococcaceae > Streptococcus. The sequence continues at coordinate 98,257 of JAUMZQ010000005.1, forward strand.
CAGTCGCAACGTTTGATCAGTGGCAAGCGATGGGAGAAACTTTAGGGATTAAACCAGATGATGTTTTTCAAACAAAAGCAACCTACGTTAACAAAAGGACTGGTGAGACAAAAGAGGTTGTCCATCAGGGGCTTTCGGTTAAAACGGGGGAAAAATCGAAGATTACCTTATTTCGACCGTTAATGGTTAGAATGATTCCAGTCTTAGATGAAAGCGGAAATCAAGTTAAAAATGATAAAGGCAATCCAAAATACAAAAAACTTTCTGAAGCTACTCCAAAAGAAAAAGCTTTAGTGAAAGATGGAAAACTTTCTGTTCGTCAATTCCAAGAAAGAGATAAAAAGACCGGACGAACCAAGTTTACAACTTACAAAGTCTTTGAGCTGTCACAAACGACGCTTAAACCAGAAAGCTATCCAAAAATCATGCCCAATCGTCATTACAACTTTAATACGGATAAGGTTAAGACGAAAGAGGTCTTAGAGGGATTGTGCGATTATGCGGAAAATATTAATGTTTCTATCATGAAAGATGAAGCTCATGTTCTGGGAAATGCGAGAGGGGCCTTTTATCCAGGAGAGCAGATTATTCTGATAAATCCAGATAATACACCTGGGGAAAAAATTGCGACAACGATTCATGAGTTGGCACATGCGACGCTTCATAACCCTAAGCAGGCAGATCAATATAAAGAGCTGCCTAAAGGACAAAAAGAGTTGGAAGCTGAGATGACCAGTCATTTGTTGTCCAAACACTTCGGACTAGATACTTCTGAAAAAGCGATTGATTATATGGCTAAATGGACAGATAATTTAAAAACATTAGACAATCAACAATTAGCTGATTCTCTGAAACGAGTTCATAAAACCGTTTCTAAAATGCTGAAGCAAGTTGAAAGTCATACTAAACCCTATCAATTAGGAAAAAGCCGAGGACAGGCACCAAATTTTCCTAAAGCCTCAACAAAAGGGCCTAGTAGATAAGTTAAAAGGTGCTCTCAAATGAGAGTGCTTTTTTATGTACATGAAAGGACACAAAAAGTTATATAACTTTTTGTGTCTATTTTAATTTGTCCGCTTAATGCAGAGAATTTGATTATCTCTTAGACTAAAACTATCAAAGCAAAAAGGAGAAAAGATATGGTAACAGTTATTCTAGCTGAAAAAGAAAGCCAAGCTGCTACTTATGCGGAATGTTTGGGGCCAGCTAGTAAAAAAGGAAAAGTACATATTATTAGACAAACACCTTATTTTTCAGATGAAGTTCATATTATTGCTTCGGAAGGGCATTTATTTGAATACGGACTACCAAAGGGTAATTGGGATTTGGATAAGTTGCCTCTGATTGATGTTTCTTTTAAGCAGACCTTGAAACAAGACAAGGTTTCTAAAGAAACCTTCAAGCAGATTTATCAGGAAGTAACAGCAGCGGATCAGGTGATTATCGGTACGGATTCAGATAGGGAAGGTGAACGAATTGCTTATTCGATTTTATCTCATGTTCCAGAAGGGAAAAACAAGGTCACCAAACGTCTGTGGGTAAATTCCATGACAACACGTGCCCTCCAGAAAGCTTTTCAACATCTGAGAAATCCGCTAGAAACCTATAACTATTATTTAGAAGCCGAAGCACGTGCACAATCAGATTGGTTAGTTGGAATGAATCTCTCTCCCTTAGTAACTTTGGAGCTTCAAAACAGGGGACGGATACCAAGAGGAAAAGGGAATAGCTTATCGGTTGGTCGTGTTCAGACACCAGGGGTACGTTTAATCTGTGAAAATGATTTAGCTATTCAAAACTTTAGACCAAAGACTTACTGGAAGTTACAGTTACAAGATAAGGAAACGGAGATTAGCTTTTCAAATAAAGAAAAGTACTCAGATAGTGAGCTTATTCTTGCAACATCACGACAACTAAGCACGGTTTCTACCGTTCTTTTGATAGAAACAGAAGAAAAACAAAGAGTAGCACCACCTCTATTTAATCTATCAGATGTTCAAGGGTTAGCTGCTAAACAGTGGGGTTTTGAACCAGCTAAAACCGAAAACTTGATTGAAAGTCTCTATTTGAAAAGATACTTGTCCTATCCTAGAACAGATACGCGATTTATTACTGAGGAAGAATTTGACTATCTTAAAACATACTTGAAGAGCTATCAAGAAGCCATTCATTGCTCATTTGAGCCAATGAATTTGGAACCAAGGAAAATTTACGTTAACCCCGAAAAAGTGGCTAAAACAAGTCACTATGCTCTCATCCCAACTGAAAATATTCCTAACTTGGTAACGTTGAAACCAGATGAGCGGTTAATCTATGAAACAGTTGTCCGCAGAACCCTCCTTATGTTTGCGGCAGATTGTCGCTATCAGACGACAACTGTTGAAATAGAGAATCAAGGATTAGTATTTAAGACAAGAGGCAAACAAACGCTTGATCTAGGCTGGGTAGCTTTGAGTCAACAAAAACTAAAAGGTGATATTGAGTTACCAGATTATCGTGTCGGAGATCAAGTTGAAACTAAAGCAATTATTGCTGAAGGGGTGACGAAACCACCTAAAAGAATAACTGAAAGTCAACTAATCAGTGAAATTTTACCGAAGTATGGTTTGGGGACACAGGCAACTAGAGCCGCTATGCTTAAAAACATTCAGGAACGAGGCTATATTACTAAGGACAAGAAGACAGGTCAGTTATTCCCAACCAATAAGGCTTATCTTTTGATTCATTATCTCTATGATAATGAGTTTGCTAGTCCTGAAACAACAGGTGGTTGGGAGTTGTTTTTATCTCAAATTGGAGAAGGAGAAATTAATCCACGTGAGTTTGTGGATGCCATAAAAGAGAAGTTGACCGCTCAAGTTTCGGTTGTTAAGGAGAGGAGTGATTGATGTGGAAGATAATCTAAAGACACCGTATTTGGATCAGTATACAGATAATCTAACGGCTAAGGTTTCTAAAAAATCGGATGACTACCAAGTCTATGGACGAGATAAAGAGGTTCGATCCGCTATCATCTCTCTTCTCAGACGAACAAAGAATAATCCTATCTTAGTAGGAGAAGCAGGTGTTGGTAAAACAGCTATTGTTGAGGGGCTAAGCCTTGCTATTTTACGTAACCAAGTTCCAGACAAATTGAAGGGCTTAACCGTCCGTTCTTTAGAGCTTTCTAGCTTGATGAGTGAAGAAAATGGTGGTTTTATTGCCAAGTTCAAAAAGATTATTGAGGAGATGGTAGCCACACGTGGTCATAACCTTCTCTTTGTGGATGAATTTCATACAATCGTTGGGGCAGGCAGTCAAGACGGTCAAGCACTTGATGCAGGAAATGTGATAAAGCCCGTTTTGGCACGTGGGGATATTCAGCTGATTGGTGCAACTACCCTAGATGAGTTTCATGATTACATCGAAACTGATCGAGCTCTAGAACGTCGGATGCAACCAATTATGGTAGACGAACCAACTATTTCACAAGCAATCACAATCATAGAACAAGCTAAAAGGATTTATGAAGACTTCCATAGTGTACAAATTTCCTCAGAGGCTGTTCAACAAGCAATCCGTCTATCCGTTCGATATATGACTGATCGATTTCTTCCTGATAAAGCTTTTGACTTAATAGATGAAGCTTCAACCATTGTTTCAACTGAAGGAAAAAGTAAGGTGATGGAAGAAGATATTGCTCAAGTCTTGAAGAATAAAACTGGTATTCCTGTCACAACAATTTTAAAGGGAGATCAAGAACGTTTAGAAGGCTTTAAAGAAAAATTAATGGAAAGAGTTAAAGGACAAGAAGATGCGATTGATGCGATTGTAGATGCCGTAACCATCGCTCAAGCTGGATTACAAGATGAAAACAAACCAATTTCCTCTTTCCTCTTTCTTGGGCCAACTGGAGTCGGGAAAACAGAGTTATCAAAAGCGTTGGCAGAATCTCTTTTCGATGATGAAGATGCCATGCTGCGTTTCGATATGTCTGAGTATAAACAAAAAGAAGACGTGGCAAAACTGATTGGTAATCGAGCAACTAGGACAAAAGGTCAGTTGACAGAAGGGGTGAAACAAAAGCCTTATTGTGTTTTGTTACTAGATGAGATTGAAAAGGCACACAGTGAGGTTATGGATCTCTTTTTACAAGTGCTAGATGATGGCCGTTTAACAGATAGCTCAGGTCGTTTGATTAGCTTCAAAAATACAATTGTTATTATGACAACTAATATTGGGGCTAAAAAAATCATTAATAAGTGGGAATTGAAGGGTAGTTTCCAAAATTTAACAGAACGTGATCGACAACAATTTGAGAAATCAATGGACAGCGAACTTCAAAATGAGTTCCGCCCAGAATTTCTCAATCGGATTGAAAATAAGCTTATCTTCAATCTTTTAGAACGTGGTGTGATTGAAAAAATTGCAGAAAAAAATCTATCCGAGATAGCAGACCGTATGAAACGACAGAATCTAACCCTTTCCTATGAACCTAGTTTAATTCAATATCTATCTGATGTGGGAACGGATGTGAAAAACGGGGCACGTCCTTTGGAACGTTTGATGAAACGAAAAGTTTTGGCACCTATATCATCCAAGAGTCTAATGTTAGATAAAAGTAAACAGACCTATCATGTGCATTTATGGGTAGAAGGAGAGGCACCAGACAGTCAACATCGAAAAGATTTGAGACAAATTCATCTGGATATTGAGAGAGAAACGCCCCCTTTTTTCAGCTGAAAAAATATTTTTCTTATGATTTGTCCGCTTAACGCAGAGAATTCCATTATCTCTTACACTAATAATGTCAATAAAACATAAGGAGGATTTATATGAAAAACAAATTGACAAAAACTTTTAATAAAGTGAGCTCTAAAGTTAAAAGCTACTTGCTTAGTCTCTCACTCTTTCTATCAGGACTTACCAATACTGCCTATGCAGATGATCCGTTTTCTAGAACTTCAAACCTTGCCCAACAAGGGATTTCTAAAATCCAAGGAATTGGAATTGTAACTTTTTCACTAGCTGTCGTCGGAACAGGTATTGTCTATGCTTGCTGTGGTCGCGAAGGGAAAGCAGCGATCAAAAAACACTGGCTATCAATAGCTGTTGGGATTATTGCAGTAGCCGCTGGTCCAAGTATCATTGAGTGGGTCTATAACTTTGTGAAAGGTTAAGGTGGCTGCAATGGCATTTCTCCCTTTTAAGAAAAGCAATAAATGCGTGGTAACAGATGATTTATTTATTGAAGTCACGTGGGAAGATGGAAAAGCTCCAGATGATGATAGCGAGCTTCTTGGCATTATTGAAGGACTAGACCAACAGTATTTGGATACTTTCCAACATACAATTGAAGAGTCGCTTCCTTATATGACCTTTTTTCAGGCAGAACTGCTCTTTCAAGCTTTACAAGAGACTTATGATCATGTACAGCTAAAAAGAATCGCTGTTTGTCACTTAGATGGAAAAGAAGTAGTGTCAGAAGGCGAAGTCTTTGCTAGCCCTTTCATAATTGATCAAAGTTATCAGAATTTACTTTTACCATTGATTCAGTCAATCATGACAGGGGCAGATTTTCAATCTTACACCTATCAAGAAAAACGTGAATACTTTGTGAATCAAATTTATCCGGTTTATAAAAATAGTCTAGGTGTTCAAGAGTCAGATCTTCCTCTTTTCCCAGAAGAAGGAGAACAAGTTTCAAATGTATCACTTCAACAGAAGCAAATTCCAAATTATTCTGTAGGTGTTACGCTGCCAGTAGAAAAGAAAGTATATAAAGAACCGTCTCTGAAAAAGGTTTATATATTCATGGGTATTCTTACAACTTTAGCTATTGGGGGGATGATTTTATCTGTTGTTTCATATACGCAACTATCCAAACAGAAGGAACAGGTAACCTATCTCTATCAAGAACTAAAGAATACTCAGAACTTAGCGAATAAGGAACATCAAATAGATGTCTTCGTTCGTTATTTCTTGCCTAACTACTATTCTGGTAAAAAAGAAAACTTAACTGATTTTTTATCAGATGGGGATGCCAAATACACTGTTCCAAAAGAAGGAACTTTACAGTCAGTAATTCTTGAGAAACTGAGCTATGATTCAAAAACAAAAGAATACTCGTTAGCTTATGTTTTATCTGTAAAAGAAGAAGACAAGGCTTTCAGTATTCGATTACGTTTTACTGTCAAGGCTTCCGCCACTTCCAAATATGGTTTTGTCATTACGACAGAACCCAAAGAATCTGAATATCTCAAAACTAAAAAATAGAAAAGGAAATTAATTATGAAAAAAACACAAATGATCACACTATTATCAGCTGTAGTGCTAACTACTATTACAGGAGTTTCAGCAGATGAAATTACACCAATTGATCCATCTGCAACTAGTCCAATTGTTGCCCCTAATCCAAGTCAACCGACAACTCCGACAGACCCGACGACCCCGACAGATCCAGTGATACCAGATCCAAGTCAACCGGCAACGCCGACGGATCCAGTGACACCAAATCCAAGTCAACCAACGACACCTCCGACGGATCCAGCAACATCAGATCCGAGTCAACCGACGACGCCAACGGATCCAGTGACACCAAGTCCGAGTCAACCGACAACGACAGACCAAGCTAATCAACAGGGAGTTTCGCAAGTTGGTACAACCTCAACATCAACAGGACAGGTTGTACAAAACGTAACTGAACAAACACCTGTTCAAGCTAACTCTGGTGCCTCTATTGTAAGTACCCAAAACGGCCAACTCATTTTGAGTGACGGTTCAACGGTCTCTCCTGAAGCAATTGGAGCGGTTACAAATAAAGATAAGACTATTACCGTTACAAAATCAGATGGTACAAAAGCAACACTCCCTCATACAGGAGAAACAGCGAACTTCTTGGCATTAATAGGAGTTAGCCTCCTTAGCTTAGTTGGATTTTTCTTTAAAAAGAAAATAGTTTAAACAAAAATTGAAAGGATAACAATCAAAGATGATTCAAAAAGAAGGACATGGATTTTTCAGAAAGAAAAAATGGATTAAAGGGCTTGCTTCTGGGGTAATTGTATCTGGAATTATTGCCTTTTCATCAGGTGCGGTATTAGCAGATGAGAATACTAATACTACATCTATTGTTACACAAACCCAAGAAACAGTCTCAACTTATCAAAATTTAAAAGAAGCTATTTCAAATGCTGAAGCTACAGGAGTGGTTGTTAATCAAACGACTACTCAAACAGTAGCTTCTAAAGCAGCTGCAGATATTGATTATAAAAAACAGGCTGAGGAAATTGACGCTGTTACAAAGCAACAAGAGGTCATCAATCAGGCGAATGCTCAAATTGCAGATAATAACGCTGCATTGAAAACAGCTCAACAGGATGCTACTTCTGCAGCACAAGCAACCAATCAATCTGTAGTACAAGCACAAACTGATTATCCCAATGCAACAGTTACAGAAAAGTCCATTCATTATGGAGATGGAACTTCTGTCACTGATTACCAATCAGGAAAATCGCAAGTTGATGATGTAAGTAAAGCAAATCAAACAGCCATTTCGGAGTACGTAGCTAAAAAGGCAGAAGTAGATGAACATAATGCTAAGGTCAAACAACAAGAAGATAACTTGAAAAAGAATAATATTGCGTCTGATCAAGCAAATGGCTTGTATGTAACGGGAGAGTTTGATAAAAACGCTAAAGGCTTAGCATATTATCAAACAATAAAGGTCGTGACGACAGATTCTGTTGCAAAAGCGGTCAAAAATTTGGGTTGGAAAGATGACACTACAATCACAAATGCGAATGGTGTAACCATTACACCTCATGATACTACAAATGATAAGTCTATCAATGGAACTAGCTCTAATTTCTTGTATAAAATAACTGATGCAACGGTTGGAGATAGTTTTAAATTAAACAACATTGGTACCACAACAGATGGTACTAATGTTAATGCTTTAGTGATAATTACTAAAGCAAGCAGTTTGACAGACAAAGAAACTTCATGGTTCTTGATTGGAAAAACAAAGGATAATGGAGTAGCTATAGACTATTGGAACTATGATAGTCTAGGTTTAAAATTTAAATTTGTAGATGATAATGATAAATTTCTTAAATTGGTTGTTGCGAGCGTTATTGGAGACGTAGATAATGACCAAACATCTCACATTGAGTTCGAGAAGAACACGTTAAATTACATTAATCCAGAAGGTTCTGGGTTAATTGCAAATGCAAACAAATCTTTGACAGGTTTGGGTATAGCAGTGGATGGTTATCAAAATGCACCTTTAGGAACTTACTTGATGGTTGGTTCATCTGATACCATCAACTACACGCATACATCAGATCCAGGGGTTATCAATGCTAGTGGTAACATTGTGAATTATATCGAATTTAACTTGTTTGGCACAAGTTCTTTGGTAGAAACACAAGAGTTTCGCTATTTACCAGATCCGGAACTTCAACTGGCAACTGTCACGTTGCCTCCAGAAGCCGTACTAACTCCCCTAAGAGAGAATTTAAAAGTAGAGTACCATTTAAACGAATATAAAGAACCAACAAAGCAAACAGTTACAACAATTCCTGTAAAAGCAGCTAGTATGCTGCCAATGACAGGAGAGAAAAGCAATTGGTGTTTATCTTTAATTGGAATCGGAACTTTAGGTGTACTTACTACTTTTCGATTTAAATGGAAAAAAGAAATATAAAACATGAATAGGAGAAAAAATATGCAAGAGTTTATCGCAAATGGTCGTGTATCAGATATTCCAACTGATGCAGTTGGTAAGACATCTAATGGTCATGTCAGTTTTAAATTTGATTTTGTTTGTGATTCTAGTTTATTAGATAATAACGGAAAAAGATTACCTAGTTTTTTTCATATACAAGTGTATGGAAAACAAGCAGAATTAATGGCACAAAGTTTGTCAAAAGGTTCTCCTATTTTAGTAAAAGGGGAAATCGTTCAGCGCACTTATACGAATGCTCAAGGAGAACGACGAAGTTATCAGTATATTGCGCCAAGCCAACATGATGGTATTACTTTTTTGGAAAATAAAGAATTAGCTACGAGACGGAAACAAAGTAGCACTAATGGTTTTAAACCAGTAACTAATTTATCAGATGCCTATCCAGAACCAGCGGATGCGGATGAACCATTCTAATTAATAGTAAAGTGTACAAAAAATTTTCTTGTACACTTTACTTTTTGCTATTTTTTTATACAATTATACTGAAATAAGTTATTTATGGAGAAAAAAATTTATGAAAAAAAAAGGTAATGGTAAAATTTCTGCTATTTTTAACAATTATGGAATTGTTACTACATCATCATTTAATGCTAACGGAGATAGTGAAGATATTCCGTTTGCATTCACAAAAGATATGGTAACCGAAGAATTTGGAGAAACATATATAGAATATTATGATGAAATCACTTTTACTTTAGAAAATATTGATGGCATTAGGCGTCAAGGAAGAACTTTGGAGTTAAAAAATATTCAAGGAATTGGTCAGAAAAAGAAGAAGTTAAGGAATTTTCCTTCTGAAAAGTATGTAGATAAGGTGTTGTCTAAATTTAAAGAATTTAACATGGATATAAGTCAGTTTGAAAATTTATCAGATATAGAGATATATGAAAAATTAAAATCAATGAATTTTCAACCACGGATGTTGAACTATTTGGTAGATGGAATTTTTTTAAAGAGGTCAGTTTTAGAGTGCTTTATTTTTTCAAATCCAAATAATGTATCTTTAGATTACTTTAAATTATCCCCACAATCAATAGTTATAGTTGATAAGATTGATCAGAAATTTAGATTGTATCTTCTTGAATGGATTTTACAGATTGAAAATTCAATAAAAGCGTATATCAGTAGAATATCCTCTGATAAAGATGCTGCCTTAATCCTAAGTAGAGTGATGCAAGTTTGGAAAACAAAAAAAGGGACAAGGCATATTGAAAGAGCCAGAAAAAGTAAACTATTTAGAAGAGAATCAGATACCTTTGATTATGTTTTAAATGAATTTGTTCCCATTGAAGACATACTAGATCAATTAGACTTGATTGAATTAAAAGAGTTTATTCAATATTGGTATGAAGAATCAACTAAAGGACCAGAGATATTTATCAGCCCTACACTTGAACAAATAAATGCTACTTTAAAATTTTTTGTAGACCTTTCTATTTTAAGAAATTCTGCTGCACATGGACGTTCAGTTTTAGCAGGTTTTATGGATCCAGACTATAATCCAAATTGGGATTTAGAATTTGACGATGTAGATAGACGGACCAAAGTTAAAGATTGGGCTCTATATCCAATATTAGAGAAATACTGGAAAAATCAGAGTACTGATGAGAAATGTATCCCTCATAAAATTCAAACAATTTATGGTAACAGTTATAGAAAGGCTTGGGTGACATTGAATTATATTTATATGACATTAATGCCAGTACTTGATATTCAGCAGTTTAAAATTTTTGTGGATCAAGCTCAGTCATTTCTAAAATATCCTGATTTAGACGAGATTTATTATAATGAGCTAAGAAGTCTAAATCTTTTAGATTTAAAATTATGGCATATGGGGTCTACGACCTTGGAACAAATCACAGGAATTTCTGCACCATATAGAGAAATTGCAAATGAAGCACTCTCAGTTTGGGAAAGTTGTCAGTCACATTAATAGGTGAAAGTGTCTGAATATTCTACTATAGTTTTGTTTAATTAGAATTTATGATGATAAGATAATTTTTAAATAGACACAAAAAGTTATATAACTTTTTGTGTCTATTTTAATTTGTCCGCTTAACGCAGAAAAAGTAATTATCCCTTAGACTATTAGTATATTTATAATTAAATAAGAAAGGAAGATGCTTATGGGAAGTAAACAGATAGATCATTACTCAGATGAGTTGATGGCTGATTCGCTTCAGATGGAAAATTATCTGAAGCAAGGTCGAATTTGTCACTTATGTACTATTCATCTGGGAATAGAGCAAGGAATTTGTTCTTATTTGGAACGCTATCAACTGGCTTCACCCCAATTACAATTTAAAATTTTTCTCTTTTCAAGTTTTTACGCGGCAAAGATTCCGCACTTTTTAAAAGAGAGTCGAGGTGAACAGTATGTTTAGTTGGTTAGAAGCTCTTTATTATACACTACTTCAGCTAGTCAAAGTGAATCTATTTAATGCGTTAATATTGGCTAGTTTTGTAGTCTATCTTTGTTATCAAGGGATCAAGACCATCCGAACACCACTACTGAATTGTTTTCAGCTGATGAAAGGTGTTATAAATGATCGAGATATGATTAAGGAACGTATTAGAAACAAGGGGGAAGAACTAGCTCATTCCTGGAAGCACCGTCACGAGATTGATTGGAAGTTAGCTGGGAAAGACAAAGGTAAGCAGTCGTGGTATATTATTAAACGACTTGCAACGATTATTCCTTCATTTCTGTTTCTGTTAGTAGGAAATATTCTCTTTCGTTTCGTCTATCAACTGCCCTTTGTCAAGCAAGATAGAAAACGCTTTGACAAGGAAATGAAGCCCTTGCTTTATTTTAAAAACTACCGTAGTTTTGTGCTTATGGGACTAGGTTTCAGTTTTATAGCATTTATTCTCACGAACTATCTCGTGACTGTTTTAAGGGCAGCTATTCGTTTTCTTTATTTCTCGGTCATGACGTTGAGAGATAATAGTCAAACTGTTACTTTTAATGTCGATAGCTTGTTGTTCCAGAATTTATTTAATGCTAGAGTGTTTATAATAGCCCCAATTCTAGCAGTACCAATCTTTCTTGTTGGTTTAGTGGTTGCCTGGCGTTCTGCTTGGGTAAACTTTGAGCAGTATCGTGATTATAACCATAATGAGGAAGGGGATGATCGCTTTGCGACTGTCAAAGAAGTTCAACAACAATACAAAAAGATTCCGAACAAAACCAAAACTTATCCAGGAGAAGGCGGCGTGCCAGTTTTGCATGAGACAAGAAAGAATTTGACAGGTTTAACGCTTAAATCTCAAATGCTCTGGCAAAACCGTACTTTCAGTCGCTATTTAACAAATGCAGAGAGGGTTTTAGGGTTGTTATCTACGCCTTCAGGAGACTATTACATTGACGACAGTACAACGAACCTTCTCACTATGGGGATTACCCGTTCAGGTAAAGGAGAGGGTCATATTGCTCCGATTATTGACATTAACAGCCGAGCAGAAATTCAACCGTCAATGATTATTGCTGACCCTAAAGGAGAACACTATCAATCATCTTACAAAACTATGCGTAAGAGGGGTTACGATGTGAATGTTCTCTCTTTTCAAAATATGGATTGGTCTATGTCGTACAATCCATTAGCACTTGCTATTGCAGCAGCTAAAAAGGGTTATTATGAAATGACCCAGACCCGTGTTAATGCGGTGGCAGAAGCAATTTATCGTAAAACGAAACCAGGTGTTGGAAATGGCAATGCTAAATATTTTGAAGATACATCTATTTCTCTCTTTAATGCCATTGCCATGGCTCTCATTGACCGTGCTAATGAAACTTTCAAGAATGACGAAACAGATGCTTGGGATACAGTTACAGTTCGTAACATTGCCAAATTTTTGACTGACTTGGGTTCTGAAGAAGTCTATGTCAATGATTTTGGAGAAATTGTCGAGAATCCAGACCGTGATCAACAAGTGAAGAAGAAATCCAAAATTACAGTTTACTTTGATAACTTACGGAAGATTAACCATGAGCAGTTCTCTAAATTTAGAGATATGGCCGATTTAAACTTTAGATCATCTGATTTTGCCTCTGAAGAAACCAAAGGGAATGTCTTCTCTAGCATGATGTCCGGTATTAACCTATTCTTACAAGATAACATTGCAAAATTGACATCTAAAAACTCCATTGATTTAGAGTCAGTCGGTTTCCCACGTCGCCTGTCTATCAAGTTCCGCTCCAGTTCCAACGTTGCTATGCGTAATGAGTTTGCTCATAAGACTGCTAAAGTTACGATTACTAGTCAATCTGTTTGGGGTAAAACAACTAGACAAGTTACTCATGTAGATGCTGCAACAGCTCTTATTGATGGAGAAGGATATCTAACTTATGTGATTGCACCAAAGCTTCCTGATCAGTTCCTGGTAACGATTGATTTTGATCATGAAAACAATGGTGATTCTCCTATTCTTAATAAAACTTTTCAATTTTCAGCTGAGAAAGTATATAAGAAACATGGTAAGGTCATCACTCTTGATGAATACACAAAGAAGCCAGTACTGGACTATATCAAGGTTATGATTCTGAACAAACAAGCTGATAACTTACTTCAGGAAGAGGATATTGACTTGATTTATTCAGACAATCCTAAAGTAATTTACCTGGTGACACCACCGAACAGAACAGAATACAATAGTATTGTGTCGTTGTTCTTGGATCAATTATTTAATGCTAACTATGAGTTGGCACTCTCAAATGGCCGTAAATGTATCAATCGGATTCTTCATGTTCTTGATGAATTTACCAATATTCCGGCTATTCCTCACATGGATACTAAGATTTCCATTGGTCTAGGTCAAAATATTCTTTATTATCTCTGGATTCAAAACTTGAAACAGTTAGTTAGTGAATATGGCGAGAATACAGCAGAAACCATTCGAGAAAACTGTTCTTTGAAAGTCTATATCAAATCTACTGCTCCAGCAACGAACGAGTACTTTAGTAAGGAGTTGGGTACTCGCACCATAACACGTCGTAGGCGTTCAAGTAATATTTTAGATGAAGCTAATCCTAACGTTGCGATTGAAAATCCTAAGCAAGAACTTTTAACACCGACACAATTGGCTAAACTACAAGAAGGAGAAGCAGTTATCCTACGTGGAGTGAAAGGTAGAGATAAGGCAGGACGTAAAATTACAACAGATCCGATTTTCTTGCATGAGAAAACAAGTCTCCCTTATCGCTACATGTTTCTTCAGCAAGAATTTGATCATTCTATGACCTTGGCGGATATTCCAGTAGAAAGTAGCCATAGAGAACTTGATTTACAAGACATAGCGGTAGGGGCACAAAGTACCTTTAATAAGATCATTGACTGGCGTATGGCTTTAACAGACCGTATGAGAACAAATGGAGAAACTCCTCTATTAGCTACAAGAAAGCAACAAGCTAAACCTCTTAATCAAGCTCAATTCACTTCTCCAGCTGATTTAACTCAAGCCATCATCGCAGAAGTTTTTGATGAAGATGAAGATGACGATCTTTTCTTCGTGGATGATGTTATTTAATGATATGACTAAGAAGTTATATAATAAAGTGTATAAACTATTGCCTAAAAAATATATTTTTGATATAATGAAACCAAGAAAAATCAAGGAGAGTTGATTATGAACATGAAAAAATGGTTTGGTTTTCTAACGCTCGGACTAGCACTTGTTATGCTTGTAGCTTGTGGGCAAAAATCAACAAAAGATATTATAAAAAACGATCTTCAAAATACTTATACTGGAAGTGCGAAACTAAGAGCTTACGAAAGTTTTTTTAATAGTGGTGGAGATGCACTTTCTTTTGATAAAAAAGATAATAGCATTACTAATTCTGATGGTGAGAAAATATATTTTAAAACGATTTCTAAATCAGACTTACCGTCATCTGCATCAGGAGCTTTAACTTCTTTGGATGATGAACTTAAGAATACAGAGAACTTTACGATAGCAATTAGCAGTAAGAAAGAAAAATTAGACACTTCAGATGCTTATTTTCAAATTTTTCTCTTGGATGGTGGTAAAAAAATTAGAATAATTGAATTACGTCGCAATCATTTTGCGGAAGATGGATTCTATGATTTTTCAGGTGAAGTTAAATAAATGAAAAAGTCTCATATTTGAGGCTTTTTTTGATGTTTCCTGTGAGTTGTCCCCTTAGTGCAGGAAATTTCATTATCCCTTATGATGAAACTATCATAAAGGAAAGTAGGTATATTCAGTTGAAATACAACACTTATTCAGATCTGATCAATGCCCTAGAAAAAGGATTTCTAGATATTAATGGTAAGACCAACGGGAATATCACAGGAGAGAATGCGGAGAAGATGGCTTCTTTTTATAAATATTGGAGCAACTACCTTGACTCGACCCCAGCTTTTCTTTCCTTCCTAGCTTACATCCCAGGTGGGATCGCTAAAGCCTTATACTCGATTACCGTTAGTCTGGAACATGTGTTTAACAATTTGTTCAAACTCTTTGGACTTTTTGGTTATTTGGGAGACAGTACAACCGTTATAGGACAGTTCTTTTATTGGTTTCAGGTGGTTGGGACAATCTTATTTACTTTGATCCTAGTTATTAGTGCCATTACAGGTGCTTTTACCAAACCGGTCAAGTATAAAGGAGTCATTACCAATTTTCTTTTGGTCACCATGGTGACAGCTGCCTTACCATTAGCACTAACAACCATTTCGTCTGCTATTGCACAAGACGCTATGGCTATTCAAACAGTATCAAGTGAAGCACCAGAAGGAAGTAAGAATTATTCATCATTGGCGATTCAGCCTATGAAAAACAATGTGGTGGATCTCAAAGTCTTGATTGACAATGATTTTTCAACGGAACTCTTTCCACTGGATAACTTTGGCTATATCAAACCTCCGAAAGAGGGTTCAACACCTGTCAATAAGATTACAGATAGTAACGATAAAAGAGATACTACTGATTTTGCGACTAGAATTGATTTTGGGGCAACCTATGGGGCATCTAATACGGACTTGCTACAAGAACTAGAGAATAAACAACAAGGATTAAAAGGTTTATTTTTACATAGATTAAATGCCAATCAAACTGGTGTTGAAACAATTAAGGAACATAGAGTTGTTGGTGAATTAAATGCTTTTGAACCTGTTTATATGCGCTACAAAGTCAATTGGATTGGGATGTTCATGCAGTATATCATCTTGATTGTTTTATTGATTTCCATGTCCATCAAATTGGTGAAATCCGTCTTTGATATTGTGATTCAAGCCATGATTTCACCACTCCAAGGTTATTCTTCCTTAGCAAATTCCAAAAAGTATAAAGAACTGTTACGAACTATGGGTGGTGCTCTAGCCGGAATTTTCTTTGAAGTGGTGATTATGCGAGTTACCCTTGAAATCTGTCGAGACTTGCCGACCTTATCCGTAACGGCAGTTACAAAGCTTTCAGGCGGCTTCTTTGACGGTTTGAGCCAGTGGGAACAATGCTTGGCAGCCTGCTTCGTCTATATCGGTCTTTTCTTTGCAGCTATGCAAGGTGTTTCCATGATTGAACGCTGGCTAGGCGTTTCTACAGGACACAGTGATACTGCCCAACAATTAATTGGTGCCATGATGGCTGGTCAAGCCTTTGCGACAGGAGCTGGTGCTATTGGTCATGTAGCTACGGGACTTGGTAGCTTTGGTATGAATGTTGCGAGCAAAGTTCCAGGAGCAGTTGCTTCAGGTAGTAAGGTACTTGGAAATAGTCTTGCGACAACTGGTGGTGGTATTCGTGGGGCTTTCAATGCCACACGAGATCAAGGATTAGCTAATACAGCTAAAGGGGGGCTAAGTAATATGTTTAGTGCTGCCGATCTTATGGGTAAAGAGGCTGTTGGTAAAGTAAAAGACTTTGCAGGAGGTGTTGCTGATCATATTGAACAGAAAGAACAAGCTGGTCATGATGCCGTCTATCGTGGTTTGAAAGATCATAGTTTTAAAGATTATCCTCAACCTGTTTCTCCATATGATCCAGATGCTTCAATAGGATTTGATGGTTCCGGGGCTATCTCAGATGATGTTGGACCAACTGGTGGAGGAATTACGGACCCTACAATAGCTTCTAAAGAGTCTTCAGGCGAAACTTTCTCCGGTATTAGTGATTTGACAGCATCAGCTGGGGAAACACCTATCTCAAATGTGACTAAGGATGCTCCTAAAAAACCAGAAATAGTGTCTTCAACAAAACAAAACTTCCAACAATCCATGCACAAAATGAACTATATGAATCAACAAATGCAGCAGTCAGCACAACGTATGCAGGGGCAGAATCATATTAGAGGGGCAGAAATTGATGAAAGCGATGAGTAAGACTCATGATTGATATTGTTGGTAAGATTATTGTGATTACAGGAAGTTTACGTCCAATGACTCGACAAGAAGCGATTACCTTCTTAGAAAGTCAAGGGGCTATTGTCCAAGGCTATGTTTCTAGTCAAACGGAGATTCTACTGGCAGGTCATAAGCAGTTAGATCTTTTTGAACCGGATAAGCGTTCTAAGAAGTATGAAGCAGCTCTATCCCGAATAGCAATAGGTCAGCCAATCATGATTTTGTCAGAAGAAACATTTTTCAATATGGTGAAGAGGTCTCAATCTTGAGACTTCTTTTGTATATATAAAGATATATAACTTTTTACATAAAGTTGTTATCTTAACCATCAGATAGAATTGATTTGTCCGCTTAATGCAGGAAATTTTATTATCTCTTATGATGGAGGTATCAATGAAAAGGAGTTGATTAGATGGATGAGAAATATGGTGTCCCACGGGACATCTATGCCAAAGTCAAAATTATAGGGATAGTAATGGCCGATATTGTTTTTGTAGGTGGTTCAGCTGTAGCCGCCGTTTCTGTTGGGACGAAGATTTTTCCAACAAGTCAGTGGCCACAATTACTTGCTTTCGTGATTTTAACACCGTTAATATGTTTGTACTTAGTCTTACCTACCAATGGTGGGAAGAAGAATTGGAATAGTATGTTTCTCTTTTTTAGAAGACAACGCAAACGTTATGTTAGTTTGAATTACCAGAGAAGGGAGAAAGATTAATGGCTATTAAACAAACGCAACCAAAGTTTCATGAAAAGCGACAATTGGGACGAAAACAAGCGAGTAAGAATGGCAATCAGGAGTATTTTGACCTCCATTCCTGTGTGGAATTGCTGGATGTCAAATCCATCATTGATAATCGCCAAGCTTATATTCAATTAGTTGATTATGGTTATCTTCAGCTGATGGAGATTCCAGGGAAAGACTTAGGGTCACTATCTTACAATGAAATCAGACGGACTATTGATAACTTTGAAAAATGGTTAACGGACTTTAATACCGATATTCAGATTGAAACAACAACCCTACCAACAAATACAGATACACAGATGATGGATCTCCGCCATCATTTGAGCTTGGTGCGTCAAGAAAAAGCAAAGCTGTTGCCTGACTCGCGTCGCTACTTGCAGTTGCTGGATCGTGAGATGATTCTTAGACAGGAGCTTCAGGTGGAAGAGAGTATCCAACAAGAAATCTACAACACAGAATTTATTCTGTGGCTCTTTGCGCCAACGACAAGTGAGTTAGATGATCTGGTTCGTAAGGCCAAATCTTATGGAAATAATGATTTTGTCCCTCAAGATATTACCCGAATCAAGAAGGAACAAATTATCAAGCAATTTAACAATATGAACGAAAAAGTGTAAGGAGGAGAGTATGCCAGAACTATCAAAACGTAGACAACGACAACTAAAAGCACAAGGTTATGACCTCGCTTTTCTCAGTCGCATTCAACCACAGGGGAATATTGATTTCAAGAAAGACGACCGTTCCTGGATGAGTGGCGACGGTCATCATACAGTCCTTCATTTTTATGAGTACCCTTCAGAGGATTTAGATCGCTTTTGGTTATCTGATCTCATGTTGATCCCAGGGACGCGATCTTTCTTATCGCTTTATCGAGCCAATAACAAAGAACTAAAGCAAGAAATCAAGGATGCGATTGAAGAAAAATCAACACGCATTACAGGTAACAGTAAGATTGTTGATAACCAACAGGAATTAGATGAAATTAAAGATCTGACTCAGTTGGATCGAGAGATTACTAAGAAAAATATTACCATGTTGGGAATGTATGTACGAAACTATTCTTCTGCCTCAACGAAAGAATCACTTTTTAAGAAGGTGGAGGATATTAAGGATAAAACCTCTAACTTTAAATCGACGATTTTATCAGGTGAATTGGATTTTGAATATCATGCAGCCTTTGTTCCAGCACAGTATCAAGTTGACTTACCGAATCACAGACGTGGAATTCCGATTAGAGCTCATGATTTAGCCGGGGGTTATTTCTTTAATCATACCAAGCTAGAAGACCAGCGAGGTGTATACATGGGCTGGACCCCAACGAAAGGAGCTGTGAATTTCAATTTTTTAGAACGGGATGACCGCAGAACCCGTTCCTTTATGATTATTTCTGGGAACCCTAAGATGGGTCAACGATCCTTTCTTTTAAAACATACAGATGGTTTATACGCTAAAGGAAATTATATTCGTAATTTTGATGCGAATGGAACATTTCTTGAGCAAACTAGAGAACAACACGGGCTCATCTTGGATCTATCAGGTGAAGCCAATCGTATTAATATTTTTCAGATATTTCCGACGATAACAAATGAAGAAGGGACTGCTATTGATAAAAAGAAATCCTACAACCTTCATATTCAGAAATTAAAGAGTATTTTTAAATTACTCAATAATGAAGTAACGGGGGATGACCTAACGACTTTTGGTAAGATGCTTAATGAATTTTACATTGAAGAAGGATTATGGGCTCGTAATCCTAAACTTAATCCAGAGAAGCTCAAAGCAACCGAACTTGTCAATGAAGAGTATCCCATTCTATCGGACTTTATTTTGTTTACAGATGATTATAAGCGTAGCTTAACCATGCAAAGTAATCCTGATGAAATTGAAATCAAATCCGTTAACCGTATTCATAACACTTTCAATGAGCTTTTGACAACGAATGCAGAAATGTTTGAAGGTACGACTGAATTTCAGGATATTTCTTCGGAGCAAGTAGTGACCTTTGACTTCTCAGGATTAAAAGGAACGCCACATCTGCTTAATGCTCAAATCTTTTCAGTTCTTTCTTTGGTCTCAGCTGATATTGTCAATAATGGAAAACGTTGTAAACAACTCCTCAAGACGAATTCCAATATAACTGAGATGGATATGGAACATTATATTTTGAATATCAGTGAGGCACAAACTCTTATCAATCCAAAGTATGAAAGTAGTGTAGAACTACTGGCAGACATGATTGATTCTATGGGAGAGAACTTTGCTGGAGTTGTTCTGTCCGTTAACTCTCTAAGAGGTATTCTCTTTGAATCAGGGGCAGGAAGTCATAAAGATCCTTACGTCACAGCGGTGCAGCGTATCTTTGGTCTCATGCAATATCGTGTGTTTGCACAAACAGATGAGACGAGCATACCCTTGCTTGCCAATGCATTGGCAGGTTCTATGAATCAATCCGAACTAGAGACCTTGCCACGCTTAATTAAAGGGCAGTTATTTATGAATATTGCAGGAGTTGGAAATTTAGTATTTAATCAACAGCTTCTTACTCCTGAGGTACAACGTTATGGTGGAATTCAGTAGAAAGAAAGGAAAAAATTATGTCAAGAAAGAATAAGAGAATCAGTTATTTTGGCCGTATAAAACAAGCTTTTGATAAGTATGTGCTAAATACGAAGAGTAAAATGAAATCAGAGAGGGATTATTTTGCTTCGGAAGGGGAGTCAGATCCAAGTCGTTTAGCGGCTCAAGAGGTACGTAATCAGGAGTTTTTAAAAAGTTTAAAAAAGGTAGGGATTGGTTTTATTATTTTCTTAATCATCTATGCCATTATAAAGACGATTTTAGGATTATGGTAGAAAGAGGGATGATGTGAAAAAAGTCATTTTCTTAAAAATACTGGTTCCACTTGTCTCCTTAGTTTTTCTCATTAGTGTAGGTGTTACTATACTAGCAGGTATTTTAGGAGCCGTTAATGGTACACAGACGAATTGTACGACAGATGTCGAAACATCAACGTCTACAGATGGTTCTGTTTCTTCAGGTGATGGTTCCATTGATTCCTTTGTCAAGGAACACAAAGAAGCTTATATTCTCTCCTGGAAAGCAGGAGCCTTCTTACCATCTGCGTCGATTACGCAAACTATGATTGAAAATGGATTCAACTTTTCTAATCCTAATGGTACGTCGTTTTGGCAGGCACACAACATGGGAGGAGTAAAAACCTCCAGTAAGAGTAATTTTCCAGTTACAATTGCGACTTATGGGGAAGATAGTGTTGATTTATCAGGAACTAAACCAGGGGCCAATGTCGGAGATGGGACAGGTGGCGCTTATACCTGGTTCTCTAGTTACGATGCTGGTATTGTGGGTAAGGCTGAGTTTATGGCCCACCAAACCCTCTATACTAAGGCGATTAATAACACCGATGGCGTAGCGACACTCAGTGCTATTGCGGACGGTGGCTGGGCGACTGATGGCACTTATAAGAGCAAGCTAATTGAGATGTATCACACACTTGGAAAGAAATATGAGTGGCTTGATAAAGAGGCTGTTAGTGTTTATGGAGAAAAGCCTTATGAGTCAGTAACAACTTCTGTAGAGGGTGGAACATCGGATACCTTTACTAGCAACACTAGTAAAGATTGTAGCGATTCTTCTCCAGATGATGTGACAGATGGAACGGGTAGTGTTCCAAACGATGCGACTGCTTGGGGATATACTCCTGATAATCTTCCAGATAGTTTGAAACAATACATTGTTGATCCCAAAACTCTTGGTATGACATATGCAAGCTCCTCTGGATGGTATAATCCGGGTAATGATTATTTAGCAGGTCAATGTGTGAACTTAACCATTAGTCTTGGAAATCACCTCTGGAATCACTCAGGTTCTGTCAGTGGAAATGGTAAAGATCAAGCAACATCTTGGTCCTCTATTTTTGGAAATAGTGTCAAAACAACTCCAAAAAAGGGTGCTATCTTTTCAACACAAAAAGGAGGCGGAGGTTACGGTCACACAGGGATTGTTTGTCATGTCTTCTCAGATGGCTCCATCTTGATTGTGGAACAAAATACTCCGTTATCAGGTGCAGATTATTTCAAAAAATCTTACACATGGAACTACCGTATTTGGACACCGGAGCAACAAAAAGCAGAGATCACTACCTTTGCTTATCCAGATGGTAAAGACCCTAAACTCGGAAAATAAAAAGGAATACACTAATGAAAGAATGGATAAAAGAAAATATGATTTATGTGATAGTGGTTAGTCTATTACTTCTTTTTTCAGGAATAGCTGTTTATAAAAACTTTACTAATAACAAACCCCACTCTCCTCAGACGGAACGAACAAGACCTTCAGAGTCTGATTCTTCATCAATAACAGAGTCAGAAACAACTGATGAAAAGAACTATCGAACGGCTAAATTGAAGTTGGAGCACCCTTATACATCAATCAGCGAAGAGCAGAAAGAACAAGTATCAAAAGTATTTGATGAAGCTATTGAAATGATTAGTCAAGCTAACCATCTGACAGAGGTCAAGGGAACGTTAGATAACCATTTATCAATGAGCCAAGACGGGATGATTCAAACGTTAGCGATGTCTATGCTAGTGAATCAGTACAGTTATCAATCTTCTAAATTAGAGGTTACCAAGTCAGACAATGATGACGTTGTTCAATTTTTGATTGTCTTAACGAAGGACGGAGAGGACAATTGTTATTTTGTGGGAAACTTTAATACAACAGTTAATCAAATCCAGCTGAAAAGTTATGTTGGCGGGAACATTGGCGCAACATTTGGATAAGAAACAAAAAAAGAAATACACAAAAAGTTATATAATAATTTGTGTATTTTTTATTGACAAAAAATATTGTTTGAGATAAAATAGAGATATAATAAGTTATATAACTATTTATCTAATAAATGATGATTGAGGGAGCCTTATGAAGATTCAAACAACAAATTTGGATAAAGGTGGCGGCGGAAAAAGCAGCCAAACCTACAATGAAGCAGATTGGCTGTCTAGAGTTATGGGGAAACGTGTTTTGCTAATTGATGGGGCGAGAGAATGTAATTTAACGCATTCCTTTGATGTGACGAGTGACAAAACCATCTATGATATTTTTACAACAGGTGAGTATGAAATCTGTCGTATCAACGATAACCTTAGTTTAATTCGTGGTGATGAACGACTAATTGATGAAGAACTAGACCTCAACAGTCGAAACAATAAGTATCTTCAGCTCTTTATGTGGTTCAGTGAACATTATGATGAACTGGCCGAACAGTTTGACATTATCTTGATTGATACGCACAATGACGAAAGTTTAGTGACAGCTAACTTTATTGCCGTTTCAGATATTGTACTGGGCGTAACGGATGCTTCCACAAATGGCTTTCGTGCTTGGTTAGCCCTTAAAAAGTTTGTGGACTATATCAAGAGTGAAGCAATTGAGATTATCACAAAGAAAAGCTATGTAAGAGCTGAAGCTTTTCTTATTGGTAATAAAATTGAGTATTATGGTAACAACGTAACAGAAACTTGTAAGCAGTTTTTGGATGTTGTTCAGGAGGATGAAGCTTACCTAGGATCTATTCAGAAAAAGGAACTGGTGGCAAAAAGTTTGGTAATAAACCAAAGTGTTTTTGAGCAACGTGAATATATGACAGATAAACAAAAACGAGATCATCAGAAATTTTATGATAATATAGAGTATATTTATAAAAATATCTTAACAGTACTGGAAGGAGAGGTTGAATAATGACAAATAATCGTTTTGCCCAATTAAAAGAAACCTTTGACAAGGAGCCACCTAAAAGACGAACCCAAATACTACATAAAGAGGCGGCTCAAAAGTCACCTGATAGCTACAATAAAAAGGGACGTTTCCCCTTTTCGTTGCATCATGATGTTCGTTATGATAAATTAGAAGATTTGGTGGCTTATCATAGAGCCAAATCTGCCTCAGATTATTTGGAGAAATTGATACTTCAGGAATGGGAGAAGATGCAGCGGAAATTAAAATCTAAATAAAGATAGATTATGTGAGAGATGAGATGACAATTAGGTTATTTATAGATGTGCCCTATTCTGAAAAAGATGAAGCTAAGAAATTAGGGGCTAAATGGGATGGAATAGTTAAAAAATGGTATACAGACACAGAAAGAACAAACTATATCAATTTTTCTAAATGGATTTTGAAAGATAGTGATGATGTTATGATTGCTACAGACTATCTACATATCATTGAAGGTAAAACCAAGTGTTGGAAATGTCATCAATTAACTACTGTTATTGGATTAGGTATTGGAGAGTATGTGCATATTTATGGAGAGCCTGATGATGCCACTATTGAAATTGTTGAAGATTCTATCTATCCTGGAGAAGAAGTACATCTTTCTTGGTCAGATAAGGAAGATAACATTCCTCCTAAGATTTTAAGTTACTTAAAAAATAATTATTTTGTGAAAACTATGTACTCCAAAACTATGGAGGGAAATTGTTTTGCAAATTACTGTCAACATTGTGAAGCTTTACAAGGAAATTATTTTTTGTTTAATGAACCAGACAGTGTGTTATCTTCTTTTGCTTTTGGAACTGAGTTGAGAAAAAGGATAAGTAAACTAACAATCAAACTAATTCCTATAGAAGATGATTTGATATTAAACTGGGACGTCGGAATATGTGATAATGATTTTGCCTATTTGAAATATGGCACCATAGAACCCTTGACTCTATCTACAACTGCAGATAATGACTTTGCTACGTATGAGGAGCTATATGGATTATTAAAATAGCGAGGAGATTACGATGATTATTTTTGTATCCATCAAAAAACTTGTTCAAACTTTCTGGTGGCTGATTGCAGCAATAGCGCTTTATATTTTTTACCAATCTGTTGGTCTAAATATGTTTTTCTTATTAGTTATCGGACTATTAGCACTAAAATTTGCGCCTGTTCTAGTATTACCGATTCTATTCATTGCACTAGGTGTCCATTTTTCAGACGGCTTTTCGTTTGTTGCAGACTTGATTGTCTGGGGATTTTGGGGACTTGTTTCATTTCCTATTTGTTTTGCTATTGCAGAGAGTATCCGTATTTACATTGAACAAAAGAAGCAATAAAATAAATAATATAAAAGGTGTTATCCTTAGGATAAGGCCTTTTTTGGTACCAAAATTAAAAGAAATTTGAAAAACTATCAATGATTCTTTAAAATAATTCTCATTATTTTAATTTAGAGGAGAGAGATAATGAAAATCTTTAATGAACGAGAGTTGAAAGAACAACTAATTGCACAGAATGCGATAAATTTCTATGAATTTGTTTCTAAATATGATGATCAGATGGTTCCGGTTATGAAGGCTAGAGGATACACGTGCATTCATTCTACGGAGCGTACGGTAGCTTTTACATTTGGAGAGTTTACTTTTCGTCGACGTCGATGGAAAAAAGGAAATCATTGGGTAGTTCCAGTTGATGAAGAATTAGGACTAAAAAAGAATGTCCGCTTCTCCTGGGAATTTATGTACCAAATTGCCCATCTATCTACAATGATGCCTTATGACAAGGTTATTAAAGCTGTTCAGATGATGTATCACATTATTATTACAAAGCCTACAGTTGTCAAAGCGGTTAAACTTTGTAATCACTTACTCAAAGAGCGGGAAGAGTATCGTTTTTTTGAGGAAGAACTTCCTATTGATAAAAAATATGTCGATGTGATTTATATTGAAGGAGATGGGGTGATGGTTAAAGCTCGAGGTGAAGAGTTAGATAATCGAAATGTTGATTTATCCCATTTTGTGGTGCATACAGGTAGTCAAAAAGTAGGAAGTAACCGTTTTGAGTTACAGGACAAAAAAGAATTCATTTCTTTAGACAATCGTCTAACCCGTGAAAAAGTATTGGACTATCTTTATAATCATTTTGAAATAGATGAAAATATTTTATTGATTACCAATTCAGATGGAGGCCATGGCTATACCCCATATATTTTTAAAGAGATTGCTAAAGCACTTAAAGTAAGACGACATGAGCACTTTTGGGATAAATATCATGTTGATCAGAAGCTAAAGTCCTTTTTCAAACTTTACTCGGAGGAACTCCTAGATAGAGCTTTTCAGTCAATCAAGCAACATGACAAAGCTAAGTTTCGGACAGTTCTTGATACGACAGAGGGTTTATTGTTTACAGACGAAGAACTAGAAGTTTTTGAAAACTTCAAAAGAAACTTACTTAATAATTTTCAATACACTAAATCAGCAGAATTAAGAGGAATCAGCCACGCGGGAATCGGCGTGATGGAGTCACAGCATCGTAAGATTACATATCGTATGAAAAAGAGAGGCATGTATTGGACAATACAGGGAGCTGAGACGATGAGTCAAATGATTGTCTTGGCTTATGAAGGCCGGTTGAGAGAGCTCTTCTTTGGTTCTTGGCGTGAAGATTATCAACAATATATTGATTTAGAGTCTTTTAGTGCTGGGAGAATCAAACAAGAACAGGATAAGATTGAAAAGAGTTATGGTATTCAATCGGTTGGTAGACTTCGATATAGTAGATATCGAAATTTATAGATAAAAAGATAGATATAAAGTTATATAACAACAACCTTTATGATAAAGGTTATTTCGTGCTGTTTTTTTATATAAAACACTTGCACTGTGTGTTAGTGTGTGTTATAATCTAATTAACTTAATCGAATAAAAAAGACGAAAGGTGCGCTAACACCTTCCGCCTTACCGAGTAAGAACCGTACTTCTTACTCAGTCTCTAATTAATGATACAGGATAAAAGTATCTATGTCAAGACTGAGCAAGAAATTGTTCAGTCTTTTTGGCTATAACTCGGTAACAAGTTCTCCTTTCTATACAGAATTGCCCATTCTAAAAAATTCTACCACATACAAAATAAATAAAGCGCTTGCAAAAACAATATTGTTATGCTATTATAGTTTTACAAAGGATTGTTACTGAGATAGCAGGCAAAACCTAAATAGATTTTCAAATAATAAGGTGTACTTCCTTATTTTGATTTTCTGTTTAGGTTTTTTGCATATTTTAGGCCAGTCTAAATAGAGAGGAGCCGAATATGGCAAAAAAAGATTATTCTGAGTTAGCAAAAGATATTGTTGCTCATGTTGGTGGAAAAGATAATGTTGTAAATCTTAGACATTGTATCACTCGTCTACGTTTTGTTTTAAAAGATGAAAACAAAGCGGATACAGATTATTTAAAATCACGTGACGGTGTTGTAACTGTTGTTAAAGCTGGCGGACAATACCAAGTTGTTATCGGAAACCATGTTCCAGACGTATATTCTGCTGTTTTAGAACAAGGTGTTTCAGGTGTGGGATCGATTGAAGCAAATGAAGCAGATGATGTTCCCAAAGGAAATTTATTTGACCGTTTTGTAGATTTAGTATCAGGGATTTTCCAGCCCTTCTTAGGACCTTTAGCTGCAGCAGGGATTTTAAAAGGTTTAGTTGCTATTCTAGCATCAGGTATGGGCTTAAATGCGACCAATAGTGCACTTTATGTAATTTTAAATGCTGCAGCTGATGGATTCTTTCAATTTTTGCCCATTTTAATTGCCGTTACATCAGCAAGAAAATTTAAAGTTAATGAATTTACAGCTATTGCTATTGTAGCTGCCTTAGTTTATCCAGATTTGACAACTTCGGTAACTGGTCTCACTAAAGCAGGTCTAGCAAATGTATTTGGGATTCCATTTACTTTACCAGTGAGTGGCTACCTATCTACTGTAATGCCAGCTATATTAGCAATTTGGGTGGCTTCTATTATTGAAAAATATGTGAAGAAAATTACTCCTGATGTGGTTAAATTATTTATTGTCCCATTTGTGACAATTCTTATTACAGTACCTCTTACATTCTTATTAGTTGGTCCTTTAGCAAACTTAGTTGCTGATGGTTTAAGTGCAGGTTTTAAAGCAATTATGAGTTTTAGCCCAATCTTATATGGTGTTATTTTAGGTGTGGCATGGCAAGTGATGGTCATGTTCGGTTTACACTGGGCTATTGTGCCCCTTGCAATCTTAGATGTTGCAACAAAAGGTCACTCATCAATTTTAGTTCCGGCTTTGTTACCAAACTTTACTCAAACTGGCGTTCTGCTTGCAATTTTGTTAAAAACTAAAGAAAGCAAAGTGAAAACAATTTCAATGCCAGCCTTAATTTCATCAATTTTTGGGGTTACCGAGCCAGCAATTTATGGGATAACTCTGCCAATGCGTATACCATTTATCATCAGTTGTGTGACATCTGGTATCATTGGAGCGGCTATGATGTTCTTTAATGTCGTTGGATATTCTATTGGAG
The DNA here is from genome assembly GCA_030528055.1 of Streptococcus sp. GTDB lineage: Bacteria > Bacillota > Bacilli > Lactobacillales > Streptococcaceae > Streptococcus. The sequence goes on from JAUMZQ010000005.1 coordinate 126,438, forward strand.
GATTAGGGGTTTTCTTATATCCATCATTGGTTGATCCTAAGACAGGTTCAACAACAGAGATGTTTATTGCAATATTATTATCAGTAGTAGCTGTCATACTTGCATTTGCAATTCAAATGTTTGTTCCAGTACCAGTTCTTTTTGGAAAAAAAGAAGAAACAAATGCTGTTGAAGCAAAAGAAGGAGTTGTTCCAGAATTAAAAGAAATTAAACAAGAAATTATTGCTAGTCCAATGATTGGAAATGTCGTGAAACTTGCTGATGTGCCAGATGAAGTTTTTGCTTCAGGTGCGATGGGTAAAGGTATTGCTATCAACCCAAGTGATGGTGTAGTTGTGTCTCCAGCAAATGCAGAAGTGACCTTGCTCTTTCCTACCAAACATGCCATCGGACTTCGTACTGAAAATGGAGCTGAATTGTTAATCCATGTCGGCATGGATACAGTTTCATTGGCTGGTAAAGGTTTTACCTCTTACGTAGAAATTGGTCAAAAAGTTCATGCAGGTGACAAGTTGCTCGAATTTGATGTCAATACGATTAAAGAGGCTGGTCTACCAGTTATAACTCCAATTCTTGTGACCAATTCAACAGATTTTGATGATGTTTTGACAACACAAGAGACTGTTATTAATACCGGTGATTACTTGTTAACTACATTGAAATAAAGAGGTGTGTATTATGGTTTATCAATTCCCGAAAGATTTTTTATGGGGTGGTGCAACAGCC
>JAUMZQ010000020.1 GCA_030528055.1 Streptococcus sp.
GTCTCCTCTCGGGCTTAGTTATAGGTCACCCACTACAGTTGACATAGAGCCATAAGAATTTGTCTTTATTTTGGTTAGAACAACGGTTCCAACCTTTTTTATTTTTCAACTTGATACCACAGTTGGCGAATAGTCCGTCCATCTCGTGGATCAGTAAAATGTGGAGCAATTTCAAGTAAAGATTTTAAAACAAAAGCTCTCTCTGCTACATAAGGATGTGGAACAATCAAACTAGAACTATAAATCCTTTCTTGACCAATATAAAGAATATCCAAGTCAATCAAGCGTGGTCCCCATCGAATATCTCGAACACGACCAATCTGTGCTTCTATCTCTAAAAGTGTTTGAAGCAACTCTTTTGGCGTCAACCAAGTTTCTATTTCTGCTACTTGGTTGAGAAAGTTTTCTTGCACAACACCACCCCAAGGTTTTGTTTCAATTCTGCTAGAAGTCTTAATCAATTTGATGTTATGTTGAGCAAGTTTTTCTAAAGCAGCGTCTAGATTAGCCATTTTGTCCCCTTGGTTACTACCAAGTCCAATATAAGCATTGTATTTCTTGCGCTCCATTTTAACAGAACAAACATCCAAAGAAACTGGAACAGGAGCCCAAGGTTTCTTTACTTCTACACTTACTTTTCTAGCTAATGGATAATTCAAAAAAATCTTATTGATTAATTTGAGAGCTAAACTTTCTATTAAGTCCTCTTTGCTCTCTAGGCACCAACTTGTCAAATCTTCTGATAGTTCCCCATAATGAATAGTAGCTGATAAATCTCCTGTTTTAGCAGCTTTTGTCATATCATAATCTAAAAAAACATCTAGTACAAATTGCTGCCCAAGTTCTTTTTCTGATTTAAGCACTCCATGGTAAGCATATACTTTTAAGTTTTTTATATGTAGTTGATCCATAAACTTTCTCTCTCTCTCTCGTTTGTTTTAAAATCGGTTGTTAAACCATCAGTGCCCCATTAGTTTGTAGGCTTCCTCTTTTAACTGTTGTTGCTCTGCTAAAATTCCACGCGCAGCCGTCGTTACCGTCATTGTCCCTGGTTTTCTAACTCCTCTCATATTCATGCACATATGTTCTGCTTCCACCCAAACCAAAACACCTTGCGCACCTAAGTATTTCATCAAGGCTTCTGCGATTTCAGATGTCAATCTCTCCTGAATTTGTGGTTTTTTGGCATAAACTTCCACCGTTCTAGCTAATTTCGACAAGCCTGCTACACGACCATTTGGTATATAAGCAATATGAACATTGCCATAAAAGGGAAGAAAATGATGTTCACACATCGAATGAAAGAAAATATCCTTTTCTACCACCATATTATTATCAATGATTTCAAAAGATTTAGATAGATGTTCTTCTGCCGTTTCATGCAATCCAGAAAAAATTTCTTGATACATTTTAGCAATTCGTTGCGGTGTTTCCAGTAAACCTTCACGGTTGCTATCTTCACCAATGGCTTCAATAATCTGAGCAACAGCAGCTTCAATTTTTTTTGTATCCATACTGACTCCTACATTTAATCAATTTACCAAATATTGTCTTACTTGTGCAAGAAAATAAAGAGAACCGGTAATAAGTAATATCTCTTGTTCTGTTCTTTCTGTTTCTAAATAGGTTTTTAAAAAGGATTGCCAATCGTCATATCGAACTTGCTCTTTTTTAGCCAATAATTTCATTGTTTCTGGCGAAAAACTACGAGAATCCAAAAAGCTAGTTAAAACAAGTTGTGAATCTGGAACTTGTTTGAGCATATCTACCATTTTATTTAGAGATTTTGTTTGAATACAACTAAATAAAAAATTTTTATGAAAGGTTGGATAATGTTTTTCTAATGATTTTAGTACAATCTTTAAAGCATGTGGGTTATGCGCACCATCTAATATAACAATAGGTTTGTCGCTAACTTTCTCCATTCGCCCCAACCAAGCAACCTGTTTCATCGCTTCAACAATTTCTTCTTGACTCAACAATTTTATCTTTTTTTGTTGACAATAACTATCACAAATCTCAATAGCTAAACCCGCATTGTCTATTTGATGAAGGCCTATCAGAGGAGTCTTATATACTTCTTCTTGGCGATTAGCATTTGTAAAATAGAAACATTCTCCGTCATCTAAACTAGATACATATCGAACACGATAATCCTTATCATAGTAAAAATAAGGTGCCTTTCTCCTATTAGCTATTTCTTCAATCACTGCCCGAGCTTCTTCTGGTACATTTCCAACTATAAGCTCTACATTTTCCTTAATAATTCCCGCTTTTTGTTCTGCAATAGATGCTAGGGAATTTCCTAAAAAATTAGTATGATCTAAACCAATCGTTGTAATAGCCGTTATATCTGGCTGGCATACGTTTGTAGAATCTAATCTGCCTCCCATACCCACTTCAATAATAGCGACATCTACTTTTTGTTGAGCAAAATAATCATAAGCTAAAGCAGTTAGAATTTCAAATTCAGTAATGTCAAACAATTGTTCATCTGTACTATGCTGTTGAAATAAATGTTGGTAAGTACTTAAAAATTTTTCCAAGTCTTTATTTGAGATAGCAGAATGATTAATAGAAATTTGTTCATTATACTGAACAAGATAAGGGGAAGTAAATGTTCCCACCTTAAGACCTCTGGACAGTAACAACTGACGCAAATGTGCAATAGTGGAACCCTTCCCGTTCGTACCTGCTATATGAATGACAGATAATTGAAGATGGGGATTGCCTCTTAACGAGAGTAAATGCTTTATCCGACTCAATCCAAAATGAGGTTGACTTGTTTGATACTGTTGAATCCAGCTTAAATCAGGAGTTTTAGTTGTTTTCATATTATTTGTATTGTTTTAAATCTATATCTTTTGTTTGTTCAGCCAAACGAATGGAATCCCCAATCTCAGCAGCCATTTTATGGACCGCTACCTCATGCACTCGAACCATTTCTACTCCACGGCTAGCAGCAATACTTGTTAAATGAGCTGAGGCGACATCTCTATTGCGATATCCTTCATCTATATCGGGATTGGTCTCAAAGCCATTTTCCTCTAAGATATTAACAATAAATCGCTTACGCGAAACTCCTAGAAAAATAGAAAATCCAGCCTGATGAATACTTTCCAAATCTTTCAACAAGAGTAAATTTTCTCGTTTTGTCAAACCAAAACCAATTCCTGGATCTAGCATCATAGCTTGTTTTTCAAGACCAGCTTTTTCCGCACGCTCTAACGATTTCTCAAAGAAGTGCCACATGAGTGCTTGAATAGTTTCTTTGGAATATTGGAGTAATTCTTCTTCCGAAAATACTGACTCAAACCCAAAAGTCGGGAAGATCTTGGAGCTACTATGCTGAGGACGAACCATAACGGGATTGAACATAATGATAGCTCCAGAATCGGCATCTGCTACTGTCTGCGCCATATTTCTATCCCCTAGAAAACCAGTGATATCATTGACAACTGTTGCCCCCGCTCTCAGAGCTTCTCTTGCAACTTGAGACTTCCAAGTATCAATTGAAATAGGAAGGTCTGTTTCCTTACGAATCGCTTCAATAACTGGTACTACACGTTCTATTTCCTCATCAATTTCGACAAATTGACTTCCTGGTCTCGTTGATTCTCCTCCAATATCCAGCATATGAGCACCTTGAGAAATTAATTTTCTCGCTTGCACCACAGCTTGATCAATCGTGTTGTAGCGTCCTCCATCAGAAAATGAGTCTGGGGTTACATTAATAATACCACAAAGGCCCGTTTTATCTCTAGGGACTATTCTTTTTATGTCCATTGATTCACTTCCTACAATTTATCCTTTGACTAGTATCTAATATTGTCAATAAAAAAGGCACACTTATCTAGCGTACCGCAAATCTGTTGGCAGATGCAGCATTCAGTCCTATGAACTGCACTTGACTTGAGAAAGAAAGTTCTTCATTCCTTCTACTATTTACTATTCTATCATAATTTTTTTATTTAAGAAACCAATTTCACATACAAAAGGGTAGGAGGAGCAAGGTTAAAATATTCCGTATAATATGAGCTGACAAAGAAAGTTCCAAACTATGAATACGGTGTTTCATTAAATAGACAAAAAGAAAGCCTAAACTTAGGTAAAGAAAAAAACAAAAAAATTCTCTAGGATTTTGTAAAAATGAAAAATAACTAAATCCCAAAAAAATTCCTAAATGTTCTCTGGACAGAACTTTCTTATGGACAAGAGAAGGCGAGGAACATCTCGAAAATACAATCATATCCATACCTAATAGCAATAGCGAAGAGGCTAGAAAACTATTGAAAAACATCTGTTGCAGACTTGTTTGTTCAATAACCTGATTTTCACAAAGAAAAACAACTCCAAGAGCATTCACCAAAATCATCAAAAAATACAAAAGCAAAAAATAAGAAAACGATTTTGAACGCCGCATACTATATTTGACATCCTCTAATCCCTTAGAAACATATAAAATGTACAGGACCAACAATAGTAAGATACCAACTATCGTAAAGCAATTAACAACTGTTAGACTGAAACGACCAGTTGTCGGCTTAACTACTAACAATAAACTGGCTTGTGTTATGATTCCCAATAACACTATTTGAATAACTTTTTTTAATTTCACCATTTTTTCTATCTATCCTAATAACTTTTTTTATTCTGAATCATTTTCTCATCTTATCCATTTGTAACTGTTTTGACTAGAATTTTATTCTTTCTATATTTTAATTGAATATCGACTGTTCAAACTTCTTGTCATTTATTATAAATAAAAAAAATTCAACAGATAGTTGAATTTCATAAAAAGTCATTTTTTAAGCCTCAATTGCTTAAAACAAGTATTGATAATCAAAAATAGCTTTAATATCCATACAAGTTAACTTTATTTGCTATTATAGTCTATGAGCCACTTTTGAAAACTTTCTCTAAATTTCAGTAATTCTTTTTTATCTTGAATATTTTTCAATGGGTAGACAAATGGCTGAAAAGCTGTCTCTTCTTTCTTTTTCAATATAAAAATGGTTTTAGCATACTGATTATTCATAAATAAATTTTCTGGTAAAGTAATCATAGCAAAAATCTGTGCATATTTTAACAGCCATTTTTTTAAGAGATGACTCTGATCACTATTTAATAAATTATTAGGAGCAAGAAAGAAAGCATATCCATCTTTCTTTAAATACTTCAACGACTGCTCCATTAAAAGATGATGTGCATATGTATGAGAAGTTTTACTAGCCACTTCATAACGCACCGCAATACTATCGTCTGAGTAATAACCAATCGGCAAATCACTGATGATAATATCGCTTTCTTTTAGAACTTGAGGACGAACAGCATCTCCTTGAGCAAAACGAGCTTTTGAAATCATCACTTCAGCAATACTTGCCGATATATCAATCAACAGTTCATCAATTTCAAGTCCCAAATAATCAACTGTTTTATAAGTATGGTTAAGAATGGTTTCAGCTAAATTCCCCATTCCGCTTCCAATTTCCAAAACATCAACATGTTCTGTCTTTATTAATTGTTCCAAAAGGAAAATTAAGACGAAACCAATCGCATCTGGTGTAAATTGATGATTGGCCTGTAACGGTTCTGTTTGAGAAGCTTTCATAAAGATAAATTGGTAGGTACGGCGCCATTCTTCTTTATTCAATCGTAAATCTTTTAATTTTTTGTTATTATTTAAAATTTCTGCAATATCAGAATTTCCATCTAAATAGATACCATTTTGTTCCACTAAAGCATCATAAAAATTAGTTGATAATCTGTTCTGAAGTTGTTGGACGTTCTCTAAAATAAGATTGTAGGCTTTTTCAATTTTTTCAAAATTCATGGCATCCTCCGTCCTCTTATCATACCAAAAATTTAGTCTATTTGCCAAGATATATAAGAATACAATTCTTTTACAATTCCATTATTTTTTCACATCATTTTTCTCATCAACTGTTTCTTTTGTCTTTTCATCATCTTTTTCTTGTTGTTTTGGTTTTTCTTCAACAAATATGTCAAATTGATAGCTATTACCATCTGATAGCTGACTGACCAGCTCTAATTGCTTTTCCTTTTTATGGTAAGAAACAACCCCTTGAGCAAATTGTACCCTTCCTTCATCCTCAAATTCTGTATCTTTTGTAAACATAGCCATTGCATAAGCCGTGGTACGATTCTGATTAAGAAGAATCAATCTTTGATTGCTCACTTGTCTATTTAGATAAAATTGTAACAACAAGCTAAATATAGCTGCCATAAGTAGAGCGTATAATAAAATACCTCCCTGAACTTTCTTATGGAACACGATAAATCACTTCTCTTTCTAATCCCTCTTTGAATTGAAAATAAAAATGAACTAACTGACCATCTTTTGTTATCTTAGAATTTTTTAATCCGTAAATCATTGGTTGATAACCTTGCCCATTTTCAGCAGTTTTTCTAAAATCATCTTTTTTTGACTGTCCCAGTGCAATTTTTTTCCCATCTTGTTTGAGGTAAATTTTATCATTTTCTATTTTAATGAATTGACTACGTGATAGCTCCCAATCCAAATGATCCGCAAACAAAAGCCACTCTTCTTGTTTATTCTCTTCTTGTACATGCAATTCCATTACTAATAATTGCGTCATTGATTGAAATAGTACTATCCCTCCACTAATAACAACTAGAGCAACTAGTGCCTCCAAAAAGGTAAAAGCACGTATTTTAACGTTTCGTAACACGAAGCAACTCCTCCCCTTGACAATAAATTGTTAAACTATTATCCGTTTTTACTTGTTCTACTGTTATATTATTGACTGTGAGTTTTGATTCTCCTGTTTGCAATGCCATTTTTACAACGCGTAATTTTTCCTCTTCTTCTAATAACTTTTGTTGTTCTTTTCTAGAATTCTGAATTTGACCCAACAGAATACTAGAAATCATAGCAAAAATTGCTAAGGCAATCACTGCTTCTAATAAAATATTAGCTTTTACCTGTTGTCTTTTTAAACTTACCATTTCCAATATAAAGTTGATAAACAACTTCTCCTTCCTGAGTTTGAAAAATAACTTTACTAAGTGAAGAATTTCCTCCTGCTTTATCAAATTGAATCACTTGTTTTTCATGAGCTTGAATAGTAGGAGAAAAATGGAGTTTACGATAACCATTTGATATTTCTTTATCTAAAATAACCAAATCAATTCTTTCATGTTTTGCAACACTAATTTTTTGACTTTCCTGATAAAGATGTTCAAATTCTAGGAAGAAAAGTTGTTCTCGAACTTGTTCAAACGTTTTATTGATTGTACCTGATAGTGTGAAAATAACAAAACTAGTCACAAATAAAACCAACAAACTTTCCAGTAAAGTAAAAGCCTTAATCTGCAACAGATTTAGTCTCATTTCTATTTTTTTCATAATAAGCCTTGTATGATTCTACCTGTTTAGAAGTAATTCGTCCTTCACTCACTAACTTATTTAAACTAGCTTTTTCGTTACTATGTTTCAGTTCATATAACTCAGCTTGACTTTCAACAACTTTGACTACCGCAGCATTTCCTGTTTCTGAAACAGCATCTTTTTGCTTTGTTAAATTCGGAACAAAAAGCAATAATAGTATACTAATAATTAATAGCACAATTAGCATTTCTACAAGTGTAAAACCTTGTACCTTAATATTTTTTATTTTTTTCATAGATGAACCTCCATATTTTGATAGATTGGTAGAAGCATGGCCGCATAAAGCAGTACAATAATTAAGGCAACAAATACAAATACCAAAGGTTGGATAAAATTCATTGAGCGATTTATTCTAAAAAAGAAATCTTCCCAAGTCTTCTCAGCATAAACTTCTAGTTCATTTCCTAGCTTGTCTTTAACTTCACCATATTCTATTATCAAAGATAACTCTTTTTTAAAAAAAGGGTATCTTGCGACTTTATCTGCATACTCTTCTCCCGATTGCAAAGCCAACTCTATATCTCGTCCCAACTCACGAAATAATTGCGAAGGTTGTTCCTGCATCATCAAAAGGATTTGACTAAGTTCTAACCCTTGCCCTATCATATTTCCCCATTCTCTTGCATAGTAAGCTGTCAAATAAGTTTTTACCAAATATCCTACAAGTGGAAAATGACTAATTTTACTAAACAAAGAGATTTTACAACTTTTCTTATAGTAAAGATAAGCTATTAAAATAAAAAGACATAAAAAAAGAGAACCGAATAAAAAAATTTGTGGAATATGACCGATAATTTGTGTGGCAATGTTTTGATTTTCAAGTTGTGGTAAGAGATAGTGACGTAGACCCAACATGATTAAAATTAAAAAAATGAATAGCATGAATGGATAACTTGCAACTTCCAATAACTTTTTCTTCACTTTCGAAAGATTTTCTAGATATACTTTAATTTTTTCTAAACTAAGTACTAGATTTCCATGCGACTCCGATAAGGATAGCTGAGTAACAATATTATCTGAAAATTTTAATTGCTTCATAATTTCTGAAAAAGATTGACCTATTTCTAAACCTTCTCTCATCTTTATGATGTAAACTTCTTCTATCAGAGCACTTCTTTTTAAGAAGCTAATAATTTCTACTAAATGAAATCCACTTGAAAATAAATTATAAAATAACTCAATAATTTTCTGTTGCTTCAGTGTAGATAATTTTTTCAGTTTGCGCTTGCTCCTCGTTAATTTTTCCATCCGAAAAAAGCTGGCTAATTTGCTGATTCCAAATGATTGCTTCATGCTTCTGATAATTTTTCTTGACAAAGTCAACAATCCCTTCTCCTCCAATTAATCGCTGATAACAAATTCCTTGTAAGATTACACGCAACTCGTCTTCATTCACTCCCAACTCCAGCATGCGTTCATAAACGCCTCGAATACTTTTTGCATGAATTGTTGAAAAAACTGTTACCCCCGTCAAACTAGCTCTCACAACTGCTCTTGCTGTCTTTTTATCTCTAATTTCACCAATAATTAATAAATCTGGTCTATGGCGCAAAGATAACTTTATTAGTGCATCATAATCCATTCCAATGGTTTCATTAATCTGTAATTGCAACATAGCATCTTGCTTTATTTCCACTGGATCCTCAATTGATATCACTTGTTGATTTCCAAATTTCATCATAGCTAAATGATGCATTAAAGTTGTTTTGCCACTTCCAACAGGTCCAGAAAAAAGATAAAGTCCACGATTATCAATTTTCTTTTTTAATTCAAGTAAATTTTCAAACCAAAAGAGTAATTCTTGATTATTCTCATGCAAAAGACGAATAACTAAACTTTCATATCCTCTATAATCACCGACAGTTGATAGACGGATAGAGGCAGTACAATCATCGCAAGAATAGTCACAAGAACCTAATTGACTGCGCCGTTTTTCGCCAACATTCATTCCAGATAAAAATTTGAAATGGCTAATAACCGCTGATATAACTTCAAAATCATAATCCTTAATAAATTGACGTTCATCACCAACACGCATATAAAGTTCATATTTTGAATTTCGAGGAATAAAATATACATCTTGCGCATTCTTATTTCTTGCTTCTTTAATAATAGATTTGGCAATTTCTTTAACCATAAAACCTCCTTAACTAATTATTCGTAAAAAATTGCAATAAAATAAAACTTTTTTATTCTAAAAGAATAATTTGTATGATTGAAACAAAAAAAGAAAACCCATATGGATTTTCTAAACAATTTGATGATAAAATACTCCGCCAGTAGGACTCGAACCTACGACATCATGATTAACAGTCATGCGCTACTACCAACTGAGCTATGGCGGATAAATAAAAAGCTAAGCAACTACCCTATCTCACAGGGGGCAACCCCCAACTACTTCCGGCGTTCT
>JAUMZQ010000021.1 GCA_030528055.1 Streptococcus sp.
GTTCGTCTCCTCTCGGGCTTAATTATAGTCACCCACTACAGTTGACATAGAGCCAAAGTTACTAACATGTAAGAACTTTAGAGGTTTTTTGCTTATTTTGTTATTGAATAACTAATGATTCTTTTAGCTACTAAGTTAGATAGCATTTTTATCCATTCCCAACTTGCGTTGAACAAACTTAACAATCTCAACAATAACAATCATAGAGAAACTACCAATTAAAACAATTGCCCATTGTGAAAAATCAAGTTGTGTAACATGGAAGATACTTTCCAATGGTTGAATTAAAATAGTAGAAGCTAATAAAATGAAAGATACAAGGATAGACCAGTTAAAGGTTTTTGATTTGAATGGTCCAACAGTTAAAATAGATTGGTAAACAGATTTAACATTGTAGGCATGGAAAAGTTGAATTAACCCAAGTGTTGCAAAGGCCATTGTTAAAGCATCAGCATGAATAGCTTTCATATCTCCAACATGAACTGGGAAAGCTAAGGCAAAGCCATAGACACTTAAGACAAGAAAACCTTGTAAAATTCCTTGATAGATAATAGAACTCATAACTCCACCAGAGAAAAAGCTAGACTTGCGTCCACGAGGTTTGTGTTTCATAACTCCTGGTTCTGCTGGCTCCACTCCTAAAGCAATCGCTGGGAACGTATCTGTTACTAAATTAATCCATAGCAAATGAACAGGTTGCAAAACATCCCATCCAAAGAGAGTAGCTAGGAAAATCGTTAAAACTTCTGCTGTATTTGCTGACAATAGATATTGGATTGTTTTTTGAATATTTGAAAATACTTTGCGTCCTTCTTCTACTGCTACAATAATTGTTGCAAAATTATCATCTGCTAAAATCATATCAGAGGCACCTTTAGAAACTTCTGTACCTGTAATTCCCATTCCAATACCGATATCCGCAGTTTTCAAAGCAGGAGCATCATTGACACCATCACCAGTCATAGCGACAACTTTTCCTTGATTTTGCCAAGCTTTCACAATCCGAACTTTATGTTCTGGAGATACACGTGCATAAACAGAATATTGAGAAACAACTTTTTCAAAGTCTTCATCAGATAACTCATTCAATTCTGAACCTGTCAGTACATGATCTTCATTATCTGTTGCATCAATAATTCCCAAGCGTTTAGCGATTGCTTCTGCCGTATCTTGATGATCTCCTGTAATCATGATCGGACGAATGCCAGCTTCTTTGGCAACTCGAACAGCCTCTGCAGCTTCTACTCTTTCTGGGTCAATCATACCAATTAAACCAGTGAAAATTAAATCTTTTTCTATCGTTTCTGAAGTTAAATCTTCTGGAATCTCATCAATAATCTTATAGGCACCGGCAAGGACACGTAAGGCTTGATGAGCCATATCTGAATTATTGGAACGAATAAGTTGACTCGTTGCTTCATCAATTGAAGCAATGTCACTAGCTTTATCGCGAGAAACACAACGTTTTAATAGTTGATCAGGCGCCCCCTTGACTGCCACTAAAAATTGTCCATTGTCTAATGGATGAATAGTTGACATTAATTTACGAACAGAATCAAATGGCAACTCTGCTACACGAGGGTATTTTTCTAAAAATGCTTTGATATCATAACCTTTATCAATTGCATATTGAATAAAGGCAGTTTCTGTTGGATCACCAATTAGTTTTCCTTCTTGGTCAATTTTAGTATCATTAGCAAGAACAACTGAACGAAGCAAAGGTAATTCTAGACCTAGTTCTATATCTTGTTGTGCTTCATGTAAACTTCCGTCGTAAAAAACTTTTTCAACGGTCATTTTATTCATTGTGAGTGTTCCAGTTTTATCAGAAGCAATAATTTCTGTCGAACCAAGTGTTTCAACTGCTGGTAACTTACGGACGATTGAATGGCGTTTAGCCAAAACTTGTGTTCCAATGGCTAGAACGATTGTTACAATAGCTGGTAAACCCTCTGGAATCGCAGCAACCGCTAGTGCAACAGATGTCATCACTTCCCCAAGTGGATCCTTTCCTTGAACGAAAACACCTACTACAAAGGTAACTGCAGCAATCACTAAAATTGCATACGTTAAAGTTTTGGAAAGAGCATTCAAGTTTTGTTTAAGAGGAGTATCTGTTTCATCGGCTGATTGCAACATACCTGCAATATGTCCCACTTCAGTATACATCCCTGTATTTACAACAACACCCACACCTCGACCATAGGTAACATTTGAGTTTTGGAAAGCCATATTTACTTGATCCCCAATTCCCACTTCACCAGTGATTTCAACCGTTAAATCTTTTTCTACTGGAACGGACTCACCTGTTAAGGCTGCTTCTTCAATTTTAAGTGAATTTGCTTCTAAAAGACGCATATCTGCGGGAACGACATCTCCCGCTTCAAGTGTAACAACATCTCCTGGAACGAGTTCTTTTGAGTCAATCTCAGTGATATGTCCATCACGCAACACACGCGCCGCTGGACTAGACATTGATTTCAAAGCTTGAATAGCTTCTTCAGCCTTTCCTTCTTGGTAGACACCAAAAATAGCATTGATAATGACAACAGCTAAAATGATTGCAGCATCTGCAATATCTTCACCATGGGATGTTATCACAGATAGGGCAGCAGCAATTAATAAAATGATAATCATTAAATCTTTAAATTGCTCAATGAATTTCATGAAAAGAGATTTTTTCTCCCCTTCTTCTAACTCATTGCGTCCGTAGTCTTCAAGACGTTGCTGAGCCTGACTACTAGTCAAACCTTGTTCAGAAGTTTCGAGTGTTTTTAAAATTTCATCTGTTGATTCTTTATAAAAAGCACCGCGTTTTTGAAGTTTTGTCAAAATATTTCTCCTTTTGGTCTCTTCAAGCAAATAAAAAGAGACCTGTTTATTCAACAAGTCTCGCTATTTCATACAAAGCCGGAAATTTCTTTCGTATTGACGACTATGTAACGGGAAACCCGTTAGCTACTCCCTTGAGTTACTTACTATTATAACAAAATATTCGAAATTTTCAAGAAAAATTATTCAATCCAAGAAATTTCCAACTGGTATTGACCTAAAATTTGTTGACTATCTAAAGCAACTAATTGATAGTGTAGCTTGATTTTTTGACTAGCTAAATCCAATAGGTAACTTTCCGTTTGAACCATAAAATGTTGAACACCTACTGGTGTTGGAATCGTCGCAGTTGTCTCACTATCTTCTATAAATTTCATCATCATTTTAGGTCTAGAAAAACGAGTCATTAACAGTTCTTCCTCGTTAAATTTCAAGACAACTCTTTCATCTTCTTCATTAGTAAAATGAAGATAGTGGTAATTCCCTTTTTTGCTCCAATCAGCCGTATAAATGTGTTCAAAAACATCTATATTTTCTTCAATCTGAATATAGTTTTTTAAATAAATTCTCATCTTTCAAGCTTTCTATCTATAAATGGTATATCTATTCTAACAAAAAAAGCAGAGTTTTTCCTTACTTGATACTACGATTTTCATTTTTTTCCTCTCTTTATTTGTGTTATAATGGAGTCATGATTGAAAAAGTATTTCGTGATCCCGTACACAATTATGTTCATGTGGATCATCAGGTTATCTACGATTTAATTAACACAAAAGAATTTCAGCGATTGCGTCGCATTAAACAATTAGGAACGTCCGGCTATACTTTTCATGGTGGTGAACATAGCCGTTTTTCGCATTGTCTTGGAGCTTATGAAATTGCTAGACGAGTTATCAATATATTTGAAGACAAGTATAAAAAACAATGGAATAGTGATGAGAGCCTTTTGGTAATGGTAACGGCACTTCTTCATGATATTGGTCACGGTGCTTATTCACATACTTTTGAACGACTTTTTGACACCAATCACGAAGATATCACACGTCAAATTATTACCAGTCCTGACACAGAAATCCATCAAGTATTAACACAGGTTGCACCAGATTTCCCTGAGAAAGTAGCCAGTGTGATTCATCACACCTACCCTAATAAACAAGTTGTTCAACTCATTTCCAGTCAAATTGATGTCGACCGCATGGATTATCTTTTGCGTGATTCCTATTATACAGGAGCTAGTTATGGGCAATTTGATTTGATTCGAATTTTACGAGTTATTTGTCCGGTAAAAAACGGCATTGCTTTCAAATGGAGTGGCATGCATGCAGTAGAGGACTATATCGTCAGTCGTTACCAAATGTATATGCAAGTGTACTTTCATCCAGCCAGCAGAGCTATGGAGGTCTTGCTCCAAAATCTATTAAAGAGAGCAAAATTCCTATACTCTGAAAACAAAGAATATTTTTCCCTGTCCTCTCCAAATTTAATTCCTTTTTTTGAACAAAGAGTAACTTTAAAAGACTATTTAGCTCTGGATGATGGTGTAATGAATACTTATTTTCAAGTATGGATGACCAGTCCTGATACTATTTTATCTGACTTAGCTCAACGTTTCATCAATAGAAAAGTCTTTAAATCAATTATTTTTTCAGAGGAAAACGAACAATATTTAGAAATTATGAAGAATTTAGTGGCGGAAGTTGGTTTTGACCCAACTTATTACACATCTATTCATCGAAACTTTGATTTACCCTACGACTTTTACCGCCCTCACGTAGAAAATCCTCGCACTCAAGTTGAAATCCTACAAAAAGATGGTAGTTTAGCAGAATTATCCAGTCTGTCTCCTCTCGTCCACTCCTTGACTGGAACGCGGCAGGGAGATAATCGCTTCTACTTCCCAAGGGAAATGCTAGCAGATAATGGATTGTTCCGTGAAAAAAATAAAATGTTTAAGCAACATATTCGAAATGATCAATTTATTTATAAAATAGAATAAGGAAATAAAATGGATATAAAATTAGTAGCCGTTGATATTGATGGAACCTTACTCAATAACAAAAAAGAAATTACTCCAGAGGTCTATTCTGCTATCCAAGATGCAAAAGATGCTGGAGTTAAAGTTGTTATTGCAACTGGCAGACCTATATCTGGTGTAAAATCCCTTCTTTCAGAATTGCATTTGAACGAAGCAGGTAACTATGTTGTAACCTTTAACGGTGGACTTGTTCAAGACACCGCTACAGGAGAAGAACTTATAAAAGAAACTTTAAGCCATGAAGACTATTTAGATATTGAGTTCCTTAGTCGCAAACTAGGTGTTCACATGCACGCTATCACAAAAGATGGTATTTATACTGCCAATCGTGATATCGGAAAATACACCGTTTACGAAGCTAATTTAGTGAATATGCCCGTTTTCTATCGTACTCCTGATGAGATGAAAAACAAAGAAATTGTTAAAATGATGTATATTGATGAACCTGAGTTTCTGGAACAAATCATTGCTAAACTTCCTAAAGAACTCTACAATCACTACACATTGGTCAAATCAGCTCCCTTTTATCTAGAGATTGTTAAAAAATCTGTCAATAAGGGGATGGCTATCTCCCATTTAGCAGAAAAATTAGGTATTACAAAAGAGCAAACTATGGCTATCGGAGATGAAGAAAATGATAGAGCTATGCTAGAAGTTGTTGGAAATCCAGTTGTCATGGAAAATGGAAATTCAGAATTGAAAAAAATTGCCAAATATATTACGAAAACAAATGACGAGTCAGGTGTCGCTTATGCTATTAGAGAGTGGGTTTTAAAATAATGTACCGTTATAAAGTTGGAATTTCAGCTCAAGAACATGATCAGTTTGTTACCAATAATCCTCTAGCCCACTTACTTCAAAGTTCAGCTTGGGCAACAATTAAGGAAAATTGGAACAATGAACGATTAGGATTTTACAAGGATGAACAATTAATTGCAGTAGCTAGCATTCTTATAAAACCCTTACCACTTGGTTTTAGCATGCTCTATATTCCACGTGGCCCAATCATGGACTATAGTAATCAAGAAAATCTTGTCTTTGTACTACAATCTTTGAAGAAATTTGCAAAGAAGAAAAAAGCACTCTTCGTTAAATTTGATCCACATCTTTTCTTAGTTCAAGCTAAAATAGGGGAAGATGGGCAAGAAAAAGAAGAAAGTCTAGAAGTAATTCAGCGTTTGCAACAAGCAGGTGCTGATTGGATGGGGAGAACAGAATCCTTAGACGAAACAATTCAACCTCGTTTTCAAGCTAATATCTATAAAGAGAATTTTAGCGAAGAGCTGTTATCTAAGAGTACGAGACAAGCAATCCGTACAGCTCATAATAAAGGAATTGAAATCCAATTTGGTGGTGAAGAACTCTTAAATGAATTTTCAGAACTGATGAAAAAGACAGAAAACAGAAAAAACATTCATTTACGTGGTAAGGATTACTATAAAAAGCTACTATCCACTTATCCTGAACATTCTTATATCACTTTGTCTAGATTGGATTTATCCAAACGTTTAGAAACACTAAAACTTCAAAAATCTAAAACAGAACAAGAAGCAGCTAAGTTTACCGAGACAACCAAAGCAGGAAAAATTGAAAACAATAAACAAGAACAAAAACGACTAGAAGAAGAAATTCAATTTTTACAAGAAAAAATAGATAGAGGAATTACAAACGTTCCCCTTTCAGGAACCCTAACGCTGGAATATGGAGCTACCTCTGAAAATATCTATGCTGGTATGGATGAAGAATACCGTCGCTACCAACCAGCTATTATTACTTGGTACGAGACAGCTCAACATGCCTTCAATCGCGGAGCAAATTGGCAAAATATGGGAGGGATTGAAAATGATTTAAACGGCGGGTTATACCATTTCAAATCTAAATTCAACCCAACTATTGAAGAATTTATTGGTGAGTTTAATCTACCAACTAGCCCACTCTACCATCTTTCAAATTTTGCTTATGCAATTAGAAAAAAGCTAAGAAGTAAGCGTTAAATTTTGTCAACATACTTTTCTAAGAAAGGATTACTATGTCTTTTAAACTTCTCAGTAAAGAAGAATTTTCAGCACACAGTTCAAACTCTACCACTAGATCTTTCATGCAGACTCTAGAAATGGCAACACTTTTAAATAAAAGAGGCTTTACTTGCCAATACGTTGGTTATACAGATGAAGAAGATCAAGTAGTTATCTCTGCTATTCTTTACATTATCCCAATGACCGGAGGACTTCATCTGGAAATTAATTGTGGTCCTATCTCAACTAATAGAAAATTTCTACCAGCATTTTATCAGGCACTCCAAAATTATGCTAAAAAACAAGGGACGCTGGAACTAATTGTAAAACCTTACGAAACCTATCAAACTTTTGATACAAATGGACAAGCTACAACGCCAGAAAAAAAAGAATTCATTAGTGAGTTAACAGAACTAGGCTTTGAGTTTGACGGTCTACAAACTGGTTATCCTAATGGTGAACCAGACTGGCATTATATCAAAGATTTAACTGGATTGACTGAAAAAAATCTACTTCAATCTTTTAATAAAAATGGAAAAGCTACTGTAAAAAAAGCCAATACCTTTGGTATTCAAATAAAAAAATTAAAAAGAGAAGAATTAGAACAATTTAAAAAAATAACTTCTGCAACTTCCAACAGAAGAGAATATAGCGATAAGTCACTAGACTACTACCAAGATTTCTACGATGCTTTTGGTGATCAAGCTGATTTTATGATTGCCAGTCTTAATTTCCAAGACTATCATCGCCATTTGCAAGAGAACCAAGAAAAATTGGCACAAAAAATTCAGAAATTAACAAATGATTTAGAAAATAATCCAGCATCTGAAAAGAAAAAAAATCAATTACGAGAATTAAATAGCCAATTTGATAGTTTCGAAACCCGTAAATCAGAAGCACAACACTTTATTGATAAATATGGAGAAAAAGATCAAGTATTGGCAGCTAGTTTGTTCATCTATACTCCGCAAGAAGTAACCTATCTATTCAGTGGTTCCTATCCAGAATTTAATAAATTCTATGCACCTGCTCTTTTACAAGAGTATGTCATGCGTGAAGCTATTAAGCGCAACATTCCCCTTTATAATTTTTTAGGGATTACAGGAATTTTTGATGGTTCAGATAGTGTTCTTCGCTTTAAACAAAACTTTAACGGAAGTATCGTCCGTAAGATGGGAACCTTCCGCTATCACCCAAATCCTTTAAAATATAAGTTAATCCAATTAATCAAAAAAATTCTAAGACGCTAACATATTCAGCAACTACAACTGATAATAAAAAAGCGGCTCTATAATATCTGTAGTGGGTAAAACCACTCTGGATTTTATGGAGCTTTTTGAGTACACAAAAAGTCCCATAAGACTTATAATGAAAAGCGCCAAACCATCATTAGAAAGAATCTTATGGAACATATTCATCATACCACACGACTCATCGGAATGAAAGACAAAAATATCACACTAAATGATGCTTGGAGGCACGAAACTCATATTGAGCTTATGGCTACACTAGACTACCAGCCTCCTATGTGTAAACACTGCACAGGAAAACAAATCAAATATGATTTCCAAAAACCTTCTAAAATCCCTTTTATTGAAATTGCTGGTCTGCCTAGTCTCATTCGATTGAAAAAGAGACGGTTTCAGTGCAAATCTTGTCATAAAGTCACCATTTCTGAAACTAACCTCGTTAAAAAAAATTGTCAAATCTCTGAATTTGTTAGACAAAAGATTGCTCACCTCTTGCTTGGCAGGGAGTCTCTGACCCATATCGCCTCTAAACTCGCTATCTCAACCTCTACAGTCTATCGGAAACTAAAAGAGTTTCAAGCTAAAGAGCTTTATAACACCTTGCCTGAGGTGCTCTCATGGGATGAATTTTCTTACCAAAAGGGGAAACTAGCCTTTATCGCTCAGGATTTCAAGACTAAAAAAATCATTACCATTCAACCATTCGAAATTATTTCTTTAAATATTCCAAAGAAGCCAGAAATAGGGTTAA
>JAUMZQ010000022.1 GCA_030528055.1 Streptococcus sp.
AACGTTATAAAAAAGACTCATTTGAGTGGTACAAAAAAGTCATTGAGAGTAATGGCGATAGCCTTGAATTGTAGTATGAACTAGAGACTACATTGAGTGTTTTAGCTGAAAATAATTATTAATAAAGGAGTTTGTATGTCAGAATTAGGAGTTTCTATCTATCCATCAAAATCTACATTTGAAGAAATGGTTGCTTATTTAAATTTAGCTAGTGAACTTGGTTATAGGCGAGTGTTTACATCAATGTTAGAAGTGACAAATAATCCAGAAAATACTTTGGATTATTTCAAAAAATTATTGCTTATTCAAATAGTTTAGATTTTAAAACTAGCCTAGATGTTAATCCGAAATTATTTAAAGTGCTTGGAATTTCTTATGATGATTTGTCATTTTTTTTCAGAATTAGGGATATGGTCTTTACGCTTAGATGTAGGCTTTACAGATTTTGAAGAATCAAATATGACACAAAACCCTTATGACTTGAAAATTGAACTAAATATTTCACGTGGACAACACTATATTGATTTGGTTAATGATTTTGGTGCAAATAAAAACAATTTAATTGGATCACATAATTTTTACCCGCAGTCTTATACCAGTTTGAAATCGAAAGTGTGGTTGCAAAATTACTTTCAAATTCATCAACTTCTTTACTTAAGAGATTAGATCGAGCTAAAAATGCTTCCATTTAAAAATTCCTGAAAGAAATGAAAACACTTCATTTCTAAAAGATGTATTCAACGCATCTGTGAATAACAAGTGTATTGAAATAATGCATGATTCTTTAGAAAATGAAGACAAAAAATACTATTCCTAATAGGAATCTATTCTGATAATGGCTATTGGTATTTTTGTGCAATAGATAACTATGTAAAAGAAGTGAGAACATATCGAGTTGATAGAATTAAATCTTTAATTAGCAATAATACTGCCCAAAGTGAAAATAATCAGCTAACTATTGGGGAGGTCTTATCTAATCAAACTCAAAGTAATGAAGGGCATAAACAATTGGTCAGGCTAAAAGTTAATAAAAAGGTAATTAGAATCTTAAATGCACCAATATTAGATTTTTCTAAAATCGAATGGGATAAAGATAATAATTTTTGGGGTGTATACGAAGATTTATTTAATTTAAATGAAATAGACTATTTATCGTCGCTATTAATTGTTTATGGAGACAGTGTTAAAATAATAGAACCTACAAATTTGATTGAGAAAATAAAAGAACATCTAGCAAAAATGGTTAGTTTATATGACTGATACCTTAGAAAAAATACAGCCTCCAAAATTTTTTACAAGAAATAATATTATTTTGATAAATATGACTAGATTTATTATAAACTATAATGACAACAAACCAACCAAGAGATGAATGGTTGGAAAAGGAGAAAGAATGATGGTGGGTAAAATTTGAGCAAGGGGATGCAAAGATAGTTAAAAGTTATTTAAACAGGCGACAAAGCGGAATGCTATTATGGTGTAGTTTAAAGTTCTTTTTAACTAAAGAAACACTTAATAAAAAAGTTAAAGTAGATAGGAAGCCAGTGTAATATTTTTCAAAGAAGCTAGTGGTTATGAATAAATTGAATACACTAGCTAGAAACAAGAAAATTGTGAAAATTACAATTTTAATTTTTAATAATATTTTGGGACAAGGCAACCGAATTATTTTTCCATAGGTTAGATATGTTATGCCACAAAAAAAACATAGAATGAAAAAGAGTAGATTATATATACGAAGATAATTAGGAATGATTGTGTAGTTTCCACCCCAAATAAACTGTCCAAAGGGAGCTCCTAAAAATAAAGCATAGTGTAAAGCGGCATTAATAAAAAAGTTTATTGAACATAGTAAAGAGAGCAATTTAGTCATTCATTCATTCTCCTTTGATTATTGTTAATGGTAAAAATCTTTTTATCATTATATAATAATTCTGAGGATTTTGTTTAAAATTCAAAATATAGAAGATTACGAGTGACTATTTGTTAATTACAACGATTAGTAATACAATTATTGATTAAAAATAATTAGGCATGTGAAAGGAGTAAAAATGAGTAAAAGTATTTCAACAGATATTTTAGAGTTGGAATTGTTTCATTTAAACAATGAGAATAGAGTTAGTGGAAAATACATTGAAGTTCTTCATCCATTGTATAAAGAATTTGGGGCATCGGGGAAAATAACATATAAAAGAGATTATGAAGGGTTGCTCCTACCTGAAAGTGATTTTAAACTTGAAAATTATGAGATCGTTCCTCTGTCAAAAGAATCTTGTTTAAGCACGTATGTATTAACGGAAATAAAAACAAGGCAGAAAACGAATAGAAGTTCAATTTGGGTTCTTTATTTAGGAGAATGGAAATTACTTTTTCATCAAGGGACAATAAAGAGCGATGATTAGAGTAGATAACAGATATAGAAAAATAATGTAGGACAAATCTTCTTTTAACAAACAAAAAAGCCCATTGGAATAGGCTTTCTGAACGGTTTAACATCATGCCCCTACAGTCATAATTGGGTTTAAATTAGTTAAAAATAAAAAAAGAAATCTTGATTTTTCAACAAATTATTAAATAGTAAGTTATATAGAAATTTTAAAGGTTGAACAAAAGTTGACCAAAAAATAAAAAAACGTTGATAAATCAACGTTTCAACACTCTTAATTCTGCCCCTACATAGGTAGGCGCTTAATTTGGAGGGTAATAATTCTTTAATTAAGGCTTTTATATTGCCTTTAATTTGATATATATAATTTCCTTTTTTTATAAACGGGAACAGATTCGCAACAAACAGTTATGAAAAATAATAAAAAATTAATTTTTATCTTGCTTTTTTTTTTTGTGTGTGTTAGAATTAAAGTGTAAGATACGATAGAACAAAAAAGGGAGAGGAAATGAGAGTATATAAGACGGTCAGAGTCGCTATGGAGACCAAGTATTGGTTAAACGAGCTTATCTTTTTAAAAGAAGAGAAGTTGAAATTTGAAAAAAATTCACTGATAGATAAGTACGAGGGAATATTAAAAGAATATGATGATTTTTCTAAAGGCTACTCCCCAACGGTGTCGATTATGGTTTCAGCTGGTAGTATCTTAGAAGCGGCTTATTATTACGTGAAAGAGCAAGAAAGTAGGGGAAAGATTGAGTGGTCTCAAGTTTTTGCAGAGATAGCAAACCAAAAAGTAGAGTATTCACAAGCTGTAGGAACAATTACTCCGCGTTTCTATTTGTTTAGTGATGTGTTAGAGGGATTAGAGGACTATCGATTCAGACTAAAGCCGAAAAGTATGCAGAAAGTCATTAACCTAAATTATGTAATTAAAATCTTTATATATCTTTACTACCGCTCGAAAAAAAACGAAATAGAACTGCTTAAGGCAAAGAGGAGAAATAAATAATAGGGATGATTCATCTTTATTATTAACATAAAAGTTCTATAGTGTTATACACTATATTTTAACTTTTTAGCTTCTTAGTTCTATTGAGTTTTACACAATCAAACATAAGAAGGAGAGTTAAACGATGATAAGAGCGTCACCAAATAACTATTAATAATTAAATAGTCAAATAAAAAAATTATGAATAAAGGAGAATAGAATTATGGTTTTAAATATGACTTTTGCTCAGAAACAGGCGAATAAGGTATTTTCTACTTTGGATACTGTACAACTAAGGAGGAAGGCCAGCAAAATCTCGACGGCTCATGGTCTAGCTCAAGGAGTTTCGGGAACCTCTATTGAGCTTGCTAGGCTTATAGCTACTGAGGGAAACACAGAACGAATCCCTACAGCATACGCTGCAAGTATCCTTGGCTTTTATCTTAATAGCTCTAAGCGCCACTATTTAACCAACAAAACCTTGCTTGAATCATTACTAGATGGCGATGTAATATACTATGAGTCATTTATCTAATTTTTGATAGTTGAGGAGAGTCTCCCTCTCTCCTCTTAATTTTTAAAAGGAGTCTCTATGAAGAAAGTTTTTGTACTAGTTTTATTAGTTTTATGTATGATGCTATGGTATATTTTTATTTCCATTCCAATTTTTACCTATATATTCGCCCCTTTATCACTTATATTATTATTCGTATTAATTTTTTTAATTATTTTTGAAAAAATTAAATTATTTCTAAACATGTTTAAATGAGGAATACTGTGATGAATATAGTACACTTTATTAAAGAAATCATAGAATTCAAAAGTAATGAATTTAACCTCTCTCTTAGCTACAGGAATGCGTTTGCTGAATTCTCTAGATATAGGAGAATGTCATACATTTTAGTATTTTTTTTTCACATTGTTTTATGTTTGTTATTTTGGAAATTTATGATTGTTATACCAATTATTGTATTTTCATGGTATAAATCTACTTTATATGTGAGAAAAATTTTTAACAATTTACGGAACATAATCACTTTACCAGTTGAACTACTGAATTTAATTATTGATAATTCTATAGACCCTGAATACGTTCTAAAATATTCTGAAGGTAAGTCAGCAATACATTTGACATTCTTTAAATTATCAAGACCTGAGGATAAGAAGCTCTATAATCTCTCTTCTCCACTATCCGCATTATTTGATGCAGAGGTAATAATGACAGAAAATTATACAAGCATTATTTATACTCTACTCTTCCCTATAGAAAGAGCAACTTGGAAGGATACTCTTAAAAATACAAGATTGCTGATTTCTGAGGAGGCACAGTGGGAGTTCGGCTCTCCTCCACATGTGCTTTTAGCAGGCTCAACGAAATCGGGAAAAACATTTATGATAGAGAACCTTGTGGCTCAATATTTGTGTTTAGGTTCTGAAATTAAGCTATTAGATCCCAAGAAAGGAGAACTATCATGGCTGGTTGGGAAGAAATTAGAGGATAGATTAGGATGTAAGGTAGTTTATAACTCTCCTTTTCAAATTGCAGGAGCTTTAAGAGAGGCTGTTGAGGAAATGAATAGACGCTTTCAAGTTATGGCAGATAACCCAGATATCTATATTTCTAAAGGGAAGGTCTTATCATGGGCTGATATAGAAGGGAATTATCCTTTGGTTGTGGTATTAGATGAAGGAATAGCGTTTAAAACAGAATCTGAGTCAACAAAGGAAGGGCAAAAGCATACAAAGAAGCAATGAGTAATTTAGGAAGTCTGCTTGTAAAATCTAGACAAGCATCCATAGAGGTTGTGGTTGAATTACAAAGAGCTTCAAGTGATTTTATACCCACATATATGAGGCAAAATTTCGGAGTTGCTCTTTTATTGGGGTCTTCAACTGCGGATTCTGATTCGTGTCGTATGATGTTTTCAAGTCAAAATCTTGACTATAAGATTTGTGGCATTGGAACTGGCTATATTCAAATAGATGGAGTTATCCCTACTCCTAAGTATGTTGAGGTTCCATTTAAGTCTGATGAACTAGACTTTGAAGAATATTTTGATGAGGCTTGCACTCGCTATTGGAGTGTTAGAAATAACAGCGGTCTTTCGGAATAGCGAAATAGGGACGATTCCCAAAGTAGAATCGAGCGGAGCGGTCCTCTTTTCGTTATTCCGAAAGAGCCCATCGACTGCTTTGCAGGAGATTAGAAACATTATCCCCTTTACTAATAGGGGGTGCACACATACATAAAATGTACTCTAAACCCTTGGTACGTAAGGGTTTACGGCTTGTTAGTTCTACTAATAGGGGGTGCACACATACATAAAATGTACTCTAAACCCTTGGTACGTAAGGGTTTACGGCTTGTTAGTTCTACTGATGGGGTCTAATCCCTTACTGTGAGTACGTTTGAGCTACTTTTTGTGTATGGTATGAAATTTTGTATAGAATAAGGAGAATAAGATGGTTTATAACTTAACAGATAGTAATATAAAAATTGGGGAACTTAATCTTGATTTGAATCAATTTGATGTTCCAAAAAGAGTCGTTATTTTTAATTCTCGTGTTAATTATCAGTATAGTGAAGTGAATGGAGAAAAAGTTAAAACTGATACTCCTTCAAAAATTTCTTGCTCGGTTCTTGATGCAGATAAGGTAAAAGTTTTATCTGAGATGGGGATTTCATTAGATGATTTAAAAACTTTTACCTTAGAAATTACAGATAACCTAGATAAATTATTGCCACATGTTGAAACAGATACTAAAGATTTAACTATAGAAATGATATCGCCACATTTACGTCTTTCTTGGAATATGGCAAGAAGTAACTGGACTGGAGTAAAATTAGTATGTGAGGACATTAAGATTATAGGAGTATAATCTTATGAATACAGTTAGGATTGATTATTTTGCAGTTACTATCAAAAATATTCCTCCAGAGAAGGTTTTAACGGATATTCTTTTACAACCTTTAGAAAATTTTACGTTAAATGAGTGGGGGATAAATAAATATAAAAACCATTATTCATCATCAGATATTAATGTATATTTTAATCCCGAAAAGTCTTATATGGGTGTTTACATTGAGATGAAGGGGAGAGGTTGCAGACAATACGAGGAGTTTATGCATGGTAATGAGAATAACTGGACAAAGTTAGTTACTCGATTGTTTTCTTATTCAATCAATTTTACGAGATTAGATATTGCTCATGATGTTTATGACAACACTTTAGATATTCAACAGATATATAATTACTGTAAAAAAGGTTTATGTATTTCTAAGGCTAAACATTTTGAATATCATGAGCGTTCAATTTTAGAAAATAGTGAATGTGTTGGAGAAACGGTTTCCATTGGTTCAAGGGGTGGACAGCAATGGTGTATCTACAACAAGAAGATGGAACAGTTAGGTAAAAAGAATTTAGTAAAATATCCTTCTTGGATTCGTGCAGAGTTACGGTGTTGGCAAGAGAAAGCTAACATTATAGCAGGGCAAATATTTTTAAAGCGTCCGTTATCTTCGATATATTTTGAAGCAATTAATGGACATTATCGATTTGTTCAACCGAATGCTAAAGATAAAAATCGTTGGAGAAGAAAAAAAGTTAAGTGGTGGATAGATTATCTAAAAACTGAAAACAAGACGGTTCTTAGTGTTATAAGAACTAAGCCAACACTGAAGCAGTCAGAGGCTTGGACAGAGAAGCAAGTGGCTAAAACATTAGCAAAAGTGTATATAGCAAAGTACCAAGCCTATGATGTTCAAAAGGCAGAAGATTACATTCAGAGCCTATTAAAAGAAGGGTTAACAAGATTAACTGATAACGATGAAAAGGATATCGAGCAATATATTAGAGAGCAAAATAGTTCATCAAAATGGGGAAGTGAATAAATTAAAGGAGATATGTTATGGAAACAATATCAAATAAAGATTTAATAAATATGGGTTATAAAAAATCTACAGCGAATGATATCGTTAGACAGTCTAGGGAAATACTAGTATCTAGAGGGTATGAATTTTATAACCGAAAAAGATTAATGGTAGTTCCCAAAAGTGTTGTATCCGAACTTCTAGGAATGGAATTATAAAATGGCTTATGCTTCGTATATGCAGAGAGGGAAGAAAAGGCTTTGGTCTTATACTGTAAGAGAAGGGAATAAAAGTTTACAGTATAAAGGGGGGTTCAAGACTAAACGTGAAGCTAAGATAGAAGCTGAAAAAGTCCTTCATAAATTGAACACAGGTAGTGTATTAAGAACGAATATGACCTTGCTTGAGTTGTATCAAGAATGGTTAGATGTTAAAATATTACCTAGTAAAAGAAGTGATGTAACTAAAAAGAAATACATAACAAGAAAACGAGTTATAGAAAAACTTTTTGGGAATAGCTTAGTATCTGAAATTACACCAAGTCAATATCAAAAAGTTATGAATGAATATGGCAAAACTGTTTCTAGAAATATGCTAGGTAGGTTAAATTCTAGTATAAGGGCAAGTTTACAAATGGCTATTGCTGATAAGATAATGATCGATGACTTTACGTTTTACATTGAATTATTTTCAACAAAATCTGGTCAGAGTACAGAAGAGAAGTATCTTCATTCAGAAAATGATTATCAAATTGTCTTACATTATTTAAAGAGTAAATTTGATTATCAAAAGTCTATTGTACCTTTTGTCATTTATTTTCTTTTTAAAACTGGAATGAGATATTCTGAACTAATAGCTTTAACTTGGGATGATGTAAATGAGGAACAGGCATATATTAAAACTTATAGAAGATTTAATACCTTGATTCATGAATTTACACCACCAAAGAATAAGAGCTCTATACGTAATGTTCCTATTACCAAGGAATTATTAGAGTTACTAAATCATTTGAAAGTTAATCAAATTAAAAATAATAGAGAATTAGGACTCAAAAATGAAAATAATATGATATTTCAACATTATGGATATGTTTATGCTGTTCCAGATGTTGCTACAGTTAATAAAGCTATGAAAAAAATGTTGAAGGAACTTGATATTCATCCCATAATCACTACTAAAGGAGCAAGGCATACCTTTGGAAGTTATTTATGGCACAATGGTGTTGACCTTGGAGTAATTGCGAAGGTATTAGGTCATAAAGATATATCCATGCTAGTAGAAGTTTATGGACACACTCTCGAAGAAAAAATTTATAAAGAGTTTGAAGTGATAAAAAGTTTTCTGTGAAATCGCAACAATTTTCGCAACAAATTTTAGAAAAATAGCAAAAAAGCCTTTTAAACAAAGGCTTTAGCTATTAAATTACGATGCCCCCTACA
>JAUMZQ010000006.1 GCA_030528055.1 Streptococcus sp.
AGAGTACTTGGTTTGGGACCAAGGTGTCGCAGGTTCGAATCCTGTCTTCCCGATTTGATTTATTTAGAGAAAACTTTTAGTTTTCTTTTTATTACTGCAGATAAAATTCAATTTTCAATTTAGAAATTGATATTATTTAAAATTGTGAACTAATAAATCTTTTTATAAAAGTACATTTAGAGTATTAGCTGTTAGCTGAATTTTTTGATTCAGTTTTTTTTGATTTCATATATTTTAATTTTTGTATATCAATTTTTCCTGAATCATTTAATGGAAATTGATTTAAAATAACGATTTGTTTAGGATGTTGTGATGGTGATAATTTATCTTTTATTGATGTTATTACTTTTGTTGCTTGGTTATTTGAAGATAAAATTAAGAAGAGGCTATAAAATTCCCTGCTTTGATTGCCATTTTCTTTAAGGGCACAAGCATTTGAAACAAATGGTAGATCTTTTATAATGTTTAATAGAGTTGGTAAATGAATTTGTATTCCATATTGATTTACCCAATCTTGATCTCTTCCAAGTAAAAATAATCCTTTTTTATTTAATTTCCCGTAATCATTAACGGTATATGGACATTTTATTCCAAGAATAGTATAAGGTGTTTGAACCATGATTTTATTGTCTCTGATAAAAAGTTCAACATTGGGAAAAGGTTGTCCCACAAAGAAAGGCTCCTTTAGTAGTTCATAGGCATAACACCAAGTTAAGAAAGAAACTTCGCTAGCACCGTAAAAAACAATAAATGATACGTCTGGAATTTTCTTATATAGTATTTGAATTGTTTCTTTTTCTAAAAATTGTGAGGAAGTAATGATATGGTTTATTGTTTTAAAATCTTTATTAATATATTTACTAAAGATGGAAAGATAGATTGGTAATAGATAAAGATGGGTAACTTGAAATTTGGAACATAACTTTTTCCAATTTTTAATCGATTTATGATTGGTTACTACTATAGTTCCGCCACTATATAATTGGCTAAGAGCCATATTTAAATTACCTGTAAAACTGAAAGATCCTACTAAAAATAAAGTTGTTTGAGAAGAAATTGAAAAAGTTTCAGTTTGAATTGGAAAAAAATGTTTCCAGGAGTCAAAAGTTCGCCAATAAATTTTTGGAGTATTAGTTGTTCCAGAACTTAAAATACCAAAATCTGCTGTTTTAGGCTTATTTGAAGTAATTTGTTTAATCTGTATAATTTCATTTTTAGTTAAATTTGGGTGAATGATAAGAGGACAATTATTTTTTTTAAAAGCTATTAAGAAAGATAGCAATTGTTGAAAAGGGGAGTATTCATGTATAATAGGAGATTTTTCTTGATTAGATCTATTTTTATCGAGAAATTTTATTAATTCTAAGTAAGTCAACGATTGTTCGCCATCTGTTATGGCTATTTTATTGGGGGAAAATAAAGCCCATTTCTTGATTCTTTGATACATTTATTTATCTCCTAGATATTCAATTAGAATTGCCATTGCTATTCCACCTGCACCGGCAATTGCTGTTAGTCCCAGATGTCCATTAGTCTGTTTTAAGGCTTGCATCAAATGTAATAGGTTGATACAGCCTGAGCAACCATAAGGATGTCCGTAGGCAATAGCTCCACCGAATTGATTGTATTTATGGATATGATTTGGGAAATATGTTTCAAATATATAGTCAATTACTGAAAATGCTTCATTCCATTCAATTGCATCAATTTCTATCATGTTCAGTCGATTTTTGTCTAATAAATTTTGTGTAGCTTTTAAAATTAATTGTGGGCTAAATTTGGGATCTCCAGCAACTTCAATACAGTCAATAATCCTATAATTAGATTTTTGATGACTTAGTGCCAAAAAAGCAGCAGCATCGTGAGTTAAACAAGAATTTCCTGCCGTAATACTTCCAGATTTATTTAATATGGGAGGGATTCGATCCAAAATTTTTGCTGTAATTTTAGTTCGAATTCCTTGATCAATTTTATTACTCATTGGCAGAATAATATCATTGAGAAGTCCTAATTTTTGACTTTCATAAGCCTTTTGATGACTAATTAGTGCGTAGTTGTTGAGTGTAGTTTTATTAAGATTATAAATGGAAGCCACACGTTCTGCTCCTTCAATCATGACCATTTGATGAGAAGAATCTGGTGAAAATTGTGCTACAGTATAGTCTCCATTGCGACTGTCTTTAGGTGCGTAGGTTCTCATAGGTTGTAATGAACAACTTTCGATACCTCCTGCAATGACACAATCTGCCATAGCTGTTTTAATTTTTAAAAAAGCAAAGCAAATAGCAGCAGATGCAGAAACGCATTGCATATCAATGGTTAAAGCTGGGACACTTTGCCCATATTCTGAATACAATGTAGTCAATCTACCAATATTGCCACCAGTTCCTACAGCATTTCCACAAATAACGGAATGAACTGTTTGTTCACCTAAATCATCTTTGATAGCATTTAAAACTTCAGCTCCTAGAAATTCGGGTCTGATAGTTGCAAATTGTTTTTCGCTTATTCCAATAGGCGTTCGGTAACCTGTCTGAATGTAAACATCTCTCATTAGCGGTATTTTCCCTTCACACATAAAATATTATTTTGAAACAGTGCTATTTCTCTTTTTCTAATGATAAATTGACATTCACCAAGATATAATGGATGAACGAAGTGCAGGGAGATTTCAGAAGTATCTTGTGGAAGAAGAGGGACTATACGTTCAAAAATGAGACAAGCAGGAATTACAGTATTTTTAGAATGATGAATAGGGTTGCGATCATTTACTTCTGATAGAAAAAAAGTTACTTCATTTTGAGTGAAGAATAGAGAAATAAACTTTTCATCAGAAATGGTAAGAAAAATGTTAGGAGTTTTCCTGATTTGATTTGCTGTAAGGGATTGTTTTAGAAAAACAAGTTGCAATGTTTCTTGTTTTGTTTTTACAGTGAAATATCTAAGTCGTTTGGAATTAGTAATTTCATTTGAATAAGAAGTACTTTTTTCTTTTTTATACGTTAACTTTAGAATAACTACATTTTTATCTAAATCGTTATTGCTTGTGATAATTTGTTTGAATAATTGAATCATTGTAACCCTTATCTTTTAATTTAGTTAACAATATTATATACTATTTCTTAATAGAAATCATAAATTTTTTTCTATTTTGAGTGATAATAAAAAGAGTAGCAGTGCTACTCTAAGTTAGTTTAATTACATGAGAGAATATTCGTCGGACAACATGATTGTTTCTTTGCCATTGTTGTCTACGACATAGACTTTTCGTGGGAAAAATGGATCAAAACGATAATTAAAATCAAATGAAATACTAGTATTGAAATTTTTTTGAGAAAAACGTAGGCTGACATGACCGTTGTTGTTAAGAATTTCAAACTTAATAACTGGTTCTAGGTAAAAGACCCCTTTTAAATTGTTATCAATGATATACCAAACTGAATCAATAATTTCTTCTGGGAGACTGGTCATTGTTCCAAAGCTGGCGTATCTACCATGAGTATTTGTAAATGCCATTAGCGTCTCCTTTCTTAATGTTAGATTTTGAAATAATTTATTTCATGATACAAGAAATTAAATAATATTGCAAGAATTTGCTACCTGAGAGTTGACTATAGTGGCTGAAGATAGAGAAATGAAAATTTTGCTTGGCAGAAAAGAAAAGAGCTTGCGCTCTCTAACAACTTTATCGATTCTTTAGTTCAACATAACGTTTGTACCAAATATTGACATAAGCATCTGAAAAAGGACCACGTTCTTTGTTAATCCAGTCAACAAGAATTTTGACATTTTCTTTGAGGATGAAATCTAAATCACTCGAATAGCCCATTTGTTTTTTGTGGCGTTCATATTCTTCAACGTCTAGTAGGCGTTTTTCTCCATCAGCAAAAACTTTGACATCTAAATCATAATCAATGTATTTCAGTGCTTCATTGTCAAGATAGTATGGACTGGCTAAATTACAGTAGTATGAGGTACCATTTTCTCGAATCATTGCAATAATGTTAAACCAATACTTTTTATGGAAGTATACGATAGCAGGTTCCCTTGTTACCCAACGCCGACCATCGCTTTCTGTGACTAAAGTATGATCGTTTACTCCGATAATAGCATTTTCTGTTGTCTTTAGTACCATAGTATCTCGCCATGTGCGGTGGAGATTCCCATTATGCTTATAACTTTGAATTGTAATAAAGTCGCCTTCTTTTGGAAGTCTCATAATCAACCAACTTTCTACAATTTATAAGTTTATCAACATTATTGTAACATATTTTCATAGAAATGTATCAATTTTCATACTTATTTTTAAAGATATTCTCTTAGTGCGCTAGCAATATCAGAAAAATCATAGCCTTTACGAGCTAGTACTTGGGTTAGACGTTGCTTTAGGGCATAGCCTTCGTATTTTTTAGAGTATTTGCGATGTTGTTTTTCTAATTCTTTGTAAAGCAATTCTTCTTGTATCTCTTCATTTGTTTCAATAGTAAGTGTCTGGTAAGCTTCTTTTGCTTGGCTAAAAGAAAATCCTTTTTGAGTCATTGTTTGTAAGATTTTATCTTGCAATGCTTTGGCTGGTAATTTTTCTTGGTATTTTTTTAATAATTTTTGAGCAACTTTTTCTGCTAATTCTGTGAAATCAAATGAGTGCAATGTCTCTTCAATCAGAGATTTGGCGATTCCTTTTTGAATGAGTTTTTGCTGAAGAAAATAAGGCCCTTTGTCACCGGTTAATAAATTGGATTGAATAAAAGAATGAGAATATTTGGCATCGTCAATCCAGTTTTCTTCAATTAGATTTGCAATCACCTGTTTGCTAGTATTTGGATCGATATCATATTTATTAAGATAATCTTTAATTTCTTTACTGGTTCTTTGCTTGAAAGAAAGGTAATAGAGAGCTAGATTTTTACCATAGGAAAATTGGGCATATTTTTCGATGACAGCCAATTTCTGCTTGGTTATTTACATATCTTTAGAAAGCATGAAGTGTACAATCGTATCTTCTGTGATATAAAGTGTTTTAGCGTTATCAAGTTCAAGTAGATAGAGTCTTTTTTTCTTTTCAATTTTTGTAATTTTCATGATACTATTATACCTCAAAATATGGTAAGATAGGCTTATGAATTTGAAAGTACAGCAAAAGATTCCTTTACGAATAAAAAAAATGGGAATCAATGGAGAAGGCATCGGTTTTTACAAAAGAACACTGGTTTTTGTTCCAGGTGCTTTAAAGGGAGAAGATATTTATTGCCAGATTACGACTGTGAAGCATAATTTTGCTGAAGCTAAATTACTGACCATTAATAAACGGTCTTCATTTCGTGTAGAGCCACCATGCGAGATTTATGATCGTTGTGGTGGTTGTCAAATTATGCATTTGCACTACGATAAGCAGTTGGAATTTAAAACTGATTTGTTGCGACAAGCTTTGAAGAAATTTGCTCCTAAAGGTTATGAAAATTATGAAATTAGACCAACGATTGGTATGCAAGAACCTCAGTATTATCGAGCGAAGTTGCAGTTTCAAATCAGAAAATTTAAAAATCAAGTAAATGCTGGTTTGTATGCACAAAATTCTCATTATTTAATTTCTTTGAAAAATTGTTTTGTTCAAGATGAAGTAACGCAAGAAATCATCAACAAGGTAGTTTCTTTACTAAACAAGTATTCTTTTCCTATCTACGACGAACGGAAAAAACAAGGGATACGAACTGTTATGATTCGTCGTGCAAGAAAAACAGGTCATGTGCAAATGATTTTTGTAACAGGAAAACAGTTGAATTTTTCAAAAATCATTCAACCTTTAGTCAATGAATTTCCTGAAATCAAAACGGTTGCTGTGAATTACCATACTTCGAAATCTAGTGAGATTTACGGTAATAAAACAGAGATTATTTGGGGAACAGAAACGATTCAAGAAAATGTTTTGGATTATGATTTTAATCTATCTCCTCGTGCCTTCTATCAACTGAATCCTGAACAGACAGAAGTTCTTTATAGCGAGGTTATCAAGGCTTTAGATGTTAATTCAGAAGATCATCTGATTGATGCTTATTGCGGAGTGGGAACGATTGGTTTTGCTTTTGCAAAAAAAGTGAAGACATTACGGGGCTTAGATATTATCCCAGAGGCAATTGAAGATGCCAAGAAGAATGCAGCACAGATGGGATTTGAAAACACTTATTATGAGGCAGGATTAGCAGAAGAAATCATTCCTAGATGGTATCAAGAGGGTTATAGAGCAGATGCTCTAATTGTAGATCCACCACGAACCGGCTTGGATAAGAAATTATTAGCAACTATCATTCGTTATGCACCTTCTAAAATGGTTTATGTGTCTTGCAATGTATCTACTCTAGCCCAAGATTTAGTTCAATTAAGCAAAGTTTATACAATTGAATACATCCAATCAGTAGATATGTTCCCACATACGGCAAGAACCGAAGCTGTGGTGAAGCTAAGAAAAATAGGAAATTAAAAATAGATACTTGAGACAAAAATTGAATAAAATCTGATTAGCTAAAAAATATTTTGCTATAGTTTATGATATAATGGTATCAATTATTACAATCAAGTAGATGAGAGAGAGTTTTATGACGTACGAACAAGAATTTTTGAAAGAATTTGAAGCTTGGGTTAGAAGCCAAGTAACCATTAATGAGATGGCTTTTAAAGAAAGTCAGGAAATTTACCGTAAGGAAAAAGATGAGAGTGCTAAGGAAGCGGCGATTCGTTATGAAAGTCGCTTGGATGCTTATCAATTTTTATTAGGGAAATTTGCCAACTACCAAGCGCAAAAGGGCTTTCATGATTTACCCGATGAATTTTTTGGACAGAGAAATTATTAGAAAATCCATCATCATTTATCCTAACTTAGTATAACTGGGTGGGATTTTTTGATATTTTGTAGAGAGGAGAAAGAGATGGAAATTGTTAGCGAGCGTTTAAAACTACGACCTATTTGTTTAACAGACGCAAAAGATATGTATGACTATGGACATCAGGAAAAAGTTGCAACCTTAGCAGGATTTCCAGCAAATCAGTCTATCGAAGAATGTGAAGATCTTATTCGTCGAGATTTACAAAAAAGCGGTCAGCAAAAAAAACAACGTATTTGGGGGCTTTGTCTAAAAGGAGAAGATAAGCTGATCGGAACAATAAATTTTACCAAAGAAGTATCAGATGGAGTGATGGAAATGGGGTATGTATTGCATCCAGACTATTGGGGACAAGGATATATGATGGAAGCGGCACAAGCATTTTTAAAATATGGTTTTGAAGTGTTGAACTTACGCAAGGTAGAATTAGGGATTTACAGTCATAATACTCAAAGTAA
The DNA here is from genome assembly GCA_030528055.1 of Streptococcus sp. Lineage (GTDB taxonomy): Bacteria > Bacillota > Bacilli > Lactobacillales > Streptococcaceae > Streptococcus. The sequence continues at coordinate 7,337 of JAUMZQ010000006.1, forward strand.
GCGACTAGCACAAAAATTAGGTTTTCAACAGGAAGGAGCTATTCGCCAAAGGAAATTTATTGCCGGCTCTTTCCGAGATAGATTTCAATTTGGTTTATTAAAGGAAGAATGGGAGAATATTTCAGAAACCAGTGAATTAATAAATTAATTAGTGAAAGATAAGGAGTAAAAAATGAAATTATTAGAAGAATTTAATGGTGAAAGACTACCAAAACTTGAAACAGACCGTTTGGTCTTGCGTCAATGTACACTAGAAGATGCTAGTGATATCTTTTTGTATAGTAGTCTTGAGGAAGCTTCTTACAATGCAGGATTCCGGACATCTCAATCTATTGAAGATACTTATGAATATCTCAATCATTTTCACCTTAATTTTTATGAAGCGAAGAAGATTCCAGTTGGTTATGGGATTACTTTGAAAGGTGAGGATAAAGTTATCGGAACAATCACCTTTAATACTCGTCATAGTGATGATGTGTTTGAAATAGGATATATCTTAAATCCTGAATACTGGGGACGTGGAATTGTTCCTGAAGCTGGACATGCCATGCTCGAAGTTGGTTTTGCCATTTTGAACTTGCACAAAATAGAATTAAGATGTTATGACTACAATCAAAGAAGTATCCGTGTGGCAGAAAAGTTAGGATTTAAGTTAGAAGGAACAGTGAGAGATCGTTTAGATGTTAGAGGAAATCGTTGTAATGAATGTATTTACGGTCTTTTAAAGAGTGAGTGGCTGGAAAATGAAAGAAATTGAAACATCAAAACTTTACTATGGATTTCCTGTGTATATTTTAGGATATAAGGATGAGGATTTTGGATATAATATTACAACCTCTAGTTCCTCTTATACCTTAGGAGATATGCTAACAATGGGAATTTTTAATAAAGGAAATGCAGCGAAAAAAATCAGAGAATTTAAAGAATTTACCTTAAATTTGCCATCGGAAAGCTTAATGTATGAGATAGAAGTGGCGGGTTTTAATAGTTCAAAAGATAAATTAAAAATGACAAATTTAAATTGGACTCGTGCAGAGGGAGTCGATGCTCCTCTACTAACTGATTGTTTGTTATCGTTAGAATGTCATGTTGAGCAGATTCAGGAATTTGATAGCTATCTAAACATCATAGCTAGAATAACAAAGCGTTGGGTATCAGAGGAATTATTAGATGAAAAGGGGAGATTGAAAAGTTCAGATTTAGCACCTATCTATTATATGGGTGATGGTCATAAAAGAATTTATCGCTATCAAGATGAACGTTCTGATGCTCTAGGGACTTTTATTAAAAGATGAAAGGGTTGGTAAATCTTGCACAAATCAAGATATTCTGTTACAATATAGGCAATCAGAGGTGTTTTAAGTTAACTTGTTACAGAAAGTGGTCGTGCTGAGAAATCCACACAAGTGTTAAAACTAGTTGCTGAGTGATTAGTATGGATAAAATGAGTTGCAAAGATTTCTTTGAAACTGGGTGGTACCGCGGAATAGATTTCGTCCCTGTCTTTAGACAGGGGCTTTTTTTATCTTAAGGGGGGAAAATATGTTGGATCATGTTGAATTGTATGTCTCCAATTTAAAGAGAACAAGACAATTTTATGATGTTTTGCTACCAAAACTTGGTTACCATATTTTTCAAGAATGGGAACAAGGTTTTAGTTATAGAAAAGGCAACTTTTATCTTGTTTTTGTACAAGTAAATGAAAAATTTTTAGATATTGGTTATCATCGTTGCTATGCAGGATTGAATCATTTGGCATTTCGCCTTAACTCCTTCAAGCAGTTAGATAGTTTAAGAGAAGAGCTCATTTTGAAAGATGTCCACTTGCTGTATGATGAAAATTATCCTTTTGCAGGAGGAAAAGACCACTACGCTCTTTATTTTGAAGATCCAGACCGTATCAAAATAGAGATTGTTGCAGTAGAGGAGGGTGAGTATGAAGAAAAAACTTTATAAATTTTCAAAAGATATAGGCTTTGGTTACTTGTTATCATTATTTATATTTTTTTTCCTAATCAAATTGCCTATCATTTCAACTTTTATAAAAAACAATGAAAGTTTAAATTGGTTCCTTATTTTTATTTTTCATTTCATCATTACATTTCTGTATTTTTATAAATATCCATTTTACAAGTTGAATCTTGCTAATGATAATACTTATAAAATGTGTGTATTGTGTGGTCGTTTAATTATTAAGTATATATTTAGCATTTTTATTTTAACTATTTTAGAAAAATTGGTGTTACAATTACATGTTCTTTCAAAATTAGAAATCCGATTGGCTATAATACTTATGTTGATAATTATAGGTCTGGGTCTTCCACTTTATTTTGTTTATCTTTTAATTAATATTAATTGGATATTATACCTTTTTTTATTAATAATGATTATACCATTAATAACTATTATTGGTTGGTTTAATATAAAGTGGTGGGCTCTAATTACATCTGCTTTATTGATATGGAATTTTATAAATTCTAAGGAATTTTGGAGTTTTTTGATGAAGGGAAAGGAAATTAAAGAAGTTCCAGATGAATTAAATTATAAATGGTTAAAAAATAAGCTGATTGCTTATGGTTTAACTTTTTATATTTATCTAATACTTTTATTTTCAAATTTATTTGAAACAAAAGATATGAAAATATTAGATAAAGCAAATATACGAATTACAACATTTGGATGTTCCATGGGTTTCGTTGTTTTAATAATGTTCTTATACATTGCATACAGAGTATTTGGGGTTAAAAATAAAAAATTAAATAAATGGACAGATGGTCTAGTTTTAAAAATAAAAAATTGTAAAAAATATCAATTTTATCAAAAACAGTATTCTATCATGAAAATGAAATACAAAGGAGAGAAAAAATGACAAAAGAACTTTCACCGAAATACAATCCAGCTGAAGTTGAGGCTGGTCGTTACCAAAAATGGTTAGATGCTGATGTGTTTAAACCATCAGGAGACAAGAAGGCGAAGCCTTATTCGATTGTGATTCCACCACCAAATGTTACAGGTAAACTCCACTTGGGACATGCTTGGGATACAACACTTCAAGATATTATTATTCGTCAAAAACGCATGCAAGGTTTTGATACCTTATGGTTGCCTGGAATGGATCACGCAGGAATTGCGACTCAAGCTAAGGTTGAAGCTCGTCTAGCAGAGTCAAGCATTTCCCGTTATGATCTGGGGCGTGAAAAATTCCTTGATAAAGTCTGGGAGTGGAAAGATGAGTATGCTACAACCATCAAGGAACAATGGGGTAAAATGGGCTTATCTGTTGATTATTCCCGTGAGCGTTTTACCCTAGATGATGGCTTGTCTAAAGCTGTTCGGAAGGTTTTTGTTGACTTGTACAAAAAAGGTTGGATTTACCGTGGTGAGTTTATCATCAACTGGGATCCTAAAGCCCGCACTGCTCTTTCAGATATTGAGGTTATCCATAAGGATGTTGAGGGTGCCTTCTACCACATGAATTATGTCTTAGAAGATGGTTCAAGAGCTTTAGAAGTTGCGACAACCAGACCCGAAACCATGTTTGGTGATGTGGCTGTCGCGGTCAATCCAGAAGATCCAAGATATAAAGACTTGATTGGTCAACATGTTATTTTACCAATCGTAAATAAGCCAATTCCTATTGTTGGAGATGAGCATGCTGATCCTGAATTTGGAACTGGTGTGGTTAAAATTACCCCAGCTCATGACCCTAATGATTTCTTGGTTGGGCAACGTCAAGGTCTGCCACAAGTCAATGTCATGAATGAGGATGGTACCATGAATGAACTTGCGGGTGAATTTGTGGGAATGGATCGTTTTGAAGCTCGTAAGGCAGTTGTTAAAAAGCTAGAAGAACTCGGTAATCTTGTGAAGATTGAGCCACATACGCATAGTGTCGGACATTCTGAGCGTACAGGGGTTGTGGTTGAGCCACGTTTATCAACACAATGGTTTGTCAAGATGGATCAGTTGGCTAAAAATGCTATTGCCAATCAATCAACAGACGACAAGGTTGATTTTTATCCACCACGCTTTAATGATACCTTTATGCAGTGGATGGAAAATGTTCATGACTGGGTTATTTCGCGTCAATTATGGTGGGGACACCAAATCCCTGCTTGGTACAATGAAGTAGGTGAGATGTATGTTGGAGAAGAAGCTCCTCAAGGTGAGGGGTGGATTCAGGACGAAGATGTGTTGGATACTTGGTTCAGTTCAGCCTTATGGCCGTTTTCGACAATGGGTTGGCCAGATGTTGATAGTCAGGACTTTAACCGTTATTTCCCAACATCAACCTTAGTTACGGGGTATGACATCATCTTTTTCTGGGTATCTCGTATGATCTTCCAGTCTCTTGAATTTACAGGACGTCAGCCCTTTAAAAATGTTTTAATTCATGGACTTATCCGTGACGAACAGGGGCGTAAGATGTCTAAATCTCTTGGTAATGGTATCGACCCGATGGATGTTATTGAAAAATATGGGGCAGATGCTCTTCGTTGGTTCCTATCAAATGGTTCAGCTCCGGGTCAAGATGTTAGATTTAGCTATGAAAAGATGGATGCTTCATGGAACTTTATCAATAAAATTTGGAACATCTCACGCTATATTTTGATGAATAATCAAGGGTTGACCTTAGAGCAGGCGCGTGAAAATGTTGTAAAAGTAGTTGATGGTCAAACTGGTAATGTGACAGATAGATGGATTCTACACAACTTGAATGAAACAATTGCTAAGGTCACGGAAAACTTTGACAAATTTGAGTTTGGTGTTGCAGGTCACATCCTTTACAACTTTATCTGGGATGAATTTGCGGACTGGTATGTTGAATTGACAAAAGAAGTACTTTACAGTGACAATGAAGCTGAAAAAGTCATGACACGTTCGGTTCTTCTCTATACTTTAGACCAAATCCTTCGTCTGCTTCATCCAATTATGCCGTTTGTAACAGAGGAAATTTTCAGTCAAATCTCAGACGCTTCAATTGTGACAGCGGACTATCCTGTTGTTCATGCTAATTTTGAAAACCAAGAAGCACACGACGGAGTAGAAAGTCTTAAGGACTTGATTCGTTCTGTCCGCAATAGCAGAAGTGAAGTGAATGTTGCTCCAAGCAAGCCAATCACCATTTTGATTAAACCAAGTGATACTAGTCTTGAAGCCTTCTTTGTGGCTAATCAAAATTATATCAAACGCTTCACCAATCCTGAACATCTTGAAATCAACTCCAATCTTCAAACTCCTGATTTAGCCATGTCAAGTGTCATTACAGGTGCTGAAATTTATCTACCATTAGCTGATTTGCTTAATGTGGAAGAAGAATTATCTCGTCTTGATAAAGAATTAGCCAAATGGCAAAAAGAACTCGATATGGTTGCTAAAAAACTTGGAAATGAACGCTTCGTTGCCAATGCAAAACCAGAAGTTGTTCAGAAAGAAAAAGACAAGCAAGCTGACTATCAAACAAAATATGATGCAACAGTTGCTCGTATTGAAGAAATGAAAAAATTAGGTTAAAAAGAAAAGAGGATAAGTATATGTTATATGTTGAAGTTAATGAAAATGAAATTTTAAATATTACGGATCAAGAAGTTGAAAATTTTGAAAAAATTGATGTAGACACTAGAGATTCTGCAATTGATTTATTTACTAAGAAAAAATGGAAGTATGATGAGGAAGAAATAGTTGCTAGATTAGAAAGTTTATTTCCAGACGAAGAAGAAAATAATCTAGAAGTGTTTGATATAAAAGTATCAACAATTAATCGCTCTTTTAGTGAATTGGCAGATATGTTTCAAGAAGGTGATATTAAATCTCCAGATGTACAGAGAAAATTTGTTTGGGATACAAATAAATGCTCTAAATTAATTGAGTCAATATTACTAGGATTACCAATTCCACCATTATTTTTTATGGATAATGGTAATTCTGTTTATGAAGTTATAGATGGTTTACAAAGGCTGACCACAATTAGTAATTATATTTTAGGTAATAGTTGGGGACAAACGGTAAATGATGTTAAAAGAAATAGAGTAGCTAAGTTATCACAAAATGTAGATAAAACAATTGCTGGAAAATCATTTAACCAGTTAACTCCTGAGCAACAAAAAAAGATTAAAAGAGCTGCAGTAACAGTAATTGATTTTAGGCAAATTGAACCAAGTGACGATAAAGCAAAATATTTAATTTTTGAAAGAATAAATACAGGTTCAGAATTGTTAAACGCAATGCAAATAAGAAAAGCATTAGCGTATGGTGCATTCATTACTGACTTATATGAAACAGCTAATAATAGTGATGTTTTAAAGTCTATTTTTGGTAAACAGTATATTAATAAAGATAAACATGTTGAATTTTTATTAGGGGTTTATGTTACATACAAGGTTTTTAAAAATGAATATCAATTACCTAGTCAATATCAAAAGTATATTTTGAATGATTATTGTGAAAATAATAAAGATAAAAAGATGGATACTCATTTTATTGATAAATTTGACAAAACTTTAAATGACTTAAATTCTAAATTCAAAATTGATGAATTGTTTAAAAAAGTTAATTCGAATGGTGATTTTCATGGAAATAGAAATAATAATATCGCAGAGTCACTAATTGCAACAACTATAATTTGCAATTCAGAGATTCCTGAGAATGTTTTTGAAAATTATAAAAAATATATATCCAGAAATATAGAAAACTTTTCTACAAATCAAATTACAATTGATAGATTGAATAAAAGAAGAAAGATATGTGAAAATATTTTGGAGATATCTGATGAAAAGGAAGATTAATGATATTGATTATATTTTTGAAATAGAAAAATTACAGTCCAATTATGTTAAAATTAAAAGAAGCAAGTATTTTATAGATGATGAGAGAATAAAAATAAGAGAATCTATAGATTCTATTCAAGAAGGAATATCTAAAGATTTTTTCGATGCATTTAAAGCATCGGAAAAATCAATTTTGATTGATTGTTATACCGTATCTGAACAATTATATAAAAGTTGTAAATATGAATTGCTTAAATATGATGAAACTAGTAAATCAAATTATCAAAAATTTTTAAATAATAAAATTAAACCAGAAAAATTTTCACCAAATTCTAAAATTTCTGAAATTAATAAATTTTTTAAGAGATATGATTCAGCAGGGTTATTTTTAACAAATGCTGATATTTATGATAATATGATTAAGTGTAGACATCAATATGCCCATGCTAATAATTATCAATTTAATATTGAAGATGTTGATAAAATTATAGAGATATTACTTTATCTAGAGTTTGAATATAGAATGTTTTTGGAACAAAGTGATTGGTATAATTTTTTTAAAATATTATCTAAAATTAGAAAAAATTCAAATCATAATGAAAAAATTCAAAAATTTGAAGATAATTTAGTAATTATTAAAAATTATATAAAGAATATTATAAAATTAAAGAACTCTGAAAATAATTTAGTAATTAAAAAATTAGGACAAGAGTTGAGTAAATTAATATCGAATCAAAAAGTTGAATATTTAGAATTAAATACAATTTTAACAAATGTTAAAAATTATTTTGAACAGAGATATTTATAAATCATCGTACACAAGATTAATCTTCAAGGATTTTCTCTAAAATCATGTGAGTTAGTGGGGGAGTGGTTATTGTTTTCAGTTTATCTATTAGATAAAACTCCCCCTGCCTATAATCAAGTAGATGGTCAGATCTGATGTTAAAAACTCGTGTAATAGTATCATTCAATGTGATATCGGTTATATAGTCTGTAATATCTACAAAGCTCTGATGATTTTGGTCAAAAAGTTGATAGATGATTTTTTGGGATTTTTACATTCTTCTAATAAGGATGAAAATGGTTATCTTTTCATGCTGTGCTACTAAGTTGTTGAAAACATTTTAAAAGTAAATCTGAACCTGAGACAAAGGCTTTTTGCTAATTATTATTGTGGTAATTTTAGTTTTTTGGCAATAATATCCACTTAGTAAAACTATCAACCGGAAAACGCTACAATTAACTAAAAAAGATTGAACAGAATAAAAGTATTGACAAAGTTTTATCTAGGTGATACGATTAAATTAGTGAGGAAAGGGGTTTCAAAACGTTCCTTTTATTAGGAATAATGTTTTTATTTGTGAATATAATTTATTTACCACGAGTAGGACGAATCTCTGTTCAATATTTTTCAGGAGTTGATGTTGGGAGAGTAGACTAAGTGGAATATTAAGAATTGGTTGGGAGCCATTATATTTAAAAAATATCCTTGTACCTTACAACATGATTAGTCAGATTGTGCGGTGGCAGTTGCTTCGACAATTTTATTACTCTGTAAAAAGAACTATCTCTTATGAAAAATCAGTAAATGACCAGAACAGATATGTATGGAACGATTGTTAATAAGATTGTGACTGGTCTTAAGAAGTTGATTTCATAGTTAAGATTGTTCGACTCTCTTTAAAAGATGTGACTCAGGAGTTGATATTCCGATAATCTTTCAGACAAGAAGTATTTTAGGACAAAATCATTGTATTGTTCTCCATCGTATTCAAAGAAATAACCAGTGTGTCATTGCTGACCCCTTTAAAAGGTTTGGTTAAACTACCAGTTGGGAAAGTTCGAACAAATCTACCAAAAAATTGTCTTATTAGTTCCCAACTCTAGTTTTGAAAAAGGTGGGTTAAAAGGAGGACAGTGATATGTTAAAATGGATAATCATTATTGAGGGATTGCTTTTGTCTACCATTTGTATTTTATTTATCTTAAGTAGAGATAAATTTGATTCTTTAGGTATAGCATTATCTCTTATAGTAATTTCTCAAATTTATTTAATTTATCTTGCATTTACAAAGCGACTTACTGTTTAGTATATTAAGCATCTTGTGAAGTACAAATCTCATTGTTGATTATTTTTCAAAGAATCTGCTAAGATAAAAAAATATTAGTTCTCAAGATTTTGTCAAATTAATGAGATGTTCGGAAAATTAGGAGTATTGATTATAATTTGCTCAATGTGGAAGAAGAATTAGCTCGTCTTGATAAAGAATTAGCCAAATGGCAAAAAGAACTCGATATGGTTGCTAAAAAACTTGGAAATGAACGCTTCGTTGCCAATGCAAAACCAGAAGTTGTTCAGAAAGAAAAAGACAAGCAAGCCGACTATCAAACCAAATATGATGCAACAGTTGCTCGTATTGAAGAAATGAAAAAATTGAGATAAGGTTTTCTAGCTTCATAAAAAGAACAAACAAAAACTCAGTCATTTTGACTGAGTTTTCTTATATATCAATGGGATTTACCAACCAAATTCTTCGTAGAAAATTTGAGTTTTAGGAACACCGTGAGATGCCATTGTTTTAATCCAATGGCGTCCCATAGCAGCAGGGCCACTAACTAATACTGCTAAATTAGATGTGTTTTTTGGAAGGTGACTGAGAACTTCCTCGTCATCATATCGACCAACACTGCGGTGGAATTCAAAATTAACTCGATTTGACCATTTTTTAAATAAATCTTCATAAATAAGGGCTGCTTCAGTGCTAGCACTGTGAAAAACAGTTGTTTTAATAGAGGGATTGGCTTCAATGATAGATAGAATTGGTGTAATACCAATACCACCCGTTACAATCAGCAATTCTTTTGGTTTTTGCTCATCAATGATAGTTTGGTACATACCATATCCACCATCAACTCGCAGATCTACTGGAGCTTCAACACTCTGAAGTAACGTGGTAAAGTCTCCGTCTCCACGAATAGCTAATACTAGTTCAGATTCCGTGTAAGGATCATTGACAATAGAAAATGGATGAGGTTCTTCTAATCCTTTGATTTTGGGAAAAGAAATAAATACAAAATCGCCAGGTCGGAGTCCCTTTTGCAATTTTTTAGGGATTTTAATTCGTAATTCATGAATGTTGGGAGCAATTTCTTTATTTTCCAATAAGAGACTTTTATATCCCAAAGCATTTGGTTTATATTTATGCCAGAAGTAGTTTCCGAAAACATAAAAACTCATAATGTAAAAAACAATCATAAATGAAGTATTGCTTCTTACGTAAGGAATTAATTGAACATGAATAAAGACTAGTAAGGTCGCGATGATATTTAAACGATGCAACAAGACAGAAACTTCATGTCTAAATACTTTTTCTAAAAGGAGTTTGATTTTTGAAAGAGCAGGCACTCGTGAAGTTAGCCATCCTGCCATAAAAATCATTGAATAAAGAGCAATTGTAAAAAACATTGCAAAAGCGACATTACCTGTTAACTGGATAAGTCCTTCTGATGGACTGAGGTTTTTATGCATAAAGGAAAAGAGAATAGCAACTAAACTTAAAATTCCATGAATCATGTAAGCCATTGGCAAACCAATGAGTCGATCCAACCATTTTGGTTTGGTTCCAATATAGATAGCTAATAACATCCATACATAAGCATAGATTCCCAAAGCATATCCTACTCGATTAGTGGCATAAATAGCTGGCAATCCAGTCATAAAGGTAAAAATAAGTGGAAAAGGTAGTAGGAATACCGCACTTAACCAAGCTAAGCCTAATGTGTAGCTATGTTTTTGTTTCGTCATAAAATACTCCATGTTTGTAAAATTTTTTTTGATTTTGAGTGACATATACTCCACTCAAGTGATACTGGGTAATTAGTTGTCTGGCCTCTTTTTCGGAAGCAGAAAGAATAGCGGTTGCCCACATATCTGTTGTGGCTATATCTAATCCAATGATTGTTACTTGTGAGAGTTCCTTGCTATTTCCGAAAACATGATTGCCTCTTTTTGAAAAACCAGAAGTAGCAATAGCTCCTTTTTGTAATTTGAATTGTGCAATCAATTCATTTAGCTGATATGGATTTTCAATGCCAACTTGCCAATGAAAAGTACTTCCCAATCTCGTATCAAACTGCATATCTCCGCCTCCGTTAAAGCAAATAGCTTCAATAGTATCATAACGAAATAGAGGGATGAGAAAGTTTTTGAAAATCTGTTGGATAGCCCATCCTTTGACAAAGCCAGTCGGATTATAGCTACCATCAAAATAAGGATTGAAGAGACCGTTTGTTTCTTTTTGGGCAACTAGTACTTTAGTATAAACTGATTGGAATTCTGCGTCAGTAATGACAGATAAATTTCCTTTTTGAAATTGACTAACCATTGAACTTTCTTGAAAGGCTGAAAATTTTGTTTCAATACGGTTCAATTCTGTTGCTACTGTTTTTTTTTGACAGTATCTAAAATGGGTTGAACTTGTTTGATATGTTGGGTTACTAAACTAATAGTAAAGGGTAAATTCATAGCTTCAATCGTTGTGGATAGGACGTTCATTTGTTTCCTGCTTGATTGATGGCATCTTGTAGAGAGCCTGTAAATCCTTTAAAAGCTTCTGTAGCACCTGAAATCTGATTGACTCCAGTTGCTGATTGGCTATCGATAGCTTCTGAGGTATAGGTTGGAAGTGCATTGTTATTAATCTGTTCTGACCGGTCATTTTCATCTGGATATTCAAGAATGTCAATGGCAGTTATTTTTCCAGAGGCCACTGTCATCTGAACTTGATAATCTCCTCTATCTGTTGATTCAACAGCTCCGGTGTAAGTTCCATCTTGTAGACTTGCTTGTTCTCCAGAAACACTACTTGAGCTATTAGCGTTAGTAGTAGTTGGTTTGGATGAATTATTAGAAGATGTCGCATTTTTTGTAGATGCTGCAGGTTGGAAAAAAATCAAATAACCGCTGATAATAGCTGCAATTCCTGCACATAAAGCAATGATAGCTTCAATGAATTTTTTCATTATTATCTCCATATAGTAATTATTATTTCTATATCACCTATTTTATTTTTAGGTAAGCAGATGGTATAATTATAATATATTATTTTAAAAAAGTATAGATTTACGCTTTAGTCAACATTCATTACAATTTTATGGCAAAATTGTACAATGAGGAAAATCAAATATTTGTCAATGAAATGACGACTTGAAATTTGCTTGTTTTTTTGTTACACTATATGGAAAGATAACAAAGGAGATACAATGACGGAACGAGGGTTATTAATCGTTTTTTCTGGGCCTTCTGGTGTTGGAAAAGGAACAGTTCGACGTGAAATTTTTGAAAGCACGACTAACCAGTTTCAATATTCAGTATCCATGACGACACGTCCGCAACGTCCAGAAGAAGTGGATGGAGTGGATTATTTTTTCCGTACTCGTGAAGAGTTTGAAGAGTTAATTCGTCAGGGACAAATGCTAGAGTATGCAGAATATGTCGGTAATTATTATGGAACTCCGCTATCTTATGTCAATGAGACATTGGATAAGGGAGTGGATGTTTTTCTGGAAATCGAGGTTCAAGGTGCTCTTCAGGTAAAACAAAAAGTTCCGGATGCTGTTTTTATTTTCTTGACTCCACCAGATTTGGAAGAACTTCAAGACCGTTTGATTGGTCGTGGAACAGATAGTGCAGAAGTCATTGCTCAACGAATTGAGAAAGCAAAAGAAGAAATCTCCTTGATGCGAGCTTACGATTATGCAATTGTCAATGATCAAGTAAAATTAGCTGCTGAACGTGTAAAGCGCGTGATTGAAGCAGAGCATTTTCGGGTAGAACGCGTTATCGGGCATTATCAAGACATGCTCCCCAAAGCAGAAACCATTATTAGATAATTAGAAATTAGGTAAAAAATTATGATGTTAAAACCGTCTATTGATACTCTACTAGATCGAGTTCCTTCAAAGTACTCGCTAGTTATTCTCGAAGCAAAGCGTGCTCATGAGCTAGAAGCTGGAGCTGTTGCGACACAGGAATTTAAATCTGTTAAGTCAACACTCCGCGCTCTGGAAGAAATTGAATCAGGGAATGTCATCATTCATCCTGATCCAGAAGGCAAACGAGAAGCTGTTCGCCGTCACGCTGAGGAAGAACGTCTTCGTAGAGAAGAAGAAGAGAGAAAAATCAAAGAGCAAATTGCTAAAGAAGAGGGTGAAAAAATTTAAGGTTGGGGAAGCTCAATCTTATTTTTTCTGTTATTTGGAAAAGAGGTGAATCATGCGAGTAGCTCAAATCATTGTAGATGTTCCTTTGATGCAAACAGATAAACCATATAGTTACTCTATTCCTCCTGAATTTTCAGAGATGATAGAAGTTGGTATGAGAGTCCATGTTCCATTTGGTAATGCCAATCGTTTAATTCAAGGAATTGTGCTAGGATTTTCTGAAGAAGATAATCATGATTTAAAAGAAATTGTAGAAGTTCTTGATTTTAGTCCTGTTTTGAACAAAGAGCAGTTGTGGTTAGCCGAAGAATTACGGAAAAGTATTTTTTCTTATAAAATTAGTATTTTAAAAACGATGCTACCGAATTTTTTAAACTCTAGCTATGATAAAATTTTATACCCAACGGAAACACTATCAGCAAGAGAACAAGAAATTATCTTTGGTCAAGCTTCCTCCGTACACTTTTCAGACTTAGATAAAGATAGTCAAGCTAAAATCATGAGATTAGCTCAAAAAGGAAATATCCGGGTTGAATACCAAGCAACTGATAAAAAACAAATTAAAACGGAGAAGTGGTACACTGTTCGTCAAGATATTTTAGAGGAGTTAGAAATTCCTAATCGTTCAAAACGAAAACAAGAGTTGAAAGAATATTTGAAAAAACAATCAGATAGCCAACTGTTGTCAAATTTGCGAAAAGAGTTTTCTTCTGCTTTGATTCAGTATTTTATAGAGAAAAATGCTTTAGAGATTGAAGAAAAAGAAGTGAATAGAGCAGCCAGTTATTTTGAAAATCAAGGACAAGAGTCTGCTCTTGTTTTAAACGAAGAACAGGCTCTTGCGGTTCAGTTGATTACTGAGAAAATTGGACAAAAAGAAGTTCCTCCATTTTTATTGGAAGGAATTACTGGAAGCGGAAAGACAGAGGTTTACCTACAAGCAATCGAGAAAGTTTTGCATCAAGGGAAAACGGCTATTATGTTGGTTCCAGAAATCTCTCTGACTCCACAGATGACCAACCGATTTGTCTCTCGTTTTGGAAATAAAGTGGCTATTCTTCATTCGGGCTTGTCTGACGGAGAAAAGTATGATGAATGGCGAAAGGCAGAACGAGGAGAAGCACAAGTCGTGATTGGAGCACGTTCAGCTATTTTTGCTCCTCTAAAAAACATTGGGATGATTATCATGGATGAGGAGCATGAAACTTCTTATAAGCAAGACTCTAATCCACGCTATCACGCTCGTGATGTGGCTATTTTGCGTGCTCGCTATAATCAGGCTGTTCTGGTTTTAGGTTCTGCTACACCAAGTTTGGAAAGCCGAGCAAGAGCAAGTAAAGGAGTTTATCAATTTATTCAACTAACGAAGCGTGCCAATCCATTAGCCCAAATGCCCCAAGTAGATGTGATTGATTTTCGCGATTATATTGGTCAGAATGAAACTAGCAATTTCACTCCTGTTTTACTGGAAGCTATTCAAGAACGGTTAGATAAAAAAGAACAAATAGTGCTCATGTTAAATCGTAGAGGCTATTCTAGTTTTATCATGTGTCGCGAATGTGGAGCAGTTGATACTTGCCCTAATTGTGATATTTCCTTGACACTTCATATGGACACAAAAACAATGAATTGTCATTATTGCGGATTTAGTAAAAGAATTCCTCATAGCTGTCCCAACTGTTCAAGTTCGCACATTCGTTATTATGGGACGGGGACACAAAAAGCGTATGATGAGTTAGTAGAGAATTTTCCTCATGCAAATATTTTGAGAATGGATGTTGATACCACTCGAAAAAAAGGAAGTCACCAAGCGATTTTGGAAACATTTGGTAAGGGAGAAGCCGATATTCTTTTAGGAACTCAAATGATTGCCAAAGGTTTAGACTTTCCCAATGTGACATTGGTAGGAGTTTTGAATGCGGATACGGCACTGAATTTGCCTGATTTTCGTTCATCCGAAAGAACTTTTCAATTATTAACACAGGTGGCTGGTCGAGCAGGACGAGCTGACAAACTAGGTCAAGTCCTTATTCAATCTTATAATCCTCATCATTATGCGATAGAATTTGCAAAAAAACAAGACTACGAAGGCTTTTATGCTTATGAAATGGGAATTCGTCGACATTTTGGCTATCCACCTTATTATTTCACAGTAGCGATTACTTTATCACATAGGCTTCAAGAAGTGGTTGTCAAAAAGGCATATCAAGTGTTGGATATTTTACGGACAAGTCTTTCGGAACAAGTCCAACTTCTTGGTCCGACACCTAAGCCAATTGCACGAACACACAACCTTTATCATTATCAAATTTTAATAAAATACCGCTCAGAAGAACAGTTGCAAATGGCGCTTAATAAGATATTAGAATTGACCCAAGATAGAGAAAATAAAGACTTGCGTTTGAGTATTGATAATGAACCACAGAGTTTTATATGAAATTTATTATAAAACGATGATAGATAGTGTTGAAAAATTAAATTTTAAAATCAAACATTATTTTAGATAGGTGTGAAATTATAATAGCTCCACTTTTACTATGCTATAATATATAGATTGTAGGATTGACAAGAAAAGTCTGAGATTGTATACTTAATAAATGAGAAAAAGAATTCTTAATACGCCATCTTAAAATGATTATTGAGTAATTATCAGATTAAAAGAAAAGTAAGGAAATGAATAATGAGTGAAAAAATTGCGGTACTTCTACCTGCTTACAATGAAGAAGTAACCATACAAAAGGTAATCAAGGATTTTCAAAGAGTACTTCCTCAAGCAGATATTTATGTTTATGACAATAATTCAAAAGATAGGACAAATGAATTAGCTAGAGAAACTGGGGTAAATGTATCTTTTGAACCTCGTCAAGGAAAAGGAAATGTGGTTCGTTCTATGTTCCGTGAAGTTGATGCAGATTACTACATAATGGTTGATGCAGACGATACTTATCCAGCAGAAGAAGTAAATAAACTTTTAGATCCACTTCGTTCTGGAATGGCTGATATGACTATCGGGGATCGTTTATCAAATGGAACATACTCTCAAGAAAACAAACGAGGTTTCCATGATTTTGGAAATAATTTGGTAAGATGGTTAATCAACTCACTGTACAAAGGCCACTATCAAGATATTATGACTGGTTATCGGGGTTTTAATCGTTTATTTGTTAAAACTTTTCCGGTTTTATCACCAGGATTTGAAATTGAGACAGAACTATCAATTCATTCTATGGATAAGCGCTTTAAATTGGTAGAGGTTCCCATTACGTATAAAGATCGTCCAGAGGGAAGCGAATCAAAACTAAGTACTTTCTCAGATGGATTTAAGGTTTTAAGAACAATTTTTAATCTTTTTAAAGATTATAAACCTATGATTTTCTTTTCATGTATTGCTTTCTTTTTATTTGTTTTAAGCTTAATAGTGGGAATTCCAGTGATTAGTGAATTTACTAGGACCGGTTTTATTGACAAATTTCCTTCAGCGGTATTAGCAACTGGTTTAATGATTTTAGCAACTTTATCTTTTATCGCTGGAGTAATTTTAGATACTGTTGTTCGTCAGAATCGTATGTTATATGAACTAAGGGTATATCAATATTATGAAAAATTTAGTAAATAAAGTTATTTATTATCGATATCTTTTAGCATTTTTTGTATTTTTAATAGGGCTATCAATGAACCTACATGGTAGCTCTATTTCTATGTGGAATTCTTACGGAGTATCTGAGTTGTCATCGGGAAAACAATCAACTACTACATTTGATCAGTGGTTTCCTTCATTCTCGAAAACAGATGGAGTAATCTGGGGAACGACACGAGGAATTCGTTCGGACGAATGGTTAGTTCAAACTCCATTTTTTATTGCTCAGACAAATACGGATGAAGCCTTTCTTAATACACACTACGGATTGTCTGGCGAGAACATGGTTGTTGCTTACAATGTGCCTGTAAGACACATTTCTGTAGTAGGAAAACCCTTTAATTGGGGGGCTCTATTCTTAGATTCATCACATTCTATTTCATGGTATTGGTGTTTTAAACTCATTACCCTTTTATTATTAGGATTTGAATTTACTATGATTTTAACAAAAGGGAATAAGTATTTATCGTTGTTGGGCTCTTTTGTTATTACCTATACTCCAGCTACTCAGTGGTGGTTTGAACAGCACTTGGGAGATGTTGTTTGGAATTCTCTTCTTGCTATAATTGCAATTCATTATTTTTTTGTCACTAATAAATTATCAATAAAAATATTATCTTCTGTGTTTTTATCCATTAGTTTGATTGGATTTACTCTAGTTATTTATCCGGCTTTCCAAGTTGTTTTTGCGTATGTTATACTATTTTTCTTTTTAATCTATTTTATTAGAGCAGTTAAGGGAAAACGGCTAAAAAAAATAGATTGGCTTATTATGGGAATTACCCTCCTCTTTACAGGAAGTGTAATCGGAATTACAATATTGCAGAGTTTGGAACCGCTATTGCTTTCCTTACAAACCGTTTATCCAGGACATCGTATTTCCACTGGAGGCAATACAAACCTAAATGTCTTAATTAGTCCTTTTTTAAACTTTCTGATTCCTTTCAAAAATCCAGACTTTTTAAATCAGGTTGAATTATCTTCCTCACTTTCATTTTTACCTTTTATTATAATAACTATTCCATTTCTTTTTTATAAAAAAATGATCAAGGAAAATCTTTTTGCTTTTTGCTTGATATTATATAGTTTATTTCTTTATTTTTATATTTTTGTTGGAATACCATCATTTATATCAAAACTTCTTCTTTTTAGTTTCGTCACTTCAGAAAGAGCGTGGCAAGCAATAGCTGTATTAGGAGTATTTATTAGCCTATGGTTTATAAATTATGTTTGGGAACAGAAAGATAAATTTAATAAATGGTTATTTATTAGCTTATCAATTCCAATTATTCTGGTCTACTTTTATTTAATAATTGTTGAACGACAGTATAATCATTATCTACCTAAATTTTATTTTGTTTTATATTTAGGGATTTATAGTTTAACCTATATCGCAGCAATTCTTAAGAAGAAAAAATTATTTTATACCTTGATGATATTTGTTGGGATTTTCCCAGGATTTGTTGTGAATCCACTAGTACATGGTTTATCTGCAATTGAAGATAAAAAATTATCCATTGCAATCAAAAAAATAGTCTCTGAGGATAAAAACGCTATTTGGATTACTGATAGTGTGATGTCTTATCAATTTCCACAAATGTTTGGAGCTAAAAATTTAACAGGAGTATTTTTTTATCCGGATTATAAGGAAATGAAAATTATTGATTCTAAGTACCAATTTAAAACACGGTGGAATCGTTACTCACATTTGAAATTTATACTGACTAAAGATTCAACAACCATCACAAATCCAGCTCCAGATATTGTCAGTGTACAATTAAATACCAAGAAATTAACAGAGTTAAATGCAAAATATATTATTTCATCAAGAGACCTAAGTGCAGAATTTGGTGAAAAATTTCAATTGATATATGGTCCAGATAAGGACGGAAATCGAATTTATAAACTTTTAGGGAAACATTAAAAATCGATGAGTGTTTTTCTATTAAAGTATAGGGATATATAGGGGAAGGATTATTATGGGCTTTTTTAAAAATAAATTTGTAAAATCATTGTTATTTTCTTTTTTGACCACGCTTGCTTTATTTACAGCGAATACAAATATTACAGACGCAGATATTAGTAATTTTATACAGTCTACAAATCCAGTTTATCATTCAGAAACTACTAATTATGTATTAAATAATTCTTTTTTAAAGTCAATCATTACAATTCAATTGAATTATAAACAAATATTTAGCGTTCTTGCACTATTTGTTTTTATAACTCTAGTAGTTTATTTTCTTCACATAGGCAAATGGATTAAAAATATTGAAAACACACGTCGCTTAAAAGTAATTTCTTCCACACTTTCTTTGTTTTATGGAATAAGTTACCTACTTGGTCGCTCCTTTTTAGGTCTATCTATTGGTCAGTCTAATTCTAATGGAGTGGTTACATTTTTCCTGTTTATTCTTAACTTGACAGGACTTTACTTTCTTCTATATCCTTCTTTTAAGCTTTTTCTTTACTATCTACCACAGATATTGTTGAAAATAAGAGAAAATTGGAAATTTTCTCAAAAAAGGTTGTGGTTACTTACTTTTGTGATGCTTTTTATTTCTTGGCTTCCTTATATTATTATCTTTTATCCTGGAAGCGTAAATTTGGATGCACTAAATGAAATTCAACAAGGTTTTGGCTTCATTACTATGAGTTCAACTCACCCCATTCTTCCTACTCTTTTCTTTTCTCAGTTTGTAAAATTAGGCAGAAGCCTTGGAAGTGATAACTTAGGATTATTTTTCATTAGCTCATCACAGGTTCTACTAGCTATCATTGTATTGGCTGATAGTTTGGTCTATTTTACAAAAAAACTAAAAAATAAGCTAATTTATTTTATAACTTTGTTTTTCTTTGCATTTTTTCCGGTATGGCCACTAAGGTTTTACCTTGTTGAAAAAGATACTTTATTTATTTTGTCTTGCTTTGTGATGATTTATTCTCTATTCAGGATGTACGATGAGAAGATTACAAAATACAATCTGTTTTTATACATAGTATCGACTTTTATCATGTGTACATTTAGAAATAATGGGGTATATATTTTAGTGTTATCTATTCCATTCATGTTATTTCTACTACCAAAGAATATCAAAAAAACAATATTATTTAGCAGTATTTTTGTTTTATGTGTGTTCAAACTTTTTAATATTTATACAGTGAAGCAGCTACACGTTCAACCAGGAAATTTTATTGAGACACTTCCATTGCCATTACAACAAACAACAGCCTATGTTAATAAGTATGAATTGACAAATGAGGAAGCAAAAATAATTGACAAAGTTGTAGATATTAATATAATGAAGCAGAACTATAATTTAGAGACAATTGATAATGTGAAAGCTTTTGCTAAAGTAACCACTTTAAATCAAGATGTAAAAGATTACTTGGTTGTTTGGTTTAAAATGTTTTTTAAACATCCCTTGACTTATATTACAGCAACTTTAAATTCTACTTATGGATATTTTTCACCTGAGAGGTCCACTTATAAAGATGGTGTAGTATATACTGAGTTTGGAGTAACTGGTTTTGGGAATTATAAAAATTTTAAGTTTAAACAGGCGAAAGGTACCGAATTTTTACGATATTTTGTAGAAAGATGTCTTTATCTACTGTCAATTGTTCCAATATTTTCTTTACTATTTGGTACAGGTATTTATACTTGGATTTTAGTATTATTAGCAGGTATCTTGCTCTATAATAAAAGAGCAAAGGAATTCTTTCTCTTAATTCCAATGGTAGTTGTCTTACTAGTTTGTATCGCTTCTCCAGTGAATGCCTATATGAGATACATCATGCCTCTTGTTTTAAGCTGTCCTTTTTACATTCTTTGGATTTTATGGAAATTTAAAGAGATGTAGTCAAATTCATAGTTTGATTTATTCATGCTGACTTGTTGCACAAATAGGTCAACATGGATTTTTTTATAGAAGATTGAAGAAAATAACAGCATAAAAAACCTAATAGAACTATCTATAAATGTAGAAAATGAGAAAATTCTGATATAATAATAAATAGTAAAAGAGGAACTTGAGGAAGCAATGATAAAATTAATTTTTATGGGAACCCCCAATTTTTCAGCAACTGTCTTAGAAGGTTTGATTGATAGCAAAGAATATGAAATTGTAGCAGTAGTGACACAACCAGATAGAGCAGTAGGACGTAAACGAGAAATCCGCATGTCTCCTGTCAAAGAGTTAGCCCTCGCTCACAATCTTCCTGTTTATCAACCAGAAAAATTATCCTCTAGTTCTGAATTGGTGGAATTGATGCAATTAGAGGCTGATGGAATTGTTACGGCAGCTTTTGGACAATTTTTACCGACAAGATTACTAGAACATGTTGATTTTGCGGTCAATGTGCACGCATCCTTGTTGCCGAAATACAGAGGTGGTGCGCCTATTCATTATGCCATTATAAACGGAGATGAAAAAACGGGTGTAACCATTATGGAAATGGTTAAGGAAATGGATGCGGGAGACATCATTTCTAGCCGAGCAATCACGATTGAAGACGAAGATAATGTCGGAATCTTATTTGAGAAATTAGCAGTCGTTGGTCGCGACCTTCTATTAGAAACGTTGCCCTCTTATGTCGCAAAAGCAATCAAGCCTTTCCCTCAAGACAGTCATCAGGTTAGCTTTTCTCCTAATATTACTCCAGAAGAAGAGAGAATTGATTGGAAAAAAACAAACCGTCAACTGTTTAATCAAATTCGAGGGATGTATCCTTGGCCGGTGGCTCATACCTTGTGGAATGGACAACGATTTAAAATTTATGAAGCTGATTTGGTGGCAGGAGATGGAGTTGCTGGTCAGATTATTTCACTGACGAAAAAAGAGTTAGTGGTTGCTACAGGAGAAGGTGCCCTATCGCTTCAGACAGTTCAAGCATCAGGAAAACCAAAAATGAAGATTGCTGATTTTTTAAATGGTTTAGGACGTACGTTACGGGTAGGTGATACTTTTGGGAACTAATCAGAAGAATGCAAGAAGTTTGGCATTGGCCGTTTTAGAAGATGTATTGCTAAAGGAAGCCTATTCAAATATTGCCTTGCACAAGCACTTATCGCAATCACATCTCAGTCAAGCAGATAAAAGTCTAGTGACAGAAATAGTATATGGAACGGTTGCTCGTAAGATAACCTTAGAATGGTACCTATCTCATGTGATTACTAATAGAGATGTCCTAGACAAGTGGATCTATATTTTACTAATGCAGAGTTTGTATCAGCTACTTTATTTAGATAAAATTCCAGCGCGCGCTATCATTAACGAAGCAGTGGAGATTGCTAAGAAACGAAAAATTGGCAGTGAAAAATATGTCAATGCCATTCTGAGACGATTAGATCGAGAAGGAGTTGCGGATGTTGCTACTATCAAGAGAAAAAGCAAACGCTTCTCTATCCAATATTCTTTACCAGTTTGGATGGTCAATGCTCTGATAGATGAGTACGGAGAAAAACGGGCGGAAGCTATTTTTTCCAGTCTTTTTGCTCCTAGTAAAGCTAGTATTCGTGTAATCAATCTGTCCCAAAAACAGAAGATTAAAGAATTACTTGAGGCGGAAGAGTCACTGATTTCTTCAACAGCCTTAGTAAAAAATAAAGGGCATTTTGCAGCACATGAATTATTTAAAACGGGACAAATTACAATTCAGGATGAGACAAGCCAATTAGTTGCACCCTTTTTTCAGATACAGGGAAATGAACGAATATTAGATGCTTGTAGTGCTCCTGGAGGTAAAACAGCTCACATGGCTTCTTATCTAACAGATGGTAAGATTGTAGCACTGGACTTATATGAGCATAAACTAGAATTGGTAAGAGAAACAGTTGAGCGCCTAGGGCTAAGTGATAAAGTTTCTACTAAGCAGTTGGATGCTACCAAAGTCTATCAAGAATTTGGAAAGAATACTTTTGATAAAATTTTAGTAGATGCACCTTGTTCTGGAATCGGTCTTATTCGACGAAAACCAGATATAAAATATAATAAAGAAAATGCAGACTTTGAAAATTTACAAAAAATTCAGCTAGATATATTAGACAGCGTTTGTCAAAGTCTATGTAAAGGTGGTATAATAACTTATAGTACTTGCACAATTATGTCACAGGAGAATTTTGATGTCGTTATGAAATTTTTGGACAGACATCCTAATTTTGAGCAAGTTGTATTAGACCATGAAAGGAAAGATATCGTAAAGAACGGCTGTATCCTGATTACACCAGAATTATACGGGAGTGATGGCTTTTTTATCAGTCAATTTAGAAAGGTATCGGAATAAGAGGAGGAACCTGACAGTATGGAAATTTCACTACTAACAGATGTTGGTCAAAAGCGAACAAATAATCAAGATTATACAAATCAATTTGTAAATCGTGCTAGCAAAACAATGATTATCCTAGCAGATGGTATGGGAGGTCATAGAGCTGGGAATATTGCAAGCGAAATGGCTGTTACAGACTTAGGAGCAGCATGGGTTGACACACAAATTGATTCAGTAAATCAAGTTCGTGAATGGTTTGCTGAGCATTTGGAGAAAGAAAATCAACGACTTCATCAGTTTGGACAAGATGAAGAATATAAAGGAATGGGAACAACATTAGAGGCATTGGCAATTATTGATGATCAAGTTATTTATGCCCATATTGGAGACTCTCGTATTGGATTAATACGAGGTGAGCAATACAACCAATTAACAAGTGATCATTCATTGGTGAATGCCTTGTTAAAGGCTGGTCAGATTACTCCTGAAGAGGCAGCTCGCCACCCTCAAAAGAATATCATTACTCAGTCATTGGGACAAAAAGATGAAGTAGAGCCTGATTATGGCATTTTAACATTAGAAGATGGTGATTATCTATTACTGAATAGTGATGGATTGAGCAATATGATTTCAAATAGTGAGATTTACGATATTGTTACGAGTGACATCAGCCTCGCAGAAAAAACAAAAACTTTAGTTCGCTTTGCCAATAATGCGGGAGGATTGGATAATATTACAGTTGCTCTCATTCGTTTTGACAAGGAGGACGAAGCATGATTCAAATCGGCAAAATTTTTGCCGGACGATATAAGATTATTAAACAGATTGGTAGAGGAGGCATGGCAGATGTCTACCTAGCCAAAGATTTAATCTTAGATGGAGAAGAAGTTGCTGTAAAAGTTCTTAGAACAAACTACCAGACAGATCCCATCGCAGTAGCTCGTTTTCAACGGGAAGCAAAAGCTATGGCGGAATTGGATCACCCTCATATCGTTCGGATTACCGATATTGGAGAAGAAGACGGTCAACAGTATCTAGCTATGGAGTACGTAGCAGGGCTAGATTTGAAGCGTTACATTAAGGAAAATTCTCCGATTTCTAATGAAGAAGCTGTGCGAATTATGGGTCAAATTCTTTTGGCAATGCGTCTTGCACACACTCGTGGGATTGTCCATCGTGACTTAAAACCTCAAAATGTTTTACTGACCCCAGATGGAAACGCAAAAGTGACAGACTTTGGGATTGCTGTTGCCTTTGCAGAAACAAGTTTGACTCAAACCAACTCAATGTTAGGGTCCGTTCACTATCTTTCTCCAGAGCAAGCTCGTGGATCTAAAGCGACCGTTCAAAGTGATATCTATGCAATGGGGATTATTTTTTACGAGATGTTGACCGGACATATCCCTTACGATGGTGATAGTGCTGTTACGATTGCTTTGCAACATTTTCAAAAGCCATTGCCATCAATCATTGAAGAAAATCCCAATGTTCCCCAAGCATTGGAAAACATTGTCATAAAAGCGACGGCAAAAAAATTATCTGATCGTTATGCATCAGTTGCTGAGATGTATGTGGATTTATCCAGTAGCTTATCTTATGATCGTCGAAGTGAGAAAAAGCTGGTTTTTGATGATTCTGTAAAAACGGATACAAAGACTCTACCAAAGATTGCCACTGTTATGCAATCAGCTACACCAGTTAAGTCAGCCCAAGAAGAGAGCGGTTCAAATGAAGTTCAGGCTGAAGAACCAACTCCTTCTGCTGTTGTGAAAAAGCCAAAGAAGAAACGTCGTCTAAGAACACGTTACAAAGTTTTATTTTTTGCAGTATTGCTAGTGTTAGCAGCCTTTGTTTTTCTTTTGTATAACAGTCCGTCTAACACTACGATTCCAGATGTTTCAGGCAAGACAGAGGCAGAAGCACGCTCTGCACTTGAAAAGAAGGGCTTAGTAATAGGCAAGATAAAAAAAGAGTATAGTGATTCTGTTGCCCTAGATATGGTTATTGAGACAGATCCAAAATCTGGAACGCAACGTCGTGAAGGAACTAAGGTGGATTTAATCATCTCTAAGGGTGCTAAGACTTTTGTGATGGATGATTATAGCGGACAAGAATATACCGCAGCAGTGAATGATTTAAAGAACAATTACAAAGTTGACGAAAAATTAATCAAAATAGAAGAAGTCGAGACAAATGAGTATGAAGCAGGAACTATCTTTGAACAGACTCCTCTAGCAGGTTTGAGTTATGATTTGTCTAGTGATACTCAAATTGTCTTTAAAGTGGCTAAAGAGTCAACTTCTGTTGAGATGCCAGACCTCACAGGTTTACAGTATACTTATGCTTCAGCTCGTAACTATTTAATTTCTCTAGGAATTTCTCCTTCGAATATTGAACGTGTGGTGGATCATTCTGTTAAATCTAGTCAAGCAGATTTAGTTACCTCGCAATCTCCAGCTCCGGGACAGAGTGTTAATTTAAAAAATACTAAAATAACTCTCTATGTTACAGATGGAACTGGTGCTAGCAGTAGTTCGTCTAGCTCAAGCAGTTCATCAAGTAGTAGCTCGAAAGACTCGTCCTCAGAAGAAAGTCATTCATCGTCCTCTTCTAGTAGTTCAAACTAAGCATGATGACCGATTGTTGAAGACAGATAACTGAGTTAGTAAAGAAAAAACAATCATCGTTTTTTAATGATTTGAAACTATCCAATTAAGGCTATGTTTTCAAGTCATTTTTTATTTTAAAAAAACTTATCTTGCCTCTATTTGATGGTTATAGTTTTAGAATATACCTATCTATCTAAAAAGGCAATTTGATTTATAAAGCCTATCAAATTATAATAATTTTATTGCATATTCTTAAACTGAGTAGCTCCTATATGAAAATAGGATTTATTTATCGGTTTTTCTATTTTTACCAGAAAGGAAATACACTATGTCAGAACTTTTTTCGATTTATCAAACACTTCAGTCAAAAAAATGGGTGAACCTAAGCCATCAAATTAATGAGACTAGTCCGCATTTTCCTGCTCTTCCTGCTCTTGAGAAAAAAGAATTATTTAATCATAATGATGGATTTCTAGTTCATCAATTTTCTGTTGTTAGTCAATATGGTACGCATATTGATGCTCCGATCCATTTTGTTAAAGACGCAAGATGGCTTGAAGAAATTGACTTGAAAGATCTCTTTTTACCTTTGTATGTGATTGATAAATCAGAAGCTGTTCAGGAAAATCCTGATTATCGTCTGACTAAGGAAGATATTTTAGAATTTGAAAAAATAGAAGGAGCTATAAGGGAAGGTTCTTTTGTTGCTTTCCGTTCGGATTGGTCAAAACATTGGCCAAATCAAGATCGTATCCGAAATCTAGATGAAAATGGAGTACAGCACACTCCGGGCTGGACGCGTGAAGCTTTAGAATATCTGATTGTTGAGAAAAAGGTCAAAGCAGTTGGACATGAAACGTTAGATACAGATTCAGGGATTGATACTTCTAAGCATGGGCTCATCAATGAGTACTATCTGTTGGAACAAGATATTTACCAGTTAGAATTGTTAGCAAACTTGGATCAAGTTCCACCAACAGGTTCCCTCATTCAAATTGCGTATCCAAACTGGGATAAGGCTAGTGGCTCGCCAGTTCGAGCGATTGCCATTCTTCCTTAAATTTTTTAAATTATAAAAGAAAAATTCTATCTTTAATTGTTGAAAACAAAGCATTTGTATCAGCAGTTAGGCTAGAATTTTTTTGTAAGAAAATTTTTTTACATAATAGGAGCCAGTTTCATGCCTTAGACGGAGGTTTTTTCATCATTTTTTGGTAAAATAGGAGAGGATAGAAGTTTTAATGTTTACGATGGCTATTTTCTACGCTAATTGTAAGATCTAATCTAATAGAGAGGAAAAAGATTATGTGGAAAGTTCACTTTTTTATTTTTGTTGAAACAATCTTATTGACAATGGCTCTAATCAGCATGTTATCAGTGGATTTTTCACGTGTTGTCATTATTTTAGTTCTTTTTCTTTTGCTTTTACATTATTACTTTGGGAAACAACGTGGGCACTTTTTGTTAGTGGCTTCAATGATTCTCCTCTGTTTTATTATTATGCTCAATCCCTATATCATTGCAGCTTTATTATTTGCGGTGGTTTACGGTTTGATTGTAGCTCATCCTTATCTATACAAAGAAAATAAAGATACGTATTTGTTTTTTGATGAAGAAATTGAAGGGCAAAGCGAGAAAAATAGGTGGCTAGGAAATCTCCATCACTTCTCTAAAGATAGTTGCCAGTTTCGTGATATCAATATGTTACGAGTGGCTGGTCGTGATACAGTTCATTTAGAAGATGTCATTTTGGTCAACCAAGACAATGTGATTGTGATTCGTAAGGGGGCAGGAGATACGAAAATCATTGTACCCTTAGATGTTGAAATCCAGTTGCAAGTAAACACTCTTTACGGAGAGTTACGATTTTTAGGACATCGACCTTATAAAATGAGGAACGAAACGGTTTCTATGACGACACCAGATTATAAGAGGGCCAGCAAGACGGTGAAAATTGTCTTGGTCAGCTTGATGGGGAATGTGGAGGTTGTCAGAAAATGAAAAAATCTTTTTATTTTCTCGTTTTATTTTATACAGTTTTTGTCCTGTCAGTTATTTTCTACTATATTTTTAATATTTTTAAATTCAAGTGGCAAACACTACTGGCTAATTTAGAGCTACTTCAATCTTTTCTTTTCTTCTTTATTGTTTTAAGCTGTTCACTAACTATTTTGATTATTACAGCTATGAAACTGTTGCAGTATCTGTCGGTCTTTCATGTTCAGAAAAATTTGAAATATATACTAGAAGGACGAGATGTTGAAAAAACGGGTCAATACGAAATAGATTCTTCACTAAAACAAATAGAAAAGAAACTACACAATTTAACTGAGAATTTGCAAAAATCGGAAAATAAGAGTTTACAATCAGAAGAAAAAGTAGTGGAAAAAGAGAGGCAGCGTATTGCGCGTGATTTACATGATACCGTTAGTCAAGAACTTTTCGCAGCTAATATGATTTTATCTGGTGTTGCAGGAAATATTGAACATATAGCTCAAGATAACTTGCAACAACAACTAGAAGGAATTTCTGATATTTTAGAGACTGCTCAAAAAGATTTGAGAATTTTGCTGTTGCATTTGCGTCCGACTGAATTGGAGAATAGAAGTTTAGTCGAAGGTATGGATGTGATTATCAAAGAGTTGACGGATAAAAGCGACTTGGAGGTTCACTTTAAACATGAAGTACGACATTTACCTAAGCAGATTGAGGAACATGTTTTCCGTATTGTTCAAGAGATAATCAACAACACCTTACGTCATGCCCAGGCTAGTCATTTAGATATCTACCTTTACCAGACTCCAAATGAATTAAAGTTAAAAGTATCTGATAATGGAGTTGGCTTTGATCCGAAAGATTTGGATGAATTGAGCTACGGTTTGAAAAATATTAAAGACAGAGTGAGCGATATGGCTGGAACGATTAAAATTTTAACAGCACCTAAAAAAGGGGTGTCAATTGAAGTAATTATTCCATTGTTAGAAAGAGGTCATCATGAAAATACTACTGATTGACGATCACCAAATGGTTCGTTTGGGATTGAGAAGTTATTTAGAATTGCAAAGCGATGTGGAACAGGTAATAGAAGCTACCAATGGACGAGAAGGTGTTCAACTAGCCTTAGAGACAAAACCAGATGTCATTATCATGGATATTGTCATGCCAGAAATGGATGGTGTTGAAGCAACACTAGCTATTTTAAAAGAATGGAAAGAGGCGAAAATCTTAATTCTTACATCTTATTTGGATAATGAAAAGATTCATCCGGTACTCAATGCTGGAGCTTATGGTTATATGCTTAAAACGTCCAATGCCGAAGAAATTCTTCGTGCTGTCAGAAAAGTTGCTAAGAGAGAATTTGCTATTGAGACAGAAGTGAGTAAAAAAGTGGAATATCATCGCAATCATATTGAACTATATGAAGATTTAACTGCGCGAGAACGAGATATTCTGGGATTACTAGCTAAGGGCTATGAAAACCAACGAATTGCGGATGAACTTTTTATTTCACTCAAAACAGTTAAAACACATGTATCCAATATTTTATCTAAATTGGAAGTAAGTGATCGCACTCAAGCAGTTGTATATGCTTTTCAACATCATTTAGTTCCTCAAGAAGATTTTTAATGTTAGAATAGCTTAAGTATAATTTACAGAGGATAATATGGACGCAAAATTAAAATACAAAGCGAAAAAAATAAAAATTGTCTTTTTTGACATTGATGATACTTTACGTGTTAAAGATACAGGCTATATTCCCCAGTCTATCAAATTGGTTTTTAAACAGTTGAAATCAAAAGGGATATTGACGGGAATTGCTTCAGGTCGAGGAATATTTGGTATTGTACCTGAGATTAGAGAGCTAAATCCAGATTTTTTTGTAACGTTAAACGGTTCTTACATTGAAGATAAAAAAGGAAATGTTATTTTTCAAAATAGTATTCCTGAAGAATTAGTGGAAAGTTATATTGATTGGACGAAAGAAAAAGAGATTGATTATGGTTTAGTTGGTAGTCATGAAGCGACCTTGTCGTCCCGCAATTCATTGATTAGCCAAGCTATTGATGTGGTTTATCCGAATCTCCCAGTCAATCCAAATTTTAATGAGGATCATCCGATTTACCAAATGTGGACATTTGAAACAATTGGAGATGACCTAGAACTTCCAGATACATTGCAGGAATCTCTAAGGTTAGTGCGTTGGCATCCTAACTCTTCAGATGTCGTATTAAAGGATGGCTCAAAAGCGAGCGGTGTGGCAAAAGTTTTAGAATACCTTGATTTGAAACCGGAAAATGTTTTAGTATTCGGTGATGGACCCAATGATTTAGAATTATTTGATTACGCAGGAATCAGTATAGCGATGGGTGTATCTCATGAGGCTATAAAAGAAAAAGCAGATTATATCACAAAAACAGCAGAAGAAAACGGCATTTTTCATGCCTTGGAGGAACTTGGAATGGTAGAAAAAGAATTAAATTTCCCGCAAAAAGATGTAGAGACAGTAGCAGGACCAACTGCGATTATTAAAACCAATCACGGTGAGTTAAAGGTAAAATTATTTCCTGAACAAGCACCTAAAACAGTTGCAAATTTTATTGCCTTATCTAAAGATGGGTATTATGATGGTGTTATTTTTCATAGGATTATCAAAGACTTTATGATTCAAGGTGGTGATCCTACTGGAACTGGTATGGGTGGTGAATCTATATATGGTGAAAAATTTGAGGATGAATTTTCGCCCGAGTTGTACAATATTCGTGGGGCGTTGTCTATGGCAAATGCTGGACCAAATACCAATGGCAGTCAGTTCTTTATCGTTCAAAATACCAGCCTACCTTATTCGGCAAAAGAACTAAATCGTGGCGGTTGGCCAGAAACGATTGCAGAGCTTTATGCAAGCAAGGGAGGGACACCTCATCTGGATCGCCGTCATACCGTGTTTGGACAATTAATGGACGATGCATCTTATGAAGTATTGGACAAGATTGCAGCAGTAGAAACAGGAGCTATGGACAAACCGAAAGAAGATGTTGTGATTGAAACGGTTGAGGTTATAGATTGATGAAAATCGGTGACAAATTAAAAGGAAAAATTATAGGAATTCAACCTTACGGTGCTTTTGTTGAGTTAGAAACGGGTATGATGGGCTTAATTCATATTTCTGAAATTCGTACAGGTTATATAAAAAACATCCATGATGTTTTGTCAGTGAACGACGCTGTTACTGTGCAAGTCGTGGACTATGACGAATTCACAGATAAGATAAGCTTATCTATGCGAACATTGGAGGAGGAGAAGGTACGTCTCGTGAAACGTCGTCGTTTTTCTAATGGTCGTTGCAAGGTTGGATTTGAGCCACTAGCTAAGACATTACCTGTCTGGATTGAGGAAACTAAAAGCTTTTTAAAAGAACAAGGCGAGGAAAAATAGTGGAAGTAATCTGTTTCATAGTGAAATGTGGAAATGATTATAAGCCAAAAGAAATTGCACAAAAAATCAAAGACTTCTTAGGAAATAAGGCTCAACAATGATGTTTTTTTAAATTATTTTAGTCATATTGTTGCATAAAAAAGACAAACTCCTTTTGGAATTTGTCTTTTTTATCATGAGTTTAGAGTGATACACTTTTTTATAAAAATAATTTGTGTAGTTGATGCGCCACTCCATCTTGGTCATTGGTCAAATCAAGTTGTTGGTCCGCGTAAGGCAAGAGCGTTTCATTAGCATTTTTCATAGCATAGCCTGTTCCTGCAAATTCTAACATTTCTGTATCATTCTGTTCGTCCCCAAAAGCAATCAGGTGCTCTCTATCAGTGTTGAGGATATTTAGTAAATATTGAAGAGCAAATGCTTTATTTACGCCTTTTGGGGCACATTCTAAGATATTAAGTGGGCCACCCCAAGTATTGATAGATAGTTGGTGTTGATAAAAAGCATTCATTTCTTCTGCCAAAGCATATTTATCGTTAGCATGGGTTTGTAGCAAGATGGCATTTGGATCTTCTGTCACCAAGTGGGATTGAAATTGGTTTTCTGGTTTGAAATTATCCAAACCAAATAACTTGGGGTTTGCTATTTTTTCGTTAGGATTGGTAATATAAAATTTATTACGGTATTCACCAGCGATGAAGTCAGCTTCAATCTCCTCTTTTCTTTTGACCATATCTAGTAGAAAATGTTTATCCAAAGTAACAGACTGCTCAAATTCCCATTTTTTTTCTGGGATATGCGTCAGAGAGCCGTTAAAATTAATCATAGGAGTATGGAGTTCTAGTTCCTTATAAAAGGAAAGAGCCATACGATAAGGACGCCCCGTTGTGATAATGATTTTATGTCCTTTGTGTGAAATTTTTTTAATCGTTTCTTTGGTAAAATCAGAAAGTTGACTATCGGAGTTTAGTAGAGTACCATCCAAGTCAATTGCAATTACTTTTTTTGTCATTTTTTCTCTCTTTTAAATTTAAGTATAATATCATCCATTATAACAAAATTAAACCAAAATAACACAAGTTGCCTACTATTTCTGCATTTGCTAGGCATCATGAAAAATAGTTTATAAAAGGATTGGTTTTTCAATCTTTTTTAAGATTTAATTTCTTTCTATTACGTTAATATGATAAGTTTGTCTTTTTCTTTATAAAAAAAGAAAAAAGAAGAAAAACAAAAATATTTGTATTGAAAAAGTGAATATTTTTTATTATAATCATACTATCGTTCGTAAATTGAAGGAGAAAAATTTAATGGATAAACTATTTAAATTAACAGAAAATAGCACGAATATTAGGACGGAGATTCTTGCTGGTATTACAACATTCTTTGCGATGAGCTATATTCTGTTTGTTAACCCTGAGATGTTAGGGCAAACGGGAATGCCTGTGCAAGGTGTTTTTCTGGCTACTATCATTGGTACAGTAGCTGGAACTCTGATGATGGCTTTCTATGCTAATATTCCCTATGCTCAAGCACCTGGAATGGGATTAAATGCTTTTTTCACTTATACGGTGGTCTTTGCCCTTGGTTATACTTGGCAAGAAGCTTTGGCAATGGTTTTTGTATGTGGTGTTATCAGTATTATTGTTACATTGACTAAGATACGAAAGGTTATCATTCATGCCATTCCAGACAGCCTACAATACGCTATTTCAGGAGGAATTGGAATTTTCCTAGCCTATATTGGTATCAAAAAAGCAGGATTGTTGAAATTTTCGATTGATCCAGGAACTTATATAGTAACTGGAAATGGTGCAGATAAAGGGCAAGCAGCAATTACTGCAAACGGAATGGCGACCCCTGGCTTGGTAGATTTTAATAATATTGCAGTGTTAGTTGCTTTATTTGGTATTGTGATTACAATTGCTCTGGTGTTAAAAGGTGTTAGGGGAGGAATCGTTCTTTCTATTGCAGCAACAACGATTGTCGCTATTTTAGCTGGAGTTGTTGATTTATCTTCAATTAATTTTGCTTCAAACAATATTTCTGTAGCAGTAAAAGATCTTGGAAAGATATTTGGTGCCGCTTTGGGGAGTGAAGGACTGGGTTCTATTTTTTCAAAAGTGGAGCGTATTCCTGAGGTACTAATGGCAATTCTTGCTTTTTCTTTGACAGACATTTTTGATAATATCGGTACTTTGATTAGTACAGGTCGCAAAGCAGGGATCTTTAACATTGTAGATGAAGAAGCAGCTAAGGATTCATCTGGCCTTCAAACAAAAATGGACAAGGCACTCTTTTCAGATATGGTAGGAACAACTGTTGGTGCTATTGCCGGAACATCAAATGTCACAACCTATGTGGAAAGTGCGGCTGGTATTGAAGCAGGTGGACGAACTGGATTGACTGCCCTAGTTGTCGCTATTTTATTTGCTGTTTCTAGTTTCTTTAGTCCGTTGTTAGCTATTGTGCCGACAGTTGCAGTAGCTCCTATTTTAATCATCGTTGGAATTATGATGCTCTCTAGCATGAAAAATATAAAATGGGATGATTTGTCAGAAGCTGTTCCTGCTTTCTTTACTTCTATTTTTATGGGATTCACTTATAGCATTACACATGGGATTGCAGCCGGCTTCATTATTTATACCTTAGTTAAATTTATTAAAGGCGAAAGTAAGGAAGTGCATCCAATGATTTGGGTCTTAGATGTGCTCTTCATTTTAAATTTTGTCAGTTTAGCTTTAGCTTAATAGCTTACTATTTTCATACAAAGAATTCTCCGTTATTATTTTGTGAAGTAACGGGGATTTTTTTGTAAAAACGTCCATCATTTTATGAATAAGTTATTCCTTTATTTAAGGTGGACAATGGTTTGTCACCTTGTAAACTAAATGTAATGATTTTTGATAGGAAAATTTTAGCAGAAAAGAAAAAGTTTTGATATAATATAAGAATGTTTAGTCATAACGAAGAAGAACTAATTGAATGGGGAGAACGGCTAGGAAAGCTTCTCAAGAAAAACGATGTGATTGTTTTGACGGGAGATTTGGGTGCCGGAAAGACGACTTTTACAAAGGGAATTGCCAAAGGTTTAGAAATTAGACAGATGGTTAAAAGTCCTACTTACACGATTATTCGTGAATACGAAGGTCGCTTGCCACTGTACCATTTAGATGTTTACCGTATAGGAAATGACCCTGACTCGATTGATTTGGATGAATTTCTTTTCGGTCAAGGTGTGACGGTTATTGAATGGGGGGAACTCCTAGAAACAAATCTCCCTACGCAGTATTTAGCTGTAACTATTCTTAAGAAAAATGACGGACGTGAGTTAGTCTTTGAAGCTCGGGGAGAGCGAGCAGAAGAACTCGTTAGAGATTTATCAAATGGAACAGATTGATGTATTTTTACGTGAAGCAAGCGAAAACGATGCCCACGATTTGATTGAATTTTTAAATCAAGTGGGAACAGAATCGGATTATATGACCTTAGATGAAGCTGGAATTTTGATGACAGAAGAAGAGATGAGGCAATTTATCATTCATCAAGAAACATCTGTTAATCAACTTTATCTATTGCTTTTTTTGAGGGATAAAATTGCAGGAGTGGTGAGCATTACGGCAGATTTTCACGAACGTATTCGTCATATAGGGCAACTTTTTATGGTTGTCAAAAAAGAATTTTGGGGCTATGGATTGGGACGCATTCTTTTAGAAGAGGCACTAAACTGGGCTCAAGATTCAGGTGTATTACGTCGTTTGGAATTAACAGTTCAAGTTAGAAATCAACGAGCAGTTCGGCTTTACAGTAGTTTAGGATTTGAAATTGAAGCAACTCAAAAACGGGGTGCCTATTTAACAGAAGGGGAATTTCTTGATGTTTATTCGATGAGTAAGCTGATAGATTAAAATGATATGTTTAAAAAAATTATATTAATGTTTCTCAGTCTTTTTGCAGTGACAACAGCTGGTGTTGGCGTCTACGCATGGACAATTTATAATCAAGCAACAGATACTTTATCCAAAACTTACAAGAGTTTAGGAAATGAAACAGATGTGATTTCAGCTACCAAACCTATGACAATTCTTTTAATGGGAGTTGATACGGGAAGTGGCTCAAGAACAGAGACTTGGGAAGGAAATAGTGATACAATGATCCTTTTATCCGTTAATCCTAAGACCAAAAAGACAGTGATGATGAGTTTAGAACGTGATATCTTAACTCAAATTGATGAAAATGGGCAAACAGTTGAAGCAAAATTAAATGCAGCCTATGCAAATGGTGGATCAGAATTAGCTATTTCAACCATTGAAGGCTTGTTAAATATTCATATTGATCGTTATGTAATGATTAATATGAAAGGACTTGTTCAGCTGGTTAATGCAGTAGGTGGAATTGAAGTGAACAATACTTTTGATTTTCCAATATCTATTGCAGACAACGAACCAGAATACACTGCTACTGTAGAGCCAGGGAAGCAAACAATCAATGGCGATCAAGCACTGGTTTATGCTCGGATGCGCTACCAAGATCCAGAAGGAGATTATGGTCGTCAAAAACGCCAGCGTGAAGTCATTAAAAAAGTAGTTGAGAAAGTATTGAGCTTAGATAGCATCAGTCATTATCAATCCATTTTAAGTGCTGTAAGTGATAATATGCAGACAAACATTGCTTTGGATGCTGATAATTTACCTAAATTATTAGGATATCGGGATAGTTTCAAAAATATTAAGACGGAGCAATTAAAAGGTGAAGATGCGACATTGGCAGATGGAGGAAGCTACCAATTAGTGACCTCAGAGCATCTCCTGTCTATGCAAAATCTAATTCGAAAAACTCTTGGTTTAGAAACAGTTGACACCTTAAAAACAAATGCAGTTCTGTACGAAGATTTAATGGGTGGAGCTAGTTTAAGAGATACCGATACATCTTCTACAACAAATGGGTATAATAGTAATTCCTACAATCAATCTACCTATGATAATGGAACAGGTTATAACAATGCCTATTCTTACTCAACGGATACAGCTACTGTACCAAATACAGGATATGGGACAGAGTAGTAATTTATTTTGTTGAGATAAGAAACAAGATAAAGAAAAATGAAATAAAAAGACTTTGAACTCACATCAGGAGTCCAAAGTCTTTTTTGTTTGTTAGTTGTAATTTTGCCAGATTTCCTTAATTTGATCAATCTGTTTAGTAGCTTGGTTTTCTAATACTTTATATTGATAGCTTATATCTTGGAATATTTTAGCTGCTTTCTCACTCTGCTCTTCTATAATATCAGCATTGTACTGAATATAGGCGAGATCAGTTTGTATCTTGCTAAAAGCATCAGTGGTTTCTTGAATTTCTTCCTTAATTTTTTGTCGATTTTTGACAATTTGGTAAGAAAGTACAGCGGAAGTGGCAAAGAAAACAAAGTTAGAAAATTTCATAGTCTTCCTCCTTAGGCTTGTGAAATTTTTTCAGCCAAACTAGTCAATGATGGAAAATCTGGCTCGTGAGCGGTAAAGGTAATTTTTAAATCATCTTCTTGGCTATAACGAGGAATTAGATGGATGTGAGTATGAAATACTGTTTGACCCGCTATTTCTTCATTATTATTCAGAATATTCATGCCGGTTGCATTGGTTGCCTTCATGATTTTTTGTGCAAGATTTGGTAAATAAGAAAATAATTGATTGGAACTTTCTATATCCATTTCTAGGAAATTTCGAAAGTGTTTTTTAGGAATTAACAAAGTATGTCCTGGAGTGACTTGCGAAATGTCTAGAAAAGCTAGAACAGTTTCATCTTCATAAATTTTTAGGGAAGGAATTTCTCCGGCAATAATTTTGCAAAAAATACAATCAGACATAAAAAATTACCTCAATTTGCTAGATTTTGTTATAATATAAGAACCATTATACCAGATTTGGAGAAAATATGTTAGAAATAAAAGAGCTAACAGGCGGTTATGTTAATATTCCTGTTCTAAAAGAAGTTAGTTTCAAGGTAGAAAATGGTCAATTAG
This sequence comes from Streptococcus sp., assembly GCA_030528055.1. Classification (GTDB taxonomy): domain Bacteria; phylum Bacillota; class Bacilli; order Lactobacillales; family Streptococcaceae; genus Streptococcus. Next base: position 44,294 of record JAUMZQ010000006.1, read on the forward strand.
TAGGACTGATTGGCTTAAATGGTGCTGGGAAATCAACAACAATCAATGAAATAATCGGTTTATTAACTCCATATAAGGGGGAAATTCGAATTGATGGTTTGCAACTAAGTGAAAATATGACAGACTATCGCAAGAAAATCGGCTTTATCCCAGAAACACCTAGTTTATACGAAGAACTAACTTTAAAAGAGCACATTGAAATGGTGGCTATGGCCTATGATATTGAACAAGAGGTTGCTTTTCAACGTGTAGATAAATTGCTGGATATGTTTCGTTTGAAATCTAAATTAGAATGGTTCCCGACTCATTTCTCAAAGGGAATGAAACAAAAAGTTATGATTATTTGTGCTTTTGTTGTTGATCCGAGTCTTTTTATAGTAGATGAACCTTTTTTGGGATTGGATCCGGTCGCTATTGCAGATCTGATTCAGCTTTTGGAAGAAGAAAAACAAAAAGGGAAATCTATTTTAATGAGTACACATGTCCTTGATTCTGCAGAAAAAATGTGTGATTCTTTTGTAATTTTACATAAGGGACAGGTGAGAGCAAAGGGAGATCTTGCTGCCTTACAGGCTGAGTTTAACATGGCAAATGCCAGCCTCAATGATATTTATCTACATTTGACGGAAGAAAAATAATATGAAAAAAGTATTTTCTAAGAGAAGACAAGATTTTCAAAATCAATGTTTAAAATACCTGCAATATGTTTTAAACGATCATTTTGTTCTATTTTTGTTAATTTTTATTGGCTTTTTAGCTATTCAATATAGTCAATTATTGAAAAATATTCCTGCTGATAAAACACCGATTATTCTCTTTTTCCTTTTATTTTCTATTGCAATTATACCTATGGGAAGTATTGCTACTTATCTTGAGAAGGCGGATATTTTGTTTTTATTACCTAAAGAAACAGAACTCTATAGTTTTTTACGAAAGCAAGTGCAACGTTCCTACATTCTTTTTTCGATTTTGCAAACCATTTTGCTGTTGATACTGGCACCTTTGTTTCTGGCTTTGAACAGTTCAATAGAAATGTTTGCTCTTTACTGCCTTTTCTTGTTGGTTGCCAAGTGGTTCTTTTTTCAGTTTAAAAGTCGTCGCTTTTTTACGAATGGACAGTTAAACTGGCAGAATTTACTAGTATATGAGGATAGACGTAAACAAGGAATTCTTCGCTTTTTTGCTCTTTTCACCAATGTAAAGGGAATTTCAAACAGTGTGAAACGTCGGAAGTATTTGGATGTGGCAACAAATCTTCTTGCTAAAAAACATTCTACAACATGGCAAAACCTATTTTTACGTTCTTATCTACGAAATGGAGATTTGTTTGGTTTAACTGTGAGATTGCTGGGTCTTTCACTTTTAGTAATTGTTTTGGTTGAGCAGACATGGGTTGCAACTGCTTTTGTTCTCTTATTTAATTATTTGTTGATTTTTCAGTTGATTGCCTTGCATGATGCACTTGATTACCAATATCTGACGATACTATTTCCAATAGATAAAAAAGAAAAGATAAAAGGAGCCAAACAGATTATTTCCATAATTGGCTATATTGTTCTTTTGATTCAATTAGGGGTATCGGTATTATTTTTCCAAGAAAAACTTGCAGTATTAGTTTTACTAGGTTTCAGCTTATTGCTCCATCTATTTTATCTGCCGTTTAAATTAAAGCGCTTGGTTGACTAAAAGATGTAAAACTAGTAAAATGGATAGGAAACTTTTGAAGGAGGGGAAACATGGACTTGATGGATGTGGATAAAGAATTATCCCTTACACCAATAGCTGGTAAAAGCGGCAAAGCCTATATGGGCACTTATCCTGATGGAGAACGTATTTTCGTCAAGATGAATACAACCCCCATATTAGCTGGTTTGGCAAGAGAGCAGATAGCTCCCCAGCTTTTATGGAGCCGTAGAATGTCAGACGGCAATGTTATCAGTGGTCAGGAATGGCTTTCTGGAAGGATTTTGACGCCTAATGATATGTCAAAAAAGCAGGTCGTTACTATCTTAACTCGTCTGCACCGTTCACGACCATTGATGACTCAGCTTAAAAAGTTAGGTTATCATCTGGAAGCACCGGTTGACCTACTCAATACATGGACAAATCAGGTACCTTTGGTATTGAAAAACAATCAATACCTACAATCCGTTATTCGCAATCTGAGACAAACAGTCCCTCCTTTTCGTGAAGACTATGCAACTATTGTACATGGGGATGTTCGTCATAGTAACTGGATTGAAACAGAGAGCGGTTTAATCTATTTGGTAGATTGGGATTCTGTTCGTCTAACAGATAGAATGCTAGATGTGGCACATATATTAAGTCACTATGTATCTGACTTGGGTTGGAAAGAGTGGTTAGAATATTATGGTTACAAATACAATCAAACTGTTTTTAATAAATTGTATTGGTTTGGACAATATTCTTACTTGATGCAAATTGCAAAGTATTATGAAAATAATGATTTAGAAAATATGAATCGGGAGATTTACGCATTACGTAGCTTCCGTTCAAAATATGGACAAGATTAATGAGAGTTAGAAATCGCAAAGATGCGACAGAATTATTAGAGGCTAATCCTCAATATGTGATTTCAAATCCGTCGCTGGCTAAGGGCAAGTGGCAAGAGATTTTTGGGAACCATCATCCCATTCATATTGAGGTTGGAAGTGGGAAAGGAGCCTTTATAACAGGGATGGCAAAGGCCAATCCAGATATAAACTATATCGGTATTGATATTCAAAAATCTGTATTGAGCTACGCTCTTGATAAAGTTTTGGCGACAGATGTAGCAAATATCAAGTTACTTTGGGTAGATGGTTCAGATTTGACAGATTATTTTGAAGAAGGAGAAATTGAACGCTTATATCTCAATTTTTCAGATCCATGGCCTAAGAAAAAACATGAAAAAAGACGTTTAACTTATAAAACTTTTTTAGATACCTTTGAAAAAATTCTGCCAGAACATGGAGAAATTCATTTTAAAACAGATAACCGAGTATTTTTTGAATATAGTTTGGTTAGCTTTTCTCATTATGGAATGAAACTAAATGGTGTGTGGTTGGATTTACATGCTAGTGATTTTGAGGACAATGTTTTAACAGAATACGAGCAGAAATTTTCTAGTAAGGGACAGGTTATTTACCGAGTAGAAGCAGAGTTTCAATAATTGAACAGCATAGACTATTGAAAAAGATTTCTATTGTTCCCATCAATAATTTATGATAGATAAATGTATTGATTAAAAAATAAAAATAGATAAGACCTACTTTCCTTTAATAAAAGTAGGTCTTATTTGTTTTTTATAAGTCTATTTCTAAAATAATTGGAGTATGATCTTGTCTACTACCGGAGTCAATCATTTCGGAGCGAGTGATTTTATCTGCAATACGATTGCTTGTTAACCAATAATCAATTCTCCATCCTGAATTGTTTATTTTGCTAGTTTTACTGCGCTGTGCCCACCAACTATAAACATTTGGTACTTCGCCATGTACGTGACGAAAAGAATCTGTAAAACCATATTGGAGTAAGTTGGTAAAACCTTCTCTTTCCTCGTCTGTAAATCCCGGAGAACGGCGATTGCTATTTGGATGAGCTAGGTCAATTTCTTTATGAGCGACATTGTAATCACCAGTAGCCAAAACAGGTTTTTTCTGATCTAGTTCTACTAAATAGGCAGCATATTTTTCATCCCAAATTTGACGTTCTGCTAGACGTTTTAATCCATCCCCAGCATTTGGTGTATAGACTTGAGTTACAAAGTAATGTTCAAATTCAAGTGTAATGATACGACCTTCTACATCCATAGTAGATGGTGCACCAATCTCTGGGAAGCTAACGGTTGGTTGTAGATTTTTTTGGTAGAGAAACATGGTGCCAGCATATCCTTTTCGAGCAGGTTCAACGGATGAACGCCATGCAATGTCATAGTTTGGAAATAGTTCTTCCAAGATTTCTATATGTTTTTTGGTAGGACCTTTTGCGGATAATTTTGTTTCTTGAATAGCTATAATATCGGCATTTTCATGTTTAATTGTTTGTAAAACAGCTTTGGATAGTTGCGCGCGAGCAGAATCACTCGTTAAAGCTGCATTTAGAGAATCAATATTCCAAGAGATTAGTTTCATAAAGTATCCTTTTAAATTCAAATTTTTTGTTTATTATATCAAAAAAGGAAAGAAAGTTCTAGGAGGTTATCTGAGAGGAAAAATAGAAAGCTAGATGCAGTTTTTTCTCATTCTCAAACACAATAAAATATGATATAATGAGTTGTTATTGAGAGGATTTTACGAGTTTGAATATAGGAAAGAGCATGAGAGAATTAGTTAATTGAACAACTAGTAAAAATGCTTATGTATACTGATTTTAAACTTTAAAAAATTTGCATATCAAAGGAGTTCACATGTATAAAAAGAATTTTTATATTACTACACCGATTTATTATCCTTCTGGGAAATTGCATATTGGGAATGCAACGACGACAATTGCTTGCGATGTTTTAGCACGATATAAACGCATGATGCACCATGATGTTTACTATTTAACAGGTTTAGATGAACATGGTCAAAAGATTCAACAAAAAGCAGAGGAAACTGGAATTACGCCACAAGCTTATGTTGATGGGATGGCAAAAACTGTAAAAGAACTGTGGAAACTTTTAGATATTTCTTATGATAAATTTATCCGTACGACAGACGATTACCATGAAAAAGTGGTTGCAGATGTCTTTGAACGTCTTTTAGCTCAAGGAGATATTTATCTAGGAGAATACTCTGGTTGGTACTCTGTTTCGGATGAGGAGTTTTTTACAGAAAGTCAATTAGAAGAAGTTTTCCGTGATGAAACAGGAAAAGTAATTGGTGGGATTGCTCCAAGTGGTCATGAGGTTGAGTGGGTATCAGAAGAATCCTACTTCCTCCGTCTTAGTAAATACGCTGATAAATTGGTGGCTTTCTTTAACGAACACCCTGATTTTATCCAGCCAGATGGTCGTATGAATGAGATTATTAAAAATTTCATTGAGCCAGGCCTTGAAGACTTAGCTGTTTCAAGAACTAGCTATGATTGGGGAGTAAAAGTTCCATCAAATCCGAAACATGTGATTTATGTTTGGATTGATGCTTTATTGAACTATGTGACAGCGCTCGGTTATGGGCAAGACAATCATGCTAATTATGATAAATTCTGGAATGGAACAGTTTATCACATGATAGCCAAAGACATTCTTCGCTTCCACTCCATTTATTGGCCGATTATGCTCATGATGTTGGACATGAAATTACCGGATCGTCTGATTGCTCACGGCTGGTTTGTCATGAAAGATGGTAAAATGTCAAAATCAAAAGGAAATGTTGTTTATCCAGATATGCTTGTGGAGCGTTACGGCTTAGACCCGCTTCGTTATTATTTGATGAGAAGTTTGCCAGTTGGAAGTGACGGAACCTTTACACCTGAGGATTATGTGGGACGAATCAACTATGAATTGGCAAATGATTTAGGGAATCTTTTGAATCGTACAGTTGCCATGGTAAACAAATACTTTAATGGAGTGATTCCATCTTATCAAGAAAGTGTAACTGATTTTGATGATGATTTAGCAAGTGTAATTGCTGAAAATGATTTTGAATACCACAAATACATGGAAGCTGTAGACTATCCACGCGCTTTAGAAGCAGTTTGGAATATTATTGCTAGAACCAATAAGTACATTGATGAAACAGCTCCATGGGTGCTTGCCAAGAATGAAGAAGACCGTGAACAGTTGGCTTCTGTCATGAGTCACTTGGCTGCTAGTCTTCGTGTAGTTGCTCATCTGATTCATCCATTTATGATGACAACATCTGACGCAATCATGGAACAACTAGGAATGACCGCTGAATATGATTTAGAAAATCTGGAATTATCAGCTTTGCCGAGTGGTCTACATGTGGTAGAAAAAGGACAACCTATTTTCCCACGACTCGATATGGAAGAAGAGATTGCCTACATAAAAGAAAAGATGTCGGCTAACCAAAAGAATGTGGTGAAAGAATGGATACCTGAGGAAGTAAATCTTAAATTGAATCGTAAAGAAATCAAATTTGAAGATTTTGATAAGGTGGAGATTCGAGTTGCAGAAATCAAAGAAGTTTCTAAAGTTGAAGGAAGCGATAAATTACTCCAATTTCGTTTAGACGCTGGTGATGGTGAAGACCGTCAGATTCTCTCAGGGATTGCAAAATTTTATCCTAACGAGCAGGAGTTAGTTGGAAAGAAAGTGCAAATTGTTGCGAATCTTAAACCACGTAAGATGATGGGGCGTATCAGCCAAGGAATGATTCTCTCAGCGGAATACAAGGACACTCTTAGTCTGCTGACGGTTGATGCTTCCGTACCGAATGGCTCTCTCATTGGCTAATGACAACCACTAAGAAATCCTTTGTTCATTCAGGAATGTCTGACTTTGAGTATTCCTTTGAAGAAGATACGAAGAGCAAAGACTATAAAATGGAACTATGGATTCTAATCGCGAAAGCATCATACAAGATGCTTAGGGACAGAGCCTTAATTTACACTTCAGGAGTTAGATTGTTTATCTAACTCCTGAAGTATTTTTTTATAAAATTAAGTTCTATAGACAAGAATGATTCTATTATTTCTTGTATTTAGCTAAGAGATTTTGAGTTAACTGTTTCATACCTGATTTGATGTTATGACCAATGTCTGCCATTTTAGGAATGGAGATGTCGTTGTACCAATGTTTGTAGCGCATATTAATCAACAATGCAGATAGACGAAACAGTCTATCTTTTTCATCGTTTGATAAATTAGTAGCATTTTTAAAAATTGAAAGAAATTTGTTTACATTGCCCCATTTATAAAAATCATCTATTGAAGTGATTCCTGCTTTTTGAACTAATCCAAAAAATAGGTCAAAAAAATCTTTGAGTTCTTCATCTGGTACACTAGCCAACCAACTTTTAAGAGTTTTGTCCGTTTGAACACTAGCAGTATCGGGTTTATCTAGCAATACAAACCCTCGTTGCTCAATGTGCCAAGTAAAAGTATTGTGTTGAGCAAAACCACCCAAAGCGTTGCTTTTTACGATTTTTATTTCTTTAGGTGTTTCCATCATCATACCAACAATAGAGCCTTGAGGGACATAGTGATTCACCTTATGGTTGATAGACTTATATTGTTCACTATGAATAATGGAATGATGAAGCCCAGGAGCATCGTAACTATAAATTCCTTGAATCCGTTCTTGATAAGAAGGATCTACTTGACTAGCAGAATAAGCAGCTAGATTTCCTCCTTTAGAATGCCCAACTAGGATAAATTTCCCAGGTAAAGCAGCCATCGCTTTTTCAAGATAATGGACGGCTGATTTTTGAGAAGGAATTCGCTTCATATAGGTCATATGAAAATCTTCTTTCCAACCAATAATAGTGTCGTCTGTTCCTCTAAAAGCCAAGACATAGGTTTGAGGTTTGATTTTAAAGATGACAGCTGAAAATTGTTTCTCAATGGTTGAGTCAATATCATTGATATAACCGGAAAGTTTGATGTTTTTAAATCGTTTATGGGTATAAGCTTTTTCCAACAATAATAACCGTTCTTTTGTAGTCATTGTGGTAATCTTTTTATCGATAGATGGATAAATTTCCAGAAGACGGCATTCTGTAGAAGGATTCATTTCTGAACTAACCATGCCATCAAAAGGAAGATACGATAATTCTGTTAAAATCAGAAAATCCAATTCAGTGAAATCATAATCGTAGATACTTTCATACTTCATATTATCCATATAATCAAAAATAGTTGCCATATAATTGTTTCCTCCCTTTTCCTTGTTTTAAGTATAGCATATTTTTGTTATAATATACGAAGGAAGCTAGGAGGTAAGTGATGCATAAGATATTACTAGTGGAAGACGATGTCGTTATTCGTCAAATGATTAAAAAAATGTTAGAACAATGGGGATATCAGGTAATTGCAGCAGAAGATTTTATGCAAATTTTGACCTTGTTTGTTCAAGAGAGCCCTCAATTAGTATTAATGGATATTGGCTTACCGCTCTTTAATGGCTATCATTGGTGTCAAGAAATACGAAAAATTTCCACCGTTCCAATTATATTTTTGTCTTCTCGTGATCAATCAATGGATATTGTTATGGCTATTTCTATGGGAGCTGATGATTATATTGTTAAACCGTTTGATAACAATGTTTTTCTAGCTAAAATACAAGGCATTCTCCGTCGTTCCTATGAATTTGGTACAGACCATAATTTACTGGAACATCAAGGAGTTATCCTAAATATAAAATCAATGGATCTTCTTTATCAAGGGCAAGTGATTGTATTAACAAAAAACGAATTTCACATTTTAAGAGTTTTGTTTGAGCATTCTGGAAGTATCGTAGCGCGTGATGATTTGATGAAAGAATTGTGGGAAAGTGATTTTTTCATTGATGACAATACATTGTCTGTTAATATCGCACGTTTGCGTAAAAAACTAGAAGAGTTTGGCTTGGTAAATTTTATTGAAACCAAAAAAGGAATAGGGTATGGTTTGACTAATGGACATGCAGAGTAAAATTTTCTTTTTCAAACGATATATATATTCCAAACGGTTTATATTGGTTCTGTTATCTTCCATCCTATTTATGATTTTCCTCTTTTCTTTTTTATTTGAAGATAGCTATGTCGTGTTGAGTTATTTAGCTGTATTATTTCTATTTTTGTCCACTATTTTTCTTTTTATCGATTGTGGCATTAGTTATCAATCTTACCGAAAGCAAGTTCTGTATGATTCAGGAGAAGCTGAGACAGCATTAGAGAGCTGGTTAAAGGAAAAAAATGAAGAACTGCTTTTGGAGAAAAAAAATAGAGCCATGATAGAGCAGGAAAAACAAAATGATTTATTTGATTATTATACATTGTGGGCACATCAAATAAAGACTCCAATAGCGGCAAGTTCTCTTTTGATTGGAGATTTAGAAAATCATACGATAAAAAAACAATTAGAACAAGAAATGTTTAAAATTGACTCTTATGTTAATTTAGTCTTGCAATATTTGCGTCTGGAAAGTTTTCATAAGGACTTAGTTGTTCATGGTGAAAATTTGGAAGATATGGTTAAGGAAGTAGTAAAAAAACAAGCAATTTTCTTTATACAAAAGAATCTCTCACTAAATTTACATGACTTAGATTATGAAGTGATTACGGACAAAAAATGGTTGACAGTTATTTTAGAGCAGATTTTATCTAACAGTCTAAAATATACAAGCAAAGGCGAAATTGAAATTTATTTCAAAAAAGATACTCTGTACATGAAAGATACTGGCTTGGGAATTCAGGATGCGGATATTCTTCGAGTTTTTGAACGGGGTTTTTCTGGATATAATGGTCGCTTGACGCAGCAATCTTCTGGCTTGGGTTTGTATCTATCCAAGAAAATTGCTGATCAATTAGGACATGAACTAACTCTAGAATCAACTCTTGGTCAAGGAACAACTGTTAAGATTCGCTTTTTCAAAGAAAAATTGATATTGGACTAGATATGGGTGAAGTATAAAAAGTATGTGAAACATGCCAACCTGTAGTAAACAAACTCTACTACAGGTTGACATGTTTTATTTTGTACAATCTTACAAAAATGTAAGAATTCCAGATGAAAATGAAAGATAAAGTTATGGTAGGAATGGTAGAAGAAGGGTAAGATAGAGGTAGAAAGAAAGAGAAAGCAAAGACAAACAATGTTGTCGATGCTTAGAAAGGATATTTACCATGAAAACCAAACTATTCCAAAACAAAGAACGCTTTCCAAAAACTATTAAAATACCTAAAGAAGAAGTTGAAAAAACAAAACTGGGCTGTGCCTCTAGTAACTATTATTTCTGGTTACAATACAGCCATTAATATCAGCTTTCTAATCAAAAATCTAAAACTACTACAATCAAAAGGAGATTATTCATCATGTCATTGTTAGATGTTCAGCACATTCAAAAAATATACAAAACACGTTTTCAAGGAAGCCAAGTAGAAGCCTTAAAGGATATCCATTTCACAGTGGAACAAGGAGAATACGTTGCTATCATGGGAGAGTCGGGTTCAGGGAAGTCAACTCTCCTCAATATCCTAGCTATGTTGGATAAACCGACAGAAGGTCGAGTGTTTCTTAATGGAGTAGACACAGCTAACATTAAAAATAGCCAAGCCTCTAGTTTTCGCCGTGAAAAATTAGGTTTTGTCTTTCAAGATTTCAACTTGTTGGATACTCTATCTGTTAAGGATAATATCTTACTACCACTCGTATTGTCTCGTCGTCCGATTACGGAGATGATGAAGAAGTTGGTGACGGTTTGTAATGAGTTAGGAATTAATCAGCTACAGGAGAAATTTCCTTATGAGATTTCAGGAGGGCAGAAGCAACGAGTGGCAGTGGCACGTGCGATTATCACTCAGCCAGAGATTTTGTTAGCAGATGAGCCGACAGGTGCTTTGGATTCGAAATCTTCTGCTACTTTGTTGGATTTGTTTGACACGATTAATCAGACGGGACAGACGATTTTGATGGTTACGCACTCAACATCAGCGGCTAGTCGAGCGAAGCGAATTTTATTTATTAAGGATGGTATCTTATACAATCAGATTTTCCGAGGCGATAAGACGGAGAGACAGATGTTTCAAGAAATCTCAGATACCTTGACAGTGATGGCAAGTGAGGTGGAGCGTCATGTTTAAACTGATCAATAAATTAGCTGTTTCGAACCTTATTAAGAATCGGAAACTCTACTATCCATTTGCTTTAGTCATTATCATCATGACGACTATTTTATATAGTTTTATTTCACTAGCATTTAATCCCAATATAGAAAAATCTTATGGAGGAAATGCCGCACAGATGACCTTGCAGTTTGGTATTTGGGTTATTCAAATTGCTGCTGTGATTTTGGTGATTTATGCCAATGGTTTTGTCATGAAAAATCGTTCTAAAGAACTGGGAGTATATACTGTCTTAGGGATGGAAAAACGCCATTTATTGACTATGACTATCATTGAACTTTTTTTATTTGCTCTGTTGACAGTTGGTTTAGGAGTGATTGGAGGTTTACTGATTGATAGATTGCTATTTGTTCTCCTTTTGAAATTTATTGGAGTTCCGATAGTTATTTCCTCACTTTTTCAGTGGAGTACAGTTTTGACAACCTTGTTCAGTATGGGCTGTGCTTTTGGATTTGTTTTAATTCTGAATTTTATTCGCCTATTTCAGTATAGTTCTCTTAATTTACTAAAAGAAAAAAGAGCGGGAGAGAAAAAAGGAAGATTTTTACTTCTTCAGACAATTATTGGCTCTATTCTACTAGTGATTGCCTATTATATAGCTATCTCAGTGGAAAACCCGGTTCAAGCTATTAGTCAATTTTTCTTAGCTGTTTTAATGGTCATTCTAGCAACTTATCTCCTTTTTAACGCTGGCTCTATTAAATTGTTGCAATTCTTAAAAAATAGAAAAACTTATTACTACCAAACACAAAACTTCATTTCACTTTCTAATTTAATTTTTAGGATGAAGAAAAATGCAATGGGACTAGCAACGATTTCGATTCTCTCCACCATGCTTTTGGTAACTTTAGTGGGGAGTTTGAATATTTATGTTAGTGGAACCAATTATCTAGCAACTCTTTATCCAAAAGATTACAATATTTCTCTGACAAAATCTACAAATGACTTTAGTCCAAGTATTTTAGAAGATATTAAACAAATTGCAGAAAAAGATCATATAAAGAAAGCAACTTATTTAGATGTGGTAAGTAAATCAGTTTATATTAAACAGATTTCTAATAATAAAATTGTGTTAGAAAATACAGCTGATGGAAATACTTTACAAAGTGAAAGCAACGGAGCTATTTATCTACTAAATCCTCAAGGCTATAAACAATTAACTGGAAAAGACATGACTTTAGAGGATAAAGAAATAGCCATTTTCAGTAAAAACTTACCTATTTCTTCTGAACAAAATCTAGAAATTGATGGAAAAAAATGGAACATTAAACAAGTCCTTGAAAATAATATTGTACACGGAAAGATAGGTAATACGACAGAGGTAGTAGCTCCTAATATACTCCTTATTGTTGTAAATGATCTCAATCAGATAGGAACAAATAAAGGAGACTATACTTATTCCATTGGGATAGATGCGGAAGATAAAGATAATACAACTTTTTTAGATAGTGTCAGTGACTATTTGAGTTCATTATCCAGTCAAGAAGAGAAGGTTACAACATCTGCAAATATACGCTTTTACATAGAAAAAGACTATAAGATTACGGTTGGAAGTCTCTTCTTTATAGGACTCTTTTTATCTGCTATATTCTTAATGGGAACTGTATTGATTATCTATTACAAACAGATCTCAGAAGGTTATGAGGATCGTGAAAGTTTCTTAACATTACAAAAAGTTGGATTAGATGAGAAACAAATTAAACAAACTATTCGTAAACAGATCTTAACAGTTTTCTTTCTTCCAGTCTTCTTTGCTTTTCTGCATATTGCTTTTGCATTTAAGATGATACAAAAAATTGTCTTTATTTTAGGAGGATATGATGTTCTGCTGTTAATTCAAACAACGATTGCTATCTGTCTTATCTTTTTACTAGCCTATATTTCAGTTTTCTTATTAACTTCCAGAAGTTATCGCCGAATCATCAGTCGTTAAGGATTCTAATCAAAAAGTTCTTTGTTATAAAAACAAAGAGCTTTTTTTATTTCTTATATAACCGCTTGTGTTGATTATTTAACCTCTTATCAAAAAAACAGAGATTTTTAAAAAATAACATGCTATTCTACCTTTAGATTAAGAAATAAAAACATTGATCAATAAACAAACTGGAATGAACCTATTATTTCAAATCTAAAAAGATAATTGGAGGAGACACCATGTTAGAAACAAAAAAACTAACTAAAACGTATGGAAACACTGTTGCAGTGAATGGCTTAGATATTCACATCAAAAGAGGAAGTTTCACAGCTATTTTAGGACCGAACGGAGCAGGAAAGTCTACGACTATTCAAATGTTGATCGGTTTGTTGCAACCAACATCTGGTTCTATTAACTATGCTGAAAAAACAAAATTAGGAGTTGTTTTTCAAAATAGTGTGTTAGACGGTATGTTAACGGTAAAGGAAAATTTAGAAATCCGTGCTAAACAATACAAGCATATTGAGAAAAATAAAATTGACCAACTAATCAAAGAGTTGGGCTTAACGAATTTTGTTCAACAAAAATATCACACCTTATCGGGTGGACAAAAAAGACGAGTAGATATTGCACGCGCATTGTTAAACAGTCCAGATATTCTCTTTTTAGATGAGCCGACCACAGGACTTGATATTCAAACAAGGAATGTCATTTGGGATTTGCTCATCCAACTTCAAAAAGAGAAAAAGATGACAGTGGTGTTAACAACTCACTATTTGAATGAAGCAGATAATGCCGATATGATTTATGTTGTAGATCATGGGAAAGTTATTGCTAGAGGTTCGGCTGATTACATCAAGTTACAATATGCTTGTAATTTATTGAAAATTGTCACAAAAACAAGGGATGTCTTTATTCAGATTTTAAAAAATCATCAAATTGACTACGAAGAATTGAAATCAGGAGAGTTTCTGATGAAACCAGAAGATATAGAACAAACCTTTAATATTTTGGGGTGGACACGTCCTTATATTGAACAATTTGAGTTTCGTCAAGGAACAATGGATGACGCTTTTATAGCTTTGACAGGAAAAGAGGTACGTTAAATGTTAGCATTAGTTAAAAGAAATTTTTTACTTTATTTTAGAAATCGTAGTGGTGTTATTTTCTCTCTTTTGGGAGCTTTGATCTCTTTTATTCTTTATATTGTTTTTTTGAAGCATAATATTCAAACAGCTTGGTCAAAATTACCCGATACGAATCAGCTACTAGATGCTTGGTTAATTGGAGGAACTCTTACGATTACAGGTTTGACCACGACATTTTCCGCCCTATCACGGATTGTAAGTGATCGTGAAGCAAAAGTGACACAAGATCTTTATGTTACAGATTTAGGATATTGGGCTTTACAATTCAGTTATATGATTAGCTCTATCGTCATTGGATTTTGTATGCAAATCATTATGTTTCTCATTATGTTGTGTTATTTTATCTTTGATGATCAGTTTACTTTTGATTGGAATCTTGTACCGCAATTATTAGTGATTACATTACTGACTGCTATTCTTTCAACCATCATCAATGCTATAGTAGTCAATTATTTTAAATCTATTGATAGTTTGGGTAAATTAGCCACTGTCATTGGAGCCGCATCAGGTTTTTTGGTGGGAACATATATTCCAATCGGCGCTCTACCAACTTTTGCTCAAAATATTGTTAAAGCTTTTCCTTTTAGTTATACCGCTTCTTTGTTCAGACAAGTGCTGATGAAAGAAAAAGTGAATGAGGCTTTTAAGGGCAATGCTACGATGCACCATGATTTTGAAAAAGCAATGGGGATTCGTCTAAATTTAGATCATTTATTGACAATGCAGGAAACATACTATATAGTTGTAGTAGTTTTATTCGCCGTCGTTCTTATTTGGTTTCTTCAAAATGCTTATATGAAAACTAAGATAAAAACCAATTAATGTTAGAATGAGTGCAATATAGTAAGAAAGAGAGAAAATCGTGAAGATACAGTTTGAGCTAGAAGAAACCATTCCTGCAAACGATCCATTGGTTACCGTGAAAGCTGAAAAATTAGGTGTAGAAGTGAAATCTCTCATGGATTATTTACAACAATACCAAGCAACTCGCGGAACTGTTATTCCGATAAAAACAGATGATCGTATCATTATGGTGAAGATAGATGATATTATTCTTGCGGATATCAATCAAACAGAACTCTTGATTTATAGTATGGAAGGTGTTTATACAACAACAGAAAGTCTCATTCACTTCCAAAACAGACTAAAAAGTCAAAATTTCATCCAAATTTCAAAGCATGCTCTCATAAATATTGATCATCTACAGTCTTTGTCAGATAGTTTTTCAGGAAATATGACAGCAAAATTAAGCAATCATCATAAGACTAGTGTCAGTCGTCGTTATGTCAAGAATTTGATGGATTTCTTGGGAATCTAGGAGGAAATAATGAGAAAAATTTTAAAAAATATGATAGCGGGTGTACGAACAGGAAGCGCCGTCTATCTTTTAGCTGTAGTCTTACATATTCAAAAAAATACACTTTCAAGTATTTATAGTGTTCTAGTTGTCAGTGCTTTGATAGGATTATTATCACAGATATTTGAAATAGAACGTCTTTCTTTTCTAAGCTGTTTAATATTACACTTTATAGGAACATCTATCCTTGTTCTAAGTTTCAATGGGTGGAGTTACTTAGCAGTAACCAGCATTTATTTTTGGGTGAATTTTGTATTGATTTATCTATTTATTTGGGCTTGTGTGTATTTGGATAATTACCTTAAAACACAGAAGATTAATCTAGTTCTGAAAAAGAGAAATAAAATCAGAGGATTCAATAAAAAAGATGAAAAAAACGAATGAGTGAGCAATTCATTCGTTTTTTATTTTCTATCGTAGATTAGATTCCCAATTTAATATAAGGGAAATGCTGGTAAAGATAATCAAATGTTGATTGAAGTTTACTATCTGTTGTTTTCTTTATATTGCGAATTGGCATTTGCAATGGTTTCTTTTGATTTTGTCGAACAACTCTTAAATAAGAGGCCTGTTTGACAGCTATCCCATATCGACGTACTGTAAAAATATAATGATAAATTTGTTCTACATTGGTCAAATCCACAGCTGAAAAACTGCCATAATAAGTAATGAGATGTTGTTTATAGATAGCGATTTTGAGTTCATCATCTCTAAAATCTGCTTGTTCATAAAGAGTATTGATATTATTTTCTAATTCAGGATAAGTCGAGTAGACTTCGTTGTACGCTGCTATAACACGCTTTCGAGTGATCAAACCAATTCCAAAGAAGAGGGCTGATAAGGCAAAAAAGATAATAGATGTAATTAAACTAGATGTTTGTCCCGACTGAAATTCTGTTAGTGAAACATAAGTATTATCTGCTAATTTTTCCTTAAATTCTGTAGACTCACTTGCAGCCATTTCATTTATAAGATCATAGTATTGAGAAATCATATTTTTGTTGGGGGCAGAATTTGAAGTATTCATAAATTTCCCGACAATTCGTTGTGGTTTCTTTTCTAAATTCTCATTATTTTGAAGTAACTTGGTAATTTGAGGATCGTTTTCTTTTGCTTGAAGTCCAGCATATCCATCCTTGTATTGAACAAGCCACACTTCTGTATCATCGTCTACAGTGATAATCGGCGTAGAGGAAATACCATAAATATCTAGTAGAACTGTTTCAGAAGATGGAGTTTCGTCTCCTTGGTAAATAGTCTTGGGATGACTACTGTCAAAACGATAGACTAACATTCCCACAGCTACCGCTAAGAGGATAAAGCCAACGAAACCATAGACAATAAGTGTTATATTCTTTTTTTCTTTCATTTATTTTTCTCCAAAAATTTAGATGATAAAATCTACTTCCTAAAATAGTATAACATTTTCAGGCATGATTGTATATATAGATACTATACTACGCTTTATCATAAACATTTATTTTGAAAATAAAAAAGACAATCTCTATCAAGGAGACTATCTATTTTGGGATATAAGGATTTCTTAATGTAGGTCTTATTATAACATCAGGGAAATGCTTGTGAATGTATTCAAAAGTTGTTAATAATTTGCTATCAGTAAGTATCTTGAGGCTACGAATCGGCATTGCTAATTGTGTTCCTCGATTTTTTACAGATACTCTCAAATTATAATAATGGAATGTAATCCCACGAACAGAAGTGGTTGTAATATAATGGTAAATCATATAGGTGTTGTTTAGGTCTGCAACACAAAATTCTCTATAATGAGTTACTAGATGATGTTTGTAGATAATAATATTTAGTTTATCATCTCTAAAATCCGCTTGTTCATAAAGGTTATTAATATTATTTTGTAATTCAGGGTAGGTGGTGTAGATCTCATTATATGCTTTTATAATACGTCTACGAGTCGAAATACCTGCAATTAAGATAAAAATTGCAAGAATAAAGAAAACAGCAGTTATCAATAAGATATAAAAAGTAGTTGAAGCGTAACCACCTTCTAAGATGCCTATAAACATAGTTATAGATATTAGTAGAAAGATTGGGCTAATAATGCAAGAAAGTATTAATGCAAAGTTCTTTTTTTCTCTCATATTTCTCCTAAAATTGAACGAATGATACATCTCTGACATAGTATATCACTTTCAAATAGGGTTGTAAATCTTTCTATTTTGAAAATAAAAAAAGATAGTCTCTACCAAGGGGACTATCTATTTTTTAATATCAAGAAAATTTCTTAAATTCCAAATTCAATATAAGGGAAATGTTTATGAATATATTCAAAAGTTGTCAACAGTTTGCTATCAGTCGCTTTCTTGATATTGCGAATTGGCATTGACAATAGTTTATTTTGATCTATTCGAGAAACTTTTAAATAAGAATGATAGTAAGTAAGTCCATGGTTGTGTGTAGTCATCATGTGATGGGACACCATATCTACTTTGTTTAAGTCCACGGCACAGAAGATTCTATAGTTCGTTACGAGATGGTGTTTATAGATAATGATGTTCAACTGATTATCTATAAAATTGGCATGTTTATAGAGATTATCAATGTTATTGTGTAATTCAGGATAGGCTGCATAGATTTCTTCGTAGGCATTTACGATGTGTCTGCGAGTTATGATACCAGAAACTAAAATAACAATAGCCCCAATAAAGAAACCACCTGACATCAATAGGGTATTGGTTTGTCCAGATTGAAATTCAGAAAGTGATACATAAGTTGTACGAGCTAACTCTGGTGGTGCTGTTGCAAAATCTTTACCATAACCAATGATAAAGCCGTTTGTATTTGAATCGCGTGTAGTACTGAAAAGCTTCCCAACTATTCGTTGAGGGTTATTTTTCAAGCTATCAGCTTGCTGAGTTAACTGGGAAATGAGGGGGTCATTTTCTTTTACCTGAAGCCCAACATAGCCATCCTTATATTGAACAATCCATACTTGGGTATGGTTTTTAACATTTATAATAGGCTGAGTATCAATACCATAAATATCTAAAGAAACAGTCTGAGTAGATACTGTTCCATCACCGCTATAAGAAACGGTTGGATTTTCCGAACGAAAATAGCTCTTTAATATCATCCCAGATACGACACAACAAACAATACTAGCAAGACAAGCAAGTACTAGTACAAGGTTCTTTTTTTCTTTCATTTTTCTCTCCCAATTCTCCTAAAATTGAATGAATAATTTATCTCTAAGACAGTATATCACTTTCAAATATAGTTGTAAATCTATTTTAAGCTATTTATATATCAGTATTACAAAATAGTAAAATATTATTACAAATTGTTATCAAATGTTTTCAAAATATTAACATCTATGGAGCTATCACGGTTAATATGGTAAACTATATATAGTATATTATATTTGGTTAATTTTGTCTTTGTTGCAAAAAGATAGATAAAAAATTGCGTGATTATAACTATACACTATTTATTGTGACAAAATTAAGAAAGGAAGACTAAATGAAAAATAAGTTAACAACTTGGTTTCAGGTAGCCGTTCTATCTCTGGGGACTTTTTTATTGGTTTTTTCGGGCATTTCAAAAGTAAATGCTGCTGAGCAGAATGATGTTATTACTGAAATAAGTATCAAAAACTCTACTGGTGAGGAATTGACCAAAGGAGTAGATATTTGGGAAAGTTTTCGACTCCAAGCAAAATTTGTATTGCCAGATAATCAAGTGCATGCAGGGGATACGACCACTATCCAGTTGCCTACAGAACTAGCCTTTAAAGGTTCGCCAGTTATTGATTTAACAGATGAGAATCAGGAGGTTGTTGCTAAAGGGGTTGTGGATGAAGAGACCAAAACAATTACCCTTACCTACACTGACTATGTCGAAAAGCAATCTGGAGTGAGAGGAGAATTTTTCTTCTATGTTCAAGTTGACAATCAGGTTGTCAAAGAAGAAAAAGATATTCCAATCAATATTACAGTTGGTAACAAAGTGATTGTAGCAGGAACCGTTCATTACAATGGGCCACCGAAACAATATGACTCTAAAATTGAAAAGAGTGGTTGGACGGGAACAGACCCAAATATCATTCACTACAATATTGCCCTCAATCGCAATATGGAAAATATGCAAGATGTGAGTGTTCAAGATAGTTTGAGCGAGGAAAATCAAGGAGTTGAAATCCTCCCAGAAACAGTGAAAATTTATAAGGTTGCTTGGTACTGGGATAATGGAACTTGGGGTCGTTCGTCAACAGAGGATGTGACAGATCAATTTACCGTTAACTTTACCAATAACAATCGTCAATTTTCTGTTGATTTTGGAGATGTCTCCAATCAAAATGGTTACCTCATTGAATATTCTGTAAAAACTTCTTACAATCCTACGGATGGTGAGCTATTTACAAACAATGCAATTTTAAAAGCCAATCAACAGGTTGTGACGACCTCTGAATCTAAATTGTATTATCTTCTTGCTGGTGGGATGTCTGAAGGCTATGTCTTCTCAATCAATCTTCACAAGCAAGATGAGGCAGGAAACAGTCTTGCAGGTGCTCAGTTTGAAGTAGTTCGTGATCGAACAGGAGTTGTTGTCGGTACTATTACGACTGATGATAGCGGAAATGCGAGTGTTGGTCAACTATTAAGAGACAACTACACTATTCGAGAAGTTAAGGCTCCAGATGGTTATACTTCATCTGGTGAAGAGATTAAAATCAGTTCACAAGATTTTGGCAGTGACAAGGCGGTCTCCCGCACAGTCATTAATCAAAAGGCAACTGTACCAACTCAAAAAGTAACTTTCAGTAAGGTGAACTTGGATGGTCAAGAAATTGCTGGAGCGCAGATTAAAATCTTTAAAAGTGACAAGGCAGAAGGAACAGCTCTTCAATCATGGACATCAGAAGCCAATCAATCAAAAGAACTTGATCTTGAAACTGGCGTTTATACATTCCATGAGGAAGCGGCTCCTACAGGTTACTTGGCTGTAACAGATATTACTTTCCAAGTTAATTCAGACGGAACTGTAACAGTTTTGAACGCCAATAGTAATGCAGTTGAGTATAAAAACGGAAAGTTAGTCATCACTGATCAGAAAGATCCGAAAAATACTGATTCATCTGACTCACTTGATCCAACATTACCGATTCAACCAGCCTCATTGCCAGAGCAAGATCCAACAACTCCCAAAGATTTAGTAATCGCAGAAGATCCGACGGCTACAAAGAATTCGGTTGTCACAGGTGATCCAGCTAAAAGTAAAAGAATTTTACCTTCAACAGGAACATTGTCAAGCGTTAGCTTAATATCTATCGGTTTCATTATCGTTTCTATTGTTAGTCTTGGCTATGGAGTTGTCAAGAAAAAATAATCAGTTATAAACAAGCACTGTTTTTATAGTGTTTGTTTATTTTTTTTGACAAAATTAACGAATATAGCAGTTCGATTTTTTAATAATATTGATAGAATAATCAATCGTTTAGGATATAATAGAGTTATCTCAAAAAATGGCTAATATTGAAGCAGTTGTTATGGATGAAAACGAGTGTTGCAATCAATTAGCTATCTTACAAAAATGTAAGAATTCCAGATAAAAATGAAAGATAAAGTTATGGTAGGAATGGTAGAAGAAGGGTAAGATAGAGGTAGAAAGAAAGAGAAAGCAAAGACAAACAATGTTGTCGATGCTTAGAAAGGATATTTACCATGAAAACCAAACTATTCCAAAACAAAGAACGCTTTCCAAAAACTATTAAAATACCTAAAGAAGAAGTTGAAAAAACAAAACTGGGCTGTGCCTCTAGTAACTATTATTTCTGGTTACAATACAGCCATTAATATCAGCTTTCTAATCAAAAATCTAAAACTACTACAATCAAAAGGAGATTATTCATCATGTCATTGTTAGATGTTCAGCACATTCAAAAAATATACAAAACACGTTTTCAAGGAAGCCAAGTAGAAGCCTTAAAGGATATCCATTTCACAGTGGAACAAGGAGAATACGTTGCTATCATGGGAGAGTCGGGTTCAGGGAAGTCAACTCTCCTCAATATCCTAGCTATGTTGGATAAACCGACAGAAGGTCGAGTGTTTCTTAATGGAGTAGACACAGCTAACATTAAAAATAGCCAAGCCTCTAGTTTTCGCCGTGAAAAATTAGGTTTTGTCTTTCAAGATTTCAACTTGTTGGATACTCTATCTGTTAAGGATAATATCTTACTACCACTCGTATTGTCTCGTCGTCCGATTACGGAGATGATGAAGAAGTTGGTGACGGTTTGTAATGAGTTAGGAATTAATCAGCTACAGGAGAAATTTCCTTATGAGATTTCAGGAGGGCAGAAGCAACGAGTGGCAGTGGCACGTGCGATTATCACTCAGCCAGAGATTTTGTTAGCAGATGAGCCGACAGGTGCTTTGGATTCGAAATCTTCTGCTACTTTGTTGGATTTGTTTGACACGATTAATCAGACGGGACAGACGATTTTGATGGTTACGCACTCAACATCAGCGGCTAGTCGAGCGAAGCGAATTTTATTTATTAAGGATGGTATCTTATACAATCAGATTTTCCGAGGCGATAAGACGGAGAGACAGATGTTTCAAGAAATCTCAGATACCTTGACAGTGATGGCAAGTGAGGTGGAGCGTCATGTTTAAACTGATCAATAAATTAGCTGTTTCGAACCTTATTAAGAATCGGAAACTCTACTATCCATTTGCTTTAGCAACCTGTATATCAGTGGCGATTACGTATATTTTTTATTCTCTGACTTTTAATCCCAATCTGCCTAAATTAGAAGGAGCTGGACAAGTTTTAATGGTGTTAGGTTTGGGAATTGTAATTGTCAATATATCTGTCTATAACATCGTACTGTATGCCAACGGTTTTGTCATGAAGAATCGTTCCAAAGAACTGGGACTTTATGGCATGTTGGGATTGAATAAAAGGCATTTATTTCTAATGGTGTTCACTGAACTATTTCTATTTGGGATAGTTACGGTCATCTTAGGTGTCATCTTAGGGATATTTTTTGACAATTTATTCTACGCACTGCTGTTAAAACTCATGGGGCTGACGGTTGTACTAGCTTCTACGATTCAACTGCCTGTTATTATATTTGTATTTATTACATATATTGTAATCTTTTTAATGTTAGTTATAGCAAATGGCTGGCGTATTTTCCGCTTTAATCCATTGCAGCTCTCTAAGGAGAAAAACAGTGGTGAAAAGAAAAGTCGTTTTCTTGTGTTAAAAGCGATTATAGGACTTTGCTCTTTGTCATTTGGTTATTATCTCGCACTCAGCGTAACGAATCCTTTGGTAGCCATTGTTACTTTCTTTGTCGCAGTACTTTTTGTAATTTTAGGAACCTATCTATTGTTTAGTGCTGGAATCACTGTTTTTCTTAAGTTATTGCAAAAAAATAAAAGGTATTACTATCAACCTAATAACTTCATTTCTGTATCCAATTTAGTTTTTCGGATGAAAAAAAATGCGATGGGGCTTGCAACCATTTCCATTTTGTCTACCATGGTCTTAGTGACTCTAGTAGGTGGGGCAAATTTGTATGCAGGTAAGGATTACATGCAAAAAATGTTTTTCCCGCAGGATATCTCTATTTATAGTAGAGGAACAAATGATAGAAATCCGGTTACAAAAGAGCAAATGAATCAACTGATAGCAGAGTTTGCATCAGAAAATCATTTGGAAGTTCAGTATAGTCATGCCTTTCAAATAGAGACCATTGGGATAAAGGAGAGAAAGGGAAATCAATTTCAGTTCTATTCTAAGGATGAAGTATTTGTTACTCCTAACACTTACGCACTGTTATTTTCTAGTGAAGACTACCAATCATTAACAGGTGAAGATTTAAAACTCTCCGACAATGAAGCACTCGTTTTTACTAAAGGCATTGACTTAGGTGATAGCAAGCATATTAATTTAGATGGACAAGACTTAGAAATTCGGAAAAAGTTGAAGGAGAATTTCCTTTTTGGACACGTTCCAGATGATTATAGTATTATCATACCTCAAAGCATGTATATAGTCCTCAACAATCCAGAAAAATTTGTTGAGAATTATCATTCCTCTTTTAATGGTTCAAAAAGTGTTTACGGAGGTTTGAACGTTAAAGGGACACTAAAAGAGAAAATGAAGTTGAACGAAGCTCTACAAGAAAAGTTGAATCAATTTAACCAAACCTTGCCAGAAACGAGTTCTGGTGTATATGGCTCTGAAAGAGAAAGTTCCAAACTAGAGCTGAATGGTGCGTTAGGTAGTTTGATTTTCATTGGGTTGTTTCTATCACTTGTCTTTATGATGGGGGCTGTCTTGGTTATCTATTATAAACAAATTTCAGAAGGATACGAGGATAGAGAGCGCTTTGTGATTTTACAAAAAGTTGGTTTAGATGAAAAACAAACTCGTAAAACGATTCATAAACAGGTATTGACTGTATTCTTTCTACCGCTTATTTTCTCATTTATTCATCTCACATTTGCTTATCATATGATTAGTTTAATATTGAGAATCCTAGGCGTCTTGAATACTGAGTTAGCCCTTATTGTAACCTTACTGGTTTGCTTTGTATTCTTTGTTATTTACGTAACTGTTTTCCTAATCACTTCACGTAGTTATCGTAAAATTGTATCTTTATAGAACGTAAAAAATTATCCTATAAAAAATTAAAAGAGTTGAGAATGTACCAAGCACTTTTCCAATGTTGTAGTAAAACAACTAGGAGAATGCGGGACACACTTCTTAGCTCTTTTTATAAGTATTTCAGAAAAGTATAAAATATGATACAATTAGAATTCTGAATAATTTAGGAGTTAGTGTTATCTATGGATATTTTTAGAAAAAAAGATGTGAGTAAAACTCGAACAAGCATGCACCGTCATCTCAAGATTTGGGATTTAGTTTTATTAGGAATTGGTGCAATGGTAGGAACAGGAATTTTTACTATCACAGGTACAGCAGCAGCGACCTTGGCAGGACCTTCTCTTGTTATTTCAATCGTTATTTCAGCCCTTTGCGTCAGTATTTCGGCTCTTTTTTATGCAGAATTTGCCTCAAGAATTCCAGCAACAGGAGGAGCATATAGTTATCTTTATGCAGTTTTGGGAGAATTTCCCGCTTGGCTAGCTGGTTGGTTTACAATTATGGAATTTATGACCGCTGTCTCTGGGGTAGCTTCTGGTTGGAGCTCTTATCTAAAGGGACTATTGAATGGCTTTGGGGTTCGACTTCCTCAAGCTCTCAATGGAACATTTGATTTGCAAGCGGGGACCTACATCGATGTATTACCAATCTTAGTTTTAGTGTTTGTAACTGGTGTTGTATTACTAAATTCCAAGGCAGCCTTAAGATTCAATTCATTTTTGGTTGTCTTGAAATTTTCAGCTCTTGTCTTGTTTATAGTAGTGGGAATCTTTTTTGTTAAAACCGAAAATTGGGCTCATTTTGCACCATTTGGATTTGGAAAATTTTATGGTGGAAATGTTGGTATTATGGCTGGAGCCTCCCTTATGTTTTTTGCTTTTCTTGGTTTTGAATCAATTTCCATGGCAGTGGATGAAATCAAAGAACCTCAAAAAAATATACCAAGAGGAATTGTACTTTCACTTAGTATCGTCACCATTCTTTATATTCTAGTGACATTAGTTTTAACTGGGATTGTTCATTATACTAAGTTAAATGTGTCTGATGCAGTAGCTTTTGCTTTGCGAAGCGCCAAGTTAGATTGGTTGGCTCACTATGTTTCAGTAGTAGCGATTTTAACTCTAATTACAGTCTGTATCTCTATGACCTATGCTTTATCACGTATGATTTATAGCATTGCGCGTGATGGTTTGCTACCTAAAACTTTTAGGCATTTAACAAAGCTGAGTCGTGTCCCTAAAAATGCTACTATTTTAGTAGGAATTGGCTCGGCTATTTGTGCAGGAGTATTTCCTTTAGCTAGCATTGCTTCCTTTCTAAATATCTGTACCTTGGCTTATTTGATGATGCTTGCCTTTGCCATTCTCAAATTACGCAAGGAAAAGGGCATGCCGAAAGCTGGAGAATTTAAGACACCATTGGTGCCATTGACTCCGATTCTATCTATTGTGATTTGCTTATCATTTATGACACAATATAGTGTAGATACTTGGATTGCTTTTGGTATCGCTTTATTGATTGGAACAATCATTTACTATATCTACGGTTATCGTCATTCAGAACTTTATTTAAAAGATCAGTAAAAAATAGTTTACTTCCTTTTTCTTAATGATATAATATAGTAAGTAGGAAAGAAGTGATATTAAAATGATAAGATATGCAAAAGCAGAAGATGCTACAGCTATTCATTCTCTAAATAAGTTAAGTCTAGGTTACGATTATCCTATTTCACAAATGAAACAGCAATTTACAGAACTCTTGGACAAAGAAAATCATCTCTTTCTTGTTGCGCTTGATGATAGACAGGAAGTGGTTGGCTACCTTCATGCAACTTCCTATGAGTGCTTGTATTTCCCCCAGATACTGAACTTGATGGCTTTAGCCGTAAAGAAAGATTTTCAAGGACAAGGATATGGAAAAGAACTCATGCAATTTCTCAAAAAAGAAGGAAGAAAATTAGGTTACGGTGGAATTCGCATTAATACAGGAATCTACCGAGAAGCAGCACATCATTTTTATCATTCTCTGGGATGCATCGAAAAAAAAGAACAAAAACGTTTTTATTGGGAATTTTAGATAGGAAAAAGGAGAAAAAATGACATTTGAAGAAATTTTACCAGGTTTAAAATTAAAAAAGAAATACGTTCGTTCTGGTTGGGCAGGTGCTGAAAACTATGTTCAACTATTTGATCGTCTTAACATTGATGGTCGTTCTTTAGAAGTAACACCTTATTTTTTAATTAATGTTTCAGGTGAAGGAGAAGGTTTTTCGATGTGGAGCCCTACTACCTGTGATGTATTAGCGACAGATTGGGTAGAAGTTGATGACTAAAATTGCTTTAGTAACAGGAGTTAGCTCAGGTATTGGACTTGCTCAAGCTCAACTTTTATTGAAAAACAATTGGTCTGTGTATGGTGTAGATAAAGCAAACGGACCCGAATTATCAGGAAATTTTCATTTTTTACAACTAGATTTAACCAATGACTTACAAATTTTATTTGATTGGTTGCCGAAAGTGGATTTGCTTTGCAATACGGCAGGAATTTTGGACGATTACCTTCCGCTAGATAAAGTGACAGATAAAGCGTGGACTGAGTTATTTGAAATTAATCTTGTAGTACCAATGAAATTAACACAATTTTATTTAAAAAAGATGCTGAAAGAAAACTCAGGGATTATCATCAACATGTGCTCTATTGCAAGTTTTTTAGCTGGAGGAGGTGGAGCAGCTTACACAGCTTCTAAACATGCTTTGGCAGGATTGACCAAACAAACTGCTTTAGATTATGCTAAAAGTGGTGTTCAAGTGTTTGGACTAGCTCCTGGTGCGGTAAAAACAAAGATGACAGCTAGTGATTTTGAACCAGGTGGTTTATCTCAGTGGGTGGCAGATGAAACTCCAATTAAGCGTTGGATTGAACCTCAAGAAGTTGCCGAATTAACTCTTTTTCTAGCCAGTGGACAAGCTCAAGCTATGCAAGGAGAAATTATTAAACTAGATGGTGGTTGGAGTTTGAAGTAGTGACCAACAAACTAAATAAATATTTATAAAATAGTTAGGGGATAAAATTATGAAAGCAGAAACTTTGTGGCAAGAATACAAAAAGATAAATCCTGATATTGGTGAAGAAATAGATGCATGGGCTTTTGGGGCTGAATCAGATAAGTTAGCCGATTTAGTTTTAAAAGGTGAAAAAACAGCAACAGCATCAGCTTACGATCTGTATCAGATAGATAAGGAACCAATCCCAGAAACGGGAACATTTGATGTGATATTAGATAGCAAGGACAATGCTATCTGTATTGTCGAAATTACGAAAGTAACCATTGTCCCCTTTAATCAAGTGTCAGAAGAACACGCTTTTAAAGAAGGGGAAGGAGATAAGACTTTAAGCTACTGGAGAAAGGTTCATAAAGACTTGTTTAATCAGTGGTTCGAAGAAGAAAATTTGACATTCACAGAAGATAAACTTGTCGTTTTAGAGGAATTTTGTAAAGTTTATCCGCTAACTTAAAATAGTAATGCATTGTACTTAACGAAAAATAATTTTTTTGATATACTTGACAAGAGATTACCATACCTTATACTATATGTATAGACTAACGTGACAAAGGGGAGAAGTTATGGAATTTAATAGGAAACAGCGTTTTTCAATTAGAAAGTATGCATTCGGAGCAGCATCTGTTTTAATTGGAACTTTAATTTTTGGTGTTAATGTTAAAGCCGATAGTGTGGAGATTATGCAGGCACCAGCTACTGAAATTACAAGAGAAGAAACCAACTCTATTGAAACAGATGGGGTTTTTAGTGATGTTTTCAATCAGGAAAATTCATCTGAAAAAAAATCAGAATCTACGACAGCTACAGAAACTACGACTAGCGTAGCTACAGAAAATGCTTCAGATGAGAATGCTACTCTTCCATCAGAAACAACAGCTTCCACTGATAAGGAACAGTCTTCTACTGATAAAGCAGAAGTTATTTCTGATACGAACAAAGACAATGCTACCTCAAAGGAAGATACTAAAGTTGAATCTGAAAAGATTATAGATTCAAAAGAGGAAGTCAAATCATCAAAAAGTGAAACTCCCCAAACTGATTCAGCTATCACAGATACCGAAGAAGCTACAGAAAATCAGTTAGATTTAGAAAGAGCACATTCAGAGGCTAAAATCTTCAAACAAATTGTAACGAATGTTTCTGAAAATAAAGTTCCCTCTTCAGAAGGCTCTCAACCATTATCCGAAGAGGCAATAAAAGAACTAGAAGGCGTAAAAAGTTCGCTCAATACTGCGATTGCAAATTCAGAGCAGGCACTTACAAATAAGCAATTAACTCTTGCTGAGTCAAAAGAAAAAATAGCTACCCTAAATGCTAGTATTCAAACAGCCTATGTTACATTGAAAAAATTAGGCTATGAAAATGTTAGTTATGTCTTAGATACCACTACACCATTATCAAAAACCGAACAAGAAAATCATTTCAAGCAATACCAAGGAACTGATGGCTACAACAAACACATTACTGATTTGAACAATCAACTGTTTTTTGTGGATTGGTCAGACAAAGCGGCGGTTAGTGGTATAGGTGAAACAATCAATTTCAAAGGTCAAATCGGTTACGAGTTGCGCGTTGGTACCACTTGGACCAAGGAAATATCACCCGGTTATATTGTTACGATAAAGGTAAAAGAATTAAAAAATATAGTGGGTGAAGAAAACGGAGTTCCAGTTAAGGAAGGAACTCAAGCATACAAAGAGCGACAAACAGATCGCTATAATAAGCGTGTATTCGCCTACAAAGAAAATTTTAATAAATATTCAGCTATTGCAAGAAACAATCTGACGGCTCCAGGTTTTTCTACTATTTCTGGAGAACTTGGTTTACCTGGTCAAAGACAATCCTCTGGAGAATTCAATAATTTGGGAATTACGTTTGATGTTTCTGCAACTTATTATGGCAGAAGTGTTAAACCAAATATATTTGTAACGAGTTCAGAAGAAGCCAATCAGAATGAAGCAGAAATCTATAAGACAAACGGTAGTGCTTGGCAGTTGCTTACTGAGATCATGGGACCTTCTACGGTAGCTAGTTATCGAGTTTCAGATCGTGGTTATTTAGAAACCATGTTCAAGAGGATATTCCAAAACACTGGACACAATGAGAATGATCCCGATGTAGTTAAAGAAATTACACGTTTAACGGAGGCTGTTTTAAATAAAACCTTAACTCCTGAGACAATCGCTACTGGCGGAAATGGCAGTGTTAAAAGCCCTTATATATATGACGGTTTAGGAACGCAAACTTTTGGTCCTTATGTCAATAGTATCAACGAAAATAGATCTACTCCTATTGTCTTAACCAAAGGAGCTTCAGAAGTTTCTCTTTATATGATTTCATCGGGTGCTCAAGCTACAACTATTGGATTTGTTGCATTAGACGAAGGTGATGCACCAGACAGTTATGGAGTTGCCTCTCATTTGATTTCTTCCGGAAGAGGAGGAATGACTTCTCATCCATTCATCGGTAGTGTAAAAGGTGATTTGGACGAAGAAGATGCGTCTAAACCTAAAACACCTTGGTTGCAAGATGAGAAAAATGAAACCGTTGATGAAGGCGCTAGGCAATTAATGGGTGATAATGTTGAAAAAAATGACAATTACACACTACATAAAGCTGATGATAAAACTTACGTCTTAAAATTGTTGGCAGATCCAAATGGAAATCCAGAATCCTATGTTAAAGGATGGGTTGACTTTAATAATAATGGTAAATTTGATGAAAATGAAGCATCAAATTTGGTGAAAGTAACTGCCGCTGGAACCATTCAATTAACCTTTTCAAATATTCCTCAAAGTGTTGATACAACACTAACAAGATTAGGTGTTCGGATTCGTACAGCAAAAGATGCAGAAGATATAGCTACTCCAACTGGTTTGGCTTATTCTGGAGAAGTAGAAGATTTTCAAATTCAACAAACCATCCCACCACGTGGAGAATTAAAAGAAACAATAGATGTTCAAGGTAAAACACAATCTACACAATTACATTTCACAGCGTATGGGGAATTGGATAATGATTTAGCTGTGACTAACACAATTGATAATACAAAAGCTTATAAATTTGTTATTGATGGAATAGAGCAGTCTGCTACAACTTTAATGGTTGTTGGTCAAGGAACTTATACTTTAAATCCAACTACGGGGGAAATAACCTTTACACCTGAACCAGATTTTATTGGAAAAACTACTGGGGTTGTTGTTCGTGCTTGGGATAAAAATGGAGCTAGCACAGGGTGGACAGCTGAAACAGATATAAATGGTTTACAGAACATTAATAAAATCCAAGATACTTACACAATGGATTCTGTATATATCCCAACAGTTATCAAGAAAGAAATTGTTGGACAAGATAAAACTTCAACGGATGTTCAAGGGAAAGCTCAACAAGGAAAGCCATTATTTGTCGTTGAATTGCAAGAAAAAATAAAACAAATTGAACCAAGTAGAGATTATCCGGCCAAACTGGTGGATAAATCAGGCGCATTAGTTGATCAATACACAGTAGATGGTGAAGGAACCTACAGTATAGACCCTACAACTGGAGTTGTTACTTTTACTCCGCTACCTCGTTTTATTGGAACAGCTACGCCAGCTCTCGTCAAACTTACAGGAATTGTTGGTTATGATAAGGACAACAATCCGATTACCTCAACTGCACAAGCACATTATACTCCGACAGTGACAAAAGTGACTCCAACTGCTAGTCCAGCTGTCTCTGAGGGAGTACAAGGAGAGCCTCAGACAGGAACTCCAACCTTCACAGCTGGTGATTCAGCTATTCCGATTCAAGCTGATTCGGTGACTCTGATTGATGAAAAAGGAAACTCGGTTCTTAGTGTTCCAGCCAAGGATGCTTCTGGTAAGGAGATTGGAACTTATACCGTTGACCCTACTACCGGAGTGGTTACCTTCACTCCAACGGACAAGTCCTATGTCGGTCAACCAGTACCCGCTACTGTTCAAGCTAAGGATGCCAATGGAACGGCTGTCCAAACAACCTTCACAGTGAAAGCTATTCAAGTGACTCCAACTGCGACAGATAAAACAAGCACAGGGATCCAAGGGCTTCCACAAACTGGTAAGGTGGAATTCCAAGGAGGAAAAGCTACGGCTAATGGTGTTGAAAAAACGGTTCCGATTGATGAGAAGGTTCCAGCGACTTTCGAAGATGGCAAGACGACGAAGGAAGTTCCAGGAGAAGGAACTTATACAGTTGACCCAGATGGTACCGTGACCTTCACACCAGAGAAAGGCTTCACAGGTGTTGCCACCGGAGTGACAGTCGTCCGTCAAGATACGAATGGTACGAAAGTTTCTGGTACCTTCACTGCGACAGTGACGAAAGTAACTCCAACTGCAAGTCCAGCTGTCTCTGAGGGAGTACAAGGAGATACACAAAGTGGCAAACCAACCTTCACAGCTGGAGATTCAGCTATTCCGATTCAAGCTGATTCGGTGACTCTGATTGATGCATCAGGTAATCCAGCAACTAGTGTTCCAGCCAAGGATGCTTCTGGTAAGGAGATTGGAACTTATACCGTTGACCCTACTACCGGAGTGGTTACCTTCACTCCAACGGACAAGTCCTATGTCGGTCAACCAGTACCCGCTACTGTTCAAGCTAAGGATGCCAATGGAACGGCTGTCCAAACAACCTTCACAGTGAAAGCTATTCAAGTGACTCCAACTGCGACAGATAAAACAAGCACAGGGATCCAAGGGCTTCCACAAACTGGTAAGGTGGAATTCCAAGGAGGAAAAGCTACGGCTAATGGTGTTGAAAAAACGGTTCCGATTGATGAGAAGGTTCCAGCGACTTTCGAAGATGGCAAGACGACGAAGGAAGTTCCAGGAGAAGGAACTTATACAGTTGACCCAGATGGTACCGTGACCTTCACACCAGAGAAAGGCTTCACAGGTGTTGCCACCGGAGTGACAGTCGTCCGTCAAGATACGAATGGTACGAAAGTTTCTGGTACCTTCACTGCGACAGTGACGAAAGTAACTCCAACTGCAAGTCCAGCTGTCTCTGAGGGAGTACAAGGAGAGCCTCAGACAGGAACTCCAACCTTCACAGCTGGTGATTCAGCTATTCCGATTCAAGCTGATTCGGTGACTCTGATTGATGAAAAAGGAAACTCGGTTCTTAGTGTTCCAGCCAAGGATGCTTCTGGTAAGGAGATTGGAACTTATACCGTTGACCCTACTACCGGAGTGGTTACCTTCACTCCAACGGACAAGTCCTATGTCGGTCAACCAGTACCCGCTACTGTTCAAGCTAAGGATGCCAATGGAACGGCTGTCCAAACAACCTTCACAGTGAAAGCTATTCAAGTGACTCCAACTGCGACAGATAAAACAAGCACAGGGATCCAAGGGCTTCCACAAACTGGTAAGGTGGAATTCCAAGGAGGAAAAGCTACGGCTAATGGTGTTGAAAAAACGGTTCCGATTGATGAGAAGGTTCCAGCGACTTTCGAAGATGGCAAGACGACGAAGGAAGTTCCAGGAGAAGGAACTTATACAGTTGACCCAGATGGTACCGTGACCTTCACACCAGAGAAAGGCTTCACAGGTGTTGCCACCGGAGTGACAGTCGTCCGTCAAGATACGAATGGTACGAAAGTTTCTGGTACCTTCACTGCGACAGTGACGAAAGTAACTCCAACTGCAAGTCCAGCTGTCTCTGAGGGAGTACAAGGAGAGCCTCAGACCGGCACTCCAACCTTCACAGCTGGTGATTCAGCGATTCCGATCCAAGCTGATTCAGTAACTCTGATTGATGCCACTGGTAATCCAGCAACTAGTGTTCCAGCCAAGGATGCTTCTGGTAAGGAGATTGGAACTTATACCGTTGACCCTACTACCGGAGTGGTTACCTTCACTCCAACGGACAAGTCCTATGTCGGTCAACCAGTACCCGCTACTGTTCAAGCTAAGGATGCCAATGGAACGGCTGTCCAAACAACCTTCACAGTGAAAGCTATTCAAGTGACTCCAACTGCGACAGATAAAACAAGCACAGGGATCCAAGGGCTTCCACAAACTGGTAAGGTGGAATTCCAAGGAGGAAAAGCTACGGCTAATGGTGTTGAAAAAACGGTTCCGATTGATGAGAAGGTTCCAGCGACTTTCGAAGATGGCAAGACGACGAAGGAAGTTCCAGGAGAAGGAACTTATACAGTTGACCCAGATGGTACCGTGACCTTCACACCAGAGAAAGGCTTCACAGGTGTTGCCACCGGAGTGACAGTCGTCCGTCAAGATACGAATGGTACGAAAGTTTCTGGTACCTTCACTGCGACAGTGACGAAAGTAACTCCAACTGCAAGTCCAGCTGTCTCTGAGGGAGTACAAGGAGATACACAAAGTGGCAAACCAACCTTCACAGCTGGTGATTCAGCTATTCCGATTCAAGCTGATTCGGTGACTCTGATTGATGAAAAAGGAAACTCGGTTCTTAGTGTTCCAGCCAAGGATGCTTCTGGTAAGGAGATTGGAACTTATACCGTTGACCCTACTACCGGAGTGGTTACCTTCACTCCAACGGACAAGTCCTATGTCGGTCAACCAGTACCCGCTACTGTTCAAGCTAAGGATGCCAATGGAACGGCTGTCCAAACAACCTTCACAGTGAAAGCTATTCAAGTGACTCCAACTGCGACAGATAAAACAAGCACAGGAAGCCAAGGTCTTCCACAAAGTGTTAAGCTTGAATTTAAGGGTGGAAAAGTTGTAATTAATGGTGTTGAAAAGACGGTTCCGATTGATGAGACGGTTCCAGCGACTTTCGATGATGGAAGCACTATAAAAGTGATTCCAGGAGAGGGAACCTACACAGTTGACCCAGATGGTACCGTGACCTTCACACCAGAGAAAGGATTTACAGGAGTAGCTAGAGGAGTGACGGTTGTACGTCAAGATATTAATGGTACAAAAGTTTCAGCTCATTATGCTCCAACAGTAAGTCCAGCTGTACCAGAAAAACCGATACCTGAAGCACAAAGTGTTAAAATGAATAATAGTGCACCACAAGTAATTCAAGAGGAAAGATTACTTCCTAAAACAGGTGAAAATGAAACTACGACAATGACAGCACTTGGCTTGTTAACCCTGCTTAGTGTTCTTACCAGTCTTAAAGTTAAGAAGAGAGATTAGTCGTTATCACTCATTTAATTTCATTGTTAATCTTATTTATGAAAGTTTCTAATTTTAATGGTGTTAAATGTACTTGAATTAATAATTGTGTAGTATAAACTATAAAAGTATCGCTTAAAAAGCTCATAAGTCTAATTTTTATATCCATTCTAGTCGTCAGACGAAACAGAATGATATAAGAAAACTTATGAGCTTTTTTTATTTTGAAGTGGGAAATTTATCAAATAAATTTTATAAATATAGAGCAGATAGCATGAAGTTTTTAAAAAATTATGATAGAATGAAATTACATGATTGTGAAAACGTTTTAAAGAGGTAAATTATGTCAAAAACAATTTCGATAAATGCGGGAAGTTCTAGCTTAAAATGGCAATTATATAAAATGCCAGAAGAAGAAGTTATTGCAAAAGGTTTAATTGAACGAATCGGTTTAAATGATTCCATTTCAACTGTTAAATTTAGTGGTCAAGAAGAATCTGAAACTCTTACGATTGAAGACCACACAAAAGCAGTTAAAATTTTGCTAGATGATTTGATTCGACTAGGGATTATTACTGCTTATGATGAGATTACCGGTGTGGGACATCGAGTTGTTGCAGGAGGCGAATTATTTAAAGAATCCACTATTATCACAGAAGAAGTTTTGGAGCAAATTGATGAATTATCATTGCTAGCACCATTACATAATCCAGGTGCTGTTTTAGGTATTCGTGCCTTTAAAAAATTGTTGCCAGATATTATTAGTGTAGCGGTTTTTGATACAGCTTTCCACACAACAATGCCAGATGTAGCTTATCGCTATCCAATTGCTAATCGTTATTATACTGATTACCAAGTACGTAAGTACGGAGCACATGGAACGAGCCATCAATATGTTGCGCAAGAAGCTGCCAAAGTTTTAAATAAACCGTTAGAAGATCTTAAATTGATTACTTGTCACATTGGGAATGGTGTTTCTATTACCGCTGTAAAGGGTGGAAAGTCAGTAGATACTTCAATGGGGCTAACTCCCCTAGGTGGTTTGATGATGGGAACACGTTCTGGTGATTTGGATCCAGCTATCATTCCATTCTTAATGGACCGAATTCCTGAACTAAACGATGCCAGTAAAATTCGTGAATCGTTTAATAAAGAATCTGGTTTGATTGGTATTTCAGGAACTTCAAGTGACATGCGTGATATTGAAGAAAAGATGGAGGCAGGAGATGCCAATGCTAAGTTGGCATTTGATATGTTTGCTGATCGTGTCAAAAAGTTCATCGGGCAATATGTCGCTGTCCTAAATGGAGTTGATGCGATTGTATTTACTGCTGGTATAGGTGAAAACTCTCCAAAAATTCGCGAAGCAGTTTTATCCAATTTGACTTGGTTTGGAGTAGATGTAGATCCTAACAAGAATGTTTTTGGTTATCGAGGCATTATCTCTACCGATGAAGCTAAAGTAAAAGCTATTGTCATCGGAACAGATGAAGAATTAGTGATAGCACGAGATGTTGAACGCTTAAAATAAAAAATAAACTCTAGATTCATAAGTGAATCTAGAGTTTTAATTTGTAGTAAAAAAGTGGAAAAATTATTACACTAATTCTTTCAGAAAAGCGATTAGAGTTTCTGCGGAACGTTTTCCAGCTTGTTGAATGAACTCATCAAATGTAATGTTTGCATTGTGATCGGCAGTATCACTAATGGCACGAATGACCATAAAAGGTAAGCCAATAGAATGAGTGGCTTGAGCAATAGCTGCTCCCTCCATTTCCACAGCCAAAACATCTGGGAAGTGTTCTTTTATTTGGTTGATTTTTTCAGAACTCGCAATAAAACTGTCACCAGTAGCAATCAGGCCAGTGTAACTTTTTTGTTGTCTGGCTTCTAATACTTTTTTGATTTCGGAAACGAAATACCGACTCGCTTCAAAATAGAGTGGTTGTTTAGCCATTTGTCCATAATCGTATCCGAAAGCTGTCACGTCAACATCGTGATAAACCAAGCGATCAGCGATAAGAACATCACCGATTTCTAACTTATCTGTTACGGCACCGGCTGAACCAGTATTAATGATAGCTATAACTTTAAAATCATTCACCAATACAGCGACGCTCATGGCAGACATCACTTTACCAATTCCACTTTCGACTAACACTACTTCGTGGTTTCCAATGTAACCAGTATGATAAACAATTCCTAAGCGTAAGTGTTTTTTTGGATGTTTTAAATTGTTTATTAGAACATGTAATTCCTCGGGCATCGCCGCAATAATTCCAATTTTCATATATTCCTCTATTCTAATTCATCAATAAGAAAATTCAAAAGGTTAGATTTACCATAAATAAATAGCAGCTATCAAAATAATGAGTAATAGTACAATCCAAAATAAGATTTTATTCAGTTTTGCTTGAAAGATTCCTCGTTTTTGGTTCTCTATTCGTCTACTCTTGGTTACGGTAGGTTCTACTTGTATATGCAAAGTATCTTGATTTTCAATTTGTTGAGGAGAAGCGTATCCAAAAGTAGAGCGGTTGGTTGGAATGACTTTTGTTTCTTCTTCATCTACTAGAGATGGTCCGGATATCTTTTCTCCGCGATTCGCTTTTTCTATGATTTCATCTGTTAATAATGGTCTTCCCATAGTTCTACGTTCCTAGCTCTTCAAATTTTTTATTTGTTGCCAATGTTGGATAGCTATAATTGTTTTAGCATCACAGATATCACCGCTTGCTATCAAGTCTTTTGCTTCATCTAGGCTAACTTCATAAAGCTCTAAAACTTCATCTTCATCTTGTGGACGAGGGTTGTCTATTTTTTCTAGATGACTTGCGTGATATAATCGGATTCTTTCATTACAAAAACCAATAGCAGAATAGAAATCATAAACAAGTTCTAGCTGTGCTTTGTAACCTGTCTCTTCTTCTAATTCTCGTAGAGCGGCTGCTTTTGGATCATTCTGCTCACCCAATTCTAACTTACCCGCAGGGATTTCATAAGAGGTCGCCTCAATAGCTTTGCGATATTGTTTGACTAAAATAATTTTATCCTCAGATGTGATAGCAATAACAGCTACAGCACCATTATGAAAGACCAAATCACGACGAGAGGTTCCTTTCCCTTGAGGAAGCTCCACTTCATCAGTTGCAACTTCAAAGATAGGACCTTTGTAAATACTTGTTCGTTTGATTGTTTTTTCTTCAAAATTCATTGCTTGCTCCTATTTGTTTTTGGGATGGTGAGGTAGGTGGGTTGCGTACTCTTCTTTATTAACTTGACGACCACGAGCGATTGCGATGGCATCTGCTGGAACATCTTTTGTAATGGTAGAGCCAGCTCCAACAAGAGAATTATCTCCCAACTTGATTGGGGCAATAATGGTAGAGTTGGAACCAACAAAGACGTTGTTTCCAATACTTGTTTTGTATTTATTTTGACCATCGTAGTTGACAGTAATCGTTCCAGCTCCAAAGTTTACATCAGATCCTACATCAGAATTTCCAATGTAGGTGAGGTGTCCAGCTTTTGTGTCTTCTCCAATAGAAGAACCTTTGATTTCAACAAAATTTCCTACATGAACACCCTTGGATAATTTGGAATCTGGTCGAATATGAGCGTAAGGGCCAACCGTTACCTCATCAGATAGTATTGATTCTTCAATCATAGAATTTGTGATGATGGTATTTTTTCCGATAATAGAGTCTACAATATACGTTCCATTTGTTAAGATAGAGCCATTTTCGATTTTAGTCTGTCCTTTTAAAGTCACATTAGCTTCTATTTGAACTTCAGGAGCAATCTCCACATCTATATCAATATAGGCTGTGTGAGGATCAATAAAATTCACACCATTTACCATATGTTTTTGGTTGATTCGCTGACGCATAATCTTTTCTGCATTGGCAAGAGCAACACGGTCGTTTACTCCTAGACTTTCATCAAAGTCTTTTAATGTGTAGGCACCAACTTTTTCACCATTTTCACGGAAAATACCAATAACATCCGTAATATAGTATTCACCTTGAGCATTGTTGGTGTTAATATTTTTTAGCACTTCAAACAAACGGTCATTGTCGAAAACATAAGTTCCAGTATTAATTTCTTTAACTTGTTTTTCAAAGTCATTTGCATCTTTTTCTTCAACAATTTTAAGGACTTCACCATGTTGATTACGAAGAACACGACCGTAGCCGAAAGGATTGTCAGCTTCAGCTGTTAGGATGGTAGCTACATTTTTATGGTGAATATGAAATTCAATTAAACGTTGCAAACTTTGGCCAGTAATTAGAGGAGTATCTCCAGCAATCACCAAAGTATGACCAGTTAGATTTTTCAAAGAGGGTTCGGCCATTATAACAGCATGTCCAGTTCCTAACTGTTCGCTTTGATAGGCAAATTCTGTTTGACCTTCTAAGACTTTCTCAACTAACTCAGCTTTGTGTCCCACAACAGTTACGATTTTTTCAGGTTGAATGGTTTTGATACTTCTAAATACATGCTCTAGCATAGAGATTCCTGCAACTTTGTGTAGGACTTTGGGAATGTCAGATTTCATCCTCGTTCCTTTTCCTGCTGCTAAAATAATTGCATAATTCGTCATATATTACTCTTTTCTGTAAGATTATCACTACCATTATACCATTAAATAAAGATTTTTAAAAAGAAAAGTGAAGGAAGAGGAATTTTGAAAAATTTTTGCTTATACATTTCTATTTTTTATCTAAGATGATATAATCAGTAGATGCCACAAGAGTAGTTTATGCTAAAAGAAAAATAATCGTAGAGGGACTTTAGGAATGAGTATTTTAGAAGTAAAAAATTTAAGTCATGGATTTGGCGATCGAACCATTTTTGAGGATGTTTCTTTTCGTCTTCTAAAGGGAGAACATATCGGCTTGGTTGGTGCAAATGGAGAAGGGAAATCCACCTTCATGAGCATTGTTACAGGTAAACTATTGCCTGATGAAGGAAAAGTGGAATGGTCTAAATATGTGACAGTAGGTTATTTGGATCAACATGCCGTTTTAAAGGAAGGACAATCTGTTCGTGATGTCTTGCGAACAGGTTTTGATGAACTGTTTAAAACAGAAGAAAGAATCAACGAAATCTATATGGCTATGGCAGAAGAAACTGCTGATGTTGATGCACTGATGGAAGAAGTCGGAGAGCTCCAAGAACGTTTAGAAAGCAGAGATTTCTACACACTGGATGCAAAGATTGATGAGGTGGCTCGTGCTTTAGGAGTCATGGATTTCGGTATGGATACAGATGTGACGAAGCTCTCAGGAGGCCAACGAACAAAGGTTTTACTAGCAAAATTATTACTGGAAAAGCCCGATATTTTACTTTTAGATGAGCCTACCAACTATTTGGATGTTGAACATATTGACTGGTTGAAACGCTATCTACAAAACTATGAGAATGCATTTGTTTTAATTTCACATGATATTCCATTTTTAAATGATGTTATTAATATCATTTATCATGTAGAAAATTATCATTTAACTCGTTATTCGGGGGATTACTATCAGTTTCGAGAAGTGTACGAAATGAAAAAATCACAACTAGAAGCTGCTTACGAACGCCAGCAGAAAGAAATTGCAGATTTAAAGGACTTTGTTGCACGAAATAAAGCAAGAGTAGCCACTCGAAATATGGCAATGTCCCGCCAAAAGAAATTAGATAAAATGGATTTGATTGAGTTACAAAGTGAAAAGCCCAAACCTTCCTTTGATTTTAAATCGGCTCGCACACCGGGACGATTTATCTTTCAAACAAAAGATTTGGAAATTGGCTATAGCCGTCCTCTCACTCAACCGTTAGATCTCACTTTTGAACGCAATCAAAAAATAGCCATAATTGGAGCAAATGGAATCGGAAAAACAACTTTGCTAAAAAGTTTATTGGGATTAATTCCTTCTATCAACGGTCAAGTAGAGCGAGGAGATTATCTTGAAGTTGGTTATTTTGAACAAGAAACTGAAAATGTCAATCGACAAACTCCTCTAGAAGCTGTGTGGAATGCCTTTCCGTCTCTAAATCAAGCAGAAGTGCGTGCGGCATTAGCCCGTTGTGGCTTGACTGCTAAACATATAGAAAGTCAGATTCAAGTTCTATCTGGAGGAGAACAAGCTAAGGTTCGTTTGTGCCTTCTCATGAATCAAGAGAACAATGTATTAATATTAGATGAGCCAACAAATCACTTGGATGTTGAAGCAAAAGCAGAGTTAAAAAGAGCGCTAATGGCATATAAAGGTAGTATTCTCATGGTCTGCCATGAACCAGATTTCTACGAAGATTGGGTAAGTCAAGTCTGGGATTTTAACCAACTCATTAGCAACCAATAGTAAAGAAAAATCACCTCACTTGTTAAAGTGGGGTGATCATTTTTTATGTTTTACATTATTTTGTACCAAAAAGAGTTAAAAAAAGTAAAACTAGAGCAATAATGCCATTGTTTAAAATATGTACGATTATAGAATCTACGACATTATCTCTCCTTCTGTAGGAAATATATAGAATTCCGCCGACTCCAAAATAGAGCAAAAGGTCAAAAATATTGGCAGAATGTAGTAAAGAAAAGATTAACGAAGTAACAATCCCAGCGAGAATTTTCTGATTTTTATGAAATAATACAGTGCTTCCAAAGAAACGAAAAACCAATTCTTCAATGATCGGGGCAAATAATCCTATCATTAAGAAGAAGATAATGCTATAAGGAAGAAAAGACTGGCCTGTTTTTCCTGCTGTATCAAATATTGCAGCATCGTTGGCACTAGTGGTTTGGTGATTGAATATTGAGTTAACTGAAGTTAAAAGAACTACCGTGACACGAACACCTAGATAGAAAAGTAAAGAAATACCAAAATCTTTCCAGTGAAAATCAAAACTTTTCTTTGATGATGGTTGGTTTTTTTTATAATCTTTCCATAACAAGGTGATAAATGTAAAAATATAGGCTAAGTATAGAAGTAAGTAGACCCACTTCATAACTGGTGAAATAGAATGTTGAAATGTGATTAAAAAAGACGGAGTCACATTTGCTATTAAAATTAGGACGATTAATCCCAAGAATGACAGCGCATTTAGTAAATTCGATTTAATAGTGTTTTTCATAAAAGCACCTTTCTAAAGTTGGTAAATAAGTATTAATTTTTTGTATTATTTTCTAGTAAAATCTTTCGTATCCAGTAAAAAGATAAGATGACAACAACGGTATCTAGCCAAAACAGCCAACCTTCAGTAATTTTAAAGAATAAATAGACAGAAACTAAAAATATGCCACTAAGAATCAGTAGTATTATTTTATGTTTACGACTCATATCATTCCTCCTTTTGATCCTTTCGTATCCGGCGTTTAGTGTAGAATTGTATGAAAAATCCGAAAAAGAAACCAGCTACAAGACTTGTGATAATTCTTCTAGGATGAACTAGGTAAGATAAAAATGAACTATCTTGATTAACAGACATCACAAGACTAGATAAAATATGAAAGAGAATGGCGAAAGAAACTCCGGAATTCAAACCTAGAAATTTGGTGTTGCGTGCCACAGATTTTTTCTCTTCTTCATTGAGAGTATCTAAGTCAATTTCTGATATATTTTTAGATTTTACAACAATAACAAGAGCGACACTAAGAATCAATATTTCAAGAGCAGCAGGATAAGCATAGGCAACAATGGTTGGATATTTTTCTGCAAAAAAGTAAGGGATAAGATTTCCAAATAAAATCACCGTAAATAAAAACATGAAAGCGTTGTTTCCTAATCGATTTACTTCTTGACGTTTTTGTTCATCTAAAGGTCCGGTAACTCCATAAAATTTTTTGATTGCTTTTTCAGTAAAGGTTTCTTTTTTCATGTATTTGCTCCTTTCAATATTCCCAAAAAAGCTCGTTTAAATCGGATTCAAGCGCACGAGCTATGTTGACACAAAGTTCTAGAGTTGGATTGTACTTGTCGTTTTCAATCATATTGATTGTTTGGCGAGATACACCAATTTGTTTTGCTAAATCTAGCTGAGATAAGCCGAGATTTTTTCGAAATTCTTTCACATGATTCATTATCCATTCCTTCCTTCTGGCTTTTAAAATGTCAGTTATATTTGACTTTACGATTATATTATAACTATTGCAATTTAAAATGTCAAGTATATATGACACAAAAATTTTTTAGATAAATCTGAGTAATTATTAACAAATTTATTGATGGAAATAGTTTTCATGGAGTTTAAAAGATAGTTGATTTGATGACTGATAGGAGCTTTGCTCATGTATTCTTCTATTTTCTATCCTTTTAAAATTCTTTTTACCTTTAATTTGTGATATAATGGAGAGGATATGACAAACGAATTTCACCATGTAACAGTACTTTTAAAAGAAACCATTGATCAGCTTGACGTAAAAGCCGATGGAATCTATGTAGATGCCACTTTGGGAGGAGCTGGGCACAGCGAGTACCTACTAAGTAAATTAGGAGACAAGGGGCATTTATATGCTTTTGACCAAGACTGTAACGCTATTGAGCATGCTATGAAACGATTATCCACTTACGTTGAGAAGGGACAAGTAACTTTCATCAATGATAATTTCCGAAATTTAAAGAAATGTTTGAATGAACTAGGAGTAACTGCTATTGATGGTATTTGTTATGATTTAGGAGTTTCTAGTCCACAGTTAGATCAGCGAGAGCGTGGTTTTTCTTATAAATTAGAAGCTCCTTTGGATATGAGAATGAA
The DNA here is from genome assembly GCA_030528055.1 of Streptococcus sp. Classification (GTDB taxonomy): domain Bacteria; phylum Bacillota; class Bacilli; order Lactobacillales; family Streptococcaceae; genus Streptococcus. The sequence continues at coordinate 87,084 of JAUMZQ010000006.1, forward strand.
TCCTCAAGCTTCATTGACTGCTTATGAAGTGGTGAATCACTATGACTATCACGATTTGGTACGAATTTTTTTCAGATATGGAGAAGATAAATTTTCAAAACAAATTGCTCGTAAAATTGAACAAGAACGAGCGATAAAACCGATTGAAACAACAAATCAATTATCCGAAATTATCAAGTCTGCCAAGCCGGCTAAAGAATTAAAGAAAAAAGGTCACCCAGCAAAACAAATTTTTCAAGCCATTCGCATTGAAGTGAATGATGAGCTAAGGGCGGCAGAAGAGTCTATCTTACAAGCTATTGAGTTATTGAAAGTTGAAGGAAGAATTTCTGTTATCACTTTCCATTCTCTAGAAGATCGTTTGACAAAACAATTATTTAAAGAAGCTTCAACGGTGACTGTTCCAAAAGGTTTGCCATTTATCCCAGATGAATTACAACCTCAATTGACCTTGGTTAATAGAAAACCCATTTTACCGACTAATGAAGAAATAACACTAAACAATCGCGCTCACTCAGCCAAATTACGAGTAGCTAGAAAGGTACACAAATAGAATAATGACCGAAAAAAAAGTAAACCCGATCCAATATCAAATTCAAAAATTTTCCCGAATTGAGATTGCTTTTGCGAGTTCTATCGTATTAACTATTATTATTATTGCCGTTAGTATTGTTTTTATGCAGACAAAGTTGTTTCAAGTCCAAAGAGATTTAACAGAGGTCAATACTCAAATTGAATCTGAACAAACGGAACTAGACGATATTAAACAAGAAGTGAATGAACTGGCGCGCTATGAGCGCTTGGCACAACTGGCTAGCTCTCAGGATATGAAATTACAAAAAGGAAATCGTAAGACAGTGAGTTCAACCAATGAAAAATAAATTGCTAAACAGAATTAGAAAATACTCTTTGAAAAATCGGCGTAAGCCAGAAGATAATCGACGACAAGTCGGAAAGAATATGAGCATATTAGCCATTTTTCTTTTTTTCGTCTTTCTAATCAATTTTGCTATTATTATTGGAACCAATGAAAAATTTGGAGTAAATTTATCCAAGGAAGCGGAAACAGTCCATCAAAAAACAGTAACGGTAGCTGCTAGACGGGGAACAATTTATGACCGAAACGGTGTTCCTATTGCCGAAGATGCTACAACTTACAACGTTTTTGCTATTATTGATAAAAATTATAAATCTGCAACAGGTAAGGTACTTTATGTAGAAGAATCTCAATATGAAAAGGTAGCAGAGATTTTTAATCAATATTTACAAATGGACAAGGAGTACGTCAAAACCCAACTTTCTCAGAAAAATTTGAAACAAGTTTCTTTTGGTTCTCAGGGCAATGGCATCACTTATAGTAATATGAGTGCCATCCGTCAAGCTTTTGAAGATGCCAAAATTGAAGGAATTGATTTTACGACTAGTCCAAATCGTAGCTACAGCAATGGGGTTTTTGCTTCTCAATTTATTGGTCAAGCTCAGTTACAGGAAGACAAAGAAGGAAATAAAACCTTAAAAGGAACATCTGGAGTAGAAAAATCATTAGACACTATTTTGGCAGGTCAAAATGGAGTTGTAACCTACGAAAAAGACCGTGATGGAAATGTCGTTCCAGGGTCGGAGAGAGTATCTGTCAAAGCTGAAGACGGAAAAGACGTCTATACAACGATATCAGCAGAATTACAAACTTATTTAGAGACTCGAATGAATGCTTTCCAAGAGAAAGCTAAAGGAAGGTTTGCTAGCGCCACACTAGTCAGTGCAAAAACGGGAGAGATTTTAGCAACATCTCAGCGTCCAACTTATAATGCCGACACAAAAGAAGGATTGGATAATACGCACCTAGGAACTTGGAATACTATGTTATACCAAGGACAGTACGAACCTGGTTCAACAATGAAAGTAATGACTTTAGCTTCTGCTATTGATAATGGAACATTCAATCCAAATGAAACTTATGATAGTTCCGAATACAAGGTGATGGACGCTACTGTTAAAGACTGGAATGTTAACTCGGGAATTTCAACAGGTGAGGTCTTAACTTTTGCACAAGGTTTTACTTTTTCTAGTAATGTTGGGATGACAATTTTAGAGCAGAAAATAACCAACGACAAATGGTTAAGCTATTTGAGCAAGTTTAAATTTGGATTACCAACTCGTTTTGGTATGGGGAGTGAAACGTATGGCTCTCTTCCAAATGACAATTATGTTACTATCGCAATGAGTAGCTTTGGGCAAGGTATCGGTGTTACCCAAGTTCAGATGCTTCGTGCCTTTTCAGCAATTTCAAACAATGGAGTGATGATTGAGCCGAAGTTCATTAATGGTATCTACGATCCAAAGACTGATAGTGCTCGTAAATCAGAAATAGAGATTGTGGGAAATCCTGTTTCAAAACAAGCCGCTGAACAAACACGCAATTACATGGTGCAGGTTGGTACAGATCCTTACTATGGTACTTTGAATATCAGTGGTGAGCCAGTTATTCAAGTATCTGGTCAAAATGTTGCTGTTAAATCAGGTACAGCCCAAATTGGTTCAGATAAAGGATATTTAGAAGGTGAGAATGATTACATTTATTCAGTTGTTGCTATGACACCTGCTGAAGATCCAGATTTTATTATGTATGTAACTGTTCAACAACCTGAAACGACGTTCAGTCCACTTTTTTGGCAAGAGGTTGTTAATCCTGTTTTAGAAGATGCGGTCGCTCAGAAAGATACCTTAAATCTGACGAGTGAAAAAACGCCAGCACTTGAAAATATTAGTAAAGAAACACAATACAAGATGCCATCAGTAGCTAGCTTGACTAAAAAATTAGGACTACAAGATGAAATCAGTCCAGGAGGATTAGCGGATGAGCTTCGTCGTAATTTAGTGCAACCTATTATACTTGGAACTGGAAATCGTGTAAAAAAACTTTCTGTCAGCGAAGGGAAAAATCTCAAGTCCAATCAACAGATTCTTATCTTAACAGATGATTTAGAAGATTTACCAGATATGTATGGTTGGACAAAGGCTAATGTTGAACGATTTGCAAAATGGCAAGATATAGAAGTGACTTTCAAAGGAAAGGGCTCTAAAGTTGTCAAACAAAGTGAACCTACCAACAAATCTTTGAAAGATTTGAAAAAAATAACAATTACAATGGGAGACTAGTATGTTGAATGCTTTTCTTGCAGGAATAGCTACTTTTATAGCTACCATCATTGGTATTCCTGTCTTTATTCGTTTTTATCACAAAGCTCGTATTACAGGGCAACAAATGCATGAAGATGTTAAACAACACCAAGCGAAAGCAGGTACTCCAACAATGGGAGGAACAGTCTTTCTTATAGCTACAGTTCTCATTAGTGGTCTTGTTGCTCTATTGACTAAAACTCTCTCAAACAGTATTATTATGATTCTTTTCATTTTATTGCTATATGGATTTGTTGGATTTTTAGATGATTTTTTGAAGGTTTTTCGGAAAATCAATGCTGGTTTAAATCCGAAGCAAAAACTGTTCTTGCAAATTGTTGGAGGAGTGGTTTTCTACTTCTTTTATAACCAACACGGGGCGGGAGACCAATTAAACGTATTTACTGTTCCAGTACAAATGGGCTTCCTGTATGTGTTCTTTGTTTTATTTTGGTTGGTTGGTTTTTCGAATGCAGTCAACTTAACAGATGGAATTGATGGCTTGGCTAGCATTTCTGTTGTGATTAGTTTAATTGCTTATGGATTTATCGCCTTTGAACAGAAACGGTTCGATATTTTATTGGTTATTATCAGCATGATCGGTGGCTTACTTGGTTTCTTTGTTTTCAATCACAAACCAGCGAAAATTTTTATGGGTGATGTAGGAAGTTTGGCTTTGGGAGGAATGCTCGCGGCTCTCTCAATAGCTCTTCATCAAGAATGGACCTTGCTCTTTATCGGTTTGGTCTATGTTTTTGAAACAGTTTCTGTGATGCTACAAGTCACTTACTTTAAAACAACTGGAGGAAAACGTATTTTTCGAATGACTCCTGTTCACCATCATTTTGAGCTAGGCGGTTTTTCAGGACATGGACAAGCGTGGAGCGAGTGGAAAGTTGATTTCTTTTTTTGGGGAATTGGTATTATCGGTAGCCTGATAACGCTAGCTATTTTATACATGTAAGAAACCTAGTTTACTAACTCGGTTTTGTATTCGCCTAAGCGAGAACCAAAATTTTCTGATATAATATACTCGTGGTGTGAATTAAATATTATGAGATATTATAAAGAAATAATTGAAAGTTTTCTAATTTAATGAATGAGGGGAGTAAGAATGAAAAAGTATCGGTTTGAGTTTCGAAAAAGTTATAAACACCAATGCAAAAATTTCCTATTTGTTCTTTTTCTAGTAGGGTGTTCTATTTGGTTTTGGAAGATTGATGCAAGTATATGGAAATTCGTGTCGGTTTTCTTTTGTTTTAGTGCTTATTTCCCCATAAGTAGCTTATTAAGAAAGAATCCAATATTGGCAGGCACGAATGAAGTATTTATTTTACGAACTGGAATCTACAAAGAAACAAAAATTTCTTGGAAAGATATTAAAACAATTTTATATCGTGGTGATTCATATGGGATAAGAAAACTTGTTATCACATCGTATAGAGATGAAAAGATTACTGTAGATATTTTAAGTTTAAGTGAATCTATTGCCTCCATTTACAGTACAATATATCGATTTCAACCACAACTTTATTGGCTGGGCTTGCCTAAAGGTATAAAAAAAGAAGGATTGATAACACAACAAAAGACTGAGCGAGAGATAATATTGTCAAAATTAGATTTAGTTTTACGTAATATGATAGCGGAACGGAAAGATTAAGATAAGAGTTTGAGAGTTCTTGGACAATAATCACTATAAAATGGAGCACAACATTTCGATGACGGATTCATATTTCATTGTAAATGATGAGATTTAGCAGCATCGTTCAAACAGGATTTTTTATGGTAGTTTTAGATTTACCAGCACCACAGGTATAATATACAAAATTGAACAACAGAGGAAAAAATGAAATTTACAGAATTTAACTTTAAAGATTACATCCAAAAAGCATTGGAAGATTTGAAATTCACTGATGCAACAGAAGTACAGGAAAAACTAATCCCCATCGTTCTTTCTGGACGTGATTTAATAGGAGAATCAAAAACGGGTTCTGGGAAAACCCATACTTTTTTATTGCCTATTTTTCAAAGATTAAATGAAGAATTAGACGCTGTACAAGTGGTTATTACAGCTCCTAGTAGAGAATTGGCGCTACAAATTTATCAAGCAACTCGCCAAATTGCTCAGTTCTCAGAAAGGGAAATTCGAGTGGCTAACTATGTGGGTGGAACAGATAAGAATCGCCAAGTTGAAAAATTAGTTTCCAGTCAACCTCATATAGTAATAGGAACTCCAGGAAGAATTTATGATTTGGTAGAATCAGGAGCGTTAGCGATTCATCAGGCTCATACATTTGTGGTGGATGAGGCTGATATGACACTAGACATGGGATTTTTGACAACAGTTGATCAGATTGCAGCAAGGTTACCAAAGAAACTACAGATTTTAGTATTTTCTGCAACAATTCCCCAAAAATTACAACCTTTTTTAAAAAAATATTTATCTAATCCTGTTATCGAACAAATCAAAACAAAGACAGTAATTACAGATACAGTTGAAAATTGGTTGATCTCTACTAAAGGGCGAGATAAAAATGAACAGATTTTCAAAATAACCAAGTTACTACAACCTTATCTAGCAATGATTTTTGTCAATACAAAAACACGTGCAGATGAATTACATAGCTATCTAACAAAACAAGGGTTAAAAGTTGCTAAGATTCATGGAGATGTTCCGTCACGTGAACGTAAAAGAATCATGAATCAAGTAAAAAATCTTGATTTTGAATATATTGTTGCAACTGACCTAGCTGCAAGGGGAATTGATATTGAGGGTGTGAGTCATGTTATCAATAATGCTATTCCTCAAGATTTGTCTTTTTTCATTCATCGTGTAGGACGTACGGGACGTAATGGTCTTTCAGGAATAGCCCTCACTTTATATCAACCGAGTGATGATTCAGATATTCGTGAGCTAGAAAAAATGGGGATTCAATTTATTCCTAAGGTAATCAAAAACGATGAGTTTCAAGAAACTTACGATCGTGATCGTCGAGTGAATCGTGAAAAAACTCATGAAAAACTAGATACAGAAATGTTGGGTTTGGTTAAAAAGAAAAAGAAAAAAATCAAACCAGCTTATAAGAAAAAGATTCAATGGGCTGTTAATGAAAAACGACGTAAAACCAAACGTGCAGAAAGTCGTGCTCAGGGCAGAATGGAGCGTAAGGCTAAGCGACAGACTTTTTAATCATAATATTTTCTTATAACCGTTATAAAAAAAATATATTAGGTTTTATGTTTAAGGTATGATAGACTAGGTGTACTGGTCTATTTTTAATTTTTAAGAAAAAATAGACTTACTTTAATAAAATGAAATTGTAATCAGACAATTTATGGTTAAGAAAAGGAAACAACAATGGTATTGACAATAATTGTGAATTCTAATTGGTATGAAAATCTTATCAAAAGTATTCCAGATGGGGATTTATTTAGTTGGAGAGCAGTTTTTGATGCAATTCCGGGCATTTTACAAAATCTACCAATCACCCTTCTATTAACACTGGGTGGAGCTTTATTTGGAATTGTATTAGCCTTAGTTTTTGCTATTGTAAAAATCAATCGTGTTAAAATTTTATATCCTATTCAAACCCTTTTTGTTAGCTTTCTGAAAGGAACACCGCTATTGGTGCAACTAATGTTGACTTACTACGGGATTCCTCTTCTTTTAAAAGCTCTGAACCAACAATACGGAACATCTCTCAACATTAATGCAATTCCAGCCTCAGTCTTTGCCATTGTTGCACTTGCATTTAACGAAGCAGCTTATGCAAGTGAGACCATTCGAGCAGCTATTTTGTCAGTAAATGCTGGAGAAATAGAAGCAGCACGTAGTTTGGGAATGACCAATCGACAAGTTTATTTGCGAGTGATTATTCCAAATGCAGCTGTTGTAGCGACTCCGACACTTATTAATTCGTTAATCGGTTTAACCAAAGGAACTTCTTTGGCCTTCAGTGCAGGAGTTGTGGAAATTTTTGCGAAAGCACAAGCAATCGCTGGTTCAGATTATCGTTATTTTGAACGATTTATATCTGTTTCCATTATTTACTGGGCAGTTAATATTATTATTGAACAAATTGGGCGATTTATCGAAAGAAGGATGGATATTCCAACGCCTGCTACTATTGAGACAGTTGAGTAGAACAAAAGGAGAAGAGTATGATTAAAATCTCTCATTTAAGCAAAACTTTTTCAGGGCAAAAGGTATTAAATGATCTCAATCTAGAAATAGAAAAGGGAGAAGTTGTTGCTTTGATTGGTTCGTCAGGTGCAGGAAAATCAACTTTTCTTCGCAGTCTGAACTATCTTGAACAGCCAGACAATGGAACCATTGAAATTGATGATTTTAAAGTTGATTTTGCTAACATAAGTAAAGAAGAAGTATTGACACTTCGCCGAAAACTCTCCATGGTTTTTCAACAGTTTAATCTTTTTGAGCGACGAACAGCTTTAGACAACGTAAAAGAAGGATTGGTTATTGTCAAAAAATTACCAGCAGATGAAGCTACAAAGATTGCGACAAAAGAATTAGAAAAAGTTGGGCTTTCTGATCGGAAGTACCATTATCCAAGACATTTGTCTGGAGGGCAGAAACAGCGTGTTGCTTTAGCAAGAGCCTTAGCAATGAATCCAGATGTCTTATTGCTAGATGAACCGACATCGGCGTTAGATCCAGAATTGGTTGGAGAAGTTGAAAAATCTATTGCAGATGCTGCTAAGTCTGGACAAACAATGGTTTTAGTGAGTCATGACATGTCATTTGTCAGTCAAGTTGCTGATAAAGTCCTTTTTCTAGATAAAGGGCATATTATAGAAGCAGGGACACCAGCAGAACTCATCAATCATCCAAAGGAAGAAAGAACCAAAGAATTTTTTGCTAGTTACAAACGAACATATATTTGATATAATAGAATAAGCGAAAGCTCAGTTGGTTGGACCAACTGAGTTTGTTTTTGAGCTAAAACTGAGCTGTAGAAAATTTCTTGATTTTTAACTTAGTTTTCAGAAGCCTGATGATCTTGTAGGAGTCGATATGTTAAACCAAATTTTTTTACTTTATATTGAAAGTCTTATTTATACTACGATAGGAGTGGTCATTCTATCTGGATTATGGATTATTTTTAGAATGATAAGACGAAAAGATAAGACAGTAAAAGAACGTCAAAATCATTTATATGATGTATTATTGATTGATATTATGACAATCCCTATTTTATCATTTGCGACTTTGGGTTTGCTCATTGTTTTAAGAGCATAAAATTTGTAAAAGAAAAAAATTAGTGTTAGACTGATGGCAGTCAGAGGGAGGAAAAGAATGTACGATACAATTATTATTGGAGCTGGACCTGCAGGAATGACAGCAGCTCTTTATGCGGCTCGTAGTAATCTAAAAGTCGCTTTGCTAGAGCGTGGTATTTATGGTGGGCAGATGAATAACACTGCAGATATTGAAAATTATCCAGGATTTGCAAGTGTTAGTGGTCCAGAATTAGCTGAAAAAATGTTTGAACCTCTAGAAAATTTAGGTGTAGAACATTTGTTTGGCTTGGTAAAAACAATTGAAGATAAGGGTGACTACAAGAAGATTTATACTGAGGATGAATCTTTTGAAAGTAAAACTATTATCATCGCCTCTGGTGCAAATCATCGCCATTTGGAAGTTCCAGGTGAACTAGATTACAATAGTCGCGGAGTTTCATATTGTGCGGTTTGTGACGGTGCTTTCTTCCGCGATGAAGATTTACTAGTCGTTGGTGGTGGCGATTCTGCGGTAGAAGAAGCTATTTTCCTAACTCGTTTTGCTCGTTCCGTGACGATTATTCATCGTCGTGATGAGTTGAGGGCACAAAAATTACTACAAAATCGTGCTTTCTCTAATGATAAAGTCCATTTCATTTGGGACTCTGTTGTGAAAGAAATTAAGGGAAATGACCGAAAAGTAACAAGTGTTCAATTTGAAAATGTAAAAACAGGAGAAATCGGAGAGCAAGATTTTGGAGGCGTATTTATCTATGTTGGTCTGGATCCTGTCAGTGATTTTGTAAAAGATTTAGGAATAACAGATGAGTCAGGATGGATTGTAACAGATGAACAAATGAAGACTAGTCGTGATGGGATTTTTGCCATTGGTGATGTCCGTCAAAAAGATCTTCGTCAAATTACAACTGCTGTTGGTGATGGAGCAATCGCTGGTCAAGAAGCCTACAAATATATTACAGAACATTAATATTTTTTAGAATAGTAACTTTTTAATCAAGTTAAATAAATGAGTTGAAAATTGTTTCAACTCATTTTTTGATGATTGCTGTTGAAGTTAATAATTTTTTCATAATGAGGACAAGAAAAGTTAGATAGAAAAAATTTATTTTGCTTTTATATAAATTAATTGCCAGCTACCAAGAAGAAAATTGCTCTATTTTTTGACAAAAAAGTAAATTTTAGCAAAGAAGCTTGCTTGAAAAATGAGTTTCTTCTGCTATACTTAAGTTGCGTAGGAGGGTAGTTGATGAGAGAAATGGAAAATTTTGCAATTAATGAAAATCTAAAATTATTGAGAAATAAGCATAAATTATCGCAAGAAAAAATAGCAGAGAAAATTGGAGTTTCCAGACAGACAGTTACCAAATGGGAATCAGGAAATAGTCTGCCAGATTTATTATCTTGTGTTCGGTTAGCAGAATTATTTGATATTAGCATTGAAGACTTATTGTGCTTAGATGTTGAAAATTTAGCTTTGTCACAGGAAAAAGGGAAGTATATTTTTGGTTCTGTAACAGTGCAGGAAAATGGGCGGATTTCTTTGCCACCAAGAGCTAGAAAAGTATTTTCCATCAAGACAGGAGATGAGTTGTTGTTGATTGGCGATGTGGATAGAGGTTTGGGCTTGGTGAATCCTGAATTCTTTTTATCTGTTTACCAATCGATGTTCAAAACGGATTCGGATGATGGGAAAAAAGACACATCCTCTTTTTCAAAGTAGAAAGAGAAATATAATATGAAAAAGAGAAAGAGGAAAAAATGTTCATTATCTTAGGCATTCTCTTATTGGTTGTCAGTTTGGGTTTAGTTTTTTATGCTCATCGTAACATGACTTATGATCAAATGGATGTGAAACGAATTAAACAAGCAAAATTTAAAGAAAAGCAAGTTACTTTGCCAGATAGCTCTATATTGAATTATGGCGAAGGTCCTAATAATGGAGAACCGTTAGTTTTGTTGCATGGTCAACAAGTCTCTTGGGAAGACTATACCAAAGTTTTAGGAGAACTTTCAAAACGGTATCATATTTATGCTATAGATTATTATGGGCATGGAGGTTCTAGTAAAAATCCTGAAAAATATTTGCTAACGGCTATTGGTCAAGATATTGCTTGGTTTATTGATTCTGTCATTCAAAAACCTGTTTTGATTTCTGGACATTCTTCAGGAGGCTTAATTGCTACTTGGATTGCAGCTAATAATCCAGAGAAAATTGCGGGTTTGTTGATAGAGGATGCACCATTCTTTTCTACAGAAAAGGGGAGAGCAGAAAAAACTTTTGCGTGGTTAAGTTTTAAAGACATGGCTGATTTTTTAGACAGTGGTCAAAGCAATTTTACTCGTTATTTTTTAGATCATACTTATATGGCCAAACTGTTTGGTGGTCAAAAAGTATTTGATAAAATTATTAAAAATCCAGCTATAAATTATATGAAAAAACATCCTCAAGATGTTCCTAGAATTTGGTATTATCCACCTGAGTGGAAAGTCAATGAAATCTTTGATTTAACTGCAAACTTACAGGATGGAACAGGAGAGTATGATTTGCGTTTTGGTCAGACTTTTTATAATTTTTCATGGTTTGAGGCTTTTAATCAAGAAGATACGCTTAAGAATGTTCAGTGTCCTTCTGTTTTGCTACACGTTGCAAAACCAGCTAATTTAAAGGATTATTATGATGAGAATGGCATCCTTCTCAGTGCTATGGATGAGGATGATGCTCAACGTGTTGCTCATTTATTAAGAAACAATGTTTTTATTGATCAAATTAAAAGTAGCCATGATATTCATGACGAAAAGCCCGAAGTCTTCATTGAAGCGGTTGATAAATTGGCTTCAATGACAACTAAGTGAGTGTAGATAAAAGAGTATGTGATGAAATTTTTAAATAGTAAAATTTAGAATAGGCCCTATTTTCAGTGGCTTATTTTTCTTGAAATAAATGATAGAATGAAGTATTAGTGACTAGGTTGTAAGCTCTAGTGTCAATGGCTCATCACGTTTTTTATCTTGAATTTTTACCATTTATTTAGAGCATCTGAAAACCCTATTTTTTTCTAATTATGTTATAATGGTAACAATATAGTATTAGGAGGCACTTTCATGTTCCCAGACGATAGTTTAACATTGCATACAGATTTGTATCAGATTAATATGATGCAAGTTTATTTCAGAGAAAATATTCATAACAAACATGCGGTTTTTGAAGTTTTCTTCCGTAGAAATCCTTTCAATAATGGATATGCCGTTTATGCAGGTTTGGAACGAATCATTTCGTATCTGAACGGTTTAACGTTTACTGATAGCGATTTGGCTTATTTAAAGTCATTAGATTATGATGCTGAATTTTTAGATTATCTAAAAAATTTAAAAATGACTTTGACAGTTCGTTCAGCGCGTGAGGGTGATTTAGTCTTTGCTAATGAGCCGATTGTTCAAGTAGAAGGACCTCTTGCTCAATGTCAATTAGTTGAAACAGCTTTATTGAATATTGTTAACTTTCAAACGCTTATTGCTACAAAAGCTGCTCGCATTCGCTCAGTAATTGAAGATGAGCCTTTGATGGAATTTGGAACACGTCGTGCTCAAGAAATGGATGCAGCTATTTGGGGAACAAGAGCTGCAATCATTGGTGGAGCCAATGGAACTAGTAATGTTCGAGCAGGTAAATTATTTGATATTCCCGTTCTTGGAACACATGCCCATGCTTTAGTACAAGTATATGGCAATGACTATGATGCTTTCAAGGCATACGCAGAAACACATCATGATTGTGTATTCTTAGTAGATACCTATGATACTCTCCGTTTAGGAGTTCCAGCAGCTATTCAGGTGGCTAGAGAAATGGGAGATAAGATTCGTTTCTTGGGTGTCCGTATTGACTCAGGAGATATTGCTTACATTTCAAAAAAAGTACGTCAACAACTAGATGATGCTGGCTATCCAGATGCTAAAATTTACGCATCTAACGATTTGGATGAAAATACGATCCTCAACCTTAAAATGCAGAAAGCTAAAATTGATGTTTGGGGAGTGGGAACAAAATTAATTACAGCTTATGACCAACCTGCTTTAGGAGCCGTTTACAAGGTTGTTTCTATTGAGGATAATGACGGTAATATGGTTAATACTATTAAACTATCTAGCAATGCTGAGAAAGTTTCAACGCCTGGTAAAAAGCAAGTTTGGAGAATCACCAGTCGGGAAAAAGGAAAATCAGAAGGAGATTACATTACTTATGATGGAGTGGATGTCAATCAGCTAGACGAATTAGAAATGTTCCACCCAACATATACTTATATTAATAAGACAGTGAAGAATTTCGATGCGATTCCTCTATTAGTAGATATTTTTAAACAAGGTGAATTAGTGTATAAAACTCCAAATCTACTAGATATTCAAGAATATGCACGCAAGGAATTTGATAAACTGTGGGATGAGTACAAACGTGTTCTTAATCCGCAAGATTATCCAGTAGACTTAGCACGAGATATTTGGCAAGATAAGATGGACTTAATCGATAAAATGAGGAAAAAAGCTTATCAAGAGGGGAATAACAAATGACTTTACAAGAAAGTATCATTAAAGAATTAGGTGTCAAACCAATCATTGATCCTAGAGAAGAAATCCGTAAGTCTATTGATTTTTTGAAAGATTACCTTAAAAAGCACTCTTTTTTAAAAACTTATATTTTAGGTATCTCAGGTGGCCAAGATTCAAGTTTAGCAGGACGTCTTGCTCAATTAGCTATTGAAGAAATGAGAAAAGAGACAGGGGATTCCTCCTATCAATTTGTTGCTGTACGTCTTCCTTACGGAGTTCAAGCAGATGAAGATGATGCGCAAAGAGCTTTGGATTTTATCCAACCAGATGTTCACTTAGTTGTTAATATCAAAGAATCAGCAGATGCTATGGCAGACGCGGTTAAAGCAACTGGGGCAGAAGTTTCTGATTTTAATAAAGGGAACATTAAAGCGAGAAGTCGTATGATTGCTCAATATTCTCTAGCTAGTTCGTATAATGGAGCTGTGATTGGAACAGACCATGCCGCAGAAAATGTTACTGGATTTTTCACAAAATTTGGTGATGGTGGAGCAGATATTTTGCCTCTATTTCGCTTGAATAAACGCCAAGGGAAACAACTGTTAGCAGAATTGGGAGCAGATTCAGCCCTCTATGAAAAAGTTCCGACGGCTGATTTAGAGGAAGATAAGCCAGGAATCGCTGATGAAGTTGCTTTGGGAGTTACCTATGACGAGATTGACGATTACTTAGAGGGAAAAGAAGTTTCAAAACAAGCCCAAGAAACCGTAGAATCTTGGTGGCATAAAGGAGAACACAAGCGTCATCTTCCGATTACTATTTTTGATAATTTTTGGAAATAGCAACATTGACAAACAAAAAAGAGTCTAGAAATACTATTTTCTCAGACTCTTTTTCTATTTAAAAAATCAATAAACTATCTCTACTTTTTAAAATCATAATCTTTAGTAACTTCAATTTTTTCGATTTTAATTTCTGATTTTGGTTTATCCTTTTCGTCTGTTTCTGTTGCCGCGATTTTATCAACAATGTCCATTCCTTCAATAACTTGTCCAAAAACAGTATAATTTCCTCCGTCAAGGGTAGGATTTCCTCCATTTTTGTAAGCTTCGATAATTTTAGAAGGGAAAGTCTGTGAATCTAACTGACTGGAAATATCTTTCTTATTTTGGTTAATGAAAAACTGACTACCGTTGGTGTTTGGCCCAGCATTTGCCATCGAGATAGCTCCACGAATATTGTAGAGATAAGGAGAATATTCGTTCTTAAATCCACTTCCAGAATCAATCTTCGAATCTTTTCCTTTCCAAATAGATTCGCCACCTGTTCCATCTCCTTTTGGATCTCCTGTCTGAATCATGAAATCATTAATAACACGATGGAAAGTCACTCCGTTATAGTAGCCTTCTTTTGCATGTGTCAGAAAGTTTTCTACTGCTAGTGGAGCATACTTTGGAAAAAGTTTAATGGTGATATCGCCTTCGGTAGTAGTAATTTTAGCTACCGCTTCTTCCTCACCAATGTCATTTGTTAGTTGTGGGAAGTAAGCATCCTTATTTTCCATGGCATCTTTAAATTGTTCACGTAATTTAGCAGTTTCAGCATCTTCAGAGCTGGAGTTGGTATTAGAAGTTTGCTGAGAAGAACTAGAGTCGATAATCGTACCATCTTTTCCAGAACAACCAGTTAAAATAAATCCAGTCAAGAGAGTAAGAATCAATAATTTTTTCATGACAGACCTTTCTGAAATAAGCATTTAATATTACTAATAGTGTACTATAATTAAGTTCTTTTTTCAAATGTATGAATATTTAGACTTTTTTTATTAAAAAAGGGTTGAGATGTTCAAAAAAATATGGTAAAATAAAGCTATCAAAAAAAGTAAGGAGTTTTTCTACATGGAAAAAAGACTGACAAGAGATGTTAAGAATAAGAAAATTGCTGGGGTTTGTGCCGGAATTGCAAACTATTATAATATCGATCCTACACTCATACGAGTTCTTTGGATTGTATCTGTAGTTTTTGCCGGAGGAGGAGTATTGGCTTATCTACTTTGTTGGTTTTTAATTCCTGAAGATACAAGTTCAACTGATGATGTTGTCAGTGAACAATAGTAAAAAGAGAATCTAGATTTTTTTACAATCTAGGTTCTTTTTTATTATAAATTTTCTTACAAGAAAAGTGTTACAATGCAGGAATTATTTATCTCAAATAGTTGCTGGATGGAAGCTGAAGTTTAATCCTCTCCGTACAAATTTTGTTCAATTATGTTATAATGAAAGGTATGGCAAATAAGAAAAGTAATAAGAAAGGTCGCACAACTAGACGACCAACAAAAGCAGAATTAGAAAGACAAAAAGCGATAAAAAGGATGATTGTCACATTTGTTTGGGCTATTATTCTTTTATTTGCTATGTTCAAATTAGGAGCATTTGGTGTTACTATTTATAATCTAGTTAGAATGTTTGTAGGAAGTTTGGCATACCTTGCGATTTTAGCCAACTTATTTTACCTATTTTTCTTTAAATGGGTTCACAAACACGAAGGAATTTTATCTGGTTTTATTAGTTTTTTTCTAGGATTGAGTCTTATTTTTCAAGCGTATTTTGTAAACCTTCTTAGTTTGAAAGGGCAAGTTTTATCAACCACTCTATTGCGAATATGGGCAGATCTTACTTCATTTAAAGTCCAGTCATTTGCTGGTGGTGGTTTGATTGGAGGACTTCTCTACGCCCCCATTTCTTTCTTACTTTCCAATATTGGATCGTATTTTTTCGGAATTTTATTATTGTGTTTGGGTGCTCTGTTGATGAGTCCTTGGTCCATTTATGATATCGCTGAAAAAGTTAGTGAACAAATTAAAAAATGGAATCAAAAAAGAGAAGAAAAGCGTCAGCAACGCTTTCTAGAAAAAGAAGCATTAGCTGCTCAAGAAGCCATGAAAGCTATTGAAGTAGACGATAATGCCGTTGAAGATGCAAATTGGTTCGAAGAAGATTTTCCAGATTCTGTGATAGTCGAAGATGAATCTGACAATGAAATTCATCCTCCCCATTCTCCTAGTTCCCAAAATCAGATAAATGATGAACTTGAGGAAGATTTTGATGTAGAAGTTGATTTTGAAGCAAAAGAAACTTCGGATTATAAATTGCCGACAATCAATCTTTTTGCTCCAAATAAACCCAAAAATCAATCAAAAGAAAAGAAGATTGTCCGAGATAATATCAAAATTTTAGAAGAAACTTTTGCTAGTTTTGGGATTCGAGTAGCAGTGGAAAGAGCTGAGATTGGTCCTTCTGTCACCAAATATGAAATTAAACCAGCTGTAGGGGTGCGTGTTAATCGGATATCTAATTTGGCTGATGATTTAGCTCTGGCACTTGCTGCAAAGGATGTTCGTATTGAGGCACCTATTCCAGGGAAATCTTTAATTGGAATTGAAGTGCCTAACTCAGAAATCGCTACGGTAACTTTTCGTGAATTGTGGGAGCAATCAAAAACAGATGATAGCAAACTTCTTGAAATTCCTCTTGGGAAAGCTGTCAATGGTTCTGTGCGTTCATTTGACTTGGCTAAAATGCCTCATTTATTGGTCGCAGGTTCTACAGGTTCAGGAAAATCAGTAGCAGTTAATGGGATTATTTCGAGTATTTTGATGAAAGCCAAACCAGATCAAGTCAAGTTTATGATGGTCGATCCTAAAATGGTTGAATTATCGGTTTACAACGACATTCCTCACTTATTGATTCCAGTAGTGACAAATCCTCGCAAGGCTAGTAGAGCTTTACAAAAAGTAGTGGATGAAATGGAAAATCGTTATGAACTATTTTCAAAGGTTGGAGCTAGAAATATTGCAGGGTATAATGCTAAAGTAGCTGAATATAATGCACAATCTGAATACAAAGAAGTCCCTTTGCCACTTATTGTGGTGATTGTGGATGAATTGGCTGATTTGATGATGGTAGCTAGTAAAGAAGTGGAAGATGCCATTATTCGTTTAGGACAGAAAGCTAGAGCTGCTGGGATTCATATGATTTTAGCAACCCAACGTCCGTCGGTAGATGTCATATCTGGTTTAATAAAAGCCAATGTACCGTCGCGAATTGCTTTTGCTGTTTCTAGTGGTACAGATAGTCGTACGATTTTGGATGAAAATGGTGCTGAGAAACTCTTGGGACGGGGAGATATGTTATTCAAACCGATTGATGAAAATCATCCTGTTCGCTTGCAAGGATCCTTTATATCTGATGAAGATGTTGAACGCATTGTTTCTTTCATAAAAAATCAAGCCAAAGCTGATTATGATGATAGTTTTGATCCAGGAGAAGTATCTGAAAGTGATATGGATTCTACAATGGGTGGTGATGAAGGAGATCCTTTATTTGAAGAAGCAAAAGCTCTGGTGATTGAAACACAGAAAGCTAGTGCTTCCATGATTCAACGACGTTTATCAGTTGGTTTTAACAGAGCAACACGCTTGATGGAAGAATTAGAGATGGCAGGTGTTATTGGACCAGCTGAGGGAACAAAACCTAGAAAGGTTTTACAAACAAACTAAAATAAGTTTGATGACCTAACGGAAAATTTAAAAAATAATGAGGTAGCTATGAAATTTGAAAGTATTCATCACATCGCTATTATCGGCAGTAATTATGAAAGAACAAAAGAATTCTATGTTGATAAATTAGGTTTTGAGATGATAGATAGTTATCATCGTCCTGAAAAAAATGATATTCTATTCAATGTTCGTTCTGGAAATTTAGTATTGGAAATTTTTATTAAAGAAGATGCACCTCAGCGTCCAAAGTTACCTAATCCTGAACATACTGGTTTGCGCCATCTAGCCTTTCATGTAGAAGATGTAGAATCAGTACTAAAAGAGTTTGACCATTTGAATATCTTGCATACAGAACTAAGATATGATGATTTCAATGGGAAGAAAATGACATTTTTCTTTGATCCAGATGGTCTTCCCTTGGAACTTCATGAATAAAAAAAATATAAAAACAAATGATTCTTCTAAAATCAGAAAAATTCATTTGTTTTTTTAGTATGCGAGTTTAGTCCATTTCATATATTGGTGTCCATCAAATAAACCACCCATAGAATGAGTGGTTTGTACTGATTTTTTAGAGAATGTAACTCTTTCTATAGAAACAAATTAATGACCATTGCTAGATACATAAAGAAAGTTAATAAAAATCCAGCTCTCCAAAAGAATTTGAAAAATTTGGCATAGTAAAAAACCCGTTTTCTTTTTAGAAAATAGATGCAGATAGCGATGGAGAGAACAGAAAGGGCTAGACTTAGCTGTGGCAGTAAGCTGTGATAAAAAGCTTTGTCTGAAATGATATAAAATTCCACAATAAAAAGTGGAAATGATAAGTCCGCAAAATTAATTCCGATTTTTTTTAATCCAAAAATTCTAACAATAATAGCTGTTAGAATCAACGTCAAAAAAATAAATAGCACTGAAGCAATTTTTAATAATGTCATGATTTTATTTTATCATAAAATGTTAAAAATGAAGCACTATTTTGATAATTTTTCTTGCATTCTGATAGGAATAATGTATAATAGAAAGGTATGCGAAAAGTATACTTGTGGGAGGTAAAAATCTACTATTACCGCCAAAACCACAAAGGAGGATTTAAAAATGGCTAAAAAAGTCGAAAAACTTGTTAAATTACAAATCCCTGCTGGTAAAGCAACACCAGCTCCACCAGTTGGACCAGCACTTGGTCAAGCAGGGATTAATATCATGGGCTTTACAAAAGAATTTAATGCCCGCACAGCTGATCAAGCTGGTATGATTATTCCAGTTGTCATTTCAGTGTACGAAGACAAATCATTTACTTTCATTACTAAAACGCCGCCAGCTGCAGTATTGTTGAAAAAAGCTGCAGGAGTTGAAAAAGGTTCTGGTGAACCCAACAAAACGAAAGTTGCAACAGTTACTCGTGCTCAAGTACAAGAAATTGCTGAAACTAAGATGCCAGATTTGAACGCATCAGATATTGATTCTGCAATGCGTATGATTGAAGGTACTGCTCGTTCTATGGGATTCACTGTTGTTGACTAATCAATAACAAATACCCCCAAGATAACCCGCAAGACTTCATCATTTCGAGAAGTGACGTGGGAGATGAAAATCGATTGAACCACTTACAAGGAGAATTTAAAATGGCTAAAAAAAGTAAACAACTTCGTGCTGCACTTGAAAAAATTGACAGCACAAAAGCATACAGCGTTGAAGAAGCTGTAGCGCTAGCAAAGGAAACAAACTTTGCAAAATTTGATGCAACAGTAGAAGTTGCATATAATTTGAATATTGACGTAAAAAAAGCAGATCAACAAATCCGCGGAGCGATGGTTCTTCCTAATGGAACTGGTAAAACACAACGCGTTCTTGTTTTTGCACGTGGTGCAAAAGCTGAAGAAGCAAAAGCTGCAGGAGCAGATTTTGTCGGTGAAGATGATCTCGTTGCTAAAATTAACGATGGATGGTTAGACTTTGATGTAGTAATTGCTACTCCAGATATGATGGCACTTGTTGGACGTTTGGGACGTGTTCTTGGACCTCGTAACTTGATGCCAAATCCAAAAACGGGTACAGTAACTATGGATGTTGCAAAGGCAGTTGAAGAATCTAAAGGTGGTAAAATTACTTATCGTGCAGATCGTGCAGGTAATGTACAAGCTATCATTGGTAAAGTATCATTTGATGCAGATAAATTAGTTGAAAATTTCAAAGCATTCAACGATACGATTCAAAAAGCAAAACCAGCTACTGCTAAAGGAACATATGTGACTAACTTATCTATCACAACAACACAAGGACCTGGTATCAAGGTTGATGTGAGTTCACTTTAAAAATTTAATCTAGAGGGCTGCTACAGCCCTCTTTCTTTATGGAAATGCTATTTTATTTGAACATTGAACAAATGTTTTCTTTTGAATACAGTAAAATGAATGAGAAACTAGTAAAATTAAATGTTAGAAAATATTGTATATAAAATTGAATTTATGGTAAAATAGTACAGACAAATAAGGAGTGTAAAAATGGTAGAAGCTAAATATAAACGGATTTTAATCAAGCTATCAGGCGAAGCTTTGGCTGGGGAACGTGGTGTTGGAATTAATATTCCCACAGTGCAAAAAATGGCCGAAGAGATTAAAGAAGTTCATGATTTAGGGATTGAGATAGCCCTTGTGATTGGCGGAGGTAACCTCTGGAGAGGAGAACCAGCAGCAGAAGCCGGCATGGATCGTGTTCAAGCTGATTATACTGGGATGCTCGGGACAGTTATGAATGCTTTGGTAATGGCAGACTCTTTGCAAAATGTAGGTGTGGACACTCGTGTGCAATCTGCTATTGCTATGCAACAAGTTGCAGAGCCCTATATTCGTGGTCGTGCCTTACGTCATTTAGAAAAAGGACGCATTGTTATCTTTGGTGCTGGAATCGGTTCACCCTACTTTTCTACAGATACTACTGCCGCTTTGAGAGCAGCAGAAATTGAAGCAGATGCTATTCTAATGGCTAAAAATGGTGTAGATGGCGTATATAATGCTGATCCAAATAAGGATGAAACCGCAGTGAAATTTGATGAATTAACTCATCGAGATGTGATTAATAAAGGTCTTCGTATCATGGACTCAACTGCCTCAACTCTTTCAATGGACAATGACATTGACTTGGTTGTGTTCAACATGAATGAGACTGGAAACATAAAACGTGTTGTTTTTGGTGAGCAGATTGGAACGACTGTATCAAACAACCTATAAATAAGGAGAAGATAAATGACAAATGCAATTGTAGAAAAAGCAAAAGAGAGAATGACTCATTCCCACCAAAGTTTAGCACGTGAATTTGGGAGTATTCGAGCAGGTCGTGCCAATGCCAGTCTTTTAGATAGAATTACAGTGGAATATTACGGAGTAGATACACCGTTGAATCAAATTGCTTCTATCACAATTCCTGAAGCACGAGTATTATTGGTAACGCCTTTTGATAAATCATCCATCAAAGATATTGAACGTTCTTTGAACGCATCTGATCTTGGTATTACACCAGCTAGTGATGCTTCTGTTATCCGCTTGGTAATTCCTGCTTTGACAGAAGAAACTCGTCGTGAACTTGCTAAAGAAGTGAAAAAAGTAGGGGAAAATTCTAAAGTTGCCATACGAAATATTCGCAGAGATGCTATGGATGAGGCTAAAAAGCAAGAAAAAGCAAAAGAAATCACAGAAGATGAACTAAAAAAACTTGAAAAAGATATCCAAAAAGTAACCGACGATGCGATTAAACACATTGATGAAATGACTGGTCATAAAGA
Source organism: Streptococcus sp. (assembly GCA_030528055.1). GTDB lineage: Bacteria > Bacillota > Bacilli > Lactobacillales > Streptococcaceae > Streptococcus. The sequence goes on from JAUMZQ010000006.1 coordinate 108,407, forward strand.
AAAAGAACTTCTTGAAGTTTAAGCAGAAATTTCTTTATTTCAATGATGAATGGCATAAAAGATGTTGGTTGGTAACCAAAGCTCAGTTAGTTTTCTAGCTGAGTTTCTTTTGAAACGATAGAAAGAATAATATGAATTTAAACCTTGCGACTTATATTACTGGTCTTGTGACGGACGAAAATGATCGGTTTTATTTTATTCAAAAAGACGGGCAAACTTATGGTCTCTCTAAGACGGAAGGAGAGCATCATTTAGGTGATTTGGTAAAGGGCTTTGCCTATACTGATATGAAGCAAAAACCTCGTTTGACTACTACGGAAGTAACGGCTACTCAAGAGCAGTTTGGTTGGGGGAGCGTTACAGAAGTTAGAAAAGATTTGGGAGTTTTTGTGGATACAGGTCTGCCAGATAAGCAAATTGTTGTGTCACTAGATGTTCTGCCAGAACTAAAAGAACTGTGGCCTAAAAAGGGTGATAAGTTGTATATTCGATTGGATGTTGATAAAAAAGATAGAATCTGGGGCTTATTAGCTTATCAAGAAGATTTTCAAAAACTAGCTCGTCCAGCTTATGATAATATGCAAAATCAAAATCTACCAGCCATTGTTTATCGTCTCAAGATGTCTGGTACATTTGTTTATCTTCCAGAGAATAATATGCTTGGTTTTATTCATCCGAATGAACGCTATGTAGAACCGCGTCTCGGTCAAGTTTTAGATACTCGAGTGATTGGCTTTCGTGAAGTAGACAGAACTTTGAATTTATCCATTAAACCACGTTCTTTTGAAATGTTGGAAAATGATGCTCAAATGATTGTCACTTATTTAGAAAGTAATGGTGGATTCATGACTTTAAATGATAAATCGTCTCCAGAGGATATTCGAGCAATTTTTGGTATTTCAAAAGGACAATTTAAAAAAGCACTGGGAGGATTGATGAAAGCACATAAAATCAAGCAAACTCAATCTGGAACAGAATTAATTTAGGAAATAAAAAATGAGAAAATCTTTTTATACTTAGTTGATGACAGAGCGAAATACTAAAAGTAATGCCTCAAAAGCTATTTTGGCAGACTTAGTTTTTCATGAACCAGCATTTCCCAAACATACAGATGATTTTGATGAAATCAGTCGTTATCTAGAGGAACACGCAAGTTTTTCGTTTAATTTAGGCGATTTTGATAGAATTTGGGATGAGTACCAATCGCATTAGATTGTAGTCAAGTTGATAATGTGATAAATTAGATAAGATGATAAGTGAGGAGTTGATTATTTGCAAGAAAATTCGTTAGAAATTCAGTTGCATCATCCAGACGATGCATTTCATTTATTTGGCTCAAATGAGCGCCATTTACACTTGATGGAAGAAGAGTTAAATGTAACCATTCATGCAAGGACAGAAATTGTCCAGATTTTAGGAGAAAATTCGGATTGTAGAAAAGCCCTTCAAGTGATTCAAGCTCTTTTAGTCTTAGTAAATCGAGGGATGAGTATTGGAACGCCTGACGTTGTAATGGCTATTAATATGGTCCGTAATGATGAAATTGATAAATTCGTAGCCTTATATGAAGAAGAAATTATTAAAGATGCTTACGGAAAACCGATTCGAGTTAAAACGTTAGGTCAGAAAATATATGTAGACAGTATTAAAAATCATGACGTTATTTTTGGAATTGGACCAGCCGGAACAGGGAAAACATTTCTTGCGGTAACCCTAGCTGTTATGGCTCTAAAAAGAGGTCAGGTAAAACGAATTATCCTAACTAGGCCGGCAGTTGAAGCAGGAGAAAATTTGGGCTTTCTACCTGGAGATTTGAAAGAAAAAGTAGATCCGTATCTTAGACCAGTCTACGACGCTCTTTATCAAATTTTAGGAAAAGAACAAACAACTCGTTTAATGGAGAGAGAAATCATTGAAATTGCTCCTTTGGCATATATGCGTGGTCGAACTTTAGACGATGCCTTCGTCATTTTAGATGAAGCACAAAACACGACTATTATGCAAATGAAGATGTTTCTAACTCGTCTTGGTTTTCAATCAAAAATGATTGTCAATGGAGATATTAGTCAGATTGATTTGCCACGTAATGTTAAATCTGGATTAATTGATGCGCAAGAGAAATTAAAAAAGATTTCTCAGATTACTTTTGTACATTTTTCAGCTAAAGATGTGGTTCGTCATCCAGTAGTTGCTGAAATTATCAGAGCTTACGAACCGACATCACTTCCGTCTAGCAACCATGATGAAAACTAAAAAAGGAGAAATCTCCTTTTTCTTGTTCTAGTTATATCGTTGCAAATATATTGATATAAAATAGTTGAAGTATTATTTTTTGTAGGATGGAGTAAAAATGAAAATCACATATACAATTTCAAAACTAAGCCAAGAAAACGCTGAGACAATAGCTAATCAATGGAAATATGAAGCAGAATACTCTTTTTATGATATGACTAGTGATCCAGAAGACTACGAAGAAATAATGAAACCAAATCTGAGAGGGGATAATTATTTCCAAGTTGTTGAACAACAATCTTTGGTAGGATTTTTTTGTTTATCACCTATTACCAATCAAATAGTTGAAGTTGGTTTGGGATTAAAGCCAGAACTAACTGGTAAAGGGTTGGGAAGAAGTTTTTTGAAAGAAATTGAAGAATTTTTAATCAAAAACTACTCTTACAATGAAGTTCAGTTATCGGTAGCTTCTTTTAACATTCGAGCATTGACAGTTTATTTAAAATCAGGCTATAAAGAAATAGACAGGAAAATGGTTGACACAAATCATTCCAATTATGAATTTATTGTCTTGAAAAAATGCTTACCAAACTCTAATATAGAAGTTATTGACAAGTAACTCTCTACATGATATAGTAGTTGAGTGATGCTGATTTAGCTCAGTAGGCAGAGCGCATCCATGGTAAGGATGAGGTCGCCGGTTCGATCCCGGCAATTAGCATAGTTAACCAATCATTTGATTGGTTTTTTTATATTTTGGTATGTTAATTGAGTAAGATTTTGTCTATTTTTAAAAGTTGCCACTCAAATGTCTATAGTAACCGAGAATGTGGTATAATGTTACTGATACTAGTAAAGTTGGTGTGACATGTATATTGAATTGATAGATGAAACTGGTCAGGTTTCAAAGGAAATTTTAAACCAAACACAAGAGATTTTAGAATTTGCCGCCCATAAAATGGGAATAGAAAATAAGGAAATGATGGTGACATTTGTTACAGATGAACAAAGTCATGAACTAAATTTAAAGTATCGTGGGATTGATCGTCCAACAGATGTGATTAGTCTAGAATATAAGCCAGATTCTTCTATCTTGATTGATCAGGAAGATTTAATCGAAAACCCAGAACTCGTTGAGATGTTAGAAGATTTCGATGCTTATATTGGTGAATTATTTATTTCAATAGATAAGGCACATGAACAAGCTAGAGAGTATGGTCATAGCTTTGAGCGTGAAATGGGATTTTTGGCGGTGCATGGATTTCTGCATATCAATGGCTATGATCATTATGAGCCAGAAGAAGAGGCAGAGATGTTTGGTTTACAGGAAGAGATTTTGACTGCTTATGGACTTACGAGATAATAATAACAAACGCAAATGGAAAAATCGCGATGTCGTATCTAGTTTAGAATTCGCATTAACAGGTATTTTCACAGCTATCAAAGAAGAGAGAAATATGCGTAAACATGCTATTTCTTCTGTCTTAGTCATAATTGCTGGATTTGTTTTTCAAGTTTCAGCTATAGAATGGTTGTTTTTGCTTCTTAGTATTTTTTTGGTGATTTCATTTGAAATTATGAATTCTGCTATTGAAAATGTAGTTGATTTAGCGAGTAATTACCACTTTTCTATGTTGGCTAAAAATGCTAAAGATATGGCTGCTGGTGCAGTTTTAGTTATCTCTGGCTTTGCGGTTTTGACGGCTATGATTATTTTTATACCGAAAATTTGGAATTTATTTTTTAGATAAAGATGAAAGTCGGAGATGAGTTCCGATTTTCTTATATAAGGAGAAGAAAAAATGACATTTAAATCAGGCTTTGTTGCTATTTTAGGTCGCCCAAATGTTGGGAAATCAACTTTTTTGAATTATGTAATGGGACAAAAAATCGCCATTATGAGCGACAAGGCACAAACAACCCGTAACAAAATTATGGGGATTTATACTACTGATAAAGAACAAATTGTTTTTATAGACACACCTGGAATCCACAAACCCAAAACAGCTTTGGGTGATTTTATGGTCGAGTCGGCTTACAGCACTCTGCGGGAAGTAGATACCGTTCTTTTTATGGTGCCAGCTGACGAATCTCGTGGTAAGGGAGACGATATGATCATAGAACGACTGAAAGCTGCTAAAGTTCCAGTTATTCTAGTGGTGAATAAGATTGATAAAGTCCATCCAGATCAATTATTGTCTAAGATTGATGATTATAGAAATCAGATGGATTTTAAAGAAGTGGTCCCGATTTCAGCTTTACAAGGCAATAACGTTTCGCGGTTGGTAGATATTTTAAGTGAGAATTTGGAAGAAGGCTTTCAGTATTTCCCAGATGATATGATAACGGATCATCCAGAGCGCTTTTTGGTTTCTGAAATGATTCGAGAAAAGGTTCTACATTTAACACGTGAAGAGATTCCTCATTCGGTTGCTGTAGTTATAGATAGTATGAAACGAGACGAGGAAACGAATAAAATCCATATTCGAGCAACAGTTATGGTTGAGCGAGATAGCCAAAAAGGTATTATTATAGGCAAGGGTGGTTCGATGTTGAAAAAAATAGGTTCACTATCTCGCCGAGATATTGAAATTATGCTAGGAGATAAAGTGTTTCTTGAAACTTGGGTGAAAGTGAAAAAGAACTGGCGAGATAAAAAATTAGACTTGGCAGACTTTGGATATAAACAATCAGAATATTAATTTTAAAACATCTAATCATTTTAGATAAATGATTGGGATAATTTCATTGATGGGATGTTGTAGGAAAATAGATAATTATTTGGAGAAATTTGGATTATACAGGAAAGGGAAGCAGCTAGATGCCAGAATTACCAGAGGTAGAAACTGTTCGTAAGGGATTGAATCGCCTGGTGAGAGAAAAAACAATTCAGTCAGTGGAAGTTCTGTATCCAAATATGATTCGAACTGGGGCAGAAGGTTTTAGAAAAAACTTAGCCAATCAAACGATTCATTCGGTAGAGCGTAGAGGAAAGTATCTCATTTTTCATTTATCAAGAAATGTTCTCATATCCCATTTGCGAATGGAAGGGAAGTATCTTTTTTATACAGATACAGTAGACTACAATAAGCATTTTCATGTGATTTTTCACTTTACAGATGGAAGTCATTTGGTTTATCAGGATGTAAGAAAATTTGGGACGATGGAATTATTGGATTCAGAACAAGTGGAGTCTTATTTCTCATCTAAAAAATTAGGTCCAGAACCTACGAAAAACGATTTTTTACTAGAGCCATTTCAAATAGCTTTGCGAAAATCTAAGAAAGTCCTCAAACCTTATTTATTAGACCAAACTGCGGTGGTTGGTTTGGGAAATATCTATGTAGATGAGAGCCTGTGGCGCGCGTGTATTCACCCTGCTAGACTGGCTAATAGTCTAAAAGAGAACGAAATAGAATGTTTACATGATAGTATTATTTATATTTTGCAGTTGGGCATTCAAAAAGGAGGCTCTACCATTCGAACTTATCGGAATGCTCTTGGTGAAGATGGGACAATGCAAGAATTTTTAGCAGTCTATGGAAAAACCGGAGAACCGTGTCCTCGTTGCCAGACTCCAATTGAGAAAATAAAATTAGCAGGTAGAGGGACTCATTTTTGTCCGAGTTGTCAGGTGTTATGATGGGAAAAATTATTGGAATAACTGGTGGTATTGCCTCAGGGAAATCAACAGTAACTGATTTTTTAAGAAAACAAGGGTACCAAATGGTAGATGCAGATCAAGTAGTACATGAGTTACAAAAACCTGGTGAGAAATTGTTTCAAGTTCTACTGTCAGAGTTTGGTTCAGACATTATTCAGACGAATGGTTTTTTGGATAGAAAAAAATTGGGACAGATCGTTTTTGGTGATACTACTTTGCTAACCAAGATTAATCAATTACAAGGTGAGATTATTCGAGAAGAATTAGCTACGAGATGTCGGCAACTGGCTCAAAAAGAAGAACTGTTTTTTATGGATATTCCACTTTTATTTGAACAAGGATATGAAGATTGGTTTGATGAAATTTGGTTTATCGATGTCCAAGCAGAAACACAAATTAAAAGGTTGCGACAGAGAAATGATTTGAGTGTGGATGAAGCTAAAAAAAGAATAGCGAGTCAATTATCTTCTCAAGAAAAAAGGCAACGTGCAGATATAATTATTGACAATAATGGAAAAATAGAAGATACTTTACAACAGGTAGCGATTTTATTGAATAGAGAAAGAAGATGAATAGTATCATTGAGCAAGTAAATTGGAAATATAATTTATGGATTGCATGGCTAGGTTCATTTTTGACCAGTGCCAGCTTATTTTTGGTAGTTCCTTTCATATCTTTATATGTGGAAGAGTTGGGAGCAAGAGGGGATGCTGTTGCCTTTTATGCTGGTGTAGCCATTTCTTTGTCTGCTATTAGTGCAGCCTTACTAGCACCTGTCTGGGGAAATTTAGCTGATCGCTATGGACGTAAAGTAATGATGGTTCGAGCGAGCTTTGTCATGACTTTTACAATTGGTGGATTGGCTTTCATTCCTAACATAGCTTGGCTCATTTTTTTGCGTCTTTTGAACGGAGTATTTGCAGGTTACATTCCTAACGCCACGGCGCTGATAGCTAGTCAAACCCCCAAAGATAAATCTGGTTATGCACTGAGTACGTTATCTTCTAGTGTTGTAACAGGCAGTTTGATTGGGCCTTTTGTTGGTGGTTTGTTAGCTGAGACAATAGGAATTCGAAAGGTATTTCTCCTTGCAGGGATTCTTTTGTTAGCAGTAACTGTTTTTACATTTTTCTTTATCAAGGAAGATTTTCATGTTGTGAAAAAGGAAGAGCAGATTCCTGTGAAAGAATTGTTTCAAAAAATGAAACATAAAAAAATGCTTTTTGGTTTATTTATTACAAGTATGATTATCCAAACGGCAGCTCAATCGATCTCTCCAATTTTACCTTTATATATTCGTAGTTTAGGTCAGAAAGACAATATTACTTTTGTATCTGGCTTGATTGTATCAGCAATGGGAATTTCTAGTGTGCTAAGTGCTAGTTTCATGGGGAAATTAGGAGATAGAATTGGGAATCACCGTTTAATGTTGTTAGCTCTAATTTATAGTTTCATTATTTATATTTTTTGTGCAAATGCCCATTCTCCGCTCCAATTGGGAGTTCTCCGATTTTTATTTGGTTTAGGAACTGGGGCGTTAACGCCCGGAGTTAATTCTATTCTTAGTAAAATTACTCCCAAAGAAGGCATTTCCCGTATTTTTAGTTACAATCAGAGCTTTTATTATCTAGGTGGTGTTATTGGTCCTATGTTTGGCTCGATTATCGCAACGAGCCTTGGTTATCATTGGGTATTTTATGGGACAGCGATTTTAGTGCTGATTAATTTCATACAAAATTTCTTCAATTTTAAGAATTATTTATATACAAAGGATATTTCGTGAGAGTAAAAATCAATTTGAAATGTAGTGAATGTGGTAGTTTGAATTATTTGACGAGTAAAAATAATAAAACTCATCCTGAACAAATTAAGGTGTTAAAGTATTGCCCTAAGGAAAGAAAAGTTACCTTACATCTTGAAACTAAGTGAATTTTGTGATAAAATAGATAAGATTTTAAGGAGTTTTTATTTATGTACAGTCTATTATTAACAATTTTAGTTGTGTTGTCAATTTTTATTATCATTGCTATCTTTATGCAACCAACTAAGAATCAATCTAGTAACGTTTTTGATTCAAGTGCGAATGATTTGTTTGAACGTGCGAAAGCACGTGGGTTTGAGGCCGTTATGCAACGAATGACAGGAGTGATGATTTTCTTCTGGTTATTGATTGCTTTGATATTGGCTGTCTTATCTAGTAAATAAAATGGGCTCTGACTTTGTCTTAGCCTATTTTTTTGGAATGACAAAGGATGATGAAGGGACTGTTTTATATCGGATATAGGTAGACTTCAAAGGTAGAATCAAGTAACAATAAAAGGATAAATTAGAAAAGAAATCATGAAAACAGAGATATTAGAATATTTAGAAAGTAATAAACAAGCTAGTGTGAATGAACTAGCGACTAAACTGAAAAAAGAATCTTCTCAAGACTTTCGAGAATTGGTTAAAGTCATTTCTCTCATGGAGAGAAAACATCAGATTCGTTTTAATGATGAAGGACAAATCCAACTTTATCAAAAGAAACAAACAATCACTTTAAAGGGTGTTTTTCATGCTCACAAAAATGGTTTTGGTTTTGTGGAACTTGAAGGAGAAGAAGATGATTTGTTTATAGGGCGTAATGATGTTCACCATGCTATTGATGGAGACTTGGTTGAGGTAGTGGTTACAAAAGTAGCCGATCGCAACAAAGGAACTTCTGCTGAGGCAAAAATTGTTGACATCTTAGAACACAGTTTAAAGACGGTGGTTGGTCAGCTAGTACTGGATGAAGAAAAGCCAAAATATGCTGGATATATCCGATCTAAGAATCAGAAAATCAATCAACCAATCTATATTAAAAAACCTTCTTTACTTCTAGAGGGAACAGAAATTTTAAAGGTCAATATTGAAAAATATCCTAGTAAAAAACACGACTTTTTTGTAGCAACTGTTTTGGATATAGTTGGACACATAAATGACCCTGGAATTGATGTTTTGGAAGTCTTAGAATCAATGGATATTGTATCCGAATTTCCAGAAAAAGTGCTAGATGAAGCTAATTGCATCTCAGAAAATTTATCCGAACAAGATTACCACAATCGTTTGGATTTGCGAGATGAATTGACCTTTACCATTGATGGAGCAGATGCCAAGGATTTAGATGATGCAGTGCATATTAAAAGGTTAAAAAATGGGAATTTTGAATTAGGAGTTCACATTGCAGATGTTTCCTACTATGTTAAAGAAGGAACACCGTTAGATAAGGAAGCTCTAAATCGAGCAACCTCCGTCTATGTGACAGATCGTGTTGTTCCAATGCTACCAGAACGTTTGTCGAATGGGATTTGTTCTTTGAATCCTAATGTGGATCGCCTTACTCAATCTGCTATTATGGTGATTGATAAAAGAGGAAAAGTAGTAGACTATACGATTACTCAAACCGTGATCAAAACAACTTTTCGAATGACTTATAGTGATGTCAACGATATTATCAATGGTGATGAGGAGAAATCAAAACACTATCATCGCATTGTAGATAGTATTCATACAATGGTAGATTTGCATACTATTTTAGAAACAATGCGTTTCAAACGAGGAGCTCTCAATTTTGATACTAGTGAAGCTAAGATATTGGTAAATAAAGAGGGGCGACCAACAGATATTGTTCTTCGTCAGCGGGGAATTGCAGAGCGTTTGATTGAATCGTTCATGTTGGTAGCTAATGAAACGGTAGCAGAACATTTTTCTACATTGAACTTGCCCTTTATTTATCGAATCCATGAAGAACCAAAGGCAGAAAAGGTTCAAAAATTTATTGATTATGCTACTACATTTGGAATTCGTATATATGGGACAGCTAGTTCCATGAGCCAAGAAACACTACAACAAATTATGAAGAGTGTAAAAGGAGAGCCTTATGAAGAGGTTCTTTCCATGATGTTGTTGCGTTCAATGCAACAGGCACGTTATTCAGAAAATAATCATGGGCATTATGGTTTAGCAGCAAAATTTTATACTCATTTTACTAGTCCGATACGCCGCTATCCAGATTTGTTAGTTCATCGGATGATTCGTGACTATGGTCATTCAAAAGAAATTGCAGAGCATTTCCAACAAGTGATTCCTGAAATTGCTAGTCAGTCCTCTAGCAGAGAACGGCGTGCAATTGAAGCGGAACGTGAAGTTGAAGCTATGAAAAAAGCAGAATATATGGAAGAATTTGTGGGGGAAGAATTCGATGGTGTTGTGTCTAGCGTTGTAAAATTCGGCTTATTTGTAGAACTACCAAATACAGTGGAAGGATTGATTCATGTTACGAATTTACCAGAGTTTTTCCATTATAATGAGCGGACATTGACATTAAAAGGAGAACGGTCAGGTGTCGTTTTCAGAGTGGGACAAGAAGTTCGTATCAAGCTAGTTCATGCGGACAAACAAACTGGTGAAATTGATTTTGAATATCTTCCGAGTGATAGAGATAAGATTGAAAAAAGAGAACAAGAAAGTTATTCTAAAAAGGGGAAGTTTTCAAAAGGAAGAAAAGAAAACCGTCCTGTAAAAGATCAGGATTCTCTACATAAAAACAAACGGTCTAGAAAAGCAAGAAACAAACACCCATTTTACAGCGAGGTCACAAAGAAAGGAGTGAAACATGGTAAAGGAAGAAGGAAAAGTCATCGCTCAAAATAAAAAAGCGCGACATGATTACACGATTATTGATACTATTGAAGCTGGCTTGGTTTTAACAGGAACTGAAATAAAAAGTGTGCGAGCTTCTCGAATTGCTTTAAAGGATGGTTTTGCACAAGTCAAAAATGGTGAAGTATGGTTGAGTAATGTTCACATAGCTCCATATGAAGAAGGGAATATTTGGAATCAAGATCCTGAACGAAGAAGAAAACTCCTTCTTCATAAAAAGCAGATACGGAAATTAGAACAAGAACTGAAAGGAACAGGAATTACTCTTATTCCTTTGAAAGTATATCTAAAAAATGGTTTTGCTAAATTGCTTTTAGGTCTTGCTAAAGGAAAGCATGATTATGATAAGCGGGAAACGATAAAAAGAAATGAGCAAAATCGTGATATTGCTAGACAAATAAAGAAATTTAATTCAAGATAAATTTCTAATGGAGTGGATGAATTACAAAATTTTAATAAACAAAAACCCTGATTTCTAGTTAAGGAAATTAGGGTTTTTTTAATCGTTTTCAAAAAGTAAGCAAATAGTGTAAAGTGTCCAAATAAATTATTGTTTTTTCTATTATATCTCGATATTATTAGTTGCTTATTCTATAAAATTTAAGTAAAATAGTTACCATAGGATTATTAAAAGTTTAAAGGGAGATTATAGGAAAATGGGAGAAAAGTTTA
>JAUMZQ010000007.1 GCA_030528055.1 Streptococcus sp.
AAGGTTATTAATGGCAAACGTACAGATGAAATTCTTCACACTGAAACGGTAGAGAACAAAGCGCCCGTTACGGAAATCACAACGGTCGGAACCAAGCCGATTGAGAGCACAGAAGTCGTTACAGAGCATGAATCGATTCCATTCAAGAAAGAAACGGTCTCAGACCCTAATCGCTACACAGACTACTCTGAAGTGACTACTGTGGGTCAATTAGGTGAACGCACGATTACGAAGACCTATAAAGTCATTAAAGGAAAACGTACAGATGAAGTTCTTCACACTGAAACGGTAGAGAACAAAGCTCCCGTTACGGAAATCACAACGGTCGGAACCAAGTCGATTGAGAGTACGGAAGTTGTTACAGAGCATGAATCGATTCCATTCAAGAAAGAAACAGTATCGGATCCAGAACGCTACACAGACTATTCCGAAGTGACTACTGCAGGTCAATTAGGTGAACGCACGATTACGAAAACCTACAAGGTCATTAAAGGCAAACGTACAGATGAAGTTCTTCACACTGAAACGGTAGAGAGTAAGGCCCCAGTTACAGAAATCACGACAGTAGGAACCAAACCGATTGAGAGTACAGAAGTAGTCACGGAGCATGAAACCATACCGTTTACTATTGAAAAAACAATTGATAACAACGCATGGCTAGGCGAAGAAACAGTAACACAGGTAGGTGTTGATGGTGATAAACAAGTTACAAAAGTTTATAAAACAGTAAAAGGTATTCGGACTAACGATGCTCCTTCGGTTACGGAAGAAATTACTAAACCAGCTATAAGTCAAAAAGTAAGTGTGGGAAATAAGCAACTAGATAAAGAAATTCTAAAAGAACAACTTGTTTTGGCTGCTAGCAAAGAAGAAAATAACTATACAAGCTCTAGCTGGAGTGAGTTTAAAAAAGCCTTACAAGCTGCTCAATCTATTAATAACAAACAAGAAGCAACGCATAATCAACAATCTCAAGAACAAATTAATGAAGCAATAGAAACTCTAAAGACTGCTATTTCGAATCTTGTAACAAAACAAGAAATTCCGACTTTATCTGTTGTTAATGTTGAGAAAAAAGAAAATCAAAAAGAAGCTATTGTAACCTATTCTGTTGCAAATGCACAAAATAATGTTTCAAATTTAGTAGTAAATTTAAAACAGGGTGACAATATAGTAGCTACTAAGACTGTTGATTTAACAAAAGAAAAGAATTTATCTTCTGTAGCAGTTCAATTTGATCATTTGAATTATTACACAGATTATTCAATACAAGCAATGTTGGATTATGTAGCAAATGATGTTGCAGGAAAAGCAGATGCTAACTCAGATGTATTTAATTTATTTTATAAAAAAATTGAACTGAAAGATATTGATCAAGTTGAATTATATGGAAAAGATGGAAGCAATTATCGGAGATATATCGGCTTCAACTCTATCCCTTCAAACTTGAATGATTGTTTTATTAAAGTAAAATCTGATCGTTTTAAAGAAGCTTTGCTCCCAATTTCTCAATTAGAAGAAACAGAGCAAGGATATAAAGCAACGGTTACTGTCGATGAATTGGTGCAAGACAATGCTGGTCAATATCACGATAATATGAGTGTTATTATTCCAAAAACAATGAGTAGCACAACAGCGGGTGTTTACACCAGCTTTAAAGAATTGGTACAAGCTATTTCTGCTAATCCTAGTGGAACCTTTACTCTAGGATCAGATATGACTGCTGATGAATTATTATCTGATAAGGACTCAACTAGTTATATTAAAACAATCTTTACAGGTAGCTTAAATGGTGAAAATGCTGGCAAAAAGTATACTATTCATCATTTAACAAAACCACTATTTAATGAATTAAACGGAGCAACTGTAACCAATCTCTCCCTAAAAGAAGTTGCTATAGCAGACAGAAGCACTCAAGTAGGAGCACTAGCTAATGTAGCTAAGAACACAACGATCTCTGCCGTCTCTGTTCAAGGAGATATTCAAGGCTCTTCAACCATTGGAGGACTTGTCGGAAGTGCAACAAACAGTACATTAACAAATACTTCCTTTGATGGAGCTATCACTTCTAAACAAAATGGACAAAGTGCTTTTAGTATTGGAGGTTTGGTAGGAGAGTTAGCTGGGAATAAATCGTCAATTAGTAAAAGTGGTGTTCGTGCTGCTATTTCTACTGAATCTAGAAATACGAATCAGCGTATTGGTGGTATAACGGGTTATCTTAATACCGGTGCTAAGATTGAAGACAGTACAGTAACAGGCAGTATATCAGCCAAAGAATCATTCAGTCGTATAGGTGGCGTTATTGGGTCTAACTATGTTAACGGTGGAGTAAAGAATGTTGTGAGTTCAGTTGATGTTCCAAATGGTTACTCTATTACAGGAGATCAATATTCTACTAACCTTATTGCTAATAGTGCAGTTATTGAAGGAACACAATCTAAATTAGATCGTTATGCTAAGACAATTACGAAAGCCGAAGCTGAAGAACGAATTCAAAAAATGAATAGTTCAAACGCTTTGACGGATGCAACCTCAACTGACAAATCAAATGGAAATCTATTCTCGGTTAACTATACTAATTTGCCTAATGCGCAGAAAGAAAGAGAAATCGCCTATGAGAATATAGAAAAACTTCTCCCATTTTATAACAAAGAATTGATTGTTCATTATGGAAATAAAGTTGATTCTGATAATAAACTTTATAAGACCAAACTCTTAGATGTTGTACCAATGTTTAATGATACAATCATTACGGATATTGCTTCAAATAAGACGAAAATCAATCGCTTGCTGTTCCACTTTGCTGACGGTACAGTAGCTTACCAAGATATTTCTTACACAGGAGATTTCAAAAACTCTCAAGTTGTCGAATATCGTTTTGTAAACAGTGATTTGATTTATACACCTGAAGAGTTCGTGTCAAATTACAATTCTGTTATTAATCGTGTAAAAACGGAATTGTCTAATGTTCATTGGAATTCACAAGAAATGCGCACAGTTCTTGGTCTAAATGATTCAGAAAATCCTGCTTCCTTGGACTTACTATTTTTAGAAGATAGTTTTTCAAAAGTAAAAAATAGTCTTGATGAACGACTTATCAAACTACTTTCAATGGATAAATCTATCAATACAACAGGAACAAGTGTAGAGAACTATTTGACGCAGAAAATTCTTGACAATAAAGTAGAGCTTCTTTTAGGATTATCCTACATGAACAGATGGTATAATATCAATTATGGTTCAATAAATACTTTAGACTTATCTACTTTTAAATCAGACTTTTCTGGAGATACTTCTGTTTCTAATTTAGATACATTGATTGCTTTAGGAAAATCTGCTTACACCAATCTTGTTTCTAAAAATAATGTTCTCACTTATGCCAACTCATTGGCAAAATCCAAAGGAAAAGATTCCATCTTTGATTACGTTGAATATTACCGTCAACTATTTTTACCAAACAAAACAAATAATGAATGGTTCAAAGAAAATACCAAAGCCTATATTGTTGAGAGCAAATCAAATATTGCAGAAGTTAGAAATAAACAAGAAGAAAATGCAAACCTAAAGAATCAGTATGCACTAGGTGTCTATGAAAAAATTAGTAATCCGAATTGGAGTCATAAAAACATGCTCTTGCCTCTACTAACTATGGAGCATAAAGGAGTCTATATTTTATCTAATATGACGACTTTATCATTTGGTAGTTACGAAAGATATAGAAAAACTGGGACAGATACAGTTCGTACAGGTACTGACTTGGAAAATTATGTAGAAGAGCAGGCTAGAAAAGTTAGCGACTCACAACGCGATCATTTTGATTTTTGGTATAAAATATTACCAGAAGATCACCGTAACAAGTTATTCCGTTCAGTTCCCGTTTATGATGGCTTTGGTTTAGTAGATGAAACTGGGAAAGCTTACTGGGCTGACCTAACAGATAAAAAGTCATCTTCTGTATCAGAATTTTTCGGTCCTATCGGAAAATGGTATGCGAATAATGGTAATGGTGCTTACGCAAATGGAAATTTAGTTCACTTTGTTATAACAGCGTTATTATCAGATTATGCTCTATCAACCTTTACTCACGAAATGGTACATAATTTGGATTCTTCCACTTATTTTGAAGGATATGGACGACGAGAAGGACAAGGAGGAGAATTCTATGCACGAGGTTTCTTACAAGCTCCTTACAATCTAACTTCACCATCTCTAACCATTAATTCCATTTATAGTGGAGAAGATAGCAATCGATTGCATACTAATAAACCAGCAGAACGCTTTAACAATCAACAAGATTTAAAAGAATATGTTCATGGTATGCTTGATGTTATTTACACAATGGAATATTTAGAAGCCCAATCCGTTTTGAAACAGTCTGATGCTAATAAGAAAAAATGGTGGAAGACCATTGAAAATTATTATGTTCAAGACTCGCAGACTGGTAAAGATACTCATGCAGGAAACTCTTTCCGTGAGTTATCGGATGAACAAGTTGCAAAACTAAAAGACTTTAACAGTCTTATTGATAACAATATTGTCAATAAACGAGAATACGGCTACGGAAATAAACAAGATGATGGTAGCTTCAAAATGGATCGAAACGGTTATTATTTAATAAGTCAAATGTCATCTGTTTATGCAGCTTTGGATAATCCAAATGGAGGTCCGGGTGATTTCATGTTCCGTCGTATGGCTTATGAGCTATTAGCGGATAAAGGTTATGACGAAGGATTTCTTCCTTACGCTTCCAATAAGCTAAAAGATCTTGCATTAGCAAATGGAAAAACGATCACTTCTGGAAATAGCCAAGTTGGTTTGGTGACAGATGATTTAGTACTTAAAACTGTTTATTCCGGAAAATATGCTAGTTGGTCTGATTTCAAAAAAGCAATGTACCAAGAAAGAATTGCAAAATTAGCTAATTTGAAACCAATTACCATTGTTTATGAATTAGGTAATCTAAATACAGAAAAGAGAGTAACCATTAGTGATGTGGCACAATTACAGAGCTTAATGGACGCAGCAGTAGCGCTAGATGTAAAAAATGGTGCACAAGATAATGTCAGAACAAGCTGGGTGAACGTATTGCGTAAAAAAGTATATGGTGCTTATTTACAAGAAACAAATGATTTCAAACAATCTATTTTCAACTAGCTAATATAGTTTGATCTGTTTATTCTCTTTAACTCTTTTGTAACAGTTATGGAAGAGAAATTTGATAAAATAAGATAGAGTTTAATAAAGGCTCTATCTTATTTTTTATAGTGAGAATTTTTTTCAATTCTATGTTGGAGTTTAACGAATCAATTTATTGAGAAATTAGTTTAGAAATACCTTTGGTAAAAGTTTCCAATATAACGGAAGTTTTGAAAAGTTTCCAATATAATGGAAGTTTCAAAAAACTTCTGTTATAATAGAAACAAGGAGGAAAACAAATGCTCTATATTGCTCTTATTGGAGATATTATTCATTCCAAAAAAATTGAAGACCGAACGAAAGCACAGCAAAGTTTATTGGACTTGTTGGAAAAACTGAATCAAACATATAAGTTTTGTCTGGTATCACCTTTTACCATAACAACTGGAGATGAATTTCAAGCCTTGTTCACTCCGAATAAGTATATATTTGAAATTATTGAACAATTCACTGTTCATTTTTCCTATCCTATCCGATTTGGAATTGGACTCGGTGAAATAGTAACAAAAATCAATCGCAAGCAAAGTATCGGATCAGATGGTCCAGCTTATTGGCGTGCACGTGAAGCTATTGATTTTATCCATGATAAAAATGATTATGGTGTCAGTAAAATCGCTGTCAGCTTAAAAAATAAGGAAGCTAGCAGAGAAGTAAATACTATTTTATCGGCTTGTTCGTTTATTGAATCAAAATGGACAAATAGTCAAAGGGAAATTCTGGTTCATCTCTTGAAATATGGCATTTATGACGAAAACTTTTATCAAAAAGACATCGGTGACGGCTTAGGTCTTGACTCCAGTGCTATTAGTAGACGAATCAAATCAGCTGGAACTAAAATTTACTTAAGAAATAAGCGATTAGCCATGGATATCATTTTAAAAGAAGCAGAAGAAAAGGAGAAAAATAATGATTAATTTTATAGGATTTTCGGAGTTTTTCCTTCAAAATCCAATTTGTTTGCTCGTTTTATTGGCGCATGTTTTGGTAGATTTTCAATTCCAAAGTCAAAAACTAGCCGATTTAAAAGTGAAAAAATTCTCCTTCCTGATTCGGCATTTAATAATTGTAATCCTTCCTTTGATAGTTTTAGCTATCCTTATTCCTAAAGGTTTGCTATTTTTTAGTTTAGTCGGAGTGAGCCATATTGTCATTGATTTTTTGAAATATGTAGTTCATCCCTTGGTAGTAAAAAGACACTGTGAGAAAGCAATTTTTCTATTTGATCAATTTCTACATATAGCTTGTATTTTTGCTTTTTATTTTCTTTTTGGTCAGTTCAAATATCCTAATTGGGTAAATGAAGGATATTTGATTTATCAGATACTATTGTTATTTGCTATTACGGGAAAACCAGTGAATATCCTCTTTAAATTATTCTTCAGCAAATACCAATCTCAAGACATGGGAGAGGAGACTGTTGCAGGAGCAGGAGCTATGATTGGAATTTTGGAAAGACTGATTATGGCTATATCTCTTGTTTTTGGACAATTTACAGCTATTGGATTAGTTTTTACTGCCAAATCAATTGCACGCTACAATAAGATTTCTGAAAGTCAATCCTTTGCGGAATACTATCTTATTGGTTCCTTATTTAGTATGATTTCTGTACTACTAACTTATGGAATTTTTTATTGGTGAGCTACTCTATTTTCACTAGTAATCATTGATTATTTATAACACTTTACCTTGTATGTTTAAGAACCAAAAATAAAAGACCAGCATTGTTAGCTGGTCTTTTATAATTATACATTTAAAACTTTATCTAGAAAATCTTTTAATCGTGGGTGTTTTGGATTGTCAAATATTTGATCTGGATGACCGTCTTCTAAAAATTCACCATCAGCAGTGAAAATCACGCGATTAGCAACTTGGCGAGCAAATCCCATCTCATGGGTTACAATCAACATAGTCATACCTTGTTGAGCAAGATCTTTCATAACATTCAAAACATCTCCAACCATTTCAGGGTCAAGTGCAGAAGTTGGTTCATCAAACAGCATGATATCCGGATTCATGGCCAAGCCACGTGCAATAGCCACACGTTGTTTTTGCCCACCAGATAGACTTTCGGGCATAGCTTTTGCTTTGTCCTCTAAACCAACTTTTTTAAGCAATTCCATTCCTAGTTTATCTGCTTCTGATTGAGTTAGTAATTTATGTTCAACAGGAGCAAAGGTGATATTTTGTAAAACCGTCATGTGTGGAAAAAGATTAAAGTGTTGGAAGACCATACCGATATTTTCGCGGATTAAGTCAACATCTGTTTTTTTATCAGTCAAATCAAAACCGTCAACTGTAATCGTTCCGCTAGTAACTTCTTCAAGAAGATTCAAGCTACGGAGAAAAGTTGATTTTCCTGAACCAGACGGTCCAATGATACAGACAACATCCCCTTCATAGAATTTTGTAGTAATTCCTTTTAATACTTCATTTTTTCCGTAGTATTTGTGTAAATCATTGACATCAATTTTTAACTTGACCATTATTTAATCCTCTTTTCTAAGCGTTTTGCCAATCTTGTTAATAGGGTAATAATAACTAGGTAGAGAACTGCTAAAATGGCATACATTTTGAAACTTTGATAATTTCGAGCAATGATTATTTTACCAGTTTGGAAAAGCTCCACAAGTCCGATGGCTGATACAATGGTTGTATCTTTCAGTGCAATAACAAATTGGTTAACAAAGTTAGGTAGCATGATTTTAGTTGCTTGAGGCAGAATAATTTTTCTCATTGTTTTAGAATAAGAAATACCTAAACTTCGACTAGCCTCCATCTGTCCTATAGGAACTGCTTGAATTCCTCCACGAACAATTTCTGCAATGTAGGCACCAGCATTAAGAGACAGTGCAATCGTTCCAGCGACAAAATCGTTGATTGGACTTTGATGACCTGTCATTGACTCAATGAGATTTGGAATACCCCAAAAGATAAAGGCAGCCAGAATCATTAGTGGAACACCACGGATAATGTCTACAAAAATTTCGGAAATAATACGAAGTGATTTATAAGGACTGACACTAAACATCCCAAAAATAATTCCAATTACCATAGCAATAGCAAATGATAATAGGGCAAGGGCAAGCGTGATTCCTAGACCACTTAATAGTTGTTTGTAGTTATTTTGGAGCAATCCCCAAATGGTTGTTTCATCTACAGTATCAGTAGCAGAAGAAGTATCTTCTGAACTAGCAAGGTACTTATCAAGAATCTTTTGGTATTTCCCATTGGCTTTTAAGTTTGCTAATCCATTATTAAACATCTCAACCAATTCAGGATTATTTCCTTTTTTAACTGCGAAAGCAAGATCACCACTTGGTGTTCCTTTGATAGGAGTTTTAAAGTTTTTTCCTTGCTTGATAGCATATTTGATAACGGGCTCATCATCCATAATAGCTGCAACAGATCCAGAGTTTAGGCTATCATACATAGATGATCCATCTGAAAAAGTTTTTATTTTATAGCCATATTTGTCTTTATTTTCTGTTAAGAAAGTTTGAGAAGAAGTTCCGTTTTTGACACCGACAGTCTTTCCTTTTAAATCTTCATAAGATGAAATATCGCTTGATTTCAAAACAGCAAGAATGGAATTAGCTGTGTAATAAGGATCTGAAAAATCAAATGTTTCCTTACGAGCATCTGTAACAGACATTCCGGCAATGATTCCGTCAGCTTGACCAGCTTGAACGGCATTGATAGCACCATCAAACCCTGGATTAGTAATCTCAATAGTGAATCCTTGATCTTCAGCAATTGCCTTAATCAAGTCCATATCAATTCCGGTGTATTTGTTGCTATCATTTTGGAACACAAAAGGAGCAAAGGATGAGTCACTAGCAATAGTATACTTTGATTTTACTGGAGTAGCTTTTTGACCAGATTTAGTTGTAGAAGAATCAGATTCTGTATCTGACTGAGATGAACCAGTCCATTTTTCAATGATTTGGTTAAGTGAGCCATCTTTTTTCATTTCAGCTAAGGCTTCATTAAATTCTGTGACAAGATGCTCATATTTGCTACCTTTTTTGACACCGAAAGCAAAACTACCAACAGACTCACCATCCATAGAAATTTTTAAATCTTGTCCTTGATTGATAGCATATTCAATGACAGGTTGGTCATCCATAACAGCATCAACAGATCCTGTTGACAAGCTATTATACATCAAATCTCCAGTATCAAAAGTTTTGACTTTATAACCATATTTATCTTTATTTTTGTCAAGGAATTTTTGTGAAGTAGTTCCGTTTTTGACACCAACAGTCTTTCCTTTTAATTGTTCATATTTACTGATTGTTTTAGATTTGGACGTTGCAATAACCACCTTAGTATCATAGTAAGTATCTGACATTTTAAAGACTTTTTCACGTTCACTTGTCTTAGTCATACCTGCCATGATAGCATCTGCTTGACCTGCCTGAACAGCATTTACAGCTGCATCAAAACCAGGGTAAGTCATATCAACGTCCCAACCCTTCAGTTGAGCTACTTTATTAATAATATCAACATCAATCCCTTTATACACTTGATCTGAGTCTTTGAATTCAAATGGTGCGTAGGATGAATCGGATACGATTTTTACCGTATCTGAAAATACTGTGTTGCTAAAAGCAAAAATTGGGAATAATGTTAATAAAATTGCTAGGAATTTTTTCTTCAATTTTTTTCTCCTTTTATTCAGTAAAATATGAGGATTTAAATTATTAAAAATATCATTATTTAATGAAAATATGAACGGTATAAAAACCTTTATCTTTGAAAGTTATTTCAAAGATGATATAAATCCAAATATTGTATGATTATATCAGAAAGGTGTGAATTGTGCAACTATTTTGACATTTCTATGTCAGATTTTATAACATGAATTCGTTAAGGTAATATGTGCATCACGGCTTAGTCTTAAATTTCAAAAATTGATGGAAACTTTAAGAATATAAATTGAATCGTTTACAATCTTAGAAGATTATATTTTTTATAAGTAAGGTATAAGATTTTTTGACATTTTTTATTTTATATGATAAACTGTGACCATAAAAAAAAATATGTCACAGAGTATTTAAGGGGAAAATTATGGTTGCTGCTTTTACTGATGAAGAAAAGGAAATAATTAAAAAGAAACTAAAAAAAGTTGCAAAGGAATGTCTACAAAGATATGGTGTTAAGAAAACAACAGTTAGTCAAATGGCAGTAATGGCAGATATTTCAAAAGCTTCTTTTTATAATTTTTATTCTTCAAAAGAAATGTTATTTTTCGCAGTATTGGAAGAATACCAAATAGATATTATGAATTATTTGACCGAACGATTAGGAGAAGAAGACTCTGTTACTACGGATCAACTTGTGCAGTTGTTATATGATTTTTATCAGGATTTTCGTTATTCGTTTGTGTATACCATATTCAAAAATCAGGAAACAGAAATACTTATAAGAAAATTGCCAAAAGATGTACTAACAACTCATCATCTTTTAGATGATAGCATGGTTGAAAAAATTGTGTCCCAAGTAAACATGAAAAAATCTATATCTGTAGAAATCGTATCAGCTTTACTTAGGACTATTACTATGAGTATCGTACATATTGAAGTAATTGGGGAAAAGCAATTTGATACGGTATTAAAATTACTAATTCAAGGAATTGTTGAGCAAATTATGGAGGTAGATGATGACAGAAGCAATTAAGACCGTAAATCTTTCCAAAAAATATGGAGAACTATATGTTGTTAATAAACTTAATTTATCTATAAAACGTGGGGAGATAGTAGGATTTTTAGGGTTAAATGGTGCTGGAAAAACAACTACTATGCGAATGATGTTGGGTTTGATAAAACCGACATCAGGTGAATGTTATATTCAAGGGAAAAAATTAGATCTGTGTAATTTAGAAGTTCAAAATGAAATAGGCTATATTATTGAAACACCTTACTCTTATCCAGACTTAACGGTGAGAGAGAATTTAGAAATTATTAGTGCATTAAGAGGGGTTACAAATAAAAATAATATTGATTGGGTAATTGAAAAATTAAAATTAAGAAAACACGAAAATAAACAAGTAAAACATCTTTCTTTAGGAAATGTTGCTCGTTTAGGAATTGCAAAGGCTATTGTTCATAAACCGAAAATCTTAATTCTTGATGAGCCGACAAATGGGTTAGATCCTTTTGGAGTTGTTGAAGTTAGAGAGTTGTTACAGGAATTAACAAATAATTTTGGTACAACTATTCTAATTTCAAGTCATAAGCTAGAAGAAATATCTAAGATTGCTACCAGAATAGTAATGATACACGAAGGAAAACTTATAAGAGAAGTTGAAAGCCAAAAATTAGATAAGTACTTAGAAAAAAGGTTACTGGTAAGCGGAGCTGATAACATGGCTATAAAAGAAATATTGTCTAATAATGGTTATCAAGTGAATTTAAAATCAAGCTTGGAAAATGATAACCATTACTCTTACTTAGAATTGATTGGTAAAAAATATGTAGAATCTCCAGAAGAGATTGCTACACTACTAGTTAATACAGGTCATCCACCTAAATTGTTGATAGTTGAAAAAGAAGATTTAGAGAGTTATTTTTTTAGAATACTTAGTAATTGCAGTGGAGGAATATCAAATGAATAAAATTTATACCTGTATTTTAATTGAATGGAAAAAGTTAATAAAATCAAAACTCTCTAAGATAACTGTTTGCTCTATCTGTTTAGTTCCTTTTATTATTGGATTATTTGCAATTATGATGAAATATCCAGAGCATTTCCAAAATCTTGGTTTACTTTCTGCAAAAAAAGATATGCTAAGAATAACAGATTGGTCATCATACTTGATGTCATTATCGCAAGTAATTTCTGTTGGGGGGTTATTTATTTTTGGTTTTACAACATCTTGGGTTTTTGGTAGGGAATACTCTGATAAAACAATGATAGACTTATTAGCACTGCCGATAAAGAGGGATACGATTGTATTATCCAAGTTTATAGTTATTGCTTTGTGGAGTTATATTATAGCAATTTTCGCACTTCTATTAGGATTGTTAGTTGGTAGCTTAATTGGGCTTGATGGGTGGAATACACTGGCAGTTTTTAAAGGAATACTTACTTTTAGTTATTGTACTATTCTTACGGTTCTACTTTCTACTCCGGTTGCTTTTTTTGCTTGTTTAGGTCGAGGCTATTTATTTCCATTGGCATTTATTATTTTTACAATTCTACTTTCTCAACTTGGTTCTGTTCTTAATTTAGGTGAATATATTCCATGGTCTATTCCTGCGCTTGCAAGTGGCATTGCAGGAAAGGTTCTATTTAGTTTAGGAAGCATGTTTAGTTTAGTTGGAGTAAGTATTTTAGGATTAATCTCAACAATAGCTTGGTGGAGACATGCTGACTACAATTAAACGGAAGTGATAAGAATACTGCTGACAGAATGGTTGCTATATTTCATATGCAAAAATAAGATTCAGATAAAAGTGATAGTAATCAAAGATATGGATGCAATGATATAGAATCAACAATGTAAGATATAAATTCTAATATTGTTAGCTCTTTTGTCAGAAGAATGTTGCAGATTCTTAGGATTTCACACTGAAAGGTAGATATGTTGGTATTTAAGCATGTTCAAAATAATTATGGGAAATTTATGATATATTTTAACAAAAAAAATATGTTATAATAGTATCAAGTATAGTTTAAAAAACATCAGGAAGGAAGGTACTGATATATGTTTTTATCACGTATGTTGCAAAATGTTAAGCAATCTCGTTATATTCCACCTATTATTTTGTCCATTTTAATTGCTATTGGTTTTGTTTATTTAACTGAAATAATTGGAGGCATACTATTAGGTTTTTTGGGAGTCATTGCTTATTTTATATTTATGACGGCGAGTGGTCAAGAAATTACTATTGAAGGAAACTATCAGTTCGATTCCAGTCAATTTTCTAATCAGATTTTCTTTCTTTTTTTGGAATTATCACTCTTTATTTTTGTGGCATTAGGAGTTTTCATTTGGGTAAAATGGGTTGAAAAAAGAAAATTTTCTAGTATTGGATTTTTTAAGAAAGATTGGCTTAAAAATCTATCAAAAGGATTCTTTGTTGGAGTTTTATTGTTTACTATCGTTGTTACTTTATTGTTGGTAATGGGAATCGGTACATTGCAATTATCCAATGATTTAAGTATAGAAATATTGGCTACGATTATAGCTTTAATTCCATTTTGGTTGCTTCAAGGAGGAACAGAAGAACTGGTAACACGTGGTTGGTTATTCCCTATGGTATCTGCTAAATCCAACCTTTTAATTGGTATGCTTCTTTCTTCTACACTATTTGGAGCGTTTCATTTATTTAATGCTGGAGTGACAGTCCTTTCTATTCTAAATATTATTTTATATGGTATGTTTGCTTGCTTTTATATGTTGAAAACAGACAATATGTGGAGCCTAGCAGGAGTGCACGGAGCATGGAATTTTGTCCAAGGAAATATCTACGGTATCCAAGTTAGTGGACACAATACTGGATTCACCCTCTTTCAATACACCAATCATTCACAATTGGATTGGCTTTCGGGTGGTGAGTTTGGTGCAGAAGGTTCTGTCATTACTAGCTTTGTTTTGATTGTTGGAATTATTTATCTTTATTGGAATTTGAAAAAAGATGGAAAATTAAATAAATCAGTTCTTTTTTCTAAAACAATTTAAAATTGCAGAAAGTCGCCTACTTCAATAGGTGACTTTTTTATAGTGTGCGATGATATTAGAGAAATCACTTTAATTATGATAAAATAAGGGATAATAATGATGTTAGGTGGTAGAAAATGATTAACAGAGTAACTGATAATCAATTTAAGTTGGTTTCCAAATATCAGCCTTCAGGTGATCAACCTCAAGCTATTGAAACGATTGTAGATAATATTGAAGGTGGAGAAAAAGCACAAATTTTAAAGGGAGCAACTGGGACGGGTAAGACCTATACCATGAGTCAGGTTATTGCAAGAGTGAACAAACCAACACTTGTTATAGCTCATAATAAGACCTTGGCAGGTCAGTTGTATGGTGAATTTAAAGAATTTTTTCCTGAGAATGCTGTTGAGTATTTTGTATCTTACTACGACTATTATCAACCAGAAGCTTATGTACCTTCAAGCGATACTTATATAGAAAAAGATAGCTCGGTTAATGATGAAATTGATAAACTTCGTCATTCGGCAACTTCTTCACTATTAGAACGGAATGATGTTATTGTGGTTGCTTCTGTATCTTGTATTTATGGTTTAGGTTCGCCCAAAGAATATGCAGATAGCATTGTTAGTTTACGACCAGGACTGGAAATCTCAAGAGATAAATTATTAAATGATTTGGTTGATATCCAATTTGAACGTAATGACATTGATTTTCAACGAGGTAAGTTTCGTGTTCGTGGAGATGTGGTCGAAATTTTTCCAGCTTCACGTGATGAACATGCTTTTAGAGTAGAGTTTTTTGGAGATGAAATTGACCGTATCCGTGAGATTGAATCCTTAACGGGTCGTGTTCTAGGTGAGGTTGACCATTTGGCAATTTTCCCAGCCACTCACTTTATGACCAATGAAGAACATCTAGAGGCTTCTATCAAAACTATTGAGTCTGAAATGGAACAACAAGTTTCCTTTTTTGAGAGTGAGAATAAGTTGATTGAAGCACAACGTATTCGTCAGAGAACAGAGTACGATATGGAAATGCTTCGTGAAATGGGATACACAAACGGAGTAGAAAATTACTCAAGGCATATGGATGGGCGTAAAGAAGGAGAACCACCATACACTCTTTTAGATTTTTTCCCAGATGATTTTTTGATTATGATTGATGAGAGCCATATGACCATGGGACAAATCAAAGGAATGTATAATGGAGATAGGGCGCGTAAGGAAATGCTGGTCAATTATGGTTTTAGACTTCCCAGTGCCTTAGATAACCGTCCTTTGAGGCGTGAGGAATTTGAAAGCCATGTACATCAAATTCTCTATGTTTCAGCAACTCCAGGTGATTATGAAATGGAACGAACTGAGACAGTAGTCGAACAAATTATCAGACCGACTGGATTGTTAGACCCTGAGGTTGAAGTCAGACCTAGTATGGGGCAGATGGACGATCTTCTTGGCGAGATTAATATGCGTTCTGACAAAGGCGAAAGAGTCTTTATTACAACTCTCACTAAAAAAATGGCAGAAGATTTGACTGATTATCTCAAGGAAATGGGTGTCAAGGTGAAGTACATGCATTCCGATATTAAGACACTAGAGCGTACAGAAATTATTAGAGATCTACGTCTAGGTGTATTTGATGTACTAATCGGAATTAATTTGTTGCGTGAAGGAATTGACGTGCCTGAGGTGAGTTTAGTTGCCATTCTTGATGCAGATAAAGAAGGTTTCTTAAGAAATGAACGTGGCTTGATCCAAACTATTGGTCGTGCAGCTAGAAATGCCAATGGACATGTCATTATGTATGCTGATAAGGTGACTGATTCCATGCAGAAAGCTATGGATGAAACTGCAAGAAGACGTGAGTTACAGATGGCTTATAATGAAAAGCATGGTATCATTCCACAAACTATCAAAAAAGAAATTCGTGATTTGATTGCCATACGTAAGTCAGAAAATAGTGATGTCGAAGAAACATTGGATGTTTCAACGCTTTCTAAGAAAGACCGTCAAGCTAAAATTAAAGAGCTTCAAAAACAAATGCAAGCAGCAGCAGAAGTTCTTGATTTTGAATTGGCAGCACAAATTAGAGATATGGTTTTGGAATTGAAGGCAATGGATTAGGAGATTTAACTAAATATGACAGAAAGTAACCGATTAAATCAACAAGTTGATTTTATAAAAGCGACCGAAAGTTTAAAAACAATCAAAAGACAAAATCAGACCTTAGATGGACGATTTGAAAATTCGGCAGAACACTCTTGGCAACTAGCTTTAATGGCAATTACTTTTCAAGAACATTTTGCAGAAAAAATAGACATTCTTAAAGTAATTTCGATGCTTTTGCTTCATGATTTAGGAGAAATTGGCACTGGCGACACTTCGGCCTTTGATGAACTTGGTAAAGCAACTTCTTATGATAGAGAGTTAGTGTCAGTAAAAGAAACATTGTCACATCTTCCGAAAGAACAGTTCCAAGATTATTTAGATTTGTGGAATGAGTTTGAGAAGGGAGCTACAAAAGAAGCAAGATATGCTAGATGTATTGATGCACTCGCCCCATTACTAAACCATTCTTTTATTGCTGAGCGAGATGCTAATCCTGATGATTTAACAGTTAGTCAGGTCTTATCTAAAAAAGCATTCATAAAAGAAGAATCCTTAAGTCTATGGAATTTAACACTATCTCTTATCGAAGAGAGTGTGGCACGTGGACTTTACCGTGATGACAGATAAAGAAAGGAAATTTATGTTATCAAAAACCTTAACAAAAGGACAGATTGCTCTGTTAACGATTTTACTATTTTTACTGACGGTAGGAATTGATTTTGAATTTCAAGGTTTTTATTATGATGAAACCCATCCAACCGTTTATCTCATCACGATAGCAAGTTTATCGCTTCTTGCTATTTATATTATTCCTGTGACTGCTTTGATTCAACAGTATCGAAAAAAATGGAGAATTTCTCTAAAAATATGGGGAATTAGTTTTTTCTTTGGGCTATTTTCAGCTGGTTGGCTAGCTAGTTACGGAAATGACTGGTTGGCTAAGTATTTTTGGAAATCACTTCTTTCAAATTCACTTCTTCGCGATTGGGAAGCGGCACTAACTGCTCCAATTGTTGAAGAGTTTGCAAAAATTTTAATTGTTTTTTTACTACTTTCCTTCTTCAAGATTTGGAATAAAAAATTAGTTTTTTTAATAGGATTTACAGTTGGTTTTGGTTTTCAAATCATGGAAGATATTTCTTATATTTTACAAACATCTCTTGCTTCTAAAACAGGTGATATCACCATAGCATTTGAACGTATCGCAGCAGGATTAGCTTCACACCCTCTTTATACGTCAGTTTTCTCAATAGGACTATATATGTTGTTGAAGCGTCCTCAAAGGCTATCAAAATTCAAAATTTTTCTTTGGATTTTAGGTCCAATTATTTTACACTTTTTCTGGAATTCTCCATTAGCTAATTCAATCATAGTAGAACGCTTTTATATTTTAAGTATAGTTGATTCAATCTTATTAATCTTGCTTTTTTTAGATGCTTTTACATTTGTTAATCAAAATGAATAAGACCAAAATTTTATTAGTTTTATAATAAAAAAATCTAACAAGTAAATATTGATTAAAAAGCTATTTTTTGCTATATTTATTTTTGGAATGAATTTAAACATATTGGGAGATTATTATGAAGAGGGCGACTGAAATTATTTTTTGTTTATCGTTAGTTTTGGCTTTGGCTTTGATTGTCTTAATCACTTCATTTATCTTTTTAAGATTGACAGAGAAAAAAGAAGTAACGACTAGTAGCATCAGTAGCAGCTCATCAATTACATCTACATCGAAAAAAACAAAAAAATCAGAAACGTCTACCAGTTCATCAAGTAGTGTTGTTTCATCAGACTCATCTCAAGAAACGACATCATCATCTACAACCAGTACTTCAGAGACCTCCGTTACTAGTAGTACTTCAGATACTAATTCATCATCGACTAGTAATAGTGAAGCTAGTTCGGGTGCAGATATTCCAGCTTTATATAAAGGTCATTTTAGCTCCATTGAAGGAACATGGTATGATGATACAGGTAGGATGTTAACAGTTTCTTCTTTTGGAACAGTCACAATGGAGTCAGGTAGTAAGCACTATAGTGCTAGCCTTACTGCCTTAAATGCTGGTCTTTCTTACACACCAGAAATGGAAGCAGCTAATATATTTATTACTAGTCTAGATAGTAAAAGTTCATCAGACCGACCCTTAATTATAATTGTTAATGCTGCTGGAAGTAGAACTTCTAGTGGTGAAACCTTAGCACATGATACCATAGAAATTGGAGATCCAACTACTGAAGTTATCGGTAGCCATCCGTTTGTCAAAAAATAAGATAGGATATGCTGAAACCATTTAGTTATTGGGATCGTACGAGTGATTCTATTTTATAGATTTCTGAAATAAAGAACATTAAAAAGGAGTTTAAGGCTCCTTTTTGTTGTTTTAAATAGATAATAAAAAATCTAAAAGTTTAAAGACATAAGTTGCTTGATGATATTAAAATAATCATTTTTTTAAAATAATGACCCTAGTAAGTAGAATGTGTTATAATAACAAAAAATAAAAATGAGAAATACAATACTGTTTATATAAAATATCATTAATGAATAGGGAATTCACTTGAAAAATTTATTAATTGCCTTTGAAGGCCTAGATGGTTCTGGTAAGACTACGCAAATTGAAAAATTAAAATCATGGTTTCTAAAAAGCAATTTCAAAGTGCATGTTACGAGGCAACCAACAGATTATTATAGAAACGATAAGAGAGTTCGTGATTATTTAGATAAAGGTATTGTCCCAAATATGTATACCCTAGCCTTACTGGCTGCTGCTGATAGAACCTATCAAGTCTCTCAAGAATTAAATCCTAAGTTATCTGATGGGATAACTATTATCAGCGATAGATATATCTATAGTTCGCTAGCATTTTTTAAAGCCAGAGGGATTGAATATAGTGATATTTTGGAAATAAATAAAAATGTACCAGAACCAGATGTAGTGATATTTTTAGATATCCCACCTGAAAATGAACTCAAAAGAGTCTATCAAAGAGATGGAAAAGATATAAAATTTGAAGAAAAAGATAGTCAAGTTTTTCAAAATGTAAGGCAAAATTTTTTGGATGTCTTACCTAAACAAACTCTTATCTTAGATTCAATTCAAGATATGAATACTATCCATGAAAAAATTGTGAATCATATTAAGGAAAAAATGAAAGAGGGAAATTGATGTATGATTATATAACTCAAACGAGTGAAAAAAATTTAAAACCAATTACCAAACAAATATTGATTGAAACCTTTAAAAAATTGGGAATAAAGCGAGGAGATATTTTGTTGGTGCATTCATCTCTATCTGAACTGGGCTATGTTATTGGGGGTGCGGAGACGGTCTTTTTAGCGTTAGTGGAGATGGTTGGCTCAGAAGGAACTCTAGTAGTTCCATCACAAACTGTAGAAATTTCTTATCCTAGTACTTGGCAATATCCTCCAGTTCCTGAAGAATGGTTCGAGATTATTCGAGAGAACTTACCCGCTTATCATGAGAAAAAGTCATTTTCTAAAGCAATGGGACAATTTAGTAATTTTTTAGGGCATCTTCCTACGGCAAAACGCAGTCAACATCCGATGTACTCATTCACAGCTGTTGGTTTGAATGCTGAAAAAATCACATCACATCATGAATTTGACTTTCCTTTTGGTCAAACATCTCCTTTAGCAAAATTGTATGATATGGGAGCAAAAATTTTAATAATTGGAACAGATTTTGAAACTAACACCTCTCTTCACTTATCTGAAAATTTCCTTGGTAGAGAGGTAATTATCGAATCAAGTAAAATTTATGATAATGGAGTCCAAAAATGGACAGATTTTAAAAATGTCGATTTGGATAAATATGATGATTATTTAGAAATTCAACAACGCTATTTTCAACAAACTGTTCCCAATATGGAGATGATAAATGATGCTACTATCTATTGTTTTGATATGAAAAGTTGTGTAGATTTCACAACAGAATATTACATAAGAAAAGAAAAATCGTAACCATTTCTAAAAAATGAAATAGATAAAGCTCTAAGTATGTCAGAATGCTTTTTCTATATTAGAGTAAAAATTTGGTGGTTTATTTATTATAAAAAAAGAAGGAGTTAAAAATGCCACGTAATTCTCAAGTTATTTTAACCAATATGTGTTTGATTGAAAATGATAAGGGTCAAATTGTCATGCAAATTAGAGACCCTGAACGTTACAGATGGTCAGGAGCTGCCTTACCTGGAGGACATATTGAAGAACATGAAAGTTTACATGAATCTGTTGTCCGTGAAGTCTATGAAGAAACAGGATTAACCATTTCAAAACCTAAATTAGTAGGAATGAAACATTTTTACACGCAAGAGGATATCAGATACCTCGTCTTTCTCTATAAAACCAATGAATTTGAAGGTCAACTTCGTTCATCAGATGAAGGAGAAGTTAAGTGGGTAAACTACACTGATTTGGATAAGATGGAATTAGCTTTTGATTTGAAAAATTTAATCACTGTTTTTCAGGATGAAGCCCTTTCTGAGATGTTTTATAAAGGATTAAATGAAACAAAAGACGGTTATATTACAGAATATTGGTGAGAGAATGAAAGAATTTTTTAGTGTGTCTGATATAGAAGAGTACGAATTGTTTCAGAGTAGTACTCCTTATCTTATGGATGATTTAACAGATTATTTGATATTTGTGGTTAAGAAGAGATTTGCTAGCCAGCACCGCTTTGATCAGTGTAGTGTGGTCGTGTACTTGGTTAGTGACAACTGGCTCAAGGTTTCTATTGAATATGAATGGAAGTCTTCCAACATCAATGCAATATGGTACCGCCTCAGCCGTTGTAGTAAGAACTTTCGTCTCGATTGCTCCGTGAATGGTGTGACCTTTAAGTAAATGTGCATCTGCCATATATGGCTAAAGCCGACAAGGAAGTTTCTTTTGTCATCTATGCTTGTAGCCTAGAAGACTCTAGCTTTGTCGCAACCTTTACGGATTTTGAATTGACCGGCTTGCCAGTGGCAGGCACATGATGGACAGCAGCCCGATTGAGGGGAGGTGGGAATGGCAATGATGTTTACAAATTGAACTGTATGAAAATATCGAACAGTTGAGTTAGGTGGAAAGGAGGTAAAAGAAAATGTTAGAATACCTACGGGATAATTGGTTACAAGTGCTATCAAGTATCGGATTAGGTACTTTGATAAGTACTTTTTTAACATTAGCTCAATCTAATAAAAAGAACAATCTAGAGTATATTACAAAAGAACGTTCAGCATGGAGAAAGAACCTTCATGAAATTATTTCTGAAATGCGTACAGTAGAAGATGTTGAAAATAACATTAGTAAAATTGAA
Organism: Streptococcus sp.; assembly: GCA_030528055.1. Classification (GTDB taxonomy): domain Bacteria; phylum Bacillota; class Bacilli; order Lactobacillales; family Streptococcaceae; genus Streptococcus. Next base: position 21,306 of record JAUMZQ010000007.1, read on the forward strand.
ACTTACTTAAATCCGTATGGTTATGAAATAAAAAATAAACATAGTCGGGATTATTATTTAAAAGATGGACATATTTGGTACTTATTAAGGAATTTTAAAAGCCAAGATGATCTAGTAAAATTAAAATATTACCTAAATTTATTGTTGAAATATGATTGGGAACGCTCTAAAAAAGAAGTAAGGATAAATTTTCTTGATATTCTATTTGCTATATTGAGACTAATTGCGACAGGCATTTTAGTGTACTTGGTGTTATTTTTAAATCCACAATTTATGGATTTCACTGCATATTTTAAGACTGTAGTTGACTTTATCGCTCTTGCTTCTATATGGTTTATTGATGCTATTGATGAGTTTATCATTAAGAAGGAAATAAGAACAAAGAATAACGAATCAATTCTTTTAACTTTTTTTGGAGGGGCACCCTATATATGGATTATACATGAACTAGATACACATATACAATTTTTGAAACAATTTGGAATGACGGCTTTTGGAATTATAATCTGTTCTTTAACTCTTCTAATGATTCTATTAGTTATAAAATTAGAAAATCCATCCGAGGAATATATAATACATATAAAATCAGCTAATGATATAAACAGCAAATATAAAGAAGAAAGTTTTAAATCATATGCTTATCGAGATGAATTGGCCTTAAAATTAAACAAAATTCTTGAAGAGTCAATGTATATTAAAGGGAATCAAAAAATATCAAGACGTAATAAGAAGCTAGAGAAAAAAATAAAAGATAGGAAATATAAAAATATAAAGCAGTCAATAAAAATCAAGTACGCACATAAGAAAAGAATTCACAAATATCAATTGCTTAATAAAATCATAAAACACAATAAGGAGAACACACATGAAAGAACTTTCACCAAAATACAATCCAGCTGAGGTTGAAGCTGGGCGTTACCAAACTTGATTGGTTCAAGATACCTTTAAGATGTCAGGTGATACAGAGGCTAAGCCTTATTCAATCGTGATTCCACCGCCAAAGTTACTGAAAAATTTGATAAGTTCTAGTTTGGTGTGGCGGGACATATCCTTTACAACTTCATCTGGGAGGAATGCCAACTGGTATGTTGAGTTGACCAAGGAAGTTCTTTACAGTGAAAATGAATCTGAAAAAGCGGTAACACGTTCAGTCCTTCTCTACACTTTGGATAAAATCTTACGTCTTCTCCATCGAATTATGTCGTCTGTGACCGAGGAAATCTTCGCCCAATATGCGGAAGATTTAATCGTGACAGCAGCCTTATCCAGTGATTAATCCTGCTTTTGAAAATGAAGCTACCCACGCAAGTACAAGTGTAGAAAGCTTGAAAGACTTGATTCGCTCAATAAAATGATAATCAATAAGGAATCAGATAACCGTTTGTTAGAAAAAGATTTTGGACACTTATCTGGTGGAGAACAACAATTAATTAATTTGTTTACAACTCTTACTAAACCCAATTCTCAACTGATTATATTGGACGAACCGTTTGCGAACATCTCGAATAAACTACATTTACGATTGTTGAGTATACTAAAAGAAGTATCAAAAGAAAAAATTGTTATGATTATCTCCCATGATCATTTTACTGACACAGAAGAAAGTATATTATGGATTGAATAAAAATGTTTGATATACAAAAAAAGTAAAGCAAAATTTGCTCTACTTTTTTTATCTACTCATCCAGCAAAAAACCAAGTTGGTCTAATGCCTCTTTGATATAATCCAGATCTTCTTGGCTATTAGCTTTGACCAAGTGATAATGGACACCGTCAGTTAATTCAGATAGGGCATGGCAATTTGTATTTTTTACTTGTTGCAAAAAGTCTTGTACATCTCTACGGCAGGTTAAATAGAGGTCTGCTTGTATGTCGCCATAAATAGGATGATTTATTTGGAGATTTTGTACTTGTCCACCATTGTCTATGATGGCAAGTAGTTCGGATTCAATGTCACTAATTTTATGCTGAACCTTAAACAACTGGTAACAACCATCTTCTTCGCTTTTCCTAAAAATATAGCCTCGGTTAGTACTGAGAATGGGAGCACCATTAGCACGTAACAGTGCAATATCCTGTACAATGATTTGCCGTGTTACTTGAAATTTTTCAGCCAAAAATTGTCCATTTAATGGAACAGTGGTATTTTCTAATAGTTGCAATAAATTGGTTCGTCTATCTTTTGTCATAAATTCATTTTAAAATAAAAGGGAGCAATTTTCAATGTTTAACGTATTTTTAGTAATCTATTATAGATATACTTTGCAATAAGAAAATCAACAACACTATGGATAATTGTTCCTAAACCAACTAGAACAAAAACGAGATAAAAGATATTTCCGCTAGGAAAAGCAGTTGCAGTATAGAATAAAATGCAGACAATTAATTCTCCAAAGGCATGAATCAGAGCGAGGCTAATATTGAAAATCCAAGTTTTAGTGGAGTTGCTTAGAACATTTGGATATTTTTTTAAATAAACAGCACCTAAAACTCCAAAGAGTAAATGGGAAAAAGCACGCAAAACAATGATAAATGGAAAGCCAGCTATTAGGAAACCAAAGGTAGAACCGATGATAACAATCGTAGCCATCAAAGGAGAAATAAAAATAGCTAAGAAAATCGGTACGTGACTAGCCAAAGTATAGGAAGCTGGGGGAATAATGATTTTAGCAGGCATTACCAAGGGAATAGCGATAGCTAGGGCCGTTAGTAGGGCGGTAAAAGTAATAAACTGATTTTTAGATTTTATATTCATAAAATATTTCCTTTATCTTTTTTATGTATATACACAAGTATATACTATACCATTTTTATACCAAAGTCAATTCATCAAATAGTAAGTACTTATTTTTTGAAAAATTTCTCAAATTAGTATATAATATTCGGATAATATGAAAGGAGTAAAATTTTTTAATGAATAGTTTACCAAACTGTACGAAATGTGATTCAGAATATGTGTACGAAGATGGTGCCTTGCTTATCTGTCCAGAATGTGCTTATGAATGGAGTCCAGCAGAAGAAAGTGCAGTAGAAGAAAATAGTTTAGCTAAAGATGCAAATGGTAATCCATTGACGGATGGAGATACGGTAACAGTTATCAAAGATTTGAAAGTAAAAGGTGCACCAAAAGACATCAAGCAAGGAACACGTGTCAAGAATATTCGCATTGTCTCAGGAGATCATAATATTGATTGCAAGATAGATGGTTTTGGAGCTATGAAGCTAAAATCAGAATTTATTAAGAAAGTTTGAGGTATTTTATGAAACAGAAATTGATTTTATTTTATCGGATTGTTTTGTTAATTTCAGTAGTAACAGGGGTTTATATAGAAATAGCTGATTACGGTTGGGGAAAATTGATGTACTACACAATTTTATCTAATATTGTAGTTTTATTTTTTACAGCTTATTTAGTCTATCTTATGATTGCGAATCTGTCATGGGAAAATTCAAAAGTATTGCGGCTAAAGGGTGGTGTAACCATGTGTATCATGATTACCTGTGTTGTGTATCATTTCCTTTTAGCTCCTCGTGCCACAAATTTCTTTCAGATAGAGAATTTATTATGCCACTATATTGTGCCGTTACTATTTTTCTTTGATACTCTCTTTTTCGATAAAAGAAGACAATATCGTTGGTATGATCCTATTTCTTGGACTAGCGTTCCTCTAATTTATACATTGTTTGCACTTTTTAATGGCTTTGTAACGAAAATTTCAATTCCTGGTGCAAAAGACAATCCCTTCCCATATTTTTTCTTAAATGTTTTTAAATATGGTTGGCCCTTTGTTATTAAAATGTCATTCATTATTTTGATAGCTTATTTATTATCTTCTTATGTTTTTTACTTTATCAAGTCCATTCGTGTAGGAAATATCGGAAGAAATGCTTGATTGAGACACATTGTTATCAGTATTTGTCTAATTAAAATCAATAAAAGAACATTTTTCTCTTGAACTATTTTATGAACTATGGTATAGTTTATGTAATTGAATAATCCTTTAATTCTATCCAGAGAGATAGGCAAGGAACAAAGTAGAAAGATACAGATGGTTATGATAAGTGCGCTTATTTATAGCATCTACTATATCGTGTTTTTATGGAGTCTCCTTGTTTAAAGGGGACTTTTTTATATTTCTTGGAGGTTTTGATGAAAACAAAAGAAGTTGTTGATGAAATCACGTTAAATCGTGCTATTACGCGGATTACCTATGAAATAATCGAACGTAATAAAGATTTAAGCCAAATTGTCTTAGCAGGGATTAAGACCAGAGGAGTGTATATTGCTAAACGGATTCAAAAAAGACTTCTACAACTAGAAAAAGTAGAAGTTCCGGTTGCAGAAGTGGATACAAAGCCTTTCCGAGATGACCTAGAAGAAAAACTTGTAGATACGACAGTTATTCCGGTTGATATTGCTAATCAACAAGTTATTTTGGTGGACGACGTCCTCTATACTGGGCGTACTATTCGAGCTGCGATTGATAATCTTGTGAGTCATGGACGTCCAGCTCGGGTAAGTTTGGCCGTTCTAGTGGATAGAGGGCATCGCGAGTTACCCATCCGAGCGGACTATGTTGGTAAAAATATCCCAACTAGCCATACAGAAGAAATCATCGTTGAAATGGTTGAAAAAGACGGTCAAGATAGAATTCTGATTGTGGAGGGAGAAGAAAAATGAGCCAATTAGCCAGGTATGATGTTCATGATGTTCCCAAACCAGGACTTTTACTGGGACTTTCATTTCAACACCTATTTGCCATGTTTGGTGCAACAGTTTTAGTTCCTATTCTGGTTGGAATAGACCCAGCAGTAGCACTGTTTTCGAGTGGTTTAGGAACATTAGCTCATTTAACGGTAACAAAATACAAGATACCGGCTTATATGGGTTCTAGCTTTGCCTATATTGCTGCTATGCAGATACTCATGAAAACAGATGGTATTGCAGCTGTGGCACAGGGAGCTATAACAGGTGGTTTAGTTTACTTCATTGTGGCATTGATTGTAAAATTTGCGGGAAATGCTTGGATAGATAAGGTTTTACCTCCAGTTGTAGTGGGACCGATTATTATGGTTATCGGTCTAAGTTTAGCTTCTACAGCGGTTAATGATGTTATGAAAAAAAATGAGACATACAGCTTGACTTATTTTATCATTGGAATGGTTACCTTACTTGCAGTTATTCTCTTTAATATTTATGGTAAGAAAATAGTGGGGATTATTCCTGTCTTACTTGGATTGATTGTTGGGTATTGTTTCTCGCTCATTCTTGGATTGATAACAGGTGAAGAAATTATATCTTTTAGCAATGTAGCACAAGCTTCGTGGTTTCATGTTCCTCCGATGAATTTACCTTTTATAGATTATGGAGTTAAGTTTTATCCAAGCGCTATTCTAACGATGGCTCCCATCGCATTTGTAACAATGACGGAGCACTTCGGACATGTAATGGTTTTAAATAGTCTGACTGGAAAAGATTTCTTTAAAGAACCGGGGCTTGACAAGACATTAGCAGGTGACGGTTTGGCACAAATTATTGCGGGAGTTTTTGGAGCTCCGCCAGTAACAAGTTACGGAGAAAATATCGGTGTCATGGCACTGAATAAAATTTATAGTGTTTATGTTATTGCTGGTGCTGCTGTTTTGGCGATTGTGATGAGTTTTGTAGGTAAAGTATCAGCACTGTTGCAATCTATTCCAAGTCCTGTATTGGGTGGTATTTCCATTGCTTTATTTGGAGTTATCGCTTCTAGTGGTTTGAAAATTTTAGTAGAAAATCAAACGAATTTTGATAATAAAAAGAATCTATTAATCACCAGTGTGGTACTCGTATCTGGTATTGGTGGTTTAACATTACAACTTTCAGGATTACAGATATCCGGAGTTGCACTTTCTACCCTTATTGGAATTGTTCTTTATCTGGTTCTCCCAGAGCCTAAAGAATAACAGAAGTTGTTAAGTATTTATATAAAATTTATAAAAAGTATTTCTAATTTTGCCACTAACAGAAGAAAGTTTATTTCAAGTGAAGTTTTATAGATAAAATTATCTTACTGTCTGAAATCTACATTTGTCTAACTTTTCTACTGTTCCTAATATTTTATTAACCAAGGAGAAAATTTATGTCATCAAATCAAATCGCTCTTAAAAATTTAGTGTCAATGGAAGCTCTCTCAAATGAAGAAGTTTTAGCATTGATTAAGCGTGGAATTGAATTTAAAAACGGTGCTACTGTTCAATATGATAAGCAACACATTGTATCTAATTTGTTCTTTGAATCTTCAACTCGTACTCATAAAGCTTTTGAAGTAGCAGAATTGAAATTAGGGTGTGACTTACTTGATTTTGATGTAAAAACAAGTTCAGTAAACAAGGGAGAAACTTTGTATGATACGATTTTAACTATGTCTGCTTTAGGAGTAGATATCTGTGTTATTCGTCATCCAGAGGTGGATTACTACAAAGAGCTGATTGAAAGTCCAACGATTACAGCTTCAATAGTGAATGGTGGAGATGGTTCAGGGCAACATCCGAGTCAAAGTTTACTAGATTTAATGACCATCTACCAAGAATTCGGTAGCTTTGACGGATTGAAAGTGGCTATTGCTGGTGATTTGGTTCACTCACGTGTGGCAAAATCAAACATGCAAATCTTAAAACGATTAGGAGCAGAAATTTTCTTTGCTGGTCCAGATGAGTGGAGAAGTGAAGAATTTACAGATTATGGTAAATTTGTAACGATTGATGAAGTGATTGAAGAAGTAGATGTGATGATGTTTTTACGTGTTCAGCATGAACGACATGATTACGATTCAATCTTTTCAAAAGAAAATTATCACAAATTACATGGATTAACTCAGGAGAGATATGATCGAATGAAAGATACAGCTATCTTAATGCATCCAGCACCTGTGAATCGTGATGTGGAGATTGCTGATCATTTGGTGGAAGCACCAAAATCTCGTATTGTTGAACAAATGACAAATGGTGTTTATGTCAGAATGGCTATTATTGAGGCAGTTCTAAAAGGACGTCAATAATCTCGGAATACTTTGGTAGAACGGGAGTGGGGAAGAACTTGAAAAGGTATTATCCCCCTCCCTCTTACTATATCATTGTGAAGAATCAAGGAGGATGGCATGGTAAAAAGACTTTTAATATTAGAAAATGGTACAGTTTTTGAAGGAGAAGCTTTTGGTGCAAATGCAAGTGTAACAGGTGAGATTGTCTTTAATACAGGTATGACTGGTTACCAAGAGTCTATCACAGACCAATCATATAATGGTCAAATTTTGACATTCACTTATCCTTTAGTCGGTAATTATGGTATCAATCGTGATGATTATGAATCCATTAGTCCTACTTGTAAGGGAGTCGTGGTTTATGAATGGGCTAGAGTGGCTAGTAATTGGCGAAATCAGATGACGCTGGATGAGTTTTTAAAAGCTAAAAATATTCCAGGGATTTCAGGAATTGACACACGCGCTCTGACAAAAATTATTCGAAAATACGGAACGATGAGAGTAACTCTGACAGATGCTATTGAAGATAGTATTGACCATTTAAAAGACCAATTGCAAGCAACTGTCCTACCAACAGATAATGTTAAACAAGTATCTACCAGAAAAGCCTATCCAGCACCGGGTTCGGGAAGAAGTGTTGTTTTAGTTGACTTTGGATTAAAGCACTCTATTTTAAGAGAATTAGCTGATAGAAATTGTAATGTAACAGTCGTTCCACACAATACAACTGCAGAAGAAATTTTGCACCTTAACCCAGATGGTGTTATGCTGTCTAACGGACCTGGGAATCCCGAAGATGTTCCTTATGCTTTGGAGATGATTCGTGGAATACAAGGTAAGATTCCAATTTTTGGTATCTGCATGGGGCATCAACTCTTTTCAATGGCAAATGGAGCCAAAACACATAAAATGAAATTTGGACATCGAGGATTTAACCATGCTGTTCGAGAAATTGCCACTGGGCGAATTGATTTTACCAGTCAAAATCATGGCTATGCCGTTAGTCGTGAAAATCTGCCAGAAGAATTGATGATTACACATGAGGAAATCAATGATCAATCGGTAGAAGGTGTTCGTCATCGTTACTATCCTGCTTTTTCGGTACAATTTCATCCAGATGCAGCACCAGGTCCGCACGATGCTAGCTATTTATTTGATGAATTTTTAGAAATGATTGATGCTTTTCAAAATAGTCAGTTAAATAACGCATAAGTACTAATGTTTTTAGGTTAATCAGTATATTTAAGTTTATGCAGAGACATAGACAATAGAAATGAGGAAAATATGCCAAAACGTACAGATATTAAAAAAATTATGGTCATTGGGTCAGGTCCTATTATTATTGGACAAGCAGCTGAGTTTGACTATGCAGGAACACAAGCCTGTTTGTCGTTAAAAGAGGAAGGTTATACAGTTGTTTTAGTGAACTCAAATCCAGCCACTATCATGACGGATAGAGAAATTGCTGATAAAGTTTACATCGAGCCAATCACACTTGAATTTGTCACTAAAATTTTGAGAAAAGAACGTCCAGATGCACTCTTGCCTACACTGGGAGGTCAAACTGGTCTGAATATGGCGATGGAACTCTCTAAGGAAGGTATTTTAGAGGAGTTAGGAGTAGAACTTCTTGGAACAAAGTTATCTGCTATTGATCAAGCAGAAGACCGAGATCTTTTTAAACAATTGATGGAAGACTTAGAACAACCAATTCCTGAATCTGAAATTGTAAATACTGTACAAGAAGCTATTGATTTTGCCTCTAGTATTGGTTATCCAGTTATTGTTCGCCCAGCATTTACTCTTGGAGGAACTGGTGGAGGAATGTGCGACAATGAAGAAGAATTAAAAGAAATCGCAGAAAATGGTTTGAAATTATCGCCAGTCACTCAGTGTTTAATTGAACGCTCCATTGCAGGTTTTAAAGAAATTGAATACGAAGTCATGTGTGATGCCGCTGACAATGCTCTAGTGGTTTGTAATATGGAAAACTTTGATCCTGTAGGTGTGCACACAGGTGATTCCATTGTATTTGCACCAACTCAAACAATTTCAGATTATGAAAATCAGATGCTACGAGATGCTAGTTTAAAAATTATTCGTGCTTTAAAGATTGAAGGAGGATGTAATGTTCAGCTCGCTTTAGATCCTCATAGTTTTAAGTATTATGTCATCGAAGTAAATCCTCGTGTTTCTCGTTCGTCTGCATTGGCTTCCAAGGCAACTGGTTATCCTATTGCTAAACTGGCAGCAAAAATTGCGGTTGGTCTAACACTAGATGAAGTCATTAATCCAGTTACAGGAACAACCTATGCTATGTTTGAACCAGCACTTGATTATGTTGTAGCCAAAATTCCTCGCTTTCCTTTTGATAAATTTGAGCATGGAGAACGTCGTTTGGGAACACAGATGAAAGCGACTGGCGAGGTTATGGCCATTGGAAGGAATATTGAAGAAAGTTTATTGAAAGCTTGTCGTTCACTAGAAATTGGAGTCCACCATAACGAAATAGCTGAATTATCTCAAGTGTCAGATGATGTTTTAACAGATAAAATTATTAAAGCTCAAGATGATCGTTTGTTTTATTTGTCAGAAGCTATCCGACGTGGATATAGCTTAAATGAACTAGCAAAACTAACTAAAATAGACCTTTTCTTCCTAGATAAGTTGTTGCGTATCTATGAAATTGAACAAGAGTTAGCCAATCAAATAGGAGATATAACACTCCTCAAGAAAGCAAAACAAAATGGTTTTTCAGATCAGAAAATAGCTGAATTATGGAAACAAACTCCTCAGCAAATTCGTCAAATTCGCCTTGAGAATAAGATTGTTCCTGTCTACAAAATGGTAGACACTTGTGCAGCCGAGTTTGAATCTACTACACCTTATTTTTATTCTACTTATGGTTTTGAGAATGAGTCTATCAAATCCGATAAAGCCTCTATATTGGTGCTTGGTTCGGGCCCCATTCGTATCGGACAAGGAGTAGAGTTTGATTATGCTACAGTGCATTCTGTAAGAGCCATTCAAGAAGCTGGTTACGAAGCGATTATCATGAATAGCAATCCAGAAACGGTTTCAACAGACTTTTCTATTTCAGATAAACTATATTTTGAACCACTAACTTTTGAAGATGTCATGAATGTGATTGAATTGGAACAACCTCAAGGAGTTATTGTTCAATTTGGTGGTCAAACGGCTATTAATTTAGCTGAACCACTAACCGAAGCTGGTGTTACGATTCTTGGTACACAAGTGTCCGACTTGGATAGAGCAGAAGATCGTGATCTGTTTGAACAAGCTCTAAAAGAACTAGATATTCCTCAGCCTCCAGGTCAAACAGCTACAAATGAAGAAGAAGCTGTGGCAGCAGCACAGAAAATTGGCTTTCCTGTTTTAGTTCGTCCTTCTTATGTTTTGGGTGGTAGGGCTATGGAGATCGTTGAAAATGTGCAGGATCTTCGTTCATACATGCAAACAGCAGTTAAAGCTAGCCCAGATCATCCAGTCTTAGTGGATTCATACATTGTAGGTAAAGAATGTGAAGTAGATGCTATATCTGATGGTAAGGAAGTGCTGATTCCAGGTATCATGGAGCATATCGAACGTGCAGGTGTTCATTCAGGCGATTCGATGGCAGTTTACCCTCCTCAAACGCTATCTGCTGCAGTTCAAGAGAAAATTGTTAGTTATACAAAAAAATTAGCTTTAGGATTGCATTGTCTTGGTATGATGAATATTCAATTTGTTATTAAAGATGAAACAGTTTATGTAATCGAGGTTAATCCACGCGCAAGTCGGACAGTTCCTTTCCTATCTAAAATTACTAACATTCCAATGGCACAAGTAGCGACACGATTGATATTGGGTGAAACTTTAAATGATTTGGGCTACAAGGATGGACTATATCCAACAAGTTCGCATGTTCATGTGAAAGCACCTGTTTTCTCTTTTACAAAATTGGCAAAAGTAGATAGTTTGCTTGGACCTGAAATGAAATCAACAGGTGAAGTAATGGGAACGGATACTAATCTTGAAAAAGCCTTGTACAAAGTATTTGAGGCCTCTTATCTTCATCTTCCAATTTTTGGAAACATTGTCTTCACCATTGCTGATGATAGCAAATCGGAAGCATTGAATTTAGCAAGACGCTTTACTACTATTGGATATACGATTCTAGCAACTGAAGGAACAGCTAAATATTTTAAAGAAAATGGTATTTCTGTTCAATTAGTTGATAAAATTGGTGGAAATGGTGACAAAGACATACCTGCTTTTGTTCGTAAGGGCAAAATACAGGCTATTATCAACACAGTTGGTACAAAACGAACAGCTGATGAAGATGGACAGGCAATTCGTAGTTCTGCTATTGAGCATGGAGTTCCGCTATTCACAGCACTAGATACCGCTGAAGCTATGTTAAAAGTCTTGGAAAGCCGTAGTTTCACAACAGAAGCCATTTAAAAAATACAAAAGTACACTTGAACTATAAGTGTACTTTATTTTATATAAGAAAAATAAGGTTTTAAAGGATCAAGTTGACTGAATCGTGATAGAATAATAATAGTTAGCAAAACGAGGAAGAAAAATGGCAAAGCAAAATATTTATGATAATGAGTCCTTTTTTAATGGTTATAAAAAAATCAGAGAAAAAGAAAACAATGCGAATAAGTTGTTTGAAATTCCAACACTATTTTCGTTGATACCAGATTTAAAGAATAAAAAAGTGCTAGATTTAGGCTGTGGATTTGGGGAACATTGTAGGTATTTTGTAGATTGTGGAGCAAAGAAAGTCGTTGGAATTGACTTATCCAAAAAGATGTTGGAAGTTGCTCAAAAAGAAAATAGTCACCCTAAAATATCCTATATAAAGATGGCAATAGAAGACATAGGTAAGTTAAATGAAAAATTTGATATTATCGTTAGTTCATTAGCTCTGCACTATGTTGAGGATTACTCAGAAGTTGTCAAGAAAATACATGCAATATTAAATAGAGGAGGACGATTTTTATTTTCTCAAGAACATCCATTAGCTACTTGCCATTCTGGAGATGATAGATGGACAAGAGATGAAAGTGGAAATAAGATTCATCTGAATTTATCTCATTATGGTTTAGAAGGAGAGAGGTCATCAACTTTGTTAATTGAAAATGTGAAGAAATATCACAGAACTTTTCCTACCATCATCAACACCCTCATTGATACAGGATTTATTCTTGAAAAAGTGGTAGAACCAATGCCAACTGATGAATTACTCGAAAAGTATCCTAATTACCGAGACTTGTTTCACAAACCAGATTTTCTAATCATTAAAGTTAGAAAAGATGAGTGATGTTGAGTTACTTTTCATAGTATTCAGTAGATAAATATAAAAAAATCCGCTGGTACGTTTATATAAATTCCGATTCATTAAGTGAAGAATTATATTTAGAATTTTAAAGAGGTAAAATTATGAAAGTTAATAGGTTAGACAAAATAGCGGGTTTATTTTTTGCAGTTGCAACGGTTGCCATTATTCTTATTTTTTTTACAAATAGAGTATTTTTTGAATGGGCCTTTACAAGACATCAAAACACATTGAGTTGGTATATAAGACCCTTGTTTATCATTCCGATAGTGATAGGTGCCTATCAAAAGTCTTATTCGATTATATTTGCATCTGTATTTTCTTTATTTACAAGTATGTTTTGGTTTCCAAAGCCTGCCATAGTAGATGAAAGTGTGATAGGATTTTTGAACTTTGAAAAAGATTATTTAACCAGTGGCTGGACGGCAAATAAAATTTTTGTTGTGATTGCAGTAATTCTTTTTTTCATCTTTTTGATTTATATGACATGGCAAAGGAAGTGGAAATTGTTGCTATGGGTTGTGGTAGCTGGTGCTGTGTTAAAAATTGTTCATAGTGTGATTTTTGGAGGAGAAAATGGATTTTCAATTGTTAAACCAGCATTATTGGGCTTGGTTATCTGTGTATCGGTGATTGCATTTATAGCAATGAAAAAGAAGAAAAAATAAATCTTAAGCGGATTGATAAAATAATGAAACAAAAACTATAAAGTTAAAAATTTAGAATGTGAGTATAGATGGAAAAATCTTTCAATATTTTGAAAACTTCGGGCTCGCATTCTCATTGTTCTTAACGTCAACGAGGAGAAAGTATTAAACTTCTTACATAATAAAAACGTATAAAAGCATGCTTTTATACGTTTTTATAAAGTTTGTAAATTTTAATGCGTAAAAAATTATAGAAATCATAAATAAAAGCTGTTTAATCTTTTATTTAGAGGTATTTTTAGCAGTTCCTGTTTTGTAGTTGATTTCCGCGTTTGGAGATACATTGTCTAGCCAAACATGGGTCATACCATCAATATCTAACTCCTCTTTTCCACTATCTAATTGGATACTAACTACATTTCCATCAGCATCAAAGCCAACATATTGTAACTCAATTTTGCGTGGAATTAGTTCATCATCTGTATAAATAGGAGTGACTTTATAGTCCAACCAGTAATCAGGATTATCAGCAAGCCATTTTTCTAGACGTTGTACATAATACAACATACTACCTTGATTGTTGCTATTAGTGGTTTTAAAATTACCAGAATTAAGCCATGCTGTCATGGGAACTAGATTCTTACCTTCATTGCTCAAACCACTAAATTGGTAAGGAATGAGCTGTCCACGTTCCATCAACCAAGCCCTATCTTTGCTGGAATTATAATAAAATTTATAATTATGCCAACCGATAGGATTATAGCTTATATCTATCTCTTTTTTCTTACGAAAAGTATCTTTGTTGTTAAGTAGAATGTGGGCGGCAGTAGCTCGACCATATCTATCCTTTTTTCCTAATTTTAACTGAAACTGATTATTGAAATAGAGAGTCCCAATCTCTGTTTCATCTGTTTCGCTAAGGAACTGAATATTAGACTGTTGTTTTTGCTGTGCCTGTACAAACTGTGCTGTTTTCATAGGTATAAGCAAAAAAACTAATCCGGTAATAAAACATGCCCATTTTTTTATATTTAATTTTTCCATAATAATCTCCGCCAATATTTTACAATAAAAATAAGAATTTAGCAAGTAAAAATAATAGGTTGTGTTTGAAAATAAAATTAAATTATGCTTAATGATTTTAGTTTTATCAGTTTTAATTTCTTATTTATAGACCGAACTGATTCTATATTGTAAAAACTGCTCATTAAAATCTTTTTTTGATATAATAGAGAGTATGAACAAAGAAGAAAAAATTTCAAATTATCAATTATTGCTAGCTCAAGCTAGCGAACTTTTCAATGGAGAGACTAATCTACTAGCCAATTTATCCAATAGTTCTGCCTTACTAAAATATTCTCTACATCGATCAGTCTTTGCAGGATTTTATTTATTTGATGGGACAGAATTGATTTTAGGGCCTTTTCAAGGTGGCGTTTCTTGTGTGCACATTGCACTAGGGAAAGGAGTATGTGGAGAAGCAGCTCAAAGCAATCAAACGATAATTGTAGATGATGTCTCTCAACATAAAAATTATATTTCCTGTGATAGTGCGGCTAAAAGTGAGATTGTTCTTCCTATCAGTAAAAATGGTCAATTATTGGGAGTTCTTGATTTAGACTCGTCGGTTATTGGTGATTATGATGCTATTGATAAAGAGTATCTGGAGCAATTTATTGAATTATTAGTAAGAGAAACCGTTTGGAATTTTGAAATGTTTGGAGAAAAAATATAATGTACCAAGCTTTATACCGAAAATACCGTAGTCAGACTTTTGGACAATTAGTAGGACAAGAAGTAGTCGCAACAACACTTCGCCAAGCGGTTAAGGAAAACAAGATTAGTCATGCCTATCTCTTTTCAGGTCCTAGAGGAACAGGAAAAACAAGTGTTGCCAAGATATTTGCAAAAGCAATGAATTGTCCTCATCAAGTGGATGGAGAGCCGTGTAATGAATGTTATATTTGCAAGGCGATTACAGAAGGTAGCTTAGAAGATGTGATTGAGATAGATGCGGCTTCTAATAATGGCGTGGATGAAATTCGTGATATTCGTGACAAATCAACTTATGCACCAAGTTTAGCAAAGCATAAAGTTTATATAATTGATGAGGTTCATATGTTGTCAACTGGGGCTTTCAATGCACTGTTGAAAACACTAGAAGAACCAACAGAAAATGTCGTTTTTATTTTAGCAACAACAGAACTTCACAAAATTCCAGCGACCATCCTTTCTCGTGTCCAACGATTTGAATTCAAATCAATCAAAATAAAAGATATTTTAAATCATCTTAAATGGATTTTGCAAGAAGAAAAAATTGAATTTGAAGAAGGAGCGGTGCAGATTATTGCACGACAAGCCGAGGGAGGTATGCGGGATGCTTTATCTATTTTGGATCAGGCTCTCAGCTTAGCACAGGATAATATACTGACTCAAGCGATTGCAGAGGAAATCACAGGCTCTATTAGCTTGAGTGCCTTGGATAATTATGTATCAGCTCTTTCTAGATATGATGTGACCGGAGCGTTGGAACAGCTTACCCTCATTTTTGAACAAGGGAAAAATATGTCACGCTTTGTTACAGATTTTCTGAATTATTTGCGTGATTTATTGGTTGTGCAAGCAGGCGGTGAAAATACGCATTATAGTGAAATATTTTCGGAAAATCTTGCGATACCTCAGTCTAGATTATTTGAGATGATTGAAGTTGCGACTAGTAGTTTGACGGATATAAAAAATAGTCTTCAACCCAAAATTTATGCGGAAGTAATGAGTGTTCGCTTAGCGGAAGAAACAGAAGTCTATCAGTTACCAAGCAACCTAGCTAGCGAATTGGAATCACTAAAAAAAGAAATCGCCCAATTAAAAAATCAAATTTCTTTAATTGGAGTATCTCAACCTTCCTCATCCAATCAATCGCCTAAAGTACAAACTTCCAAAAATAAGACGTATCATATAGATAAGCATAAAGTAAATGCTATTTTAGAAGAAGCTGTTGAAAATCCGGATTTGGCGCGTAGCAATTTAACAAAGCTACAAAATGCTTGGGGCGAAATTATCGAAAGTTTAGCTGGTGCAGATCGAGCGCTTTTAGCTGGTTCAAAGCCTGTAGCAGCAAATGAAAATCATGCTATTTTAGCATTTGAATCTCATTTTAACGCTGAACAAACTATGAAAAGAGAAAATCTTAATACTATGTTTGGGAACATCTTGAGCAATGCTGCTGGTTTTTCACCAGAGATTTTAGCTATTTCTCTGGATGATTGGACCAAAATTCGAACAGAATTTTCAGATAGAACTCGTGGTGCAGGTAAAGTTGAACAAGTCAAAGAAAAAGAAGAGTCTCTTATTCCGTCAGAATTTGATTACTTAGCAGAAAAAATCACTATTCAAGAAGATTAATGAACGGTTTGTGATATGTTTAAAGTCAACAATTAAGCATGTATCATAACTAGAAAATAAAATAATCTATCATTTCTTAAAAAATTACTAAGGCTACTTCATTAGATTTTTTAGGTAATGTGTTATAATGTAGGTATGAACAGACGACAATTTATAATGATGGTTTTGATGACCTCTATTGAAACATACTTTTTCAACGAATCTCTTTTTTCTGAACATTATTTTCTAGCTCTCTTTTTAGCTTTTCTGATTATTAGAAATTTACATGTTGCTTATATTATGCAACGCATTGCTAGTGAAATAGATAAGTATACACGAGGAAGAAATAAGCAATAAATACTTTATTTGATATAAGGCTAGCTCTTTGAAATCCAATTAAAAAAGCCACGAGAATTTTCCGTGGCTTTTTGTTGTGTTCTGCGATGTTTCTACCAACTGGTTAGTGAAATTTCACCACTATTTAGCCAAATTTCTTCTCCTTTATCTAATTGAACGAGCAATTGCCCACGATCAGATACGGCCTTGGCAACTCCTTTGTATTTCTTTTTTTGTTTTTCAAAAGTGATGGTGCGATTGAGCACGATAGAGCGTTGTTTATAAAGGTAGATTAACTCCTCAGGTGCAATCTCATAAAAATTCTTCCATATTTCGATAATGAGTTCATTACGAGTAATTGGAGTTTTATTGTCAAAAAGACTGCCTACTTTGTTTTGTAAATCATTAGGGAAATCTTTTATTGAAAAATTCAGACCTACACCAATGATAACATCTGTCACCAAACCAGTTTCAACTGAGGTAATAGCTTCGGTTAAAATTCCTGCAATCTTTTTATCTTTATAGTAAATATCGTTGACCCATTTAATGTCTGTATCTATTAAGGTTAAATCTTTAATGGCTTTATAAATGGCTCCTGCCGTTAGGATAGTGTAGGTTGGTAAAGCGTCAAAGGAAAGATTTGGCTTCAAGTGTAGAGACATGTAGATTCCGCCCTGATTAGGCGAGAAGAAGTTTCTGCCAAAACGCCCCACTCCAGAAGATTGAGAGCTAGCAAGATATAAGGTGTTTTCTTTATTACCATGCTCTAAGCCAGCTTTGGCATCTAATTGGGTAGACTGACAGTTGGGGTTATAAGAAATGGTGATTGGAGCTTTTTTTTCAATTTCTTCTGGGATAAGAATATCACCTTTTATAATCTTGTAACCACGATTTTTAATAGAATCAATGACGACACCGTCTTTTTCTAAATGTTGAATGGCTTTCCAGACAGAAGTGCGAGAAAGATTCAAATCTTGTGCTAATTTTTCTCCACTGATATAGTCAGTTGACTGTCTAAGGAGATTAAAAACTTTTTCGTAGGTTTTCATGTCATTTACTACTTTCTCTAATAGTTAATTGAGTTCCTAGTTTTATCATATAAGGGATAGGAGTGTTGTCATTTTGCAAACTCTTTTGCAAGATTTCTACTGCTTGTTTTCCCATTTCTTCTGTAAAGACTGTCACGGTACTAAGAGTAGGAAAGACATATTTGGCTACAGAAGTGTCGTTGAATGAGATAATGCTAATTTCTTGAGGGATAGAAATGCCTTTTTCTTGTAGAGCGCGCAACACACCGATGGCAAGAGCATCATTTGCAACGAAGAAGGCCTGAGGAAGATTTTCTCCTAATTCTCCAATGAGTTCTTTCATCATCTGGTAGCCAGAATCAGAAGAAAAATTTCCAACTTTGACAAATTCTTCTTGGTAAATTCCTTTTTCAGTTAAATAATTTTTAAAGGTGACTAAACGAGGATCGGATAGAATGGTTTGTTTATCGGAAGTTCTCTCTTGACCAGCAATCATACCAATCTTTGTTAAGTTTTTATCTAGAAAATAATTGATGACCGTGATTACAGAATTTTCAAAGTCTGTGGTGACGCAGTTATGTCCTAGATTTAAGGTATCAGAATCTACAAAAACCAATTTAGGATTGATTTTTTCTAACTGTTGAATTTGTGCTTTACTAAATTTTCCGATTGCGACCACAGCGTGAGCTTGTTTAGCCAGTTCAAACGATTCATTGTTAAAAATCCTTAAAATATCATATCCCAACTCTTGTAGTTTTTTCTCCACTCCCAAACGAATAGAATAATAATAGAGATCATCCAATTCTTCTTCTTTGGTGTACCATTCCACGATGGCAATACAAAAGTTTTGTATTTTAGATTTTTTCTTTTTATTTTTAGGATAATGTAGTTGTTCTGCTATTTTTAAAATAGTTTCTCGCGTTTTATTGCTGACAGATAGTGAATGATCTTGATTTAGGACCCGAGAAACAGTCGCTGGAGAAACATTGGCTTCTTTAGCAATATCTTTAATGGTGACCATATTCAACTCCGATTTTTATTTTTATCCATAAAGGTTATTCACTGATATTATACCTTAAACAAGAAGTAAATACAAAAAATTTAGTAAATAATTTACTGATTTCTTCTTTGACTGGGAGGATACTGGAAAAATTTTTTAAATGATTTGGAGAAGTTAAGCGGGTCAGAAAAACCGACAGAATGTGCAACTGTTTTAACAGATTCTTTAGTATTTTCAAGCAGTTGTTTTGCTCGTTTCATGCGAGTACAGAGCAAGTATTCTTTTGGAGAGAGATTGTGGTTTTCCTTGAAGACACTTGTTAAATAACTGCGATTAACATTGAGTTCTTTGGCAATGGTTTGAATTTGCAGTTGTTCATTTGGATAACGAGTTTCAATAATGTGTTTAGTATCTAAATAAAGCTGAACTGCAGGATTTTTTTTGTTTATTTGATGAGTATTTGGAAATGCTTTTCCTAGTTGAAATAGTAGTTCATACATTTGTCCAAGAATATACAGATGGTTTAATGGAGTAGAGGATTTTGTCTCTGCCTTTCTGATGATGTTTTCAGTCAACTGTCCAATTGTTCCAGTAGCATATTGATCTATTTGTTTCAAAAAAGAATCTTGATAGATTTGTGATAATCCGAAATAATCATGTGATTTATCTCCACTAATGCCTAACCAATAATAAGACCAAGGCTTGGTTTTATCAGCTTGATAATATGTCAGCTCATTTGGTTTGAGCAAAAACATATCTCCAGCTTTCAAAGAAATAACTTGATCTTTATAATGAAAAGTTCCTCTTCCTTTATCAATATAATGAAGTACGAAGTTTTCTCGAATTGCGGGACCAAAAGCGTAATTTGAAGGACAATCCTCATAACCATAAAAGTCTAAAACGAGATCAATTCCTTCTGTTTGGTATTCTGAAAATAAAATCATGTTGGAACCTCCAACTAACATTTTACCATATTCTTCTAACAAAATTCTATTTTAGATTTCCTTGAGATTTTGTAAAATGATAGGTAGTAAGGAGGAGTAAAAATGGGAATCAAAATTGAACAACATTTATTTTATATTAACTCAAAAGATTTTGGTATGATTATTGAGGAAAGAGATGGTTATCTTTTATTAAAACATTTGGGTAGAAGGATTGATACTTATCATTTTTCTAATGCACTTTTTGAACAAGATCATGCTTTTTCTGGAAATCCTACTTCTGATAATCGTACATTTAGCTTGGATACTCAACGTCAAATCATAGGTCAACATGGCTTAGGAGATTTTCGTCAGCCTTCTATACAAATTCAGCATGATAATAACGAAGTGACAGATTTTCGTTTTGTAAAAGCTGAGATTTTAAAACAAATTGTAGAAGCAGAAGGACTCCCAAACCCTCATGATGATGAAAATGCAGAAACGTTGGCTTTGATTTTAGAAGATTCAGTAGCCAAACTTCGCTTGACTCTCTACTATACGGTTTATTTTGAACAAAATACTATTTCTAGTTTTACAAGACTAGAAAATTTAGGAAGCAAGCCTGTTATTATTCATAAAATGTTGAGTTTTATGGCTGATGTGCCGATAGGAAATTACGACATTCTTACTTTCCAAGGTTCGTATGCACGGGAAAAAGAACTGGTTCGCAGTAGTGTAGAACAAGGATTTTTTAAAGTATCGTCAAATAGAGGGGCTTCAGGGCATGCTCAAACACCAAGTTTAATTCTTTGTGATAAAGAAACAGGTGAAGACTTTGGTGAAGCTTTTGCATGTCAATTGTTATATAGTGGAAATTTTCAAGTTTGGGTGCAAAAAAATCAATTCAAAGAAATTCGGGTAGGCATTGGTCTGAATGATGAAAATTTTTCATGGGAATTACTAGGTGGTCAGCGATTTGATAGTCCAGTGAGTTTGTTGACTTATTCTTATCAAGGTTTAACAAACCTAACACAAGAAAGTCAATCTTTTATACAAGATCACATCATACCTAAAAGATTTTCTCAAAAAGAAAGACCTATTTTGATTAACAACTGGGAAGCAACTTATTTTAATTTTACAAAAGAAAAATTAGTATCTTTGGCTGATGAGGCTAAGAAGTTAGGAATAGAGTTATTTGTACTAGATGATGGCTGGTTTGGAAATCGATTTGATGATAACCGTTCGTTGGGTGATTGGTATGTCAACGAGGAAAAATTAGAAGGTGGATTAGCAGATTTAATTGAACAAATGCATAGCAAGGGACTTCAATTTGGATTGTGGATTGAACCGGAAATGGTATCAGAAGATAGTCAACTGTATAGGGCACATCCAGATTGGGCTATCCAAGTTCCAGGTCGTAAACATACCTATTCGAGAAATCAATTAGTATTAGATTATTCCAATCCTCAAGTTGTTTCCTATATTAAAAAAAGATTGGCTTCTTTGTTGAGTGACTACCAGATTGATTATGTGAAATGGGATATGAACCGCAACATTACGAAAATAGGAAATGGGGAGACCTACATTCAGACAAAGATGCAATCCCATCGCTATATTTTAGGTTTGTATCAAGTGATTACCTATTTGACTGAGAAGCATCCAGAAGTGCTATTTGAATCTTGTTCAGGCGGTGGCGGTCGGAATGATTTGGGGATGCTTTCTTATTTCCCACAAGTTTGGACAAGCGACAATACAGATGCTATTGCTCGTTTGTCTATTCAATATGGTTCTTCCTATCTTTATCCTAGTATTTCTATGGGAGCACATGTTTCAGCAGTTCCCAATCATCAAATGGGACGAATCACACCACTAGAAACGAGAGGTCATGTTGCTATGATGGGAAATTTAGGATATGAATTAGATTTGACCCAGCTTAGCTTAGAAGAGAAAAATGAAATTGCACAACAGGTAAAATTTTATAAAGAAATACGTCCCATAGTGCAATTTGGGCAACAATACAGACTCCTAAATCCAGAAGTTGGATCTAATGAGGTTGCCCTACAATTCAAATATGAGAACAAATTGCTCGTAACTTATGTCCGTATCCAGTCTACCGTTGAAATAATGGAAACTAGTTTGAAATTGAAAGATTTGGATGTAGAAGGACTTTACCAATTACAAGAAAATGGAAAAATCTATTCTGGTGCTGAGTTGATGTATGCTGGTTTGACGATTGTTCTTCCAGCGGGAGATTATCGTAGCAAACAACTATACTTTATCAAACAAAATTAAATAAATCACAATAATTTTACTAAATTTTTAGTAAAATTATTGCTTTGTAAGCAAGAATATTTTATAATAGTGTTGTGAAACGCTTACAAAATAATCAAAAAAAATAAATAAAGGAGCAAATTATGTCATATACGTTTTCAAATGAAGAATTACGGAACGATTTTAAAAAAAATTTTGGTGTTGAAGCAGAACACACATTTTTTTCTCCCGGCCGTATTAATCTGATTGGTGAACACACCGATTATAATGGAGGACATGTATTTCCAGCAGCTATTAGTTTAGGAACATTCGGTGCGGCTAAAAAGCGTGAGGATCAACTTCTGCGTTTTTATTCTGCAAATTTTTCTGATCAAGGAATTATTGAAGTTCCTCTGGAAAATCTAACATTTGAAAAAGAACATAGCTGGACCAATTATCCTAAAGGAGTCATCCATTTTCTAAAGGAAGCTGGTCATACTATTGATAAAGGAATGGATATTTATGTCTTTGGTAATATCCCTAATGGTTCCGGATTATCTTCTTCAGCATCATTGGAATTATTAACAGGAGTCATTGCCGAGAAATTATTTGATTTGGATTTGACTCGGTTGGATTTAGTGAAAATCGGCAAACAGACTGAAAATGAATTTATAGGTGTAAATTCTGGTATTATGGATCAGTTTGCTATTGGTATGGGTGCTGACGAACGAGCGATCTATCTGGACACCAATACGCTAGAATATGATTTGGTACCACTTGATCTCAAAGACAATGTTGTTGTTATAATGAATACAAATAAACGACGTGAACTTGCAGATTCTAAATATAATGAACGGAGATCAGAGTGTGAATTTGCAGTGAAGGAATTGCAAAGTCAGTTGAATATTACAACCTTGGGTGAACTGACAGAATGGGATTTTGATGAGTATAGTTATTTAATAGAAGATTCCAATCGTCTGAAAAGAGCACGCCATGCTGTCCTTGAAAATCAACGAACATTAAAAGCAAGAAGTGCACTTCAAGCAGGAGACTTAGAAAAATTTGGTCGTTTGATGAATGCTTCCCATGTATCCTTAGAACATGATTATGAGGTGACAGGAATTGAGCTTGATACCTTGGTTCATACAGCTTGGCAACAAGAAGGAGTTCTAGGAGCTCGTATGACTGGGGCTGGCTTTGGAGGTTGTGCTATTGCCTTGGTGCATAGAGATGCGGTAGAGCAATTCAAGGAAAATGTTCAACAACGGTATCAAGAAGTTATCGGCTATGCGCCAAGTTTCTACATCGCACAAATCGCGAGTGGCAGTTGCATAATGGATTAGTTTTGAACTCATGGTAACAGGAGGTTATATGACAAAGAAATTATTATCTTCTTTTGTAGATTGTGTGATTGAAAACAGTCATTATGAAGAATTAGATCGTTTTTATTTGAATAATCGAATTATGGCCTTGGTTGGTGAGCAAATCGTTGAAATGGAAACCGATATGGAATCCATGATTGATTTGAAAGATGAATTGGTTGAGGCTGCTATAAAATATGGTAAAATTAATCGTAGTTTGACAGAACAGGAGATATTGGGGAATGAATTAATGAATATTATCATTCCAAGTCCTAGCGCAGTAAACAAACAGTTTTGGAAAAGTTATCAACAACATCCAGTTCAAGCTATTGCTGATTTTTATGATTTTAGCAAACGAAATGACTATATAAAATTAAAGGCTATTAGTAAAAATATTTCTTACAAAACCTCTACAGAATACGGTGATTTGGAGATTACAATTAATCTATCAAAACCAGAAAAGGATCCAAAAGAGATTGCTGCAGCGAAAAAAGCAACATCTCTTCATTACCCTGCCTGTCAACTTTGTTTTGAAAATGAGGGCTATCAGGGTAGAATCAATCATCCATCACGTATTAATCATCGTATTATTCGTTTTGATTTAAACGGTCAAGAATGGGGATTTCAATATTCTCCGTATGCTTATTTTAACGAACATTGTATCTTTTTATCCAGTCAGCATACTCCTATGACTATTAATCGTGAAAGTTTTAGTCGTCTACTAGAGATTGTGGAAACTTTTCCAGGATATTTTGCAGGGTCTAATGCTGATCTCCCGATTGTGGGAGGCTCTATTTTGACACATGAACATTATCAGGGAGGCTCTTATGTTTTCCCTATGGAAAAAGCAGAATTGGATAGGGAATTTTATTTCACAGATTTTGAAGAAGTAAGAGCTGGAATTGTTCATTGGCCGATGTCCGTTATCCGTTTACAGTCTAAAAATAAAGAAAAAATAATTGAATTGGCAGATAAAATTCTCAAAAAATGGCGTCATTATTCAGATAGTAGTGTGCAAGTTTTAGCAGAATCAAACGGTGAGCCACACCATACAATAACTCCTATCGCTCGTAAAAAGAATGACCAATTTGAGTTGGATTTAGTACTTCGAGACAATCAGACTTCAAGTGTCTATCCAGATGGTATTTATCATCCACATGCAGATGTACAACATATCAAAAAAGAAAATATCGGTCTGATTGAAGTTATGGGTCTGGCTATTTTACCTCCACGTTTAAAAGAAGAACTAAAAGAAGTTGCTGAATTTCTTTTAGGAAAACGAGATAAAGTGGCTAGTTACCATCAAGAATGGGCTGAAAAATTAAAAATATCTCATCCAGAAGTTACTGAAAACACAGTCGAAAAAGTTGTTCAAGATTCTGTTGGGAATATTTTTAAACGCGTTTTAGAGGATGCAGGTGTTTATAAGAGAACACCAGTCGGCCAAGAGGCTTTTATGAAATTTATCAGAGAAGTTGGTCTAGCAGAGTAAAAAAACGTATAATATTTATTAGTTAGATAATGGAGAGAAATAAATATGACAATTTTAGTATTAGGTGGAGCAGGTTATATTGGATCACACATGGTTGATCGTCTAGTGGAATCAAAACAAGAAAAAGTGGTAGTGGTGGATAATCTGGTAACAGGTCATCGACAAGCTGTTCACCCAGATGCTGTTTTCTACGAGGGAGATTTATCAGACAGAGATTTTATGAGAAGTGTCTTCAAACAACATCCAGATATTGATGCGGTCATTCATTTCGCTGCTTTTTCACTGGTGGCAGAGTCTATGAGTGATCCATTAAAGTATTTTGATAACAATACTGCTGGTATGATTTCCCTTTTGGAAGTTATGAATGAAAATAATGTAAAAAAAATTGTCTTTTCTTCTACAGCCGCAACTTACGGTATTCCCAAAGAAATTCCTATTCTTGAAACAGCTGAGCAAAAACCAATCAATCCGTATGGAGAAAGCAAATTGATGATGGAAACGATTATGGGTTGGGCTGATAAGGCTTACGGCATTAAATTTGTAGCTTTACGTTACTTCAATGTTGCTGGTGATAAACCAGATGGAAGCATTGGAGAAGATCACGATCCTGAGACTCATCTGTTACCAATTGTGCTACAGGTTGCTCAAGGGAAACGGGAAAAAATTTCTATTTTTGGAAATGATTATCAAACACCAGATGGAACGAATGTTCGTGATTATGTTCATCCATTTGATTTGGCTGATGCCCATAGCTTAGCAGTAACTTATTTGAGAGAGGGAAACCCATCAAATAGTTTCAACTTGGGATCGTCAACCGGATTTTCAAATCTTGAAATAGTGGAGGCTGCTCGTAAAGTGACAGGTCACTCAATTCCTTTAGAAATAGCAGAACGTCGTTTGGGAGATCCAGATATTTTGATTGCTTCATCTAAAAAGGCAAAAGAAGTACTTGGATGGCAACCGAAATATGATAATATTGAAAAAATCATCGAAACAGCTTGGAAATGGCACTCTACTCATTCTAATGGTTATGATGACAAAAAGTAATGAAATAAAAAATTTTTAGCAATTAATACACCGAAAAAGAGAGAGGACAACAGTTTTTTCTCTTTTTTAGTTAAAAGAAAATCTAGCTTAGACAAACTGTTTTTTATTTATTTTTAATATAGTTGTAAAATTGATAAAAAAGTGTTTTTGTTAATTTTTTCAAAACATGTTATAATAAAGCGAAAAGATAGGGGGATAAGTATGCTAAAAAGAGATTTACTAAGAAATATTATTATCATTTTAATTATAGCCCTTATATTAATTGCTTTGAGAATTTTTATTTATACACCATATAAGGTGACTAAAGCTGACGCTAATTCTTATTTCTCAGAAAATGATCTAGTTGTGGCTACCAATAAAGATAATATACAATATGGTGATTTTGTCTTATATGAAATGGACGGCAAAGAATATGTCAGTCGTGTTATTGCCAAAGGTGGAGATAAAGCAGTTTATATGGATAACTTACTCTATCTCAATGATAAGGTGAAACCAGAAGCCTATATTGAAAAAATGAAAGAAAAGTATCTAGCTTCAGCAGCTAGCACTGGTTATTACACGCATGATTTTTCGGTGATGGATTTAAAAAACGCTTCTTCAGAAAAAGTAACAAAAAACCATTATCTAGTGTTAAATGATCGGCGTGAAAATACGAAGGACAGTCGTGAGTTTGGTTTGATTTCAGCTGAAAATATTAAGGGAGTTGTAGATTTTCGTTTGCTTCCATTGAACCAGTTTGGATTTGTTAAAGTGGAGTAATACATCGTTTGCACACTACGTTATATAGAGAATAAGGGCTAAATTTTGTATCAAGCAGATTTAATCCTTTTTGTATAAGCATGACAAGTAATAATTAGTTCATCTTTAGAAATCAGCAGGTTGAGTATTTTCAATGATTTAATATGGATAGTTGAATAGTTTTAATTAGCATTTTGCTATTGACAAATAAGAAGAAAATGCTATAATAATGATATTCAGTGTGTTATTATATCTTTATAAGCACGAGCTGACTAAAAAGAGTAAAAAAGGATGTTATCACCTAATAGTGAGCAGGAACCTATTTGTAAGGCACTTTGTGTCTATGAATAGGTATTTTTTTATTTCAGAGGAACATTTTATGATCATAAAACGTATTTTAAATAACAATGCAGTCATTACAACCAATGATAAAGGAATCGAAGTATTGGTTATGGGACGTGGTATTTCATTTGGGAAGAAAAGCGGTCAAAAGATAGAAGTTGAAAAAATTGAAAAAAGTTTTTTATTAAAAAACAAAGAAAACATGAACCGCTTTACAGAACTCTTTATAGATGTTCCCATGGAAATAGTATATGTCAGTGAAAAAATTATCAATACTGGTAAGATAAAATTGGGGAATAATTTTGATGAAATTATTTATATCAACCTAACAGATCATATTTATTCGGCTATTAAGCGAAGAAAAGAAGGTCAGTTGATACCCAACCTTTTAATATGGGAAGTTTCAAAATATTATTCGGAAGAATATGCTTTGGGATTAAAGGCTTTGGATATTATCAAAACAGATTTGGGAATCGTTTTAGATGAAAATGAAGCCACTTCAATAGCTCTTCATTTTGTCAGCGCTAATTTATCAAATAATTTTCAAGAAACCTATGATATTATTGATATTATCAGTCATATTGAAGAAATAGTGAAAGATTATTTTAAAACAGAATTCGATCAAAATTCTATTGATTATTATCGTTTTATAACGCACATTAAATTGTTTGCTTATCGCTTAAAAGATAGGGAATTTTATAATGACGATGACGATGATTTATTACTTTTGATGAAATCAAAATATCCTAAAGAATACAAATGTAGTCAGTTAATTGCTAACTATATTTTAACTAATTTTTCTTACCAACCCAGTTCCAGTGAATTGGTGTATTTGACAGCTCACATTAGAAGATTAACTAAAAATTTACAATAATGGAGGTAAACAAATGTCTTATAAAGAAACAGCAGTAGCTATTTTAGATGCAGTCGGTGGAGAAAAGAATATAGCCAGTGTTACTCACTGTGTCACTCGCTTGCGACTAGTTTTGAAAGACGAATCAAAAGTAGAGGATAACACAGTAAAATCTATCGCAAATGTCATTGGAGTTATGCGAAAAAATGGGCAATATCAAATTATCTTGGGAAATGATGTAGCCAATTATTACAAAGCATTTTTAACATTAGGTCATTTTCATGATAGTCAAGAAGAAAAAGATAATAAAAATCAAGGGAATATTTTATCGAGAATCATTGAATACATCGCTAGTTCAATGACACCACTTATTCCTGGTTTGCTTGGAGGAGGAATGTTGAAAGTTTTGGTCATTATTTTACCTATGTTAGGTATTTTAAAGGCTAATTCGCAAACTATTCAGTTTTTAACATTCTTTGGAGATGCTCCTTATTATTTCATGCCTATATTCTTGGCGTATTCTGCTTCTTTAAAATTAAAAGTAACTCCAATACTAGCCATGTCAGTTGCTGGAATTATGTTGCATCCAAATTTTTCTGAGATGGTGGCCAGCAAAAATCCATTAGCATTATTTGGAGCACCAGTTGTTGGTGCAGTTTATTCATCATCTGTTATTCCAATTCTTATTATGGTTTGGTTGATGACCTATATTGAAAAAGGAGTGAATAAACTAATTCCTCCTGTTGTCAAAAGTTTCTTACAACCAGCTTTGGTATTATTGATTTCAGGTTTTATTGCTTTGGTGCTTGTAGGACCTCTAGGAGTTCTTTGCGGAAATGCTTTGTCAACGGCGGCAGTTTCTTTACATGGTATAGCCGGTTGGTTAACATTAGCCCTACTTGGTGCGATTATGCCATTCATCGTAATGACTGGTATGCATTGGGCTTTTGCACCTATTTTCTTGGCGGCTTCTCTTACAAATCCAGATATCTTGATATTGCCAGCTATGTTAGGGTCAAACCTAGCACAAGGAGCAGCAGCAATGGCTGTTAGTATAAGAAGTAAAAATCCTTCAACAAAACAAATTGCTTTTGCAGCTGGATTCTCCGCTTTATTAGCAGGTATTACAGAACCAGCATTGTATGGTGTTTCACTAAAATTTAAAAAACCTATGTACGCGGCTATGATTGGTGGAGGAATTGCAGGATTGTACGCAGGGATTGTAAATTTGAAATCCTTCACGTTTGTGGTTCCTTCTCTTATTGGCTTGCCTCAATATATCAATAATAAGATTCCAAGTAACTTTATCAATGCTTTAGTTGTTGTAGTAATTAGTATTGTCATCACATTTATTGCTGCTTATATTTTGGGAATTGAAGAGGATGTCGTTCCTGCTAACCAAGCTAGCACAGGTACTCAGCCAGTTTCAGAAACAGTCAAAACAGGACTTAACAGTTCAACGAAAATAGCGGCTCCTTTTGAGGGAGAGGTGGTGGAATTATCAGCTGTCCCTGATGAAACATTTGCTTCAAAATTGATGGGAGAGGGTGTAGCAATTACTCCTAGTTCTGGAAAATTATTTGCTCCGTTTGATGGTGTCGTTACTTCTATTTTTAAAACAAAACATGCTATCGGTTTAACGAGTGATAGTGGTGTAGAACTTTTGATTCATATTGGTATTGATACTGTTGAACTAGAGGGGAAAGGATTTGAACTTTCTGTTCAAGAGGGGGATTCCATTCGTAGAGGTCAACAGTTGATGGAAGTTGATTTAGACTACATTACTTCTCAAGGTTATGCTACCATTACTCCTGTTATTGTGACAAACAGCAATGACTATGTTGATGTTTTGGAAAAATTAGACAAGAAAATAGTAACCAACGAAGATGATGTTTTAGTTGTTCTGTAAAAGGAGTCAGTATGTTAAATTTTCCTGAAAAATTCTTATGGGGCGGCGCAGTTGCTGCCAATCAAGTTGAAGGTGCTTATCTTGAAGATGGAAAAGGTCTATCTGTTCAAGATGTTTTACCAAAAGGTGGTTTATCAGATTATGTTGAAGAACCATCGGCAGATAATCTGAAATTAGAAGCAATTGATTTTTATCACCGTTACCGCGAAGATATTGATTTGTTTGCTGAAATGGGATTTAAGGTGTTTCGTTTGTCTATAGCATGGTCACGTATTTTTCCAAAGGGTGACGAAGAAACTCCCAATGAAGATGGATTGAGATATTACGATGCTGTGTTTGATTATCTACTTGAAAAGGGAATTGAACCCTTAGTAACTCTTTCTCATTATGAAACACCATTACATTTAGCTAAAAAGTATAATGGCTGGACAAATCGAAAATTAATTGATTTTTTTGCACATTATGCAGAAACCGTTTTTAAACGTTACAAAGATAAGGTAAAGTATTGGTTGACTTTTAATGAAGTAAATTCTATCTTGGAGATGCCTTTTACTAGTGGTGGAATTATGACTCCTAAAGATAAGTTGACAAAACAAGAGCTTTATCAAGCTATTCATCATGAACTGGTTGCTTCAAGTCTGGTAACAAAGATTGGGCATGAAATTAATCCAAACTTTAAAATAGGTTGTATGGTTTTAGCTATGCCTGCCTATCCAATGACTCCAAAACCTGACGATGTATTAGCGGCTTATCAATATGAGAATCTAAATTATCTTTTTTCTGATATTCATGTTCGCGGGGAATATCCATTTTATGCCAAACGTTATTTTGAAGAAAATGATATCAACATTGTATTCTCAAAAGATGATAAGGATTTACTAAAAAATCATACAGTTGATTTTCTTTCCTTTAGCTACTACATGAGCGTCACCCAAGCTTCAGACACTAGTCGCTATCAAAAAGGAGAGGGAAATGTAATCGGTGGTTTTCCAAATCCTTATCTGGAATCATCAGAGTGGGGTTGGCAAGTTGACCCGATCGGCTTGCGTTTAGTTTTAAATCATTATTATTCTCGCTATCAGATTCCCTTATTTATTGTTGAAAATGGATTGGGTGCAAAAGATTGCCTGATTACTCAAGATGGTATCCTTACAGTAAATGATAATTATCGAATTGACTACATGAAGCAGCATTTACAAGCAGTTGCTGAAGCTATAAAAGACGGTGTTTTGGTTATGGGTTATACATCTTGGAGTTGTATTGACTGTGTATCTATGTCAACAGCTCAACTTTCCAAGCGATACGGTCTGATTTATGTAGATAGAAATGATGATGGAAGTGGAAGTTTTGCACGATACAAGAAGAAATCATTTAATTGGTATAAAGAAGTGATTCAATCAAACGGTGCAAGTCTTTTTGAATAATGCTTCTTTATGGTTTGTTATCTATATAATTAAATAAATTGGTAACTCTACAAATTCTTTTAACAACCTTTTATTTCATCTTGTTAATCCTTCAAGCTATAAGTGGTTTCGATTCACCTTTTATCTACTATGGCATTGTTGCTATTCTCTTTTTATTTTGTTTCCTTAGACTATTGAATGGATATTATAAAAATAATAATATCAAATTATCACATTTTGTGCTACATGTTATTGTTACTCTTATTATTAGCATTTTAATGAAATATTGAAAATTTATAGAATTTTTATTCTTTCACATTTTGATAGATTTTATGATAAAATAAACATAACTGAGTGATGTGTGAGGTAGAAAAATGGAAAAAACATTTTTTATTATAAAACCAGATGGTGTTCGTCGAGGTCTTATTGGTGAAGTTCTAAAGCGAATTGAAAATAGAGGTTTCCATATTGAAAAATTAGAATACCGTTCAACTGTTAGCGGAGATTTAATTGATCAACATTATGAACAATTAGTAAATAAATCATTTTATCCTGCTGTTCGCGAATTTATGACTTCTGGGGCAGTTGTTGTTGGTGTTATTTCTGGTGAAAAAGTTGTTGAATGCTGGCGTAGTATGATGGGATCAACTCTTCCAGAAACCGCCTTACCAGGAACAATAAGAGGCGACTTTGCTCGAGCTGCAGCGCCAAATGAAACCATCCAAAATATTGTTCATGGATCGGATTCAGTTGAATCGGCTGATAGAGAGATTAATCTTTGGTTTAAAGAATAAAAAAATACAGTAATTTAAGCTGAATCTTCTAAGCTTAAAATTACTGTATTTTTAAATTATTTATAATGCAATAATAGACATTTAATCTATTGCTTAATTTTTAGAAATTTCATTGTCGTAAGAAACAATATCTATAATTGTGTCTACAGCAGATTCCATGGTTTCCAAGCTAACGTACTCAAAACGTCCGTGCATATTTTCACCACCTGCAAATAGATTTGGTGTTGGGATTCCCATGAATGAAATCTTGGAACCATCTGTTCCTCCGCGAGTAGGGTAAATCTGAACCTCAATTCCGAGATTTTCCATCACATTTTTGGCAATGGTAATAGGAGTCATATCTTTTTCAATGACCTGACGCATGTTGTAGTATTCATCTTTTAGTGTTAGCAGAACGCGTTCACCATCTAGTTTTTCATTCATTTTCGTGGCAATTGTTTTCATCAATTCTTTACGATTCTTGAATCCTTCATTTTCAAAGTCACGAACAATATAGCTAGCTGAAGCTTCCTCAACATTTCCATTTAAACTCATCAGGTGGAAAAAGCCTTCATAACCGTCTGTTTTTTCAGGAGTTTCATCCTTTGGAAGCTGATTGTGAAAATCAATGGCTAGTTGCAAAGCGTTAATCATCTGATTTTTAGCTGTTCCGGGATGAACATTGCGTCCTTGGAATTTTAATTCTGCAGCAGCAGCACTGAAAGTTTCATATTGAAGTTCACCTAGCGGACCACCATCAACGGTGTAAGCAAAATCAACATCAAAGTCCTCTGCATCAAATTTATCGGCTCCGATTCCAATTTCTTCATCTGGACCAAAACCAACACGGATTTCAGCATGTTTGATTTCTGGATGTGCATTCAGATACTCAATAGCTGTCATGATTTCTGCGATACCAGATTTATCATCTGCACCGAGAAGTGTTGTTCCATCAGTTGTGATTAGAGTTTGTCCCTTATATTTATTTAGATTGGAGAACTCAGCTGGATCTAGATTGAAATCTGATTGTCCCAATTTGATAATTCCACCATCATAATTTTCTATGATTTGAGGATTAACTCCTTCAGCATTAAAGTCAGCTGTATCCATATGGGAAATGAAACCAATTTTGTATTTGAAACTAGGATCATTTGCTGGTAGCGTTCCAACAGCATACCCATTTGGAAGATAGTGAACATTTTCTAAACCAACTCGTTTCATTTCAGGGATGAGTACATTTGTTGCAAATTCTACTTGATTTTGCGTGCTGGGAGTAGTAGAAGAGTCTTTATCAGAGCGGGTATTAAATTTTACATATGTTAAGAAACGATTTAAAAGATTAGGGTATTTCATTATAACTCCTTTGTTATTTTATAAATGTAGTGATAGTAGTGATTTATTTATTGTTAAGATATTAAAAGTGACAAAAATAATTGCAATGACACTTTTATAAAATAAATTTTTCAATAGCGGTTGCCACACCGTTGTTTTCGTTACTATCTGTAACAGCATCTGCCAGCTGTTTTACATGCTCTGGAGCATTTCCCATAGCAATTCCTAGACCGGCAAATTCTAGCATTTCCAAGTCATTATTCGCATCTCCAATAGCCATGATTTCTTCTGGTTGGATAGCTAATTTATCAGCTAATTCTTTAAGGGCAGTTGCTTTGGTAACTTGTTTAGGCATAGCTTCGTAAATATATTCTTGAGAGCGAACGACACTAAAATGTTGATCTAATTGAGATTCGTATGTTTTTTGGAAATGGTCTAATTCTTTTGAAGGAGCTAAGAACATGGCTTGAAATAGAATATTTTTTCCAGAAGTAGCTTCTTCAATACTTATTTCTTTTGGAGTAGTGAACACAAGACCAGCATCATAAGTAACCAAATCACTTGGTTTTTCACCGATAATCAAATAGCGTTCTTCGTCAAAAACGGTCAATTGAACAGATGTTTGCTTGCTAATTTCATACAGATAGAGGATATCTTCTCTACTAAGTTCGTGATAATTGACCAATTTCCAGTCCTTGCTTTGATGAGTAGCACAACCATTATCAACAATGATATATTCGTTTTCTGAACCAAGTCCAAGTTGTTGGTAGTAAGGTTTTACTCCAACCAATGGTCTACCTGTACAAAGAACTAATTTAACTCCTTTCTCTATTGCTTGGTGGATAGCACGGATATGAGCTTGCGGAATTTCCTTTTTATTATTTAAAAGAGTGCCATCCATATCCAATGCGATGAGTTTTATCATAAAAAAACATCCTCTTTTCTACTGATTTTCTGTGATTATTATAGCATAATTAAGGGAAAATAGTAGGTGTTTTCCTAGAATAAATAGATTATTCAGTTAAAAATTAGAAAATAAGAAATTGCAACCTATTTACTTTAGGAGTTCTTTACTTGTTTCATGTCAACTTATACTCTATTCAGTTTTATGATATAATGGAGAGAGTACCCTAAAAGGAATAAAAGGATGAACATAGAAGATTTAAAGAAGAGACAAGAAAAAATCAGAAATTTTTCGATTATTGCACACATTGATCATGGGAAATCAACACTTGCAGATAGAATTTTAGAAGCGACTGAAACAGTTTCCAGTAGGGAAATGCAAGCACAGTTATTAGATAGTATGGATTTGGAGCGTGAACGAGGAATCACTATCAAACTGAATGCGATTGAGTTGAATTATAAAGCCAAAGATGGGGAAACCTATATTTTTCATTTGATTGATACCCCAGGACATGTGGATTTTACTTATGAGGTTTCTCGCTCACTTGCTGCTTGTGAAGGGGCTATTTTAGTTGTTGATGCAGCTCAAGGAATTGAAGCCCAGACATTAGCAAATGTTTATCTAGCTTTAGACAATGATTTGGAAATTTTGCCAGTTATTAACAAAATTGATTTACCAGCAGCTGATCCGGAGCGAGTGCGACACGAGATTGAAGATGTTATTGGTTTAGATGCTAGTGAAGCGG
This sequence comes from Streptococcus sp., assembly GCA_030528055.1. GTDB lineage: Bacteria > Bacillota > Bacilli > Lactobacillales > Streptococcaceae > Streptococcus. The sequence continues at coordinate 56,136 of JAUMZQ010000007.1, forward strand.
TGCTAGCTTCGGCAAAATCTGGTATTGGTATTGAGGATATTTTAGAACAGATTGTTGAAAAAGTTCCAGCTCCGTCAGGAAGTGTAGAAAGTCCATTAAAAGCACTGATTTTTGATTCAGTCTATGACAGTTATCGTGGGGTAATTCTTCAAGTTCGTGTAATGGACGGAGTTGTCAAACCCGGTGATACCATTCAATTAATGAGTAACAATAAAACATTTGATGTAACAGAAGTGGGGATTTTTACACCCAAAGCTGTTGGACGAGATTTTTTAGCTACAGGAGACGTGGGGTATATTGCTGCTTCTATCAAAACTGTACAAGATACTCGTGTGGGTGATACCGTAACTTTAGCTTCAAATCCTGCAACTGAAGCTTTACATGGATACAAGCAAATGAACCCTATGGTTTTTGCAGGACTTTATCCTATTGAAACAAATAAGTACAATGATCTACGCGAAGCTTTGGAGAAATTACAGCTGAATGATGCTAGTTTACAATTTGAACCCGAAACTTCACAGGCTTTAGGATTTGGATTCCGTTGTGGATTTTTAGGTCTTCTTCATATGGATGTTATTCAAGAGCGGCTAGAACGTGAATTCAATATTGATTTAATCATGACAGCTCCTTCAGTAATTTATGAAGTGGATATGACGGATAATCAAATAATTGAAGTTTCTAATCCTAGTGAATTTCCTGATCCGACTAAAATTGAATCTATTAAAGAGCCTTATGTTAAAGCTCAAATTATGGTGCCACAGGAATTTGTCGGAGCTGTAATGGAATTGGCTCAACGTAAGCGTGGTGATTTTGTGACGATGGATTATATTGATGAAAATCGGGTCAATGTTATTTATCATATCCCTCTTGCTGAAATTGTTTTTGATTTCTTTGACAAGTTAAAATCTTCTACTAGAGGTTATGCAAGTTTTGATTATGAAATTTCAGAATATCGCAAATCAAGCTTGGTGAAAATGGATATTCTCTTAAATGGTGATAAAGTGGATGCACTTAGCTTTATAGTCCATAAAGAATTTGCTTACGAAAGGGGAAAATTGATTGTTGATAAATTGAAAAAAATTATCCCTCGTCAACAATTTGAAGTTCCGATTCAAGCTGCAATAGGACAAAAAATTGTTGCTAGAACAGATATTAAAGCTTTGAGAAAAAACGTTTTAGCTAAATGTTATGGTGGAGACGTTTCACGTAAGCGTAAACTACTGGAAAAACAAAAAGCAGGTAAAAAACGTATGAAAGCTATTGGATCGGTTGAAGTACCACAAGAGGCATTCCTAAGTGTGCTTTCTATGGATGAAGAATAAATTGTATAATAATCTTTTACTACGATACCGTTGAACGACAATAAAGACGATAAAGAGGAAAGAAATATGAAAAAAAAATATCTATTTGCGATACTACTAGTTTCTGTTGGCATGGTTCTAAGTTCTTGCTCATTGATAGGGCGTTCCTTATATAATAGTTACAAAAATTCTCAGTCTTCTAAGGGCAATGATTTTTCCATTCCGGATGATTTTGAAGATGAAGATGAGGATGAAAGCGATTCTAGTTCAGAATACAGTTTTTCACTAACGGATACCAAAAGAATTGGATCAGCTGAACATGGTTATGTTGATGTTCCAAAGGAATGGGTGAAATTTACCGATTTGGACGGTGATGGCAGTGCTCTTCAATATTCAGACCTCTCAGGTCAAAATATTGTCACCTTGAATTCTTACACGAAAGAGACATCAAACATTGAAGAGGGAGAGGAATTCTCAGCTAAAACCATTGCTGAGCGCATTTATGGTCATGAAGAAGAACAAGAAGGGGTGACTGACCTATGGGGAGAAAAAACGACCGTCGTTGGTCACGAAGCCTATAAAATAAATGTTACGTTTGAATCAGATAAAATTTTAGTTTGTTGGCTTTTTAAAGTAGATGAAAAAGTTTATTTTGTTAGCTTTGAAGGTGATGAACAATTTTTACCAGCATTTACACAATATATTGAAAAAGATTGGTCGCTTACAGAAAATGCAAATAGAAAATCAGATATTTAATTGAATAGAAAAACTATTTTTCTATGTCTATTGATGTAAAAAATAAATTCTATAATACTTTTATAAATATCTTGCATCTAATACTTTCTAGAAAGGAAATTTTCCCTTGCAGTATAAATTTTTATTATTTGACTTAGACCATACTTTGTTTGACTTTGATAGTGCTGAGGACATCGCGCTATCAAATCTTCTGAAAGAGCAAGGTGTAGCTGAAATTCAAGCCTACAAAGATTATTATGTTCCAATGAATAAACAACTTTGGCGTGACTTGGAAGATGGAAAAATTACCAAGAAAGAATTAATTCAGTCACGATTTTCTAAATTATTTGCATATTTTGGTATTGAAAAAGATGGTGTCCTCTTGGCAAAAAGTTACCAACATCACTTATCGCAACAAGGGCAAATTTATGAAGGTGTAGAGCAATTATTGGATACATTGACTGATAAACAATATGAACTGTATGCTGCTACTAATGGGATCGACTTTATTCAAACGAGACGGTTACTTCATTCAGGCATTGCACCTTATTTTAATCAGGTTTTTATTTCAGATCGATTGCAAGTTCAAAAACCTTTACCAGCCTTTTATGATAAAATTGCCAAACAAATACCAAATTTTAAGAAGGAAGAAGCTTTAATGATTGGAGATTCTTTGTCAGCGGATATTGCAGGAGGAACTAAGGCGGGCATTGATACGGTTTGGTATAATCCTGAAAATACTTTAAACACTACAGATTATCAGCCGACTTATACAGTTCGTTCATACAATGAATTAATGGCTTTATTAGTAAAATAGATACAAGATTCATATTTTTAAATCAATAATGAACCAATTTGAGATTATTACGGTAAAAAAATAAAACTCTGTCAAGAAAAAAACTTGACAGAGTTTTTAAAAGTGATATAATAAGGATTGTGTTTAATAGTTTTGCTATTTAACTAAAGAAATAAAATGTAGAAAAGAGAAATCTATCAATGGCAGTTAAAATTCGCTTAACTCGTATGGGTTCTAAGAAAAAACCTTTTTATCGTATTAATGTTGCAGACTCACGTTCACCTCGTGATGGACGTTTTATTGAAACAGTTGGAACTTATAACCCACTTGTTGAAGAAAATCAAGTAACCTTGAAAGAAGACCGTGTACTTGAATGGTTAGGAAATGGTGCACAACCATCTGATACTGTTCGTAACATTCTTTCAAAAGCTGGAGTTATGAAAAAATTCCACGATTCAAAATACTCTAAATAACAATAGAATTGTAGGGTGATATATGGACACGATTGAAAATCTAATTATTGCAATAGTAAAACCGTTGATTTCAAAGCCAGATGCTTTAACGATTAAGATTGAGGATACTCCAGATTTTATAGAATATCATCTAGATCTTGATGCAAGTGATGTTGGACGTGTTATTGGTCGGAAGGGCCGTACTATTTCTGCGGTAAGAACGATTGTTTACTCTGTCCCAACTGAATACAAGAAAGTTAGAATCGTTATTGACGAAAAGTAAAGGATACAGTTATTCATTGCTTCAGATTGAAGATAAATCAAATTAATGATTTTCTTCAATCTTTTTATTTTTAAATGAGTCAATAAAATTTAGTAAAATAAATAGATGGTATATATGAAGAAGAAACAGTTCCTAATTTGCAACTGAATAAAACAACTTTTATCTTGTATCCTGTTTTTAATGATGATAAAATAAACAAAATAAATCAAAGTATTTGGAGAAACTATGAACTATCTTAATGTTGGAAAAATTGTGAATACACAAGGTTTACAAGGAGAAATGCGTGTATTGAGTGTTTCAGATTTTACAGAAGAACGTTTTAAAAAAGGAGCAATTTTGGCACTTTTTGATGATAAAGATTCTTTTGTGCGAAATGTTGAGATTGCTAGTCACCGCAAACAAAAGAACTTTGATATTATTAAATTTAAAGATATGTACCACATTAATGCTATTGAAAAATATAAAAACCATACACTGAAAGTTTCCGTTGAAAGTTTGTCAGGCTTGGATGACGGAGAATTTTACTATCATGAAATCATTGGTTTAGATGTTTATGAGAATGATCATCTGATTGGTCAAATCAAAGAAATATTGCAACCGGGTGCTAACGATGTTTGGGTTGTACAGCGTAAAGGAAAAAAGGATTTATTACTCCCCTACATTCCTCCAGTTATTTTAAATGTTGATATTAAAGCTAACCGTGTGGATGTTGAGTTGTTGGAAGGTTTAGATGATGAAAATTGATATTTTAACTTTATTTCCCGAGATGTTTTCACCGTTAGAACACTCCATCGTAGGGAAAGCAAGAGAAAAAGGTCTATTAAATATTACTTATCATAATTTTCGCCAATACGCCGAAAAATCTCGTCATGTTGATGATGAACCATACGGTGGTGGTCAAGGAATGCTTTTGCGGGCACAACCTATTTTTGATACTTTTGATAACATTCAGAAAAACAATCCGCGTGTTATTCTTTTAGACCCTGCTGGTCGCACCTTTAACCAAAGAGAAGCAGAAAATCTATCCAAAGAGAAAGAGTTAATTTTTATTTGTGGGCATTATGAAGGGTATGACGAACGAATTAAATCTTTAGTGACTGATGAATTATCTCTAGGCGATTATGTTCTAACAGGTGGTGAACTAGCTGCTATGACTATGGTTGATGCTATTGTTCGCTTGATTCCAGAGGTTATTGGAAAAGAAGTGAGTCATACGGAAGATAGTTTCTCATCAGGACTTTTGGAATATCCTCAGTACACTCGTCCTTATAATTTTCGTGGCATGGAAGTTCCAGATGTACTAATGAGTGGACATCACGAAAACATTCGAAAATGGCGATTATACGAAAGTTTGAAAAAAACTTACGAAAAACGACCAGATTTATTAAAAAATTATCAATTGACAAAAGAAGAAGAGCAGATGTTGGAATTGATTATTCAAAAAAATAGATAAAATATTAAAAGATTATCATGTCAAATGAGGTCAAATGTCACATAAATGTAATATAACTTAAAGGGAAATAAAAACCCTTATACTGGAAAAAAACGCTTATTTGTGTTAATATACTAGTATATGGGGAATTATACCCTAGATATTGTGATATATGAATAAGAAGAAGGAAAAATTATGGAAAAAAAGATTGGGAAATCAGTTGTAGCAACTGGGATTGCAGCTACAACTATTATTTCTGGTGGGCTGACGCACCATCAGGTTTATGCTGACGATCTTGTTAATACAGCTACTGTGGTAGAACCTGTATCAACTACTACTCCAACAACTTCTACAGAGGTTCCAGTAGTGCCTGTAACTCCTGTTAGTCTAGATGATGTTGTTGCAGCACAAGAAAAAGCTGATGCTGCTAAAGCAGAATTGGAGCAGCAACAAGCAGTAGTTGATCAAGCAAAATCAGATGTTCAAAAAGCTACTGATACTGTTAAGGAAGCTCAAGAAACGGTAGAAGCAGCTAAAGAAAACAAAAAGGAAGCTACAACAGAAAATATTGAAACAGCAAAAACAGCTGTTCAAAATTCTAAAGAAGAAGTAAACGACAAGACTGCTGCAGTCAATTCAGCTGATACAAAGGTGAAAAATGCAGAAGAAGCAGTTAAAAATCAAGAAAATGTTGTTGCTGCTCAAAAAACATTGAAAGATGTAGCTGAATCAGAGTTAAATCAAGCAAAAGAACCCGTTCATAATGAAGAACAAGCGCTTGAGACAGCTAAGAATCAACAGAAACAAGCTGAAAATGTTGTTAATCATTCTAAGGAAGAAGTAGCAAAAGCTGAACAAAGTGTTGCTTCATCTCAAGGGCAAACTGACATTCAGAATAAGATTAATCAAGCACAGTCTGATTTAAATCAAACCAAACAAACCATTAGTTCAACTGAGGCTCAGTTGGCTACTGAAGAACAAAAAGCAACGACAGCACCTGTAGATCTTCGGACTACATCATACAGTCAATTTTTAGAAAATCTTCGCAATAATTCTGAAAGTCAAGAAGTACGTGAAGCCGCTACAAATGCACTAGCATTGTACCAACGTGGTCAAAGTGAATTTGGAATTTCAGTTAATTCAGATCCAACAAGTCCTGCTAGTCTTGAAAATAACCTACAAGCATTAGAGTTAGTGAAAGCTATCAATGCTTATCGTCGGAACGCAGGTTTGTCAGAACTAGTTGTGGATCCATTTGCTAATGTAGCAAGCCAAATACAAACAGTTTATTTTGAAGAAAAAAATTGGCATATGGGCAAGCTCATTGGAAATGAAAATGTGGCCATTAGCTTTGCTCCTCAAGCGGCTGTTGATTTTTGGCATAGTGAGAAAAACCTCTACCAACAATTAGCAAATCAATATGGTCTTCCAACTGATGAAACACAAATTGATGCCAATGCGATTTATATGAAGGTTGGTGCTACTGTTTTTGCCAAAATCGGTCACTACGTTCAAATGATGGACAATAAAGCAAATGTTATTTCAGCTGCTTATGATACACATCCAAATCAATGGGGAACACCTTATGGAACATCAGAAGTCGACTTCCATAATGTTGCTAACCTTGATCAACGAATGAATAATGGCACGCTTTTAACAGTTGCAGCTTTAGAACAATTGATTCGTACAGCAGGTGGTCGTGCGACTTCTTCTAGTACAGATGTGACTGCTTTGAAGAATAAACTAGCAGAACTGAATGCTCAAAAAGTTAGCCAAGAATCAAGCTTGAATATCTTAAATGTTCAATTGGTTGATATACAAAATGATACAAATAACCGCATTATTTCATTAGAGAATGCACGTCAACAACTAACAGTAGCAGAGAGTCAATTAAGGCTAGCAAAACAAACAGTTGCTATTAAAGAAGCAGAGTTAACAACTGCAGTATCGAAGATTGCTGACAAGTTGCGTCCTTATCAAGAAAAGTTTTCTACGGCACAACAAGCTTTGGAAAAATCTCAAACGAAATTAGCAGATTTAAAATCCAATGAACAGACTGCAAGAGATACTTTTTCTAAAGCACAAGAAGCATTGATAGCTGCTAAAAATAAAGAAGTTGCTGCTCAAAAGAAATTATATAATTTAGAAAATGCTTCTGAGCTATTGCTGGCTGCTGAGACTGGACTTGAAGTAGCGCAAACAGATTTGTCTTCTAAGCAAGAAGTTTTAGGAAAAGAAGAAGCTAAATTGGCAACACTTCAAGGAGTCTATAATAATCTTCAATCGAATTATCTGACTTTACTGGATAAATTAATCCAATCTGAAGGTGTTTATGCTTCTCCTGCATCATTAAGTATTCAGTCAGCTAAGGTAGAAACCCTTAGTGATTCAAAAAGAAAAACTAAAGATAAAGAAGACAAAGAAACAACGCTAGATACCGATAGTAAAGAGGAAACTAGCATAAAAATTGACAAATCTAAAACGAAGTCTAAGTTGAAGAATAGCAGTAAAGATGACAGTGACACAGTTGATTTTAGAGAGTTCTTTGCAACTGATCAAGGTTCGGCTGTTTCAGGAGTTTTTGGTCAAACTCCTGAGCAATTAACTGCGACTAATGTTGAAAATCAAAAAGATGGCATTGGTGCTTTCTTACCAACTACTGGTTCGGGTGCTGAACGTTTGGCAATTTTAGGAATGACAATTGGTGCAGTTAGTTTCTTAAGAACCAATAAAACTCAACGAAAGAGTAAAAAATAGTTTATGATAAATAAAAAGAGAACCCGAGAGTTCTCTTTTTATTGTGGTTTCAAATTGCTATTTTTGTGTTTAATATTGAATATTATTTTAAGTAGGAAATAGACCTTATCTTGCTCGACCATTTTCATCAAAATAATATTCTACACCGTCAATCACTACTGTTTCGTTTGCGTACATTTGTCCCGTTTTTTGATCAAAGTAGTAAGAGTCCCCATTTATTGAAACAAAATCTCCTTTGACTTGTGCCCCATAAAAATCTTCAAACGAGGTATCAAAGTAAAGGGTCATTCCATCAATTTTTTGAAATCCTGTAACCTTGTGTCCTTTTTCATCGAAATAATAACAATTTCCATATTCGTCATAAGTAAATGTATCACGTTGAACTATTTCTGTAGCTATACCACTTTTATTTAAAGAATAGGAATAGCCTTGGTAGTTAACAGTTGCGTTTTTTAAAATTTGTCCCTCTTGGTTGAAATAATATTGTTTATCGTCAATTGTTTCGATTGTTTTTCGAGCAATCTCACCTGTACTATTCATTAAATAATACTGTTTGCCATCTAAACTAATGAATCGTCCTTTGACTTGTTTTCCATCTTGATCAAAAAAATACGTTTTACTACCAATTGTTTGCCAACCGGTGACCTTTTGTCCATTTTTGTCAAAATAATACCAGGATTTGTCAGGTCCATAATAAAAAGAATTTTTGATATTTTCTGACTCAAGTTGTTTTGAATCCGGTCCAATGTCAGTAACAATTCCCTGATTGTTAACGCGGTAAAACATTCCTTTAAAATAGATAAACCGATTCGTGACTAACTCACCAGTTAATGGGTCAAAATAATACTTTTTTCCATTAATTTCATAAACTTCGCCTTTGATTTGCCCACCGATTTGATGGAAATTATCTCCATCTAGTTTTTGTTCAGCAAAATAAAAGGTTTTTCCATTTATTGTTTTCCAACCTGTCACAGGTTTTCCTTCGGAATCGAAATACATCCATCCATTAAAATATGGAGTGTATTTATAGTTGTTACTATTGTTGATGTAGCGAAAATCATTTTTAACTAACTCACCGCTATTAGAATCAAAAAAGTGAAGTTGATTGTCTACTAGTACCAATTCCCCTTTTATTTGTTTCCCGTCTTTATTAAAGTAGAGTGTTTTTCCGTTGATTGTTTGCCACCCGGTCGCTTTTTCTCCATTGTTGTAGAAATACCAACTCCCGTTTTTATCAGTAGTAAAACCTTGTTTCTTTTCTTCGGAAGATTGTTTTTGTTCATCGTTAGTAACAGCATTGCTTGATGACTGTTCTGACTTTTGGGTTGATTTTGTGTCATCTTCTGATTTTGGGGTGGAATTACTATTTTTGTTAGATGGTGTTGAATTGTCGCTTTGGCTTGTCTGTGTTTCTGAATTAGAATTATTGGAGGTTGTTGAGCTGTCTTGATTGGTTGAAGATGAGCTTATTGATGAACTTTCTTTATCCTCAAAGTTGGAACTAGAAGTATTTTCATTTGTTTGGCTATTTTGTGAATAACTTGATTCGGTTTGCCCTTTTTCTTTCTCTGGATAATTGGTATTGGTTGTGCTTTCTTCGGCAAGAGTTAAATTGCTTCCCACATAAGCAGATAAAAGAAGCCCGCTGATAAGGGTAACTGACATCCAGCGTTTCTTTTTCTTATGAGTTTTAATCTGTGTTTGTGGTTTCATTTATTTCGCCTCCTCAATAAAATTCACTCCATTACAGTATTATAGTATCAAAAATTTGGAAAGTCAACTAAAATCCATAAATATAAAAATAATTAGTTACATTATTCTTTGTGATAGGAAGTTTTTATCACATTTCGTGAATTGATTCCTCTTTTATGGTATAATTAGAGGATATATAAAGAAGGAATCAATTATGAATATTCAACAATTACGGTATGTGGTTGCCATTGCCAATAGCGGAACTTTTAGAGAAGCAGCAGAAAAGATGTATGTGAGTCAACCTAGTTTATCCATTTCTGTTCGAGATTTGGAAAAAGAACTTGGTTTTAAGATATTTCGTCGAACTAGTAGTGGAACTTTTCTTACTCGTAGAGGAATGGACTTTTATGAAAAAGCTCAAGAGTTAGTGAAGGGATTTGATGTTTTCCAAAATCAATACATCAATCCAGAAGATGAAAAAGATGAGTTTTCTATTGCCAGTCAACACTATGATTTTTTACCGCCTTTGATTACTTATTTTTCAAAAAAATATCCAGAGTATAAGAATTTTCGGATTTTTGAATCAACAACGGTACAGATTTTAGATGAAGTAGCTCAAGGACATAGCGAAATTGGGATTATCTATCTCAATCATCAAAATACAAAGGGGATTATGCAACGTGTGGAGAAATTAGGCTTAGAGGTAATAGAGCTGATTCCTTTTCAAACGCATATTTACCTTCGTGAAGGACATCCTCTCACTAAGAAAAAAGAACTGGTGATGGAAGACATTGCAGATTTGCCAACGGTTCGTTTCACTCAAGAAAAAGATGAGTATCTTTATTATTCGGAAAACTTTGTTGATACAAGTGATAGTCCCCAAATGTTTAATGTAACAGATAGAGCCACTTTGAACGGAATTTTAGAACGGACAGATGCTTATGCAACAGGTTCTGGTTTTCTAGATAGCGATAGTGTGAATGGTATAACGGTTATCAAACTAAATGATCATCTTGATAATCGTATGGTTTATGTTAAACGTGAGGAAGCAGACCTCTCTCAAACAGGTTCAGCATTTGCAGCTGTAATGAAAGAATACTTTGAACAAAAGAAATATGATGAATAAAAAAAATATAAAAAAAATAATTGTTTTGCTTATAATTTTAATTTTGATTGTATGTGATCAACTGGTTAAATTTTATATTACAAGCAATTTTAAATTAGGACAAGTGAAAAAATTTATTCCTAAAGTTCTTAGTCTAACTTATCTCCAAAACACAGGAGCAGCTTTTTCTATTTTGGAAAATCAACAATGGTTTTTTACAATTATAACAATTATTGCTGTTGGTTTAGTCGGTTGGTACTTAAATAAACATATTGACCGTTCTCCTTGGTTTGTTGGGGGCTATTCTTTGGTTATTGCTGGAGGAATCGGAAACTTTATCGATCGCTTGCATCAAGGATTTGTTGTAGATATGTTTCAGTTAGAATTTATTCATTTTGCTATTTTTAATGTAGCAGATAGCTATTTAACCATAGGAGTTTTAATTCTCTTAGTGCTAAGTTTTAAGGAAGAAGTGAATGGAACTAAAAATTGAAAAAGAAACTGAAGGCTTGCGTCTGGACAAAGTTGTCGCTGATTTGACAGAACTTTCTCGTAGTGCTGCAAATGACCAGATAAAAAGAGGTCAAATATTAGTTAATGGGCAAAATAAAAAAGCCAAATATTCTGTAAAGCAAGGGGATCTTATCTATTATGAAATTTCTGAACCTGAGGTTTTGGAGTATGAGTCTGAAAATATACCGCTTGAAATTGTGTACCAAGATGCTGATGTTCTGGTAGTAAATAAACCACAAGGAATGGTGGTTCACCCCAGTCCAGGCCACACTAGCGGAACCTTGGTCAACGCTTTAATGTATCATGTAAAGGATTTATCAGGTATCAATGGTATTTTACGCCCTGGGATTGTTCATAGAATTGATAAAGATACATCTGGTCTGTTAATGATTGCTAAAAATGATTCTGCTCATTTGAAGTTGGCAGAGGAATTGAAAAATAAAAAATCTTTGCGTAAATATTGGGCTATTGTTCATGGTAATTTACCAAATGATCGTGGTGTGATTGAAGCACCGATTGGACGTAGTGAAAAAGATCGTAAGAAACAAGCAGTTACAGCAAAAGGAAAACCTGCTTTGACTCGTTTTCATGTTTTGGAACGTTTTGGTGATTATAGTTTATTGGAATTGCAACTAGAAACGGGTCGAACTCATCAAATTAGAGTTCACTTGGCTTATATTGGTCATCCTGTTGCGGGTGATTTGGTTTATGGACCACGCAAAACACTAAAAGGACAAGGGCAATTTTTACATGCTAAAACACTTGGTTTTACACATCCAAAGACAGGAGAAGTGTTAAAATTTTCTGTTGAGGTACCAGAATTGTTTCAAAAGACCTTAGAAAAATTAAGAAAGTCAAATGACTCATTACAAAATAGTTAAAACCTATCTAATTAAAGCAACTTGATTTGTATCTTATCTATCTAAACTTGCTTTGAATAGCAGTTGATAGATATTGTTCTTATTTACAGTTGCTTTTCTTTTTCTTATTTTAATATTTTTTGATGTTTCATGTTATAATAATACAATCTATATAGGAAAGAACTACAAATGAAAGTAAAAAGAATTGTATTTAAAGTCGGAACCTCCTCTTTAACAAATAAAGATGGTAGTTTATCACAGGAAAAAGTTAAAACCATTACACACCAACTAGCTGAATTACATAGTGCTGGTTATGAATTGATTTTAGTTTCTTCTGGTGCTATTGCAGCTGGTTTTGCTTCACTAGGTTTCAAAAAACGACCAACTAAAATAGCCGACAAACAAGCTTCCGCTGCCGTTGGGCAAGGATTGCTTTTAGAAGAATATACTACAAATTTATCTATAAAAAACATTGTTTCAGCACAAATTCTTTTGACACAAGATGATTTTATTGATAAACGTCGTTATAAAAATGCGCACCAAGCCTTGACTGTTTTACTCAACAGAGGTGCGATTCCCATTATCAATGAAAATGATACAGTGGCTATCGAGGAGCTAAAAGTAGGAGATAATGATACGCTTAGCGCTCAAGTAGCAGCTATGATTCAAGCTGATTTACTGGTTCTTTTGACTGATGTAGATGGAGTTTATACTGAAAATCCTAGTCACAATCCACAAGCAAAACGTTTGGAGAAAATCTCTAGCATCACAGATGAAATCATTCAAATGGCTGGAGGTTCAGGATCTACAAATGGAACTGGTGGTATGCTGACGAAGATAAAAGCGGCCACTCTAGCGACAAATGCAGGAGTACCTGTTTATATTTGTTCTTCCTTTAAAGAAAGAGCTTTGATTGAAGCAGCTACTCATCAAGATGAAGGTACAATATTTGTTGCTCAAGATAAAAATATGAAAACGCAAAAACAATGGTTAGCTTTCTATGCTCCAAGTCAGGGAGAAATTTATGTAGATCGAGGAGCTAGTCATGCGTTGATAGAATCAGGAAAGAGCCTTTTGATTTCTGGAATTGTTCAAATTAAAGGAAAATTCTCTTATCATGAGATTGTCAATGTTTATGATCAGGAAAGCGGTCGTATCATCGGAAAAGGTCGAGTTCGCTTTGGGCAAACAGCACTAGAAGATTTATTGAGAGCTAGTAAGCCTAAAGGTGTTGTGATTCATCGAGACGATTGGATTTCAATCACTCCAGCATTGGAGTTGCTTTTATCGCAATTTAACTAAAAATTAGAATCATTTATTCTAAAGCTAAACATAAGAATGAGGAAATCTATGAGTAGTACACAACTGTTATTGGAAAAAATTAAACAATCTAAAAAATCTATCAATACAGCTTCTAGCACAGAAAAGAATCAAGCACTTTTATTGATGGCTGATTTTTTAGAAGCAGCGACAGAGAGTATTTTAGCAGCTAATTTAAAAGACATGGAAAAAGCCAAAGGAGTGATTTCGGATGTCATGTTGGATCGCCTCTACTTAGATGCGGATAGAATAAAAGAAATGGCTAAAGGAATCCGTCAGGTAGTAAATCTTCCAGATCCTATAGGGGAAATTTTAGATACTGTTCATTTGGAAAACGGTCTGACGATTAGCAAAAAAAGAGTTGCACTAGGTGTTGTGGGGATTATCTATGAAAGTCGTCCTAATGTTACTTCAGATGCAGTAGCACTTACTATAAAAAGTGGAAATGCTGTAATACTACGGAGTGGAAAAGAAGCCTATCAAACGGCTGCAGCAATAGTAACAGCTTTGAAAGCGGCCCTTGAACAGACTACGATTTCTTCTGATAGTATTCAATTGGTGTCTGATACGAGTCGAGAAAGTGCTTATACATTAATGAAGGCCAAAGGCTACCTAGATTTACTTATACCTCGTGGTGGGGCAGGATTGATTCAATCAGTTGTTGAGAATGCAACTGTTCCAGTGATTGAAACTGGAACAGGGATTGTTCATGTTTATGTAGATAAAGAAGCCAATCAAGAGATGGCATTGGACATTATTGATAATGCTAAGACGAGTCGTCCTTCTGTTTGCAATGCTATGGAGGTTTGTTTAGTTCATAAAGAGATAGCGGATTCTTTTCTTCCTTCACTATTTCAACGTTTAGTTGTGGAACGCGAAAAGAATGACTTGCCTCCTATTCAGCTTCGCTTAGATCAAACAGCGGCAACCTTTATTTCTGGTGAAACAGCAAATTCAACTGATTTTGATAGAGAATTTTCAGACTATGTGATGGCAGTAAAATTGGTAGACTCTTTGGACGAGGCAATTGAACACATCGAAACACATGGAACACATCATTCAGACGCCATCGTGACAGATAGCGTTGAAAATGCTGATATTTTTACAGAACAAGTCGATAGCGCGGCAGTCTATGTAAATGCTTCAACTCGTTTTACTGATGGTGGAGAGTTTGGACTTGGTTGTGAAATGGGAATTTCTACTCAAAAATTGCATGCTAGAGGGCCTATGGGACTTAAAGAATTAACTAGTTATAAATATGTAGTTAAAGGAAATGGACAGATAAGGAAGTAATGATGAAAACAATTGGTTTTATCGGTTTGGGAAATATGGGTTCTAAATTGGCTCATATTGTTATTCAAGAAAACAAGCTCAAGTATCAAATTTTTTTAGGCAATCGTAGCCTTGAAAAAGCAGAAAAAATAGTTGAGGAAGTAGGCGGAAAAACTGCTACAAATCAAGAAATTTTTGAGCAAGCTGAAGTTATTTTTTTAGGAGTTAAGCCTCATCAATTTACAGAATTACTAGAAAAATATAACTTTATTTTAGAAAAACGCGACTCAGTCTTACTGATTTCTATGGCTGCTGGACTTACTTTGCAACAGTTGGATGAGCTTGTACCAAATCAACATCGCCTAATCCGTATTATGCCCAATACACCAGTGGCAGTAAGAGAAGGAGTAGTGACTTATTCTTTATCACATAAATGCACTACAAATGATGAAGAATTGATTCAAGAATTACTATCTTCAGTTGGTTCATTGGTGCGCTTAGATGAATCACAATTAGATGCTGCAACGGCTGTGGCTGGATGTGGTCCAGCTTTTGTCTATCTCTTCCTAGAGGCTTTAGCTGACGCGGGTGTAAAAAATGGGCTTCCCAGAGAATTAGCCTTAAAGTTAGCAAATCAGACCCTTTTAGGTTCAGCAGTATTAGCTAAGGAGACAAATTTGCACCCTGCTGTATTGAAAGATCAAGTTTGTAGCCCTTCAGGTTCCACGATTGCAGGAGTAGCTAGCCTTGAACAAGATGCTTTTCGATCTAGTGTCATAAATGCTGTTGATGCCGCTTATAAACGGACACAGGAATTAAGCAACTAATTCTCTTTCTAAAGTTTAAAATTATAAAAAGTGTTTAGATAATAATCAGGCACTTTTTTTGTTTTTAAAGTTCAAACAAGTACACGCATAAATAAAAAAGAGAAAGAATAAACTTCTTATATTGAATAAATAAAAAGCTACTGAATAATTTAATCTGTGATATAATATATAGTATGCAAACCAAACCGACTTCTGCTTATGTACACATTCCTTTTTGTACTCAAATTTGTTATTATTGTGATTTTTCAAAAGTTTTTATCAAAAATCAACCAGTTGATGCCTACTTGGAACATTTGATACAAGAGTTTAAATCTTATGATATCCAAAAACTACGGACTCTTTATATAGGTGGCGGAACACCAACAGCTCTCTCCGCAGTTCAATTAGAATTTTTATTGACCGAATTAACCAAGAACTTGGATTTATCTTATCTAGAAGAATTAACGATTGAAGCAAATCCTGGTGATTTGGATCCAGAAAAAATTGCAGTGCTAAAAGATTCGGCAGTGAATCGCATTTCTCTTGGAGTACAGACCTTTAATGACAAGATGTTAAAACGAATTGGAAGAAGTCATTGCGAAAAAGATATTTATGAGAATATTGAGCATTTAAAAAAGGTTGGTTTTGAAAATATTTCGATTGACCTTATTTACGCTTTGCCAAAGCAGACAATGTCAGACGTGAAAGAGAATGTAGCTAAAGCAATCGCTCTAGATATTCCTCACATGAGTCTTTATAGTTTAATTTTGGAAAATCATACTGTTTTTATGAATCGTATGAGGCGAGGGAAATTGCCATTGCCCAAAGAAGATTTAGAAGCAGAGATGTTTGAGTATATTATTCAAGAATTAGAAAAAGCTGGTTTTGAACATTATGAAATTTCCAATTTTTCTAAACCACATTTTGAAAGCCGACACAATCTAATGTATTGGAATAATGACGAATATTTTGGTTTGGGAGCAGGAGCATCTGGTTATGTGAATGGTGTTCGCTATAAAAATCATGGTCCTATTCGACATTATTTGCAGGCTGTCGAAAAAGGAAGTGCACGCTTTAATGAAGAGCATTTGAGTAAAAAAGAAATGATGGAAGAGGAAATGTTTTTAGGGCTTCGGAAAAAAACTGGAGTCTCTAAATCACGATTTGAAGGAAAATTTGGGATTTCCTTTGAACAACAATATGGAGATGTTGTTGCCGAATTGACTGAAAAAGGATTGTTAGTGCCGGATAAAGAAATCATTCGCATGACTAAAAAAGGACTGTTTCTTGGAGATACTGTTGCAGAAAAATTTATTTTGGAATAGAGGTATAATATGGGCTTAAGCTATCAAATGAAAATGAAAATCCCTTTTGATATGGCAGATATCAATGGACATATCAAACTTCCAGATATTATTTTGTTGTCTTTGCAGGTTTCAGAAATGCAATCCATTGAATTGGGATTTAGTGATAAAGAGTTGTTTGAAAAGCATCGTCTAGTATGGATTGTCACCGATTATGATATAGAAATAATACGCATTCCTAAATTTGGTGAGGAAATAACTATCGAAACCGAAGCCTTATCTCATAATCGTATTTTTTGCTATCGTGAATTTACGATTTATGATGAATCAGGAAAAGCAATTATCAACATGCTAGGTACTTTTGTATTAATGAATCGAGATAGTCGAAAAGTACACCCCGTGGAAAAGGAGATTGTTGACCGTTATCAGTCTGCATTTTCAAAAAATCTTATCCGAGGTCCGAAATATCCTAAGTTGGAAAATGCTATTTCAAAAGATTATCATGTTCGATTTTATGATTTAGATATGAATGGACATGTGAATAATAGTAAATATTTAGATTGGATTTTTGAGGTAATGGGAGCAGATTTTTTGCTTCATCATGTTCCTAAAAAAATACAGATAAAATATGTAAAAGAAGTCAGACCAGACGGTACAATTACGTCTAGTTATGAGTTGGCAGATTTAACAAGCTATCATCAAGTTTCAAGTGATGGTGATGTAAATGCTCAGGCAATGATTATTTGGGAAAATTTAAAAATTAAATAAAGAAAGTTAAGTTATGATGTATAAAGGTTATTTGATTGATTTAGATGGAACTATTTATAAGGGAAAAAGCAGAATCCCTGCAGGTGAAGAATTCGTACATGAGTTGCAGAGAAGAAAAATTCCTTACACTTTTGTAACGAATAATACAACAAGAACACCAGAAGCAGTTCAGCAGATGTTAGCTGATAACTTTCACATTGAAACCCCTCTTAGCACTATCTATACTGCTAGTTTAGCAACGATTGATTACTTAAATGAAAAAAATCTAGGGAAAAAAGTTTATGTAATTGGAGATACTGGACTCAAACATGCCATTACCAATGCTGGTTATTTGGAAGAGGAAGACAATCCTGATTATGTGGTAGTCGGTTTAGACTGGAAAGTTGATTATGATAAGCTAGCTATCGCAACTTTAGCCATTCAAAAGGGGGCTCATTTCATAGGAACAAATCCAGATTTTAGTATTCCGACAGAACGAGGTTTACTACCGGGTGCAGGAGCCATTACTACTTTGCTAGAAGTTTCTACGGGTGTAAAACCTGTCTACATTGGAAAACCGAATGCTGTTATTATGGATAAAGCAGTTGAACATCTTGGTTTGAAACGTTCAGAAATTCTCATGGTTGGAGACAACTATCTTACAGATATAAGAGCAGGAATTGATAATGGCATTCCAACTTTATTGGTAACGACTGGATTTACGAAAGCAGAGGAAGTTTCCTCTCTTCCTGTACCACCAACTCATGTTGTCTCTAGTTTATCGGAGTGGGATTTTGATGCGTGAAAAAATAAGATTTTTAGCCGGTGTTTTATTCATAGTAGCAAGTTCTATATTGCTAACAATTTATATTGCATGGCTTTTCTATCCTTTAGAAATTTCGTGGCTGGGCCTTGAGAATATAACCTACCTTAAGTCATCAACGATTAGGTATAATTTCAATGTTTTAATGAATTATTTGACAAATCCTTTCGTTCATCAGTTGTCCATGCCTGATTTTCGGTCATCGGACAGTGGCTTGCATCATTTTCAAACGGTAAAATATCTTTTTCATCTAACACAAGCAATTTTTATTTTAACAATTCCGAGTGTGATTCTTTTTATAGAAAAAGTAATGAAAAAGAATAAACTCTGGATTTATAGAAGGTATTTTTCTTTGCTGTGTATTCTTCCTTTAGGTATTGTAGGAATTGCAATTTTGATTGGATTTGATAGTTTTTTTACTCTTTTTCATCAACTATTATTTGTAGGAGATAGTACTTGGCTGTTTGATCCTGCAAAAGACCCTGTCATTTTGATTTTGCCAGAAACCTTCTTTTTACATGCTTTTATTCTTTTTGCGATATTTTATGAAGCATTTTTCCTCGCTTTATATGTAAAAAGTAGAAAAACAGCAAACTAACAGTATTATAGATGCTAATATTTATTGTTCTTTTATTGGCTTATAAGTAGAACTAACCAATCAACATTGAGAGAGCTTCGTTGACTCTCTCTTTTTTATTTGAATTTTAAAAAATAGCTGATTTAATTCAGCTTGGAAACGGTTATAATAAAAATAAATATGACAGAAAATGATAGAAAATGCTTGACATTGAAATGAAATTGAAGTATAATAAGGACGTAATTAGTTTGATGGGAGGTGTTTTATGCTGAAATCTAAAAGAAAACAAGTTATTTTAGAAACAATTACTAAAGAAAAATTTGTATCCTTAGAGCATTTAGTACATGCTTTAAACACTTCAGAATCAACTGTAAGAAGAGATTTGGACGAGTTAGAAAGCGAACAAAAATTGCGACGCGTTCATGGAGGAGCTGAAAGTTTCCATTTTTTACAAGAAGAAAAAACGAATGTTGAGAAATCAATCAGAAACGTTCAAGAAAAATTGGAAATTGTCAAAAAAGCTGCTAATCTTATTCAAGAACATGATGTTATTTTTATTGATGCTGGCACAACAAATGAACTTCTAATCAGTGAATTACATAGTCCAAATATTACAGTGGTAACTAACTCTATTCACCATGCAACTAAACTGGTAGAACAAAACATTCCAACCGTCATTATTGGAGGAGTCGTTAAACGTTCAACAGATGCAAGTATTGGTGGGATTGCACTAAATCAAATTAATCAGCTGAATTTTGATAAAGCTTTTATTGGTATGAATGGTATTGATGATAGTTTTTATACAACTCCAGATATAGAAGAAGGAGCTGTAAAAAGAGCTATTTTAGAAAATGCAAAACAAACCTATGTTTTAGCAGATACTTCCAAATTGGGGCAGACTTCTTTTGTAAAAGTTGCTCCACTTGTCAAAGCCAATATAGTGACCAACAAGAGTCAACTAGATGTAATTGAGCAGATAAAAGAAAAAACGGAGGTAATTGAAGTATGATTTATACTGTCACACTAAATCCTTCCATTGACTACATTGTTCGTTTGGACAAAGTCATTGTGGGAAGTGTTAACCGTATGGAAAGTGATGACAAGTTTGCCGGTGGTAAAGGAATTAATGTCAGCCGTATTTTGAAACGTTTAGATATTGAAAATAAGGCAACTGGTTTCATCGGTGGTTTTACTGGGAAATTTATTACAGATACTCTCGATAGTGAAGGAATAGCTAGTAATTTCGTCGAAGTAGATCAAGATACACGGATTAATGTAAAAATAAAGGCTGATGAAGAAACGGAAATTAATGGTTTAGGTCCTAACATTTCCGAAGATAAATTAACTGAATTAAAAAAATTTCTCTCTTCCTTAAATTCAACAGACACCGTCGTATTTGCCGGCAGTAGTCCTAAAAATCTTGGGAATGCTATTTATAAAGATTTGATTGACTTGACGAGAAAAACAGGAGCACAAGTTGCGTGTGATTTTGAAGGTCAAACCTTGCTAGACTCACTAGAATTTCAACCGTTATTGGTTAAGCCAAACAATCATGAATTAGGCGATATTTTTGGAGTCAAGCTGAATAACCTAAATGATATTGAGACTTATGCTCGCCAGCTTCTTTCAAAAGGAGCGCAGCATGTTATCATCTCCATGGCAGGAGATGGGGCTTTATTAGTAACACAAGATGGAAGTTATTTTGCCAAACCAATTAAGGGAAATGTAAAAAATTCTGTCGGTGCAGGAGATTCGATGGTCGCAGGCTTTATTGGTGAATTTGTCCAATCTCAAAATGCTGTTGAAGCTTTCAAATGGGGAGTTGCGTGTGGAACAGCCACAACTTTCTCTGATGACTTAGCCACAGCCGATTTTATTAAACAAACCTATGAAAAAGTAGAGGTAGAAAAAATATGAAAATTCAAGACTTACTAAGAAAAGATGTCATGTTGCTTGATTTGAAGGCAACTGAAAAAACAGCTGTCATTGAAGAAATGATCAAAAGTTTGGTAGATCATGGTTATGTGACAGATTTTGAAACTTTTAAAGAGGGGATTTTGGCACGTGAAGCTTTAACCTCTACTGGTTTAGGTGATGGAATTGCCATGCCTCATAGTAAGAATAGTGCTGTTAAAGAAGCGACCGTTTTATTTGCTAAGTCAAATAGTGGTGTGGATTATGAAAGTTTAGATGGTCAACCTACCAATCTATTCTTTATGATTGCTGCTCCTGAAGGTGCTAATGATACTCATTTGGCTGCTTTGGCTGAATTGTCACAATACCTTATGAAAGATGGATTTGCTGATAAGTTGCGCCAAGCTACTACGCCAGATGAGGTAATTGAACTTTTTGACCTTGCGTCAGAAAAAGCAGAAGAACCTGCAACTGTTGAACCAACTAATGCAGGCGGTGATTTTATTGTTGCAGTTACTGCTTGTACAACTGGTATTGCTCATACTTATATGGCGCAAGAAGCATTGCAAAAAGTTGCAGCTGAATTGGGTGTAGGAATTAAAGTTGAGACAAATGGTGCTAGTGGTGTTGGAAATAAATTAACTGCTGAGGATATTGAAAAGGCAAAAGGAGTTATTATTGCTGCAGATAAAGCAGTTGAAATGAATCGTTTTGACGGCAAACCATTAGTTAATCGTCCAGTTGCAGACGGTATCCGTAAAACAGAAGAATTGATTCAATTGGCATTATCTGGAAATGCTGAAATTTATCACGCGAAAAACACTAGTACAGCTGAAGTATCATCATCTGAAAAACTCAGTCTAGGAAAAGCATTCTACAAACATCTAATGAGTGGGGTTTCTCAAATGCTCCCGTTTGTTATCGGTGGTGGTATCATGATTGCTATTGCTTTCTTGATTGATAACATGTTGGGTGTTCCTCAAGATAGTTTGTCCAATCTTGGTAACTATCATGAAGCCGCTGCACTCTTTAAAGGTATTGGTGGAGCAGCCTTCACCTTTATGTTACCAGTTTTAGCGGGTTATATTGCATACTCTATTGCTGAAAAACCAGGTTTGGTAGCCGGTTTTGTTGCAGGTTCCATTGCATCAAGCGGTTTAGCTTTCGGTAGTGTCCCATTTGCATCAGGTGGAAAAGATACATTAGCTTTAGCAGGAGTTCCTTCTGGTTTCTTGGGAGCTTTGGTAGGTGGTTTCCTTGCTGGTGGTGTTATCATACTTCTTAAAAAAGTATTAGCAGGTCTTCCACGTTCACTTGAAGGGATTAAATCAATCCTTTTATATCCACTTCTTGGTGTCGGTGTAACAGGTTTCTTAATGTTACTTGTTAATATTCCAATGGCAGCAATCAATACTGGTTTAAACAACTTCTTAGAAGGTCTTTCAGGTAGTTCAGCTGTGCTTGTTGGTTTATTACTGGGTGGTATGATGGCTATCGATATGGGAGGACCATTCAACAAGGCTGCTTATGTCTTTGGTACTGGAACTCTAGCTGCTTCACTTGCTTCAGGTGGTTCAGTGGTTATGGCATCAGTTATGGCTGGTGGTATGGTCCCTCCTCTTGCAGTATTCGTTGCAACTCTACTCTTTAGAAATAAATTTACAGAAGAAGAACGTGATTCTGGTTTGACAAACATTGTTATGGGATTATCATTTATCACTGAAGGAGCTATTCCATTTGGTGCAGCTGATCCCGCTCGTGCAATCCCAAGTTTTGTTCTAGGTTCAGCTATTACAGGAGGTTTAGTTGGTCTTGCTGGAATTAAGCTAATGGCGCCACATGGAGGAATCTTCGTTATTGCGTTAACATCTAACTGGTTCTTATATCTCCTATTTATTTTGATAGGAGCAGTAATTAGTGGTATTCTCTTTGGTTTCCTTCGTAAACCTAAAACAGTATAACTTCAATATTATTAAAAGATTGAAACAAAGACAAATAGCTCATCTTAGAGCTATTTGTCTTTTTGATTGCAGGTAAATAAGTAAAAAAGATTTGAAAACTTATGGAAACTTAAAATTCATGCAATCAGAAACGGTAGTCAATCAATGGAGAATATGCTATAATGGGACTATCGTATATTTTTAGGAGAATAAAGATGAATTTACAACGTGAACAAGAATTTGTCAGTCAATATCATTTCGATGCTCGTAATTTTGAATGGGAAAAAGAAAATGGGAAACCTGAAACGAAAGTAGATGTAAATTTTGAATTAGTAAAACATGATGAAGCCAATCAAACAACTTATTTAGTTGTTATTTTAACTTTCATGATTGTTTTTGATAATTTTGTAATCAGTGGAACAATTTCTCAAGCTATTCATGTACAGGAGCGCCTTATTCAAGAACCTGGTGAGCTAGAACGTGAAGAAGTAGAAGAATTAGCTCGTCCTTGTCTAACCATGCTCAATCGCTTAACTTATGAAGTGACGGAGATTGCTTTAGACTTGCCAGGAATTAATTTGGAGTTTTAATTATGAAATTAGCTGTCATAACAGATTCTTCAGCTTATTTACCGGAAGAGTTATTGGAAAATGAAAACCTGTTTGTATTGGATATTCCAGTCGTTATTAATGGGGTGACTTATATTGAGGGTAAAAATTTAACTGCCAGTGAATTTTATCAAAAGATGAAAGCAACGGACGTTTTACCAACAACTAGCCAACCTAGTGTTGCTGAATTAGAAGATATTCTATCAATATTAGATGGTAAAGATTATACACATGTTTTGGGATTGTTTCTATCAAGTGGTATTTCTGGTTTTTATCAAAATATTCAGTATTTAAAAGATGAATTCTCTAACTTAACGATTGCCTTCCCTGATTCTAAAATTACTAGTGCACCATTGGGAGCGTTAGTAGAAAATGCTTTGAAGTGGGCCAGTGAAGGGGAATCCTTTGAGCTGATTTTAAATAAAGTAAATCAACAGATAGAAAAAACAACTGCATTTATTATAGTGGAAGATTTGAATCACTTGGTCAAAGGTGGTCGTCTATCAAATGGAGCAGCTATTTTAGGAAATCTGCTAAGTATTAAGCCTATTTTGTATTTTAACGAAAAAGGAATCATTGAAGTTTTTGAAAAAGTTCGCACAGAAAAGAAGGCAATTAAGCGCCTTATTGAGCTAGTTAAAGAGCGGACAAACGATGGAAAATACCAACTCACCATTATTCAAGGAAATGCTCCTGACAAAGCAAAAGAGTTGCAAGGATTATTGGTAGAAAATGGCATTAGTGACAATCTTCCCATTGCTACATTTGGAAGTGTCATCGGTACTCATCTAGGTGAAGGAAGTATCGCCTTGGCATACACGCCTCTAGTAGATTAAAGTCTGTTAGAGTTCGTCGATTTACTGTTCGTTTTATTTTATCAAAGGAGAAGATATGTGTATTAAAGTCATTATTGCCGGTTTTAAAGGAAAAATGGGACAAGCTGCTTATAAAATGGTAACAGAAGATCCGCAATTAAGTCTTGTTGGATTGCTGGATCCTTTTACTGAGGAAAAAGAAGTAGCTGGTGTTCCAGTTTTCAATCAAAAAGAAGATTTAATTGGTTTAGATGCAGATGTCTGGGTTGATTTTACTATTCCAAAAGTAGCTTATGAAAATACGCGTTTTGCCCTAGAAAATGGTTTTGCACCTGTTGTCGGTACCACAGGTTTTACAGTTGAACAAATTGAAGAATTACAAGAGCTTTCTCGTAAACAAAAATTAGGTGGTTTGATTGCTCCTAACTTTGCACTTGGTGCTGTATTGCTCATGCAATTTGCAGCACAAGCTTCTAAATATTTTTCAGATGTTGAAATTATTGAATTGCATCATGACAATAAAAAAGATGCGCCAAGTGGAACGGCTATTAAGACTGCAGAACTCATTAGTCAAGTCCGATCTTCAAAACATCAAGGAGCTGTAGATGAAGAAGAATTAATAACCGGAGCAAGAGGAGCAGAATTTGATGGCATGCGTATCCATTCCGTTCGTCTACCGGGACTTGTCGCTCACCAAGAAGTTATTTTTGGAAGTCAAGGGGAAGGTTTAACTCTTCGTCATGATTCTTATGATCGCATCTCCTTTATGACTGGTGTCAATCTAGGGATTAAAGAAGTAGTGAAACGTCAAGAACTTGTCTATGGATTGGAACATTTACTATGAAATTAGAAAAAATGCCTTCTGAATTTCAGGAGGCTTTACCTGTATTAGAGAAAATAAAAGAGTCACATTTTGAGGCTTATTTTGTTGGTGGTTCTGTACGAGATGCGCTTTTAAATCGTCCGATACATGATGTTGATATTGCTACTTCTAGCTATCCTGAAGAGACCAAAACAATTTTTCCACGAACTGTTGATGTGGGAGTTGAACATGGTACTGTTCTTGTGTTGGAAAATAAGAAAGCATATGAAATTACAACATTTAGGACAGAAGATGTATATGTTGATTATCGGAGACCGAGTCAAGTTTCTTTTGTGCGTTCTTTAAAAGAGGATTTGAAACGTCGTGATTTTACCATTAATGCACTAGCCTTAGACGAAACAGGTCAAATTATTGATTTATTTCAAGGATTAAATGATATAGAACATCATATTTTGCGTGCGGTAGGTGTTCCATCAGAGCGTTTCAATGAAGATGCACTTCGTATTATGCGCGGCTTTCGTTTTCAAGCTACACTAGGTTTCACAATAGAAGAAAAAACATTTGAAGCCATGAAAAATTGTGTGCCGCTCTTAACAAAGATATCAATTGAGCGTATCTTTATTGAGTTTGATAAATTACTAACAGCTCCTTTTTGGCGACAAGGTTTAGAAACACTCATTAGAAGTCAGGCGATTAACTATTTGCCTGATATGGAAAATTGTCAAACCAAACTAGAAAGATTATTTCAACTGGAGTCTGATTTTAGATTTAGTAGTTCTGAACAAGCATGGGCAGCACTTTTACTAGACCTTGAAATTTCAGATGTTAGAACTTTTTTAAACAAATGGAAATGTTCCAAAACCTTTTCTAAAAAAGTAGCAGAATTAGTTGAAATTAGTATTATTCGTGAAGATAGAAAGTTAACCAAAAGAGATTGTTATCGCTATGATTTAGATTTATTGAGAAAAGCTGAGGAGCTTCGAAAGGCTAGAAATTTATCAGTTGATTTTATATCTATAGAAAAATTGTATGCCAGTTTGACCATTTATAACAAACATGAGATTAAGATGAATGGAAGCATGTTAATGAAAACTTTCGCTTTCAAACCGGGACCAACATTAGGTAAAATCTTATCAGAGATTGAATGGGCTATTGTTGATGGCAAGCTAGAAAATACGGTTGAGTCCATTACAGCTTTTGTGGAGGAAAGACTATGAGTAACTTTATTGTTGAAGAACTAAGCAAGTCTGTTGGAGATAAAACAGTTTTTCAAGATATTTCATTCATCATCCACAAATTAGATCGAATTGGTCTGATTGGAGTTAATGGTACAGGGAAGACAACTCTTTTAGATGTTTTATCAGGAAAGTCTGGATTCGATGGAGATGTCAATCCTTTTTCTGTGAGAAATGGCTATAAGATTGCTTATCTAACACAAGAACCTGTTTTTGATGATGAGAAAACAATTTTGGATACAGTATTGTCTAGCGATTTGAGAGAAATTCAGCTGATTAAAGAATACGAACTCTTATTGAATCACTACACTGAAAATTCTCAGGAAACATTAGCAAAAGTAATGTCAGAAATGGATTCGCTGAATGCTTGGGAAATCGAAAGTCAAGTCAAGACGGTTCTCACTAAGTTAGGGTTGACTGATTTATCTATCAGAGTTGGAGAATTATCGGGTGGACTTCGACGCAGAGTACAATTAGCTCAGGTTTTACTAGGAGACGATGATTTGATTTTACTAGATGAACCAACCAATCATCTGGATATTGATAGTATCGAATGGTTAACTAATTTTTTAAAGAATTCCAAAAAAACGGTTCTTTTTATCACTCATGATCGTTATTTCTTAAACAATGTTTCAACACGAATTTTTGAATTGGATAATGGGAAATTAATAGAATATCAAGGAAATTATCAAGATTATGTTCGTTTAAAGGCTGAACAAGATGAGAGAGATGCAGCACTTATACACAAAAAGCAACAGTTATACAAGAAAGAATTGTCTTGGATGCGTAGACAGCCACAAGCAAGGGCAACGAAACAACAAGCGCGCATCGACCGCTTTCATGATTTAAAAACAGATCTATCTGGACAGCAATCTGATACAAATTTAGAAATTAATTTTGAAACGAGTCGAATTGGGAAAAAAGTGATTGAATTTAAAGATGTAGATTTTGCTTATGAGAATCAAAGTATTCTATCCCACTTTAATCTTTTGGTACAAAACAAGGACCGAATTGGAATCGTTGGAGATAACGGTGTCGGAAAGTCAACTTTACTCAACTTAATTGCTGAAAAACTTCATCCACAAAATGGTCAGGTCATAATTGGTGAAACTGTTCGTGTAGGATATTTTTCGCAGCAAATTCAAGGCATAGATGAATCAGAAAGAGTCATAAACTATTTGCAAAAAATAGCTGAGGAAGTGAAGTCAAATGACAGTGTTATCTCTGTCACAGAATTATTAGAACAATTTCTTTTTCCACGTTCTAGTCATGGGACTTTAATCAAAAAGCTATCAGGTGGTGAAAAGAAACGCTTGTATTTACTCAAAATTTTACTGGAAAAACCAAATGTTTTACTATTAGATGAACCGACGAACGATTTAGATATTGCTACTTTAACTGTGTTAGAGAATTTTTTACAAAATTTTTCGGGACCTGTTATTACGGTTAGTCACGATCGTTATTTCTTAGATAAAATTGCCAGCAAAATTTTGGCATTTGAAGAAAATCAAATTAGAGAATTTTTTGGCAATTATACTGATTATCTGGATGAGAAAGCCTTTAAATTTGAAAATGTATCTTTGCCTCAAAAAAATGAAAAAGAGAAAGTTGTTAAAGATCATACAGAAAAGAAACGAATGAGTTATTTTGAAAAACAAGAGTGGGAAAGCATTGAAACAGAGATTGAAAGTCTTGAAAATTCTATCCTAGATATTGAAAAAGAGATGCAAGACCACGCATCAGATTTTAATAAACTCGGATTACTTCAAGAAGAATTGGACAGTAAAAATAATCAACTACTGGAAAAATATGAACGCTACGAATATCTAAGTGATTTACTTTAAAAAGAAATTTAAACAGGGTCAATTATGATTGAGAACTTCTATGTATTTTGTTATAATATTCGTGAAGAGAATGAGTTAAAAGGAGAGGGAAATGTCTAAAAAGATTATTGGGATTGACCTTGGTGGAACTTCTGTAAAATTCGCAATTCTGACACAAGAAGGAGAAATCCAAGAAAAATGGTCTATCAAGACCAATATTTTAGACGAGGGAAGTCATATTGTTGACGATATGATTGACTCTATCAACCATCGTTTGAGTTTATTGAACTTATCCAGTCAAGAATTTATAGGTATCGGAATGGGTTCTCCAGGAGTAGTTGATAGAGAACACGGTACTGTTATCGGAGCTTATAACCTCAACTGGAAGACTCTTCAACCCGTTAAAGAAAAAATAGAAAAAGCGACACATATTCCTTTTTTTGTTGATAATGATGCAAATGTTGCAGCTTTAGGTGAACGTTGGTTGGGAGCAGGGGATAATCAACCCAATGTAGTGTTTATGACACTTGGAACTGGAGTTGGAGGCGGAATTATTGCCGAAGGGAAACTGCTCCATGGAGTAGCAGGTGCTGGTGGTGAATTAGGACATATCACCGTTGATTTTGATCACCCTTTCCAATGTACTTGTGGAAAAAAAGGTTGTTTAGAAACGGTAGCATCTGCAACAGGTATCGTCAATCTCACACGCCGTTATGCGGATGAATATGCTGGTGATGCTGAACTTAAAAAATTGATTGACAATGGGGAAGATATTAATGCAAAGGTCGTCTTTGATTTAGCAAAAGAAGGTGACGATTTAGCTCAAATTGTCTTTCGTAATTTTTCATACTATCTTGGATTGGCATGTGCCAATATTGGTTCAATATTAAATCCATCAACAATTGTTATTGGTGGTGGTGTCTCTGCTGCAGGCGAATTTTTGTTAGACGGAGTTCGTAAATACTATGAAGAAAATTGTTTTCCACAGGTACGTTCTTCTACGAAATTAGCCCTTGCAACTCTTGGAAATGATGCGGGTGTTATTGGTGCTGCTTCTTTAGTATTTCAATAAACTACCTTTTCTGACATTTTTGATATGAAGGAGGTAACTGTTTGAAAAAAAACAAATTCTATTTTATTTTGACATTTATTTTGTCGTTATTGGTTTTAACTGCTTGCCAAACAAAAGCAGCAGGAGAAGAGGAACTTGTAGTTCTTGATAGCGACAATCAAGAAATTTATCAGACTACAAATTCTCAAACGCTAGATTACTTTTTTGATGTTTTAGATGTTATTGATGACGAAGAAGACGATGAAGATTCTTGGGTGGATTTGCCTAAAGATGCTGAAGTGAATTACTCTTATAATTATAGTAATCGCAAGGAAGGATCCAGTACACAGTTTAAAACGTATAAAAATTATCCTTATATCACAATTTCTAATATTCCATCAGTACCAGAAGTTACGATAAAATTATCAGAAGAAGAAGCAGAAAAGCTTAACCAACCAGATGCTTGGTTAAAGTAAACTTATGAAACGAAATTTTGTGAGAAAATTTTATATATGTTTATTCCAACCGTTCGAAAGAACGGTTTTCTTATTTTTATTGCTTAAAATCAGTTTTCTGGACATTCTTATGTTATAATTTTCTTTGCCTAATTGTTTTATACATAGATTAATGAAGGAGAAACAATGACTAAAGCTGATTCTATTTTTAAAAAGAATATTGAAAAAATTATAAATGAAGGAGTTTTTTCTGAAAATGCTCGTCCTCACTACAAAGATGGGAAAGTGGCCAATTCAAAATACATTACAGGTTCTTTTAGCGAATATAATTTAAGTGAGGGAGAATTTCCAATTACCACACTCAGACCTATTGCTATCAAATCAGCTATTAAAGAGATATTATGGATTTATCAAGATCAATCTAACGACTTAGAAATATTGAATGAAAAGTATAATGTTCATTACTGGAATGATTGGGAAGTCGAAAATACAGGAACAATCGGTCAGCGATATGGTGCTATTGTTAAAAAACATCATATTATTCATAAAATTTTAAAACAGCTTTCTGAGAATCCTTGGAATCGTAGAAATATCATTTCTCTTTGGGATTATGAAGCCTTTGAAGAAACGGAAGGCTTATTGCCATGTGCTTTTCAGACAATGTTTGATGTTCGCCGTGTAGATGAAGAAATCTACCTAGATGCGACTTTAATTCAACGTTCAAATGATATGTTGGTAGCTCACCATATCAATGCAATGCAATATGTAGCCCTTCAAATGATGATAGCCAAACATTTTGGTTGGAAAGTTGGAAAATTTTTCTATTTTGTCAATAATTTACACATCTATGATAATCAGTTTGAACAAGCAAATGAACTGTTGAGACGAGAACCATCGCAGTGCCAACCCAAGTTGGTTTTAAATGTTCCTGATGGAACGGATTTTTTTGCAATCAAAGCAGAGGACTTCGAGTTGCTTGATTACCAGCCTGTAAAACCACAACTGAAATTTGACTTAGCTATTTAAAATTTTTCATTTTTAAAATAGTTATTCTTTGATACAAACAAAATCAGTGAAATTAATCTTTAATCGTAGCTGAAATATGCCTTTTTTGATAAAATTTGATAGAATAGAGTTACTAGTGCAAAGGATAAATAAATGACAAAAAAGATTATTGCTATCTGGGCTCAAACTAAAGATGCTGTTATCGGAAAAGATCAAACGATGCCGTGGCATCTGCCGGCAGAACTTCAACATTTTAAGCAAACAACAACCAATCATGCAATTTTGATGGGGCGTGTTACTTTTGATGGAATGAAGCGTCGTGTTTTGCCCAATCGTACCAGTCTTATCTTAAGCAATAACAAGGACTATACTGTTGATGATAGTAGAGTATTGGTTTTCAATCAAGTACAAGAGGTTTTAACTTGGTATCAACAACAAGATAAAAATCTATATATTATTGGTGGAGCAAAGATATTAAAAGCTTTTGAGCCTTATTTAGATGAATTAATTCAGACTGAAATTGATGCAAATATTGAAGGTGATACTTATTTTCCGAGCGATTTTAATTGGTCTTTGTACGAGGAAAAAGAAAAGAAATTTTATGCCAAAGATGAAAAAAACAAGTATGATTTCACAGTGGTAAAATATAAAAGAAAGGATTTGAATTAATGGAACGGAATGTTTTTGGATTTTTTACAGCTTTTTTAAGTTTTATCTGTTTCATTTGTGCTATACAAACCTTTCGCAAAAGACGATTTGGGTTGGCTACATTATTTCTATTAAACGCTTTTACGAACTTAGTCAATTCCATACACGCCTTTTACATGACACTTTTTTAAGTATATAAAATAAATCTAGAAATTTAGAATGGGAGTTTAAAATGCCTACAAGTCGTAATAATGATATGATGGTTTATTGTTCTTTTTGTGGAAAAAACCAAGACGAGGTACAAAAAATTATTGCCGGAAACAATGCATTTATCTGTAATGAATGTGTGGAATTGGCTCAAGAAATCATTAGAGAGGAACTAGCTGAGGAAGTCTTAGCAGATTTATCAGAAGTACCAAAACCGCAAGAACTACTCAATATTTTAAATCATTATGTTATTGGGCAAGACCGTGCGAAACGTGCTTTAGCAGTAGCTGTTTATAATCACTACAAACGAATCAATTTTCACGACAGTCGTGAAGAAGATGATGTAGAATTGCAAAAATCAAATATTCTTATGATTGGTCCGACAGGTTCAGGAAAAACTTTCTTGGCTCAAACATTGGCAAGAAGTTTAAATGTTCCCTTTGCTATAGCTGATGCAACAGCGCTTACTGAAGCGGGATATGTTGGAGAAGATGTTGAAAATATCTTACTCAAATTACTACAAGCAGCAGATTTTAATATCGAGCGTGCTGAGCGTGGTATTGTATATGTTGATGAGATTGATAAAATAGCAAAGAAAAGCGAGAATGTTTCAATTACTCGTGATGTATCAGGTGAAGGAGTACAACAAGCTCTTCTTAAAATCATTGAGGGAACTGTAGCCAGTGTACCGCCACAGGGAGGAAGAAAACATCCTCAACAAGAAATGATACAAGTAGATACAAAGAATATTCTTTTCATTGTGGGAGGAGCATTTGATGGTATTGAAGAAATTGTCAAGCAACGTCTAGGTGAAAAAATTATTGGTTTTGGTCAAAACAATCGCGCGATTGATGAGACGGACTCCTACATGCAAGAAATTATTGCAGAAGATGTTCAAAAATTTGGTATTATTCCTGAATTAATTGGACGCTTGCCAGTTTTTGCCGCACTTGAGCAATTAACGGTTGATGATTTGGTCAGAATTTTGAGCGAACCAAAAAATGCGTTGGTTAAACAGTATCAAGCCTTATTATCCTACGATGATGTTCAGCTAGAATTTGATCCAGACGCTTTACAAGAAATTGCAAATAAAGCTATTGAACGTAAAACGGGTGCTCGTGGTCTTCGCTCTATTATTGAAGAAACGATGATGGATGTTATGTTTGAGGTTCCTAGCAAAGAAGACGTGAAGATTGTTCGTGTAACAAAAGAAGCTGTTGATGGTACAGATAAACCTATCTTAGAGACAGCATAGAGGACTTGTCAATGGAAATTAATACGCATAATGCTGAAATTTTACTAAGTGCAGCGAATAAGTCTCATTATCCGCAGGATGATTTGCCAGAGATTGCTTTGGCAGGACGATCAAATGTTGGAAAATCAAGTTTTATTAATACACTTTTAAACCGTAAAAATCTGGCACGAACCTCTGGTAAACCAGGAAAAACTCAGTTACTTAATTTCTTCAATATTGATGATAAACTTCGGTTTGTTGATGTACCGGGATATGGATATGCTAGAGTGTCTAAAACGGAGCGTCTCAAATGGGGAAAGATGATTGAAGAATATTTGACTTCTAGAGAAAATTTGAGAGCAGTCGTGAGTTTGGTTGATTTTCGACATGAACCTAGTGCAGATGATGTTCAGATGTATGATTTTCTAAAGTACTATCAAATTCCAGTTATTTTAGTTGCGACGAAAGCAGACAAGATTCCAAGTGGTAAATGGAACAAACATGAGAGTGCTATCAAGAAAAAATTGCATTTTGATAAACAAGATGATTTTATTATCTTTTCATCGGTGAAGAAAGATGGTTTAGATGAGGCTTGGGATGCTATCTTGTCTAAGCTGTAAGATAACAGTTGAATAATTTAATAAGACTATTCAACTATCATAAATAGATACGATACAACTCTCAACTATGGATGTGTTCTGCTGTTGGGAGTTTTATTATTTAGTAGTAGAAAATCTAAAGCAACACTTTTGGTTTAATTTTTACAAAAATTTCTTGTAAAATGTTACATACTTGTAATTTTTTGGTAGCAATATTCCACTTTATAATATGGTATACTAGTTAAACTGAAGAATACTATGAGGAGACTACTTTTGTGAAAAAGAAAATGCTAAAGAAAAATACGAATATAGTGATTAGTTTATTTTTGACTATGACAATTCTTGTTGTTGGTCTAACGCTAGTAAACAAAACAAAACCAGCAAAAGCAAATGATACCAGCGGTCAACCAGTTATGAATCAAACAGAATATTTTATTAACCAGATTGCTGAACCAGCTCGCCAACTTGGACAAGATAATGATTTATATGCTTCTGTTATGATTGCTCAAGCTATTTTAGAAAGTAGCTCAGGTCAATCTACTTTATCATCTTACCCTCACTATAATTTATTTGGTATAAAAGGGTCGTATGATGGTCAATCAGCTACCCTGCAAACCTTGGAAGATGATGGACAAGGAAATACCTATACGATTGATGACAGTTTCCGTTCTTACCCAAGCTATGTAGAATCTCTACAAGATTATGTATCTGTCTTGAAGCAAGGTTATTTTGCAGGAGCTTGGAAGAGTAATACAACTAGCTATCAAGACGCAACAGCAGCTTTAACTGGAGTTTATGCAACAGACACTCAATATAGTGCCAAATTGAATGCCATTATCGCTAAATATAATTTAACACAGTATGATGTTGGATTTGAAAATCCAGCATTACCAGATGGTTTGGTCTACAATAAGTACCGTCAACAATACACTAGTCAAGATGTTTTAGATCTTGATGTTGCATGGGCAAATCGTTTTAATTAAACTTTGAAATATTAAAGCAATAATCTCACTCTATTACTGATGGAGTGAGATTTTTATTTAAAAGATTTTATTATTTTTATAAAATAAACAGTTATCGGAAACATTGCTCAAATAAATACCATAAAAATTGTAATAAGCTAACTTATTTTTATTTTTTGTGGTATAATAAATAAAAAATTTTGAAAATAGAAAGTTTTCTGAAAATGAATAGATCCTATTTTTACCTTGATATGAAAACCCATGAACTAGAAGTTCCTTATACCAAACAAAAACGTCGAATTCGAGTCTTATTACCAAAGAACTATGCAAAAAATTCTCAAAAAAATTATCCAGTCATCTATTTTCATGACGGGCAAAATGTTCTGTATAGTAAAGAATCTTTTAGTGGACATTCTTGGAAAGTTATTCCAACCATTAAAAGAAATCCCGATATTGAACAAATGATTGTGGTAGCTATTGATAATGATGGTTTTAATCGGATGAACGAATATTCTGCTTGGAAATACCAAGAATCAAATATTCCAGGGATGCAGTTTGGTGGTAAAGGAATCGAATATGCTGAATTTGTCATGGAAATTGTAAAACCTTTTATTGATGAACATTATAGAACAAAGTCAGACCGCCTTCATACTGCGATGATTGGCTCTTCTTTGGGAGGCAATATCACGCAGTTTATGGGTGGAGAATATCAAGATCAAATTGGTTGTTTGGGAATTTTTTCATCAGCTAATTGGTTACACCAAGAGGCCTTCGATCGTTATATAGAACGAAAAAAATTACAAACTGATCAACGCATTTACATTTATGTTGGAACAGAAGAAGCAGATGATACGGATAAGACATTGATGGCAGGGAATATCAAGCAGGCCTATATTGACTCTTCTATTCGTTATTTTCGTCAATTACTTGCTTCGGGAGTGGACTTAGAAAATATAGTTCTTGATATCCAATCTGGAGCTATTCACAATGAGATTGCTTGGGCTGAAAAATTACCAGATTGTTTGCGATTTTTGGGTGAAAATTGGTAATGTTTAGTTTGAATGATGTAATTGAAGTTATCTCGTAAAATAAGATTGTATAAAAAGGAGTTAGTATAGTATGCACGTTGAATTTTTAAATCATTGGAGTGGAAATCTAAATAGAGAAATGTACTTAAATCGTTATGGAAATTCAGGAATTCCTGTTCTTGTATTTGCCTCATCAGGTGGTAGTCATAATGAATATGCAGATTTTGGGATGATTGAATCTTGTTCTTGGTTTATCGAAACAGGAAAAATCCAATTCTTTACTTTGAGTAGCGTTGACAGCGAAAGTTGGTTGGCGGATTGGAAAGATCCACATGATCGTGCTGAGATGCATCTTGCTTATGAACGATATGTGATTGAAGAAGCAATCCCATTTATTAAACATAAGACAGGATGGTTTGAACCAATGATGACTACTGGTTGTTCTATGGGAGCTTATCACGCAGTTAATTTCTTTTTGCAACATCCAGATGTCTTTAATAAAGTAATCGCCCTTAGTGGTGTTTATGATGCTCGTTATTTTGTCGGTGATCATCTAAATGATGAAATAATTTATCAAAATTCACCTTCAGATTATATTTGGAATCAAAACGATGGTTGGTTTATTGACCATTATCGCAATTCAGATATTATTATCTGTACTGGCCTGGGGGATTGGGAACAAGATGGTTTGCCGTCTTATTACACTCTAAAAGATGCTTTTGATCAAAAGAATATTCCAGCATGGTTTTCTGAATGGGGAAATGATGTTTCACATGATTGGATTTGGTGGCGTAAACAGATGCCTTATTTCCTCAGTAACTTGAATTTATAGTAAGGAGTATGTTATGAATTATATCGTTATTTCACCCTATTATCCACAAAATTTTCAGCAATTTACTGTTGAATTATCCAATAAAGGAATTACCGTTCTTGGAATTGGTCAAGAGCCCTACGAACAGTTAGATCAAACTTTAAGAGATTCTCTAACAGAGTATTATAAAGTTGATAATTTGGAAAATTTAGATGAAGTCAAAAAAGCAGTTGCTTTTCTTTTCTACAAATACGGACCAATCGATCGTCTTGAATCACACAATGAATACTGGTTAGAGCAAGATGCGACATTGCGTGAACAATTCAATATTTTTGGTGCAAAACCTAAAGACTTGAAAAAAACTAAATATAAATCTGAGATGAAAAAATTGTTCAAAAAAGCAGGAGTTCCAGTTGTTCCAGGTCAAGTAATCAAAACGATTCAATCTGTTGATAGAACGGTTAGTAAACTTGGCTTACCTCTAATTGCAAAACCAGACAATGGAGTAGGAGCAGCAGGAACTTATAAACTTGAAGCACCAGAAGATATTGAGAATTTTAAAAAGGAATGGGATGAAAAAACTCCATACTTTTTTGAAAAATTTGTGGAATCTGGACAGATTTGTACATTTGATGGGTTGACAGATAAAGAAGGGAATATTGTTTTCTCAACAACCTTTGACTATGCTCATACTCCATTAGATTTAATGCTTTATAAAATGGATAATTCTTACTATGTTCTTAAAGATATTGACCCTAAACTGTACGAATATGGAAAATCCATCGTAAAGATATTTGGTATGAAAGAACGCTTTTTCCACATCGAATTTTTCCGCACCAATGACGATTACATTGCTATTGAGTATAACAACCGTCCTGCTGGTGGTTTTACTATTGATGTCTACAATTATGCTCATTCTATTGATCTTTACAAAGGCTACGCTTCGGTCGTATTGTGTGAAGGGATTAATCAGCCTTATTTTGAACCACAATATTGCCTAGCAACTTCACGTCGTAGCTCGTCTCATTACCTCTATTCAGAAGATGTGCTATTGGAAAAATACAAAGAGAATTTTAAATGCAAGAAGATAATGCCGGCAGCTTTTTCTGAACTTCAAGGGAATTTTCTCTATATGCTAACTACTCCTTCTAGAAAAGTATTAGAAGAAATGATTGATGATTTTGGAAAAAAAGTTTAAAACTGCCCTAATACAGATTAAAATGACTTTGTGAAATTATTATATAAAAATCAGTTCACGCTTAGAGGGGACTGATTTTTCTTTGTGAAGAAAAGTAAGCAAAAATTTTGACAGGGCTTACAATATTCGATAAAATGTTAGTATAAGAAATTATGATTAGAAAGGCTATAAAATGGCACTAGATAAATCTCTTTTGTTAGAAATGTTTCGTAAGATGGAAGAAATCCGTCGTATGGACTTAAAAATTGCACAATTGGTAAAAAAAGGAAAAGTACCGGGGATGACCCACTTTTCTGTTGGAGAAGAAGCGGCTAGTGTCGGAGCTATG
Organism: Streptococcus sp.; assembly: GCA_030528055.1. Taxonomy (GTDB): domain Bacteria; phylum Bacillota; class Bacilli; order Lactobacillales; family Streptococcaceae; genus Streptococcus. The sequence continues at coordinate 93,595 of JAUMZQ010000007.1, forward strand.
CTAGCTCTTAACCCTGACGACCTTATCACTTCTAACCACCGTGGTCATGGGCAAGCGATTGCCAAGGGAATTGACTTAAACGGTATGATGGCTGAAATCCTTGGAAAGTACAATGGTACTTGTAAAGGTAAAGGGGGGTCTATGCATATAGCAGACCTTGATGCAGGGAACCTTGGTGCTAACGGTATTGTCGGAGGCGGTATGGGAATTGCTGTTGGAGCAGCACTTTCTCAACAAATGCAAAAAACAGGAAAAATAGTTGTCTGTTTCTTTGGAGATGGCTCAACCAACGAAGGAGTCTTTCATGAAGCTGTAAATATGGCATCTATTTGGAATCTTCCTGTTATTTTTTACTGTATTAATAATGGTTATGGAATTTCTGCTGATATTAAGAAGATGACGAATGTAGATCATATTTACAAGCGTAGTACAGCCTACGGCATTCCGGGAATGTTTGTTGAAGATGGAAACAATGTTTTAGATGTCTATGAGGGATTCCAAAAAGCAGTAGAACATGTACGTTCAGGTAAAGGACCTGTCTTGATTGAAAGTGTTACATACCGTTGGTTAGGACATTCGTCTTCTGACCCTGGAAAATATCGTACGCGCGAAGAAGTGGAAGAATGGAAGAAAAAGGATCCTATCGAAAATCTTCGCAAGTATCTTCTTGAGAACAAAATTGCTGACGAAAAAGAGTTGGAAGATATACAATCTGAAGTAAAAAGCGCTGTTGAAGCATCTGTTAAATTTGCTGAAGATAGCCCATTCCCTCCACTCGAATCAGCTTTTGAAGATATTTATGCAGATTAAGAGAGGAGATTAGAAAATGGAAACAAAAACTATGTCGTTTCGTGACACCATTATCCTTGCTATGTCTGAGGAAATGCGTCGCGATGAAAATGTATTATTAATGGGAGAAGATGTTGGTGTATTTGGAGGAGACTTTGGTACATCAGTTGGTATGCTAGATGAATTTGGACCAGAGAGAGTTCGTGATTGTCCGATTTCTGAAGCAGCTATTTCTGGTGCTGCTGCGGGTGCTGCTATGACTGGTCTTCGTCCAATTGTTGATATGACTTTTATGGACTTTTCTGTAATAGCAATGGATGCGATTGTTAACCAAGCTGCTAAGACTCGCTATATGTTTGGTGGAAAAGGACAAGTCCCAATGACTATTCGCTGTGCCGCTGGTAACGGAGTTGGTTCAGCAGCTCAACACTCACAATCCCTAGAATCATGGTTTACTCATATTCCAGGCTTGAAAGTGGTAGCACCAGGAACTCCTGCTGATATGAAAGGTTTATTGAAGTCTTCTATTCGTGATAATAATCCTGTAATTATTTTAGAATATAAATCAGAATTTAACCAAAAAGGAGAAGTTCCAGTAGATCCTGATTACACTATTCCACTTGGAGTTGGTGAAATCAAAAGAGAAGGAACTGATGTGACAGTTGTTACATATGGAAAAATGCTTCGCCGTGTTGTTCAAGCTGCAGAAGAATTAGCCGCAGAAGATATTTCAGTGGAAATTGTTGACCCACGCACGCTTGTTCCATTGGACAAAGATATCATTATCAATTCAGTTAAGAAAACTGGTAAACTTGTACTTGTAAATGATGCTCATAAGACAAGTGGGTTTATTGGAGAAATTTCTGCGATTGTTTCAGAATCTGAAGCCTTTGATTACTTAGATGCACCGATTCGTCGTTGTGCAGGAGAAGATGTGCCAATGCCATATGCACAAAATCTTGAAAATGCAATGATTCCAACTGTTGAAAGTATCAAGGAAGCTATTCGCAAGACTTACAGAAAAGAGTAAATATCATAACCTGTGTTATGAATTTTCAAAAAAAGAAAGAGTTTACATAATATTTATGTAAACTTGTATCTTGTTTTAAGTAAAAAACAAATCAATAAAAATAAGAATAGGAGAGGCTATGACTGATGATAAGTTGAGAGCGACTCCCGCTGCTAGAAAATTAGCGGATGATTTGGGAATCAATCTCTATGACGTATCTGGTACAGGAGCAAATGGACGTGTTCATAAAGAAGATGTTGAGATTCATAAAGAAACAAACAGTGTAAGAATCACTCCGCTTGCCAAACGTATTGCAGAAGAAAATAACATTGCCTGGCAAGAAGTTCAAGGAACGGGTATTCGTGGTAAAATTAAAAAGAGAGACATTTTGGCTCTTCTTCCTGAAAATGTAGACAGTGATACGATAAAATCTCCAGCTCACATTGAGAAAGTGGAAGAAGTTCCAGATAATGTTACTCCATACGGTGAAATCGAAAGAATACCTATGACACCAATGCGTAAAGTTATCGCGCAACGGATGGTGGATAGTTACCTTACAGCACCAACATTTACGCTTAATTATGATGTAGATATGACTGAAATGTTAGCTTTACGTAAGAAAGTCTTAGATCCAATTATGGAATCAACTGGAAAGAAAGTAACCGTAACAGATTTACTTTCTCTAGCTGTTATTAAAACTTTGATGAAACATCCTTATATAAATGCCAGTCTAACTGAAGATGGACAAACGATTATTACTCATAATTATGTGAATCTGGCTATGGCAGTAGGAATGGATGGCGGTTTATTAACACCAGTTGTATTTAACGCTGAAAAACTTAGTCTTTCAGAACTAGTAGTATCTTTCAAAGATGTTATTGGACGTGCCTTGGACATGAAATTAGCTCCAAGTGAGCTACAAAATTCAACATTTACGATTAGTAATTTGGGAATGTTCGGAGTACAATCATTTGGTCCGATTATCAATCAGCCAAACTCAGCAATATTAGGAGTTAGCTCAACTGTAGAAAAACCAGTTGTTCTTAACGGAGAAATCGTTGCTCGTCCAATTATGAGTTTAGGTTTAACCATTGACCATCGTGTTGTAGATGGTATGGCGGGTGCCAAATTCATGAAAGATTTGAAAGCATTAATTGAAGATCCCATTTCGATGTTGATTTAAAAAGGAGAAAGAGAAAATGGCTTTAGAAGTAATTATGCCGAAAGCCGGCGTTGATATGACTGAAGGACAGATTGTCCAATGGAACAAAAAAGTCGGTGAATTTGTAAAAGAAGGAGAAATTCTTCTTGAAATTATGACTGACAAAGTAAGTATGGAATTAGAAGCCGAAGAAGATGGCTATTTAATCGCTATTTTAAAAGGTGATGGAGAAACAGTTCCAGTAACAGAAGTAATTGGTTACCTTGGTGAAGAGGGAGAAAACATTCCAACAGCTGGAGCAACTCCTGCAGAAAGTGCTCCTTCTCCTGTAACTTCAGCGGATACTGACGATGACAAAGATGATGCAGCCTATGATATTGTAGTGATTGGTGGCGGACCTGCAGGATATGTTGCAGCGATTAAAGCAGCACAATTAGGTGGTAAAATTGCTCTTGTTGAAAAATCTGAGCTAGGTGGAACTTGCTTGAATAGAGGATGTATCCCTACCAAGACTTATCTTCACAATGCTGAAATAATTGAGAGCCTAGAACATGCAGCAAATCGTGGAATTATAATTGAAAATCCAAGCTTTAATGTTGATATGGATAAAGTTCTTGAAACCAAAAACAAGGTTGTCAATACTCTTGTTGGTGGTGTGGCTGGACTGCTTCGTAGTTACGATGTTGATGTTCATAAAGGTGTTGGTACCATCACAAAAGATAAGAACGTTCTTGTAAATGGAACAGAATTGCTTGAAACGAAGAAAATTATCCTTGCTGGTGGATCTAAAGTCAGCAAGATTAATGTTCCAGGTATGGAATCACCTCTTGTGATGACCAGTGATGATATCTTAGAGATGAATGAAGTACCAGAAAGCCTCGTTATTATTGGTGGAGGTGTTGTTGGTATTGAGCTAGGACAAGCCTTTATGACTTTCGGTAGCAAAGTAACAGTTATTGAAATGATGGATCGCATTGTGCCAGCTATGGATGCTGAAGTATCTAAAAATCTTCGCTTAATCCTTGAACGCAAGGGTATGACAATTTTGACTAGCACAAAATTAGAAGAAATTGTAGAAGAAAATGGCAAACTTCGTATCAAGACTGAAGGTAAAGAAGACATCATCGCCGATAAAGCTTTGTTATCAATTGGACGTGTGCCAGATCTTGAGGGTATTGGTGATGTTGAATTTGAACTTGATCGTGGTCGAATCAAAGTTAATGAGTATATGGAAACATCTGTTTCTGGAATTTATGCACCAGGAGATATCAACGGTACGAAGATGTTGGCTCACGCAGCTTTCCGTATGGGAGAAGTTGCAGCGGAAAACGCATTAAAAGGAAATCATCATGTTGCTAAATTAAATCTTACTCCAGCAGCTATTTATACATTACCAGAAGTTGCAGCAGTTGGTTTAACAGAAGAACAAGCACGTGACCAGTATGATGTTCAAATTGGTAAATTTAACTTTGCAGCTAACGGACGTGCTATTGCTTCAGACGCAGCACAAGGATTTGTAAAAGTAATTGCAGATAAGAAATACGGTGAAGTTTTAGGTGTTCATATTATTGGACCTGCAGCAGCAGAGTTAATCAATGAAGCATCAACTATTATTGAAATGGAAATCACAGTTGAAGAAATGCTGAAAACAATTCATGGACATCCTACTTTCTCTGAAGTTATGTATGAAGCATTTGCTGATGTTTTAGGACTTGCTGTTCACTCACCAAAGAAAAAATAAGAGGACATGCTGATGAAATATATTGTTAACAACAGCAATGACACAGCTTTTAATATCGCTCTTGAGGAGTATGCTTTTAAGCATCTTCTCAATGAGGATATGATTTTCCTGTTATGGATTAATAAACCATCTATTATTGTTGGGCGTCATCAAAATACTATTGAAGAAATAAATCGTGATTATGTCCGTGAACATGGTATTGAAGTGGTACGTCGTATTAGTGGTGGTGGAGCAGTTTATCATGATTTAAATAATCTCAATTACACCATTATTTCAAAAGAAAGTGAAGATAAAGCCTTTGACTTTAAGAGTTTTTCTGTACCAGTTATTAAAACCCTAGAGGAACTTGGCGTAAAAGCTGAATTCACTGGTCGTAACGATCTTGAAATTGATGGAAAAAAATTCTGTGGGAATGCACAAGCCTATATAAATGGACGTATTATGCATCATGGTTGCTTGCTTTTTGATGTTGATTTATCTATTTTAGTGAATGCTCTAAAAGTGTCTAAGGATAAATTTGAATCTAAGGGAGTAAAATCTGTTCGTGCTCGTGTAACAAACATTATAGATGAATTGCCAAACAAAATTACTGTTGAGGAATTTCGTGACCTTTTATTAGACTACATGAAAAAAGAATATCCGAATATGACAGAGTATGTCTTTTCGGATGAAGAATTGGCTGAAATTAATCAAATTAAAGCTACTAAGTTTGGAACATGGGATTGGAATTATGGAAAATCTCCAGAATACAATATTCGCCGTGGAACCAAGTTTACTAGTGGGAAAGTCGAAATTTTTGCTAATGTCATTAATTCTAAAATTGAAGGTATCAAGATTTATGGTGACTTCTTTGGAATAGAGGATGTTGCAGCAGTAGAAGAGACTTTACATCAAGTGAAATATGAACGAGAAGATGTTTTAAAAGCTCTTGAAACAATTGACATCACTCGTTATTTTGCAGGTATTTCTAGAGAAGAGATTGCAGAAGCTATCGTTGGGTAAAAGTAATTTATCTAGAAGACGAGATAACTATAATAGAAGAAAAACTGTAGATTATTAATTTAATCTGCAGTTTTTTTGTTTTTATTAAAAAGAGCATATCAAAATCAAGTTTTTTCAAATATTCTTCTATATTTTTAATAATTATTTTTAGTTATACTAGAAACATAAAGAAATAACAATTATTAAAGGAGAATATATGGAAGGTATCTTATTCATTCTATCGGTATTCTTTGCTGGAATCCTATCTTTCTTCTCACCCTGTATCTTGCCTGTTTTACCTGTGTATGCGGGAATTTTACTGGATAGTGATGAACCAAGAACCGTTCGGGTTTTAGGAAAAAATATTTCTTGGTATGGATTGGTCAAAACTCTATGTTTTATTGCAGGTCTGTCTGTTATCTTTTTAGTTTTAGGATACGGTGCAGGTTCTTTAGGACAAATTTTATATGCGGCCTGGTTCCGTTATGTATTAGGTGGTATCGTTATCCTACTTGGTATTCACCAGATGGAACTAATCAACATAAAACAGTTGCAAAAACAAAAGAGTGTACAACTTAAAAAAGACAAAAAAAGAAATGATTTCTACAATGCATTTTTATTAGGAATTACCTTTAGTTTTGGTTGGACTCCATGTGTAGGACCAGTTCTTAGCTCTGTACTCGCTATTGCAGCATCAGGAAATGCTGGTGCCATACAAGGATTGTTCTTAATGCTAGCTTATACGCTAGGTCTAGCACTACCATTTCTTGCATTAGCTCTTGCTTCAAATTTAGTATTACGTTATTTTTCAAAATTAAAACCTTACATGGGAATTTTGAAAAAAGTTGGTGGTCTCCTCATTATTTTAATGGGAATTCTATTGATGTTAGGAAATCTAAATATTCTATCAGCAATATTTGAATAAAATAAATAAACAAAAAAAGAAAGAAGAAACTATTATGAAAAAAATCGCTCTATCTACTATCGCATTACTCAGTATTATCTCACTTGCCGCTTGCTCATCACAAACTAAAAAATCAGATGTTAAAAAAACAGATGATTCTAGTATGATGAAGAAAGATGACATGAAGAAAGATGATATGAAGTCGGACGACATGAAAGATAATATGTCTACGGAAGAATCTAAGTAAGAAAGAAGATTTTAGTTCGGAGGTAAAGGTATGAAAAAAACAAGCCTATTGGTTACAATGTTGCTTTGTGCTGGTCTTTTAGGTGCTTGTTCAAATCAGCAGGCTAGCTCTGAAGGAAGCAATAAAACTAAACAGACAGCTACAGTATCTAAATCTTCTAAAGAGAAAGATCAAAAAAGTGATAAAAGATTAGCCAAAGATTTTAGTTTGCAGGATGTTAACGGAAAGAATTATAAATTATCTGATTTTAAAGGTAAGAAAGTATACGTTAAATTTTGGGCTTCTTGGTGTTCTATCTGTTTATCAACTTTAGCGGATACAGATGATTTAGCAAAAGAAGAAGCAGGAAAAGACTATGTTGTGTTAACAGTTGTTTCACCAACATTTAATGGTGAAAAATCGGAAGATGACTTTAAAAAATGGTATAAATCATTGGATTACAAAAATTTCCCTGTCCTAATAGATAATGAAGGAAGTTTACTAAAAGAGTACAATGTTCATTCTTATCCAAGTGCTATTTTTATTGACACTGACGGAAATGTTGCTAAAACACATGTTGGTTTTATTGATAAAAAGGACGTTTTATCTACCTTAGATGAAATTTAGTAAAGGAGTGACTCTATGCCCGAAAAATGGAAAGTTTTAACTATTTCTCTGGGAATTCTAGCTTGTGTGGGTTTAATCTTCTTATTTGCTGGAAAATATTTTAGTTCTGCTACATCCATTGACAAAATAAAGAAAGCTTCGACTAGTCAAGCTTCAACCGTGTCAAAGAAACAAGAAAAAGTAAATCCAGAAGATGTGAAAGAAATTTACTTAGCTGGTGGTTGCTTCTGGGGAGTTGAAGAATACTTTTCTCGAGTTCCCGGTGTAGTAGATGCTGTTTCTGGTTATGCTAATGGGAAAGCTGATACGACAAAGTATGAATTGGTTCCTCAAACAGGACACGCTGAAACTGTTCACATAACTTACAATTCTAAGAAAATTTCTCTTAAAGAAATTCTACTACATTATTTCAGAATTATTGACCCAACTTCTAAAAACAAGCAAGGAAACGACCAAGGGACTCAATACCGTACTGGTGTTTATTACACGAACGAAGCAGATTTATCAACTATAAACGAAGTATTTGATGAAGAAGCTAAAAAATACGACCAACCAATCGTTGTAGAGAAAGCTGCGTTAGATAATTTTGTTGAGGCAGAAGAATATCATCAAGATTATTTGAAAAAACATCCGAATGGTTATTGTCATATTGATGTCAATCAAGCTGCTTATCCAGTTATTGAGGCTTCTCGTTATCAAAAACCGAGTGAAGAAGAAATTAAGAAAAAATTAACAGACGAAGAGTATGCTGTAACACAAAAAAATGATACAGAACGAGCTTTTTCGAATCGTTATTGGGATAATTTTGATGAAGGTCTTTATGTAGATGTAGTGACTGGGGAGCCACTATTTTCTTCAAAAGATAAATTTGACTCAGGTTGCGGTTGGCCAAGTTTCACTAGACCAATTAGTCCTGATGTAGCAACTTATAAAGAAGATAAAAGTTTTAACATGACTCGTACAGAAGTACGCAGTCGAGTGGGGGATTCTCATCTTGGACATGTCTTTACAGATGGTCCAAAAGACAAAGGAGGTCTACGCTACTGTATCAATAGTTTATCCATCAAGTTTATTCCAAAGAAAGAAATGGAAAGTAAAGGCTACGGCTACTTGTTAGACTATGTATAGAAAGCATTTTCTAGAAAAATTTGCTATAATGAATAAAGCAAATAGAGGTGAGAAAATGTATTCAATTATGATTGTTGAAGATGAATACCTTGTACGACAAGGTATTTCGTCTTTAATTGACTATGAAAAGTTTCAAATGACAGTTGTCTCTGAAGCAGAGAATGGGCTAGATGCTTGGGAGAAATTTCAAGTTCAACCAGTTGATATTTTATTGACAGATATCAATATGCCTCTGATGAATGGGGTGACTCTAGCCAAGCTAGTAAGGGAAAACAAATATGATACTCACATTGTTTTTTTGACAGGTTATGATGATTTTGATTATGCTTTATCCGCAGTAAAATTAGGAGCAGATGATTATCTTCTGAAGCCTTTTTCAAAAGAAGATGTTGAGGAAATGTTGGAAAAAGTGAAAAAGAAATTAGATGATGAACGTAAAAATGAAAAAGTGCAACAATTAGTAGAACAAGGGGAGTTCTCTCAGTTGGAAAAAGCTATTCATGATCGTTTATCTGATACAGAATTATCTTTAAAAAGTTTAGCAAAAGAATTGGGCTTTAGTCCTTCCTACTTAAGTGTTCTGATAAAAAAAGATTTGGGACAACCGTTTCAAGATTATTTAATTCAAGAGCGCATGAAGAAGGCCAAATTATTATTATTAACTACAGATTTAAAAATTTATGAAATAGCAGAAATGGTTGGTTTTGAAGACATCAATTATTTTTCACAACGTTTTAAACAGATTGTAGGATTAACTCCTAGACAATTTAAAAAAGGAGATTAAGAATGAGACGTTATTCTCTCTTGATTCAGCTGATTGTTTATGTTTTTATTTTTATATTAGCTTTATTAGGAATTGTTGGAGGCTTGTACTATCAGACTAGTTCAAACGCCATTCGAGAATTAACCCAACAAAATACCAGAAATACTATTGATCAAAGTAGCCAATTCATCGATTCTTATATTCAAAAACTAAAACAAACAACTTCAACATTAACTGAGAATAATGCTATTAAGGGATATGCACAAAACCTTTCAACCAGTAGCGAATCGTCTATCCAAGAGTTGTTAGAAACGATTATAAAGACAGATTCTGATTTAGTGTCAGCGGTTTTTGTTACTAAAGATGGTCGTGTTGTTTCAACAAACTCTAGTTTGAAAATGCAGACTTCTAGCGATATGATGAATGAAAGTTGGTATAAAGAAGCGCTCAAACAAAAGGCAATGCCAGTTTTAACACCTGTTCGTAGAGAATCTCTGTCCTCTGAAAAAGAAAAATGGGTTATCTCAATTACTCAAGAAGTTATAGATGAGAACGGTCAAAATCTCGGTGTTATACGTCTAGATCTTGGCTATGATAGCTTAAAAGCCTATCTAGACCGGCTAGAATTGGGTGGCGAAGGGTTTGCTTTTATCGTTGGCAACAACCATGAGTTTGTCTATCATCCAAAGAAAAGTGTTTATTCTTCCAGCAAAGAAATGAAAGCTATGCAACCCTATCTTGATATAAAAGATGGATATACCGAGAATAAACAGGCTTTTGTTTATCAAAATAAAATTCCAAATAGTGATTGGACTTTAATTGGAGTCGCTTCATTAGAAAAAGTTGAGATGGTGCAACACCAAATCCTCTACTCGTTTATAATGACTGGCCTTTTAGCTTTGATAATCTGTTTGTTGGGAATCTGGTTTATTTTACATTTATGGATTAAGCCGTTACAAAATCTACAACAAATCATTTTAAAGGTTGGGGCTGGTAATTCTAGTCTACGAGCAGAAGAAAAGGGTTCTCCAGAACTGATTTCACTAGCAAGGCAGTTTAATACTATGCTAGATCAAATCAATCTGCTCATGGAAACTGTAAAAGAAGAAGAACAAAATGTACGGCGTTACGAATTGCAGGCTTTATCAAGTCAAATCAATCCACACTTTCTTTACAATACACTAGATACGATTGTTTGGATGGCGGAGTTTAATGATAGCAAGCGTGTAGTAGAAGTGACCAAATCGTTAGCTAAATATTTTCGTCTTGCTCTCAACCAAGGACATGAGCAAATTAGGTTGAAAGATGAAATTGATCATGTTCGTCAATATTTATTTATCCAAAAGCAACGCTACGGAGATAAATTGCAATATGAAATTGTAGAAGATCATCAATTTGATAACTATCAATTACCTAAGTTGGTCTTGCAACCTCTTGTTGAAAATGCTATTTATCATGGAATAAAAGAAATGAGTGGTACAGGACTGATACGAATCTCTGTTACTCAAGCAGATGATAAAATGCTAATTACAATTTATGACAATGGTCGTGGATTTATTAATCATGAAAATACAGATAGTACACTTTTGAAATTGGGAGGAGTTGGTTTGAAAAATGTTGACCAACGCTTGCGATTACAATTCGGTGCAGATTATCACATAGAAATTGAATCAGAAGAAAACCACTTTACAATGATTAAGTTGTACTTACCAATCAAAGAAACAAGCAGTCTATAAGATTGTTTGTTTTTTTGATATTTTGAGTGCTTAATTTAAGGATAAATAAAGAAAACTTTTGTTTAATAATTGGAATCAAAAATACTTTTTATAAACTAATTATGGGAAGTATTATTTGAAGTATAAAGGTAAGCAAATACCTTGTAAACGCTCACAGAACGTGATATAATGTTCTAGTAAAATTTTAAAATTAAAGGTAGGATTATTTCTATGAGTAAAATTGTTGTAGTGGGTGCAAACCATGCTGGGACAGCATGCATTAACACTATGTTGGATAATTTTGGAAATGAAAATGAAATTGTTGTTTTTGATCAAAATTCTAATATTTCTTTCTTAGGATGTGGAATGGCTTTATGGATTGGTGAACAAATTGATGGACCTGAAGGCCTTTTCTATTCAGATAAAGAAAAATTAGAAGCTAAAGGTGCTAAAGTTTACATGAACTCTCCTGTTGTTTCTATTGATTATGATAAGAAAGAAGTGACAGCTCTTGTTGAAGGACAAAATCATGTAGAATCTTATGAAAAATTGATTTTTGCAACTGGATCAACTCCAATTATTCCTCCAATCAAGGGAGTTGAATTAGTAAAAGACAATCGTGAATTCAAAGCAACTCTTGAAAATCTACAATTTGTTAAATTGTACCAAAATGCTGAAGAAGTCATTGAAAAATTAAAAGATAAAAGCAAACACCTAGACCGCGTAGCTGTCGTAGGAGCTGGTTATATCGGAGTTGAGTTAGCAGAAGCATTTGAACGTCTTGGAAAAGAAGTTGTCCTTGTAGATATTGTTGAAACAGTTCTGAATGGTTACTATGACAAAGACTTTACAGACTTGATGGCTAAAAATTTAGAGGAACATAACATCCGCTTAGCACTTGGTCAAACTGTTCAATCAGTAGAAGGCGACGGTAAAGTTGAGCGTCTTGTTACAAATAAGGAAACCTTTGATGTAGATATGGTTGTTTTGGCAGTTGGTTTCCGTCCAAACACAGCTCTTGCTGAAGGAAAAATCGACTTGTTCCGCAATGGCGCTTTCCTTGTAGATAAGAAACAAGAAACTTCTATTCCTGGTGTTTATGCTGTTGGAGATTGTGCTACAATCTATGACAATGCTCGCCAAGATACTAGTTATATCGCCCTAGCTTCTAATGCTGTTCGTTCAGGTATTGTCGGAGCTTACAATGCTTGTGGTCATGAACTTGAAGGAATTGGTGTTCAAGGATCTAACGGAATTTCTATTTATGGTTTGAATATGGTTTCAACTGGATTGACACTTGAAAAAGCAAAACAAGCTGGTTACAACGCCGTTGAAACAGGATTTAATGATCTTCAAAAACCAGAATTCATGAAACATGATAATTATGAAGTAGCTATCAAAATCGTCTTTGATAAAGATACACGTGTTATTCTTGGAGCACAAATGGTATCACGGGACAACATGTCAATGGGTATCCATTTCTTCTCACTAGCTATTCAAGAAAAGGTAACAATTGATAAATTGGCATTAACAGATTTATTCTTCTTGCCTCACTTCAACAAACCTTACAACTACATCACAATGGCAGCCCTAAAAGCTGAAAAATAAAAACAAAAAACTCCAAGCTAATTAAAGGCTCTATGTCAACTGTAGTGGGTGACCTATAATTAAGCACGAGAGGAGACGAACTTCGTCTTCTCTTTTTTGATGTTCAAAGCGATGTAGATACGTTGTTTAAAGTTTTCAAAGTTCCGATAACCAAAGGCATTGCGTTTGATGTCTTTGATGAGTTTGTTTGTCGCCTCAAGCTTAGCGTTAGAATAGGGGAGTTCAATGGCATTAGTGACGTAGGTTTTATAACGTATAAAGGTATTTAACGTCGTTTTAAAGGTATGATTGAGATAAGGTAGTTCATCCTGTATTAAGTTAAAGAAATACTTAGCATTCTTCTCTTGCAAGTGAAAAAGCAAGAGTTGATAGAGGTCGTAGTAAGTTTTTAATTCAGGGACCAGTTTAAAGATTTTAGACAGACATTCTCTAGATGTGATGGTTTCTCTGAAAGTTCTAGAGTAGAAGGTGTTCAAAGATAGTTTTCGACTATCCTTCTGAATGAGTTTCCAATAGTATTTAAGAGCACGATATTCAAGGGACTTCTTAGGAAATTGTTTCATGATTTGGATTCTAGTTTTACTAAGAGCCCTGTTCATATGTTGGACAATATGGAAACGATCCAGAACAATTTTAGCTTTAGGGAAAAGGATTTTGATGATGGGAATATAGCTTCCAGACATGTCAACAGTCACCACTTTAACCCTATTTCTGGCTTCTTTGGAATATTTAAAGAAATAATTTCGAATGGTTGTTTGACGTCTATTATTGAGAATGGTAATGATTTTTTTAGTCTTGAAATCCTGAGCGATAAAAGCTAGCTTTCCCTTTTGGTAAGAAAATTCATCCCATGAGAGCACCTCAGGCAAGGTGTTATAAAGCTCTTTAGCTTGAAACTCTTTTAGTTTTCGATAGACTGTAGAGGTTGAAATAGCCAGTTTAGAGGCGATATGGGTCAGAGACTCTCTATTAAGCAGGAGCTGAGCAATTTTCTGTCTTAGTACTTCAGAGATTTGACAATTTTTTTTAACGAGGTTAGTTTCAGAAATGGTGACTTTATGACAAGATTTGCACTGAAACCGTCTCTTTTTCAATCGAATGAGACTAGGCAGACCAGCAATTTCAATAAAAGGGATTTTAGAAGGTTTTTGGAAATCATATTTGATTTGTTTTCCTGTGCAGTGTTTACACATAGGAGGCTGGTAGTCTAGTGTAGCTATTAGTTCAATGTGAGTTTTGTATTTCAAAGCATCATTTAGTGTGATATTTTTGTCTTTCATTCCGATGAGTAGTGTGGTATGATGAATATGTTCCATAAGATTCTTTCTAATGATGGTTTGGCGCTTTTCATTATAAGTCTTATGGGACTTTTTGTGTACTCAAAAAGCTCCATAAAATCCAGAGTGGTTTTACCCACTACAGAAATTATAGAGCCTAATTAAAAGTTAGCTTGGAGTTTTTTTATTGTGCTTATTCCCACTCAACGGTTGCTGGTGGCTTGCTTGTAATATCGTAGACAATACGATTTACGTGTTCAACTTCATTAACAATGCGGACAGAAATTTTTTGCAAAACATCCCATGGAATGCGAGCAAAATCAGCTGTCATGCCGTCAATCGAGGTAATGGCACGAATAGCAATAGTATAGTCGTAGGTTCGTCCATCTCCCATAACGCCGACAGAACGGACACCTGTATTAACGGTGAAATATTGCCAAATATCACGATCTAAACCAGCTTTAGCAATTTCTTCTCGAAGAATAGCATCTGATTCGCGGACGGTTTCGAGTTTCTCTTCTGTAATTTCTCCCATAACTCGGATAGCTAATCCTGGTCCTGGGAATGGTTGACGCCAAACGATTTCATCAGGCATTCCTAATTCAGTACCGAGAGCTCTTACTTCATCTTTATACAATGTATTTAAGGGTTCAATGAGTTTGAATTGCATATCTTCTGGGAGTCCACCAACATTGTGGTGTGATTTAATCGTTTGAGCTGTATCAGTTCCAGATTCAATAACATCTGTGTAGAGAGTTCCTTGTGCTAAGAATTTCACATCTTTAAGTTTGCTTGCTTCATCGTCAAATACATAGACAAATTCATTCCCAATAATCTTGCGTTTTTTCTCTGGGTCAGATACACCAGCTAATTTATCAAGGAAACGCATAGCAGCGTCTGCTTTTACGATATTTAAACCAAATTTTCCGCCTAACATTTCCATAACTTGATCAGCTTCCCCTTTACGAAGAAGACCATGATCTACGAAAATACAGATTAATTGGTCGCCGATTGCCTTTTGTAACAATACACCAACAACTGATGAATCAACCCCACCTGATAAGCCAAGCAGAACTTTTTTATCACCGACTTGTTGACGAATTTTACTAATTTCCATATCAATGAAATTATCCATAGACCAGTCGCCCTTGGCACCACAGATATTTAAAGCAAAATTACTCAAGATATCGTAACCATATTCTGAATGACGAACTTCAGGGTGAAACTGAATTCCGTAAATGTTTTTTTCTATATTTTCAATGGCTGCAAATGGACAATCAACAGAGGTACCCGTACATACAAATCCAGATGGGATTTCTGTTACTGCATCACCATGACTCATCAAAACAACTTGCTCATCAGGTGTTCCTGAAAATAATTTAGAATCTTTCGTGTGCTTAAGAGTGGATTGTCCGTATTCACGGTTTCCGGTATTCTTTGCAGGAACTACTTTTCCAGATAATTTGTGAGTTAACAGTTGCATTCCGTAGCAGATTCCCAAAATTGGAATTCCAAGTTCTAAAATTTCTGAATCAATGTTAAAGGAACCATTTTCATAAACAGAGTTGGGACCACCTGAGAGTATAATTCCAATGGGGTTGATGTCACGCACCTCAGAAGCAGTAATTTTATGGCTTTTTAGTTCAGAAAAAACGCCAATCTCACGAATTCGTCGAGAAATTAGCTGATTGTACTGGCTACCATAATCTAGCACGATAATCTTTTCGATATCTTGCAATTCAGTTGAAATAGTTGTCATCTTTTTCCTTTCTCAAAAGAAGTAATTTCTTCCTTACATTTTATCACAAAAAAAGAGATTTTCCAATAAGACAGAGTTTAAAATTACTAAAGGAGAAAGTCTATTTTCTTACTATATGGTTTGACTTTTAAAATAATTGATAATACAATGAGGATAGAAGAAAACCATAAAATATAAGAAAGAGATGAGTTTATGTTGCCCGCTTATATCACTATTCATGATCAAATCAAAAAAGAGATTGATGACGGCATTTGGGAAATTGGTGAGCGTTTACCCAGTGAACGTGATTTAGCTACTTCCTTTAAGGTTAGCCGAATGACACTACGACAAGCGATTACTCTTTTAGCAGAAGAAGGTGTGGTAGAAAGACGAATAGGGAGTGGTACTTTTGTTGCCAGTACGCGCGTTCGTGAAAAGATGCGAGGAACTACCAGTTTCACTGAAATTATGAAGTCACAAGGAAAGATTCCATCCAGTCAGGTAATTTCCTATCGTCGAACCCTACCAAATGATCAAGAAGTTGAAAAATTAGAAATTCGTAAAACGGATAACATTATCCGAATGGAACGTGTTCGTTATGCGGATGATACACCAGTAGTTTACGAAGTAGCCGCAATTCCAGAAAAATTTATTAAAAATTTTAACAAAGAAGAAGTAACTAGCCACTTTTTCCAAACTCTACAAGAACATGGCTACAAAATTGGAAAATCAAAACAAACCATATACGCTCGTCTAGCCAAAGAAAAGATAGCAGATTATTTAAAGATACCACGAGGCCATGCTATTTTAGGATTGACCCAAATTTCATATTTTGATGATGGGACAGCATTTGAATTTGTAAAAAGTCAGTATGTTGGAGAACGCTTTGAATTTTACATAGAAAACAACTAATATTGTAGAGATTATAGCTATTTTTTGATATAATAAACCCTATGGAAATTGAAAAAACCAATCGAATGAATGCTCTTTTTGAGTTTTATGCGACTCTTTTAACGGATAAACAGATGAATTATATCGAGCTTTACTATGCAGATGATTATAGTTTGGCTGAAATTGCTGAAGAATTTCAAGTCAGCCGTCAAGCTGTTTATGACAATATCAAACGAACAGAAAAAATTTTAGAAACTTATGAAATGAAATTACATATGTACTCTGATTATCTTGTTCGTAACCAAATTTTTGATGAAATCATTGAAAAATATCCAAAAGATGTTTTTCTTTGTGAAAAAGTGGCTATTTTAGCTAGTATTGATAACAGAGAATAAGAAGATTACAATAGGAGAAAAAATATTATGGCTTTTGAAAGCTTAACTGAACGTTTGCAGAATGTCTTTAAAAACCTAAGAAAAAAAGGAAAAATATCTGAGAGCGATGTTCAAGAAGCAACCAAAGAGATACGCTTAGCACTTTTAGAGGCTGACGTAGCTTTACCAGTTGTAAAGGAATTTATTAAAAAAGTTCGTGACCGAGCAGTTGGACATGAAGTGATTGACACATTAAACTCAGCTCAACAGATTATTAAGATTGTTGATGAAGAGTTAACAGCTATCCTCGGTTCTGATACGGCTGAACTTATAAAATCACCAAAAATTCCAACTATCATTATGATGGTCGGTCTACAAGGGGCAGGTAAAACTACCTTTGCTGGTAAATTAGCCAATAAACTTAAAAAAGAAGAAAAAGCTCGCCCACTCATGATTGCTGCGGATATTTATCGACCAGCGGCAATTGATCAACTAAAAACTTTGGGACAACAAATTGATGTTCCTGTATTTGCACTGGGAACAGATATTCCTGCGGTAGAAATTGTTCGTCAAGGTTTAGAACAAGCCCAACAAAATCATCATGATTATGTCCTTATTGATACAGCCGGACGTTTACAAATTGATGAAAAGTTGATGAACGAGTTGAGAGATGTTAAGGAGTTAGCACAACCAACTGAAATTCTCCTAGTTGTAGATGCTATGATTGGTCAAGAAGCAGCCAATGTCGCTCGAGAATTTAATGCTCAGTTGGAAGTAACAGGGGTCATCCTAACAAAGATTGATGGTGACACTCGTGGTGGTGCAGCCCTCTCTGTTCGCCAAATAACTGGTAAGCCGATTAAATTCACTGGTACTGGTGAAAAAATCACAGATATTGAAACCTTCCACCCAGATCGTATGTCTAGTCGGATCTTAGGAATGGGAGATATGCTGACCCTGATTGAAAAGGCTTCTCAAGAATATGATGAGAAAAAATCACTTGAGATGGCTGAAAAAATGAGGGAGAATACCTTTGATTTTAATGATTTTATCGATCAATTAGATCAAGTTCAAAGTATGGGGCCAATGGAAGACTTATTAAAAATGATTCCTGGTATGGCTACAAATCCAGCTATTCAAAATATTAAAGTAGATCAAAAAGAAATTGGACGCAAACGTGCTATTGTTTCCTCAATGACACCAGTGGAAAGAGAAAACCCTGACTTGTTAAATCCAAGTCGTCGTCGTAGAATTGCTGCTGGTTCTGGAAATACCTTTGTAGAAGTGAACAAGTTTATTAAGGATTTCAATCAAGCTAAGCAAATGATGCAAGGCGTGCTATCTGGAGATATGAGTAAAATGATGAAACAGATGGGCTTGAATCCTAATAATATGCCAAAGAACGCTGGAAATAATCTAGATATGTCTGCACTTGAAGGAATGATGGGGCAAAATGGTTTATCTGATACAAGCCAACTATTTGGTGGTGGCTTGAAAGGTAAAGCTAGTGAGTTCATCATGAAACGCACGATGAATAAAATGGCTAAAAAAATGAAAAAAGCTAAAAAGAGACGGAAATAACCCCATAAATAAAAACAAGTTGCATAAAATTCATGTAACTTGTTTTTGAAGAGTAAAAATACCATGAAAAAATCCTTACTATATTATTTCGAAAAAATTCGAAAAAAATTAAATTTAGTTCTCAACTCAATTTCTCAAAAACCAATTTCACAGTTACCCAACATCCTTGTTACAGAGCCTATTTTCATGATTCCAGGGAGTTCTGCGACAGAAGATCGGTTTAATTCTTTGGTTAAAACTCTAAATAAAAACAGCTCAAAAAAGCACGAATTAATTCGTATAAAAGTTTGGAAAGACTATCGGATTACTTACAAGGGACAATTAAAAGGTGGGAATAAAAAACCTATTTTCGTTGTGGGTTTTGAGAACAATAAAGATGGATATTCTCATATTAAAGAACAAGCAAAAATGTTTCATGAGGTATTTTCTACTTTGTATCAACAATATCATTTTTATAAATTTAAAGGATTTGCTCATTCAAACGGAGGTTTGATTTACACTTGTTTTTTGGAGCAGTATTTTAAAAATTATTCACAAATAAAGATGACAAAACTAATGGCTGTTGGTAGCCCCTATAATTTTAAGCAAAAATCGCTTGAAACAAAAGAAAAGATGTTGAAAGATTTTATTCAAGGACAGCATTTTCTGCCTACAAATTTGGACTATGTATCTATCATAGGTAATTTTTGGAATGATGGTGATGGTCTTGTTCCTAGAAGCAGTGTCGAAGCGGGTCGTCTAATATATAAAGATAGGGTTGCTTCATATAAGGAATACAATATAACAGGTAAAAACAGTTCTCATTCCGCTTTATTGAAGCATCCTCAAGTGATTGATTTGATTCAAAATTTTCTTTTCCAAGAGTAATTTTATAGAAAGGTTCCTCATGCAAGAATTTATTGCTCCCAAAATTTTTTGGTTATGTGAGAAAAAATTTGTCCGTGTTGCTCAAAAAACATTTGTATCTTTATTTCCTTTTGTTTTGTTAGCATCCATTACTCGTGTTTTATCAGTTGCCTTATTTTCTAGATATGGTTTTATCAATCAGTTATTTTCAGTCTCAAGTTGGCTTCCTTTTTTTGATAATATAGGAACGTTTTTTTCCAATTTTTCTTTTCTGGTTGGAGGATTAACTGGCCTGTTGACTTTCTATTTTTCTGCTAGATATACAGCGGAAATTAACAAAAAAGATGCGGATATTGCTGGAATTACAGGTTTTATTTTTAGTCTGATTATCTATTCTTATGAATTATTTAATAACTCTTTTAATGATGGCTTATTGACAAAAGTAAATCTTCCTTTAAATGTCAATTTAGTTGTGGCTGTTTTCATGGGATACATTGTTGGAGAAATCTTTCATTTTACAGATAAAGACAGCAAAAAAATGATGAAGCAAGAAACCAAACGAGTTAGACCGATTATTCTCTCGCTGTTACTAGCTATTATTTTGAATAGTTTGCTTTATATCGGAACGATTTATAATATTTTTACAAGCATTAGTAATTTTTTTACTGAGTTGATAACAAGTGGTAGTACACTAATTACTAGTTTTTTAAATGCAATAGTAACTAGCCTATTCACTTTTATCGGCATGAGTTCTACTTATCAAATGACTAATTTTACTGATGATGTTTTTTCGATTGAGAATTTGACCTATGTCCTAAAAAATCACACATTGACTAATATTCCTCATCCTTTTACTATGACAACTCTTTATCATGGCTTTGGTGCTTTTGGTGGAATTGGTTCTTTGCTGGCATTAGTTATCGCTATTTTGCTAGTTTCTAACAACAAGAAAAATAGGAAAATTGGGATATTAGGGATTTTTCCAACCTTATTTAATAATGGTGCTCCTGTCATGTTGGGAATTCCTGTTATGTTTAATATCGTATTTTTAATTCCTTTTATCCTAGCACCTATTTTGAATATGTTTATCGCCTATGTAGCACTCAAGCTAACTATCATGCCTCCAGTTGTTTATCCTGTTCCACCGGGCACACCGAACCCATTGATTGCTTTTATTGGAACTGGAGGGAGTTTACGAGCGTTTGCTATTGCATTGATTGCATTTATGATGGATATTGTGGTTTACATTCCCTTTGTTAAACTAAATGATCGAATATCTGAACAATTGATGGAGAAAGAAGGAAGCATTTATGACTAAGGAAACAAAAATCGTTTTATCTCTTGTTCTTTTTTTCATTGTGTTATTAGCGGTTCCTTCTTATAGCTGGACTAAAAAAAATATTGCTCAAGTTGATAAGTTTTATAATTCTAAGTTATCTCCTATTATCATGATTCCCGGAAGTTCTGCGACAGAGAATCGGTTTGATGGTTTGGTTAGAAAGCTCAATCAAGACAATAATAAAACTCAACATAGTCTTTTGAAAGCGAAGATTTGGAATGATGGACATATTACCTATAGTGGAAAAATAAATGCCAAGGATAATGAACCAATCATTGTGGTAGGTTTTGAAAATAATAACGATGGTTATAGCAACATCAAAAAGCAGTCAAAAATGTTTAATACAGTTTTTGCAGATTTACAAAAGAAATATAGTTTTAACAATTTCAAAGGAATTGGTCATTCAAATGGTGGCTTGATTTATACAGACTTTCTGGAAAATTATTTCAGTGATTATGATGTAGAAATTAAAAAATTAATGACGATTGGAACTCCCTATAATTTCACAGAGACAAACATTGATAACAAATCTGAAATGCTGGCTGATTTTATCGATAATAGGGAAAATATTCCAACTAATTTAACCATGTTTTCAGTGGCTGGAACAATCACATATGATTCTGATGAATTTGTACCTGATTCTAGTGTATCCGCCGGAAAATATATCTATCAAAACCAAGTAGAACATTACACAGAAGTTACTGTGACTGGAGATGAAGCCCAACATTCTGACCTTCCAACCAATGACGAAGTTGTCCTGCTTATTCGAAATAATATCCTAGATAAAATAGCATTAGAAGAAATTCAACATTGACGATTCTTATGTGAGTACGAACATATGATTTTTAGTAACAATTACACGAAAGAGAACAAAACTGTTCTCTTTTTTGTATTTGAGATAGGAAAACGTAGGCTAATTAGTTCATTACTGTAAAACATGTTTTTTTGTGTACTTTGTGTTATAATGATTTATATATTTTTTGAATAGCGATAAAACAAGGAAAAAGGAGAGTCAAATGGCAAATGGAACAATAAAATCAAATACAGTCAGTGCAGAAGGGGCTATCAATGAGTTGGTAGGTGTTGATACAAGTAATATTCAGAATCAACAAGTTGAATTTGGCTATACAACCGATATTTCCGGTATGGAAGCAGGAAGGCAAGTCACAAATCAAATGTTGCAAGCAATTAGTGATTTTAGTTCTGCTGTGTTGCTTCAAGCAAATAAATTCCCTGAAATTGCTTATACTATTGAAAAACGCGATATTGAAGAATCTCAAAGATGGAGTAAATAAAAGTGCAACTAAAAGATAAACATGAAAAAAAGAGACACGATTTATACTTAGAGATTGCTACTGTCGAAAGAAAAGAAGATGAACTTTCTCTGTTGTCCAGAAACTATCAAAAAAATCTCGAAGAGTTTTTTGATCAGTTTAGTTACCTATCAAATGAAATAGAAACCTTGTTATATTCATATCCTACTAACCAACAGAGCATGCAAGAGTTGCAAGACAATATGGATCTTAATCAGGCGATGAATCGTTATGTAGATCATCAATTGGATGAAGTCCAACAGGTCAAACAAAAACTGATGAACACATTAGAAGAAGAACGTGAACGATTAGTGAAAGAAAGGAATAATTTACCATGGGAGTGAAATATAGTGCATCGGATTCAGCATTGCTGATGGAGGCAATGACTAATAATGTTCAATTAGCCAATGAAGTGACTGATCGATTGAGTAGTGGTTGCAATCATTTAATAGCTACCTTGAATAGTGGAGAATTACAAGGAGCAGCTTATACAGCTGGACAGGGCTTGTTTTCAGAGATTATTATCCCTTCTATTCAGAAATTACAGGCAGCGGTGGATGATATCCAAACAGAACTAAACTCTTACAGAAGTGCGGATTCTATTATTTCAGGATTTGGTTCACTGGATTTAGAACAATTAAAAAAGTTAAAGAAACTAAAAGAAAGGCAGTTAAAAGAAATTCAAAAACAGATTAGTGACCATGAAGATTTTTTTCATCTAGTAGGCTCCTTTGTTACAGGAAATATAGAAACGAACTTAACCCAACTTTCTGCACTATATACATTTGAAGACAATCTAGCTTTGGGTATAAAAGAGCTGCAGGATAAAATTGAAAAATTAGAATGGTTTGTTGCAGAGGTCTCTAATTATTTCTCAGATAGTCTTTCTGTTTTAAATCTGGCCATTCAAGGAGCGACACAATTGAGTCAGATTGTAGTAGATTCGAATGGTAACTACTACACAGATGGGCTAGATATGAATTGGCTTACAAAGTTAAAAGATGAAAAAATTGAGAATCACACACTGGAACAGGAAACCGCTATCAATGAAAAATACATAGAAAAACAAACAATCGTTAAAGATTATGTAGAAACCTATGGTTTAGATAAAGATGTCGCGGAAATTCTTTATAATCTACAACAAAATATCTTAGAAAAAGCTAAAAACAAAGGTTGGTCCAAAGAAAAAATCCTTTATGAATATAATCGTTTAATAGCCTCTGTGAGTTATGCAAGAACCTCTTGGGCAGGTGTGGCAGGAACATTGAAAGAGCCAGATTTGAGTAAAGCTTTAGAAAAATATGGATTGGATCAAGAAGATATAGGATTACTGAAGGACAGAATAGGTAAACAGCACACAAATGGAGGACAGTCTAAAGATTTAGTACATGAAGCTGTTCAAATTGCTGCTTTTACAAAGCAATCAATTTCAGATAGAGATCTTTCAAAACCCTCAGGTTGGTCGGAATTATTAGCCAGTATTGCAAGTAAGGTGGGAAATAGACCGATGACATCTCCGGGTATTCGCGGTATATATGAAGGAATAAAACTTGATGGAATTGATTTTGAAAACTATGAAAGTTCTCTTAAAGGAGACATTGATTCCGGTAGGTATGATGATGGTGATTTTAATTCGGATTTAGACGCTATGAATTACTACAACAGGGTTCAAAAAGAAACTGTGAAAAATGAAGATATTTTTAGGATTCAAGCTCAATACAATCATGAAGTTGCTACCAACCAACTCAATAGGGTAGATGAATTTTACACGCATTTGGGCCATGGTGATAAAACTGCGGGGAAAGAAATTCTTAATCTAATAGTGGATATTCCAACACCGGGGCAGTGGTATATTGGAAGTACAAGAACAAAATCAGAGGAGCAGTCTGTTTCAGACTTCTATGATTACCTAGAAAGAGGAGGTGAGAGAAATGTCGGTACTTAAAAAGCTATTGATTTCTATTGGGGTCATTGTACTTTTAATTGTTGGTTTAATTGTTTACAATCATTATCAAGCTTCGGTCGGCTTGAAAGAAGCCTATCGGAAAGAAGACAGGGTAAAGATTCTATCTTACTTAATGACAGAACGATATGAGAAGATGATAGAAAAGGCAGGTTTTTCTATTCCACTCAGACAGGATTTAAAGTTAGATGATACTCTTGAGACAATCGAAATAGGAAAAGAAATTCCTCTCCAAATCCCTACAGTAAATGAAGGAGACAGTGAATTTCGTGTTTTTTTTACAAGTGTAATGGATGGGAAAAAAATTGATATTGTATATCCTCTCAATAGTAAACTGGAATTAGCTTTTAAAGGAGATTATACTTATTGGAATAAAGAAACTAAAAGAATGGAAGTTGTTACCATTTCAAAAGAAGAAGAATCCCGTTTGCTCGGTATCGTGCAATCAGAACTCCGTGACTTTTTCGATAAGATGGAAAAAAGCTTGTATGGTTAATAGAAGCAACTATCGAAATAAAATAATATGCAAAGGTTAAAGAAAAAATGTCGGTACTTAAAAAGATATTGATTTCTATTGGAGTTATTGCACTTTTAATTGTTGGTTTAATTGTTTACAATCATTATCAAGCTTCGGTCGGCTTGAAAGAAGCCTATCGGAAAGAAGACAGGATAAAGATTCTATCTT
>JAUMZQ010000023.1 GCA_030528055.1 Streptococcus sp.
AACGTTATAAAAAAGACTCATTTGAGTGGTACAAAAAAGTCATTGAGAGTAATGGTTCAAATTTATAAGGTGCTAGTAGTATCTAGTTTTGTATGTTAAAATTAATTCAGTAGAAGTATTTGAAAACAAAACATATTAAAAACTTCATGAGATGTATTTTAACGGAGGTAGATAATGCAACTAGATAAAAAAATTACATGTGTCCTTTATAATTCTAACAACGAAACTGTCTTTGTCTTTCTCAAAAACAGAAGGGGTGATAGCCTAAACAATCATAAATTAAATGACTTACTTGATCGTTTCGATATTAATTTAAAAGAATCAGATTTTACAGAAATTTTTTCTAATGAGGACGAGCTGGTTCTATTGGCAAACATAGATAGTGATAGTTCAACTACTAACTTTGAGGAATGGGTAGCAATTCAAGATTTAAAAACTATTTTAAGTGACAATGACTTAGTATTAAAGTCCATTTTGAACTATTTTTTCAGAATTGATAAATTCCCTAAAGCACAATTATCTATCACCTTGGAATGTCCAGATAAGTTTATTCTGAAAAATTGTAAAGAACTTATTTTTCAATTAAATCCAGGTATTTCATCTGAAAATAGAGCGGGAAAGCTAGGTATCAAAATAACAGATAGCAACAAAGAAGGAAATTCAGAGGTCATTCACTTATCTTTAAATCAGCAAATAATAAACCGCCCACATGTTCACAATTTGCTGATAGAAGCAGAAGACTCGATAACAGAAATCTATAAAAAAGTAATGGAATTGATTGCTAATCTCTACAGTCAAACGGTGAGTAAAAATGTTTTATATCTTCCTGCTAATTTTTATGGAATTTCTGGTATGACAGAGAGTGGCAAATCATATTATTCAAAAATACTTGATTTAAAAAAGCATTTTTGGAATTTAAAAAATCAGATCTTTTATTGAATATGCAAAATATCTTGTTGATGAAAATATTTCTTCGCTTATAGAGGTTACAAGCATTCAATTGATGATTGATTTTGCTAGTTACCACTATTTTAAAACTTCTTTTGTCATCGAAAGTGTTTATTCTAAAGAATTTCATGACAGGTTATTTCAAATTTTGAATAAGAATTACCACTTGATCTACATAGATACTTCCGAAAAGGAAAGAAAACTACGTTCTTTGGATTCAGATGGTGATTTTATCAAAAAAGAGCTTAAAAAGAAAAAGCTAGGAATCCCTAGTTTGAAAGAAGTAGCAGATGTCATTATTGATAATTCAGGAACAGTGTCATTTAGTGAAACGCAACTAAATAACTATTTCCAAAACCAATGATATATATATAAAAAAGAAAACAAATGTAATACAATTCTAAAACTAGATTATTTATCTATTTTTGAAGATTCTTACAAAATTGTTTTCTTTTTTTATTTATTTGAGATTATTTGTTTTATAATATTACATAATTTAATTTATGTAATATTATAATTTATCTAAAGCATTTTTCTGCTCGTCATTCACAATATGCGTATATAAATCAGTGACCTGTGTGCTAGCATGCCCTAATTGGTGACTGACCAATACTTGAGATTTTGTCGCATCGTAAAGCCTAGTTGCTAAGGTGTGACGGAGTTTGTGGGGTGTCACTCGAACTTTAAAATTCTCCGAATATTTGGCAACCATTTTTTCAACACTAGATGCATCAATTCGATTAGGAATGCCTCTGTATTCTGTTAGAAAAAGGGCAACATCTGATTTATCCGCCTTGTAGCGATTATTCCGAATTCTTAGATAAGATTCTATATAACTCTTTGCAAAAGCAGCAACATTAACAGAATCGCGTTTCCCACCCTTGCGTGTCACTTCAATTATCATCATATTCAAGTTTAGATCTTTTAAATCAAGATTGACAGCTTCCGATAGACGTATTCCTGAAGCTAATAAAAGGGCAATAATAGCCAGATCGCGTTCTTTATTTTTTTCAAAAGAGGAAAGAGCACGATTTGATAGATGTTTCACATATTCTTCATCAATATAATTCAAAAAACCTTCCGTTTCATCACCCAAGAATAGTTTTTGTTTAATATTTTCAGCACGTGCAGACAAAGTTTCTCGTTTTTTCTTTGTAGATACTTTTTTCATGACATTTCGATAGAAGTAGGGTTCTCCCTGTTCATTTTCAACTTCCTCAGTCAAATATTTATATAAACTAGAAAGAGCTGAAAGGGTTCGGTTGATAGTTGTTTGAGACACGCCATTCTGAGTGCTGTTGGCATTTAGTAAGGGACGTTCTCTGAGATAAAGAATAAAAGTTTCCAAGTCTTTTTTTGTTAAGTTTTCCAAAACAGAAAGAGGTAAATCAGTTATCATAGCGACATCTGATATCCCAGAGTCCAAAATCCACTTAAAAAAACGATCATATTCCTTAAGATATTCATACAGAGTTGTAAAACTATAAGGCACAGCAAGTTTGGATTGGTAATATTCCAAAACATACCAGGGCATCGTAGCTTTGAGTTTATTAATGTGTTCTAAAAGTCGTTCACGTTTCATATTATTTTCTCCATTATCTATAATAAAAGTATAGCATACTCAACTATATTTTTCAAGAAAATTATAGTTTTTCGGAAAGATGTTAGGGAAACGATGACCCAGAATCAATCTCTTAGTATAGTTTTGATAAAATAGGAAGCATCATGATGGGCTATGGTATGTGTGTGTCTAATACCTTTCCCTGTAATAACAGGAACTCCTGCTTCTTGCTGAGCTTTACTTTACGTTTAATAATGCGACAAGACAAAAGCCAAAACAAATGCTGAAAATGAAAGTGTCGAAATCACTTCAACAACAGAATAGACATAGACATTAACCAAATTATTTTCCTCCCAACTAAAGTTCTAAAACTAAAACTGAAAAAATAGAAACATCTGTGCATTTGGAATGAATAGAATAGCAATGACTGCTACTCTAAAGAAAATATCTGCTAAATTTGCAAACGATAGAGAGACTAACAATTCGACAAATGAATTAGACATGTAACTTTTAAGTTCTTTCCTCTCTGTTAGAAAATGAAAAAAATACCAAATAAGAAAGAGTTACTATACCAAATATTAAATAATTACTCCTTATATTAAAGTTATCAGCAAAAATACCAGCTAGAAAATCCGTTAACATAAAACTAATTGAAATAAATAAATTATATACCGACCATGATACTGCTCTATTTTTTTCTATTGACATATTAAATTTAGAGTAAAAATGGTTATTATAACTAGAGATGAGAATACGCATCAATAAAAAAATTATAATTTGGATGAATAAATTAGTTTGAAAAAACATAAAAATAGCTAGTATTGGTAGCATTAAAGTTATTTCAAACTTAATTTTTAGATAACTTCCCAAAGCCATAGATATATTAAACATAAATAGTACCATACCCAACATATCTAGTGAGAGTCCCTGTTCATTTAAAAATATACCCGCATAAGAATTGCTAATCATAATTAGCGTTGAGAATGCTACTCCTAACAATATTAAACGCCATGGAATATTTTTAACATTATCGAAACTGAAAATTTTTTGATCATTATTTAATGCATTTTTGATTTCAGGCAATTCTATTAAATTTAATAGGCTGAAAACTACAAATACGATGGAAATAATAATCGGATAAATATAATTCCTATTCAGTAAATATGGAGATATAATTGTAATAATAGCAATAAAAACATATTTTACTGTATTGAGATATTTCAAAAACGTTTTATACATTACTTCGTCATCAATTATTTCAAAATTATAAGCATTAAGAACTCCTGAAGATAATGATTCTGACAATCCAAAAAATATTGCTGAAATATATATTATATATGATTTCCCAAACAGTAAACAAGATAGTGCAAAAATTAATAATAAATTTGATATAGCCAGAATTTTTTTGTAACCAAAATTACTTGAAATAAAACTTAAAGGAATATCAAAAACTGATCCACATAATTCGGTAATAACTGATAAACTTGCTATTTCTGTGAAAGAAAAACCTAGATGTTTTAAAAGTAACATTCCTATAAAGTAATACGGTAACCCAGACAGAAATATATTCATCACGTATAAATTAAAAATCCTTTTACTCATAATTTACAAACTGAGTCTCTATAATATTCTGGACTCTTCTCCTTTATCAAGTTAACATAACAACCGCCTTCGCAAATTTTTACCAAGCCGCAAGATAAACATTTAGAATTCTTCGTTCTAAAAGAACGAATTCCTCCATATAACGAATCATCATACCAAACATCTAACAAATCCATTTCAAAAGCATTCTGCTTAGTTTGATTAATTCCTAAAAAGGCAATACAAGGCAAGATATCTCCATTAGACATTATTTCCATCTTAGTATACTTCGCACGACATCCATAATACATTTCATCAAACTCTGAAAATTCAATTGAATTATTTATTAATTCTGGATAAGCGGTGAAAAGATGACACCCCTCGGTAGCAAAATTTAAATTAGCTTCCCGTTGAGATATGTAATCTGTAACATACTCATTCAACCTTCTCAAATCAGCTAAATCGTATTTTTTCTTTATTTTTGTATATCCTGTTACCTCAGAATAATTAGCTACTGAAAACCTATCTATTTTATTCTCCATACAAAAATCAACCAATTCTATAATTTGCTCATAGCTTTGCTTTGTATACACTGCATTAATTCTACATTTTTTTCCAATAGTTTTAAAGTACTTCGCTAATTTTATTTGTCTATCAGGTCTTACCCCCATTAATTCAAAATTTAATTTAGGATCTAAAGTCTGTAAAGATAAAACCGGTGTAATATAGTTAGAATTAGCTAGAATCTCCATTGTACTTTTCTTTATTAATTGAGCATTTGTCGTTATAGTAGTCTTCAACTTCAATTCTTCACAAGCTATCAACAAATTATCAATGTCAAAATATCTAGTCGGTTCTCCACCTAAAATTGAAACACTAAGAACTCCATTATCTTTTGCCTGACGCAAAATTTGTTCCCATTCTTTAGCAGGTTTGGCATTTCTATCTTCTCGATTTGCCAAAAAACAAAAACCACATTTTAAATCACAGTACATACTAGGGTATATTACTAATTCGAGTGGAAAGCTCAGTATGTTAAGATTTTTTAATTTTGCTACATGCTTTCTTGCATTTTGAAGAGTCTCGGCAGGGTCTTTCAATGCTCCCTCAATATTTTTATCAGAATAGATATTTAATGATAGTGCTCTTTCTAGTTTCCCTGCTTCTATTTCTTTCTTAAAAAAAGAAATTGCAATTTCAAAACCATGGTTTTGAACTAAATATAGAAAAAAAGCCTCAGTCTCATCTAACTCAATTCGGTCAAAATTGGTTTTGTTTATTAAAATTCCACCAAACTTTTCTAGTCTAAATAAAATATCTTCTGAAATTGTCCTCATTTTGAATACCTTTCTAAAAAAGCAGAGGGAAATATAGCCTCTGCTCAACCTATGGGATAAATTACTTTATCACCTCCAACCGTCACCTTTTGCCATTGAACTAGACTCAAGGATTTTTTCAAGCTCTTTAGACATATTTGGTACTCCTTTCGAATATGATACCGTAATTATATTCTTTTTCAGAACTTACAATAAAATATTCCCATATCTGGTGACTATCTGTTTTCTCCTAAAATTTTTTCTAAATGTCCTTCATAAGTCTTTGCCAAGTGGTTACTTCCTGCCAATTTCATTGCGGCGATACACTTCCTCATTTCAATAATTGCTTTACAATCTGACTCTTTTTTGTATCGATGTAGGTGTTGTGCATACTGGAGCACCAACCTCTCATAAATTTCAGTCTCAGTGAAAAAGCATTGGTTTAATTGCTTTTCAAAATACAAAGCATCAATAAATTTTCCTCTTTCTACACATGTAATATATCCGTTTAATAACATTGATGAAATCAAGCGTCTATTATTAGGGATTTCTTTATAAAAGTCTGAACGTCTTGACATCTCCCTAGCTAAAACCATGAAAACATCATGCTTTAGAACATCCAAAGTATTTGAAAAAATCAATAACTCATAGTACCCCCAATATTCAACACTAAAGAGATAATCGGTTAGATAAGATAAATCATCACTAGAATAATAAGATTCTCCCGATAAATCTTGTAAACGAATTTTTAATAAAACGATATTAAGTTTATGAAATTTCTCCTTCTTAGGCTTAGGATTTGACTCCATTTGAGAATAGAGTAATTTTTTCAGCCCTTCAATGTCATGATTGGACACAAAATGGCGAACCTTTGATAATATTTCATTTAATTCATCACGTTGAAAATCATGAACCGCATACATAAATTCATCAATAGGCATATTAATCTTATCTAAAATCGATATAAATTTTGAAATGGTTAAATCCGTCTCTCCTTTTTCAAAACGTGAGAGCTGAGACGTTGATATACCAGCCTTTGCGACATCTTTTAATCGCAATCTCCTCGATTCTCGAAATTTTTTAAAAATTTCTCCAAAATTTTTCATAGCACACCTCAAATACGCATATATGGGAATAATTTTTATTTTTTTCTATTTTAACATAAAATAGAAAAAAATAAAAGTGAGGTATTTCACATGAAAAAACAAAGACTACTGCCTTTATTGTTCCTACTTTTTGAAGGAATTATTATTATCGTTGTTGGCTAGCACTAAGAAGTTGGTCACTATAATGTTTACATCTTCATAAAAATAGAGCTACCTGAACTCAGGTAACCCTATTTTTATTATGCTTTCCAACTTATAACCACTTTTTCCACAAATTCAGAGACAAGCAAAATCAGTCTAATTGCGGCGATAATCAAGAGGCTTTGTACAATTTGTTCCATCATATCTACACCTCTTTCTAGGACAACTGCTTACGATAATAGTTAGCTTGTTCCTTGTCTAGGTCATCAAGTCGGGCAACTAGATCAAGATATTCTCATCCAAGTTTGGAAAATTATTCTCACGAGTTGTGATGATGACCTCTAATTGACTTGTGATTTCTCGTTTTGAAAAGCTACCATCAAGAGTCTCAACTTTACACTGTTCTTTTATGGATTGGTAGCTTTCTCTATCTTCTGGATTTGTAAATCCTTGTGCTAACTATTCCTATAGTTGATAACGCATTTCTTTGACTTAATACATAATGAACTACCTTATCTCTATCATACCTTTAAAACGACGTTAAATACCTTTATACGTTATAAAACCTATCTTACTAATGCCATGGAACTCCCCTATTCTAACGCTAAGCTTGAAGCAACAAACAAACTCATCAAAGACATCAAACGCAATGCCTTTGGCTATCGGAACTTTGAAAACTTTAAACAACGTATCTA
>JAUMZQ010000024.1 GCA_030528055.1 Streptococcus sp.
TGACGACGATTTTTTCTAGCTCCATTTCTTAGTGTTAGTGTAGAACACTTTATAAATTCTGTCTAGTTTAGTGTAACCTATTCATGTATTAGCTCGATGTCAATAATAGCGCTGATTCGATTGGTAGATTGAAAGAGACGAATATCTCACAATTCGCTGATTATAGAAGCCACTGTGGTTTCTGCAATGCCAGGAATTGACCGCAAGATATCATAGTCTGATAAAGGATGATCAAGTGTCACCATGTGGTCTAATAGAACTTGTCTACATTCAGAAGGACTAAGTAATTCTTGAGTAAAATAACGAACCTCTTCAATTATTGGAGAGGTTTTCTTGACTTCACAATAAGACTGATTAGCGAGTTTTATAAGTTTATCAGTCAGATAAGCAATACGCTTGATAGAGATGTATTTAAAGGTGGATTGACGGATAAAGTACCACAATTCATTTTGAGATAAGCTTAATGCTGAATAGGTTACATTAAACTGGAAGTAAGTAATATAAAACAGATACTTTACTTCATAAATGTGTAGTCTTACAGACAGCTTGTGTACCACAAAAAAAGGTTGCGAGATACCCCCTCGAATAGTAAGTAACTTTTTGATTTCTAACCTAAATAAATTTTAAATGAAATAGAAAATATTTCATTTAAAATTTATTTAGGTTAGAAAGGAGAAACTACCAAATCCTGAAAAAACATAGATAGCAAAATGAAAATAGATTAGAGCGGGTGATTTAATGACAGAAGAACAGGAATATAAACAGTATATTTACAATAATTTAATAATTCAAATATGTGAAAATTTAAATATTTGTTCTAGAGAATTTTTCATCATCAAATATAACTTATCTTTAGACGAAATCAATCACATCAATGATGTTTTCAAAGAAATTGTTACAGAAAATATCTTAGACTACACCATATTTAAAAACAAAATACAAGAAGGTATACCAAGATTTACTTCCGATGATATATTCCAAACATTATTAGAAGCATATAAATTCCACCAACCTATTTCACAAAAAATTAAAAGATGAGTTGAATATTCAACTTTTTCAGATTGAAGGAAAATTTCCATTTGGGATAATTTTCTTCAATTTGTTTTGTGGTTTTCTTTTTACCTTTAGAGAGGTGTCTGCGTATCATACGGTTATGATTTTCTCTCATGGCTGGCATAGGCATGACAGTAGTATATAGGACAATTTAGCACTTCTGAGAGTTTAGTGAACTCCTTACCATTGTCTGACGTTACAGATTATGCAGAAAAATCAATTTCGCTCAGTGCCTGATTGACAGATTACGTAGTCTTATCAGGAATAAGCGAATAATTTCTAAACGTGTCTTTCGCTCTGTCAGAGTCAAGAGGCACTCACCTTTCTCTTTGGTCAGAAGCACTGTATCAATCTCCCAATGTCCATATTCTGAACATATATTAATGCTTTGAGGACGTTGCTCTATAGAGAGACCTAATATGTGTTTAGGTTGTGTCATACGCTGTTTTTTAGGTTTTCGATACTGAGGGTAGAGTAGGTCATGGTAGGCGACAGAAAGAATACCCTTAGCTATCCAATTATAGAGCGTAGGTAAACACACCTCTGACTCGATTTCTCGGTTACTGAGTTTTTCTTTATTATGCCAACGCTCAATAAGTTGACGTTCTAGTTCTGTTAAATGCTTGCCTTTTGAATTATCATTATCTTGCATCATGAAACATTTCGACTTTGTTTTTTCGCAACTACAAGTCTAACATGTCATGATGTTTTTTTATGCCATTAGTGTGGCTAACTTCATTTTACAATTCACCTTTGATATTATTTATTGGTTTTTTTTAAAACACATTTGTGAAAACCCTTTCTTTATGATATGCTATATACATGGAAAGAAAATGTAAGGGGTTTAATTATTCTTTAACTAACTTATATTGAATGATTTTCTATGAAAAGAAAGGAGCTGGTTGCTTGCCTCTTCATTCACGTTCTGAACGACTAATGGGAACAACTATAACGGTCTCATTAGTAGATGAACGGGCTGCTTGCCTACTTAAAGGAGCCTTTGATTTACTCAAGGAGTTCGAATACCGCTTCAATGCCAATAGTCAAGAATCCGAACTGATGGAAATCAACTACCAGGCTGGCATCGAACCTGTTAAGGTCCATCCCGACCTGTTTGAACTGATTGCTCTTGGACTAGAGCACAGCTTAGCTCCCTCTAGCCATCTAAATATCGGTATCGGTCCCTTGATTCAAACCTGGCGAATCGGTTTTGCAGATGCGCGACTTCCAGAGCCTAAAGAAATCGAAGCTGTCTTGCCTTTAGTTGCCCCTCATTTTATCAAGTTAGATACGACTAACTCTACTGTCTTTTTAGAGAAGAAAGGAATGAAGCTTGATTTAGGTTGCTTAGCCAAGGGCTATAGTGCAGATAAGGTTGCTCAGTATTTAAAAGCACACGGTGTAACCTCTGCCTTGATTAATCTCGGAGGAAATATCCTTACTATCGGGAATAACCATGCCAAAGAAGGGAAAGCCTGGCAGATTGGTATTCAAGATCCACGAAATCCTCGTGGCAATCATCTACTAACCATTCCTGCGTCTAACAAATCCGTTGTCACTTCAGGTATCTATGAACGCCACCTGACAGTAGATGGAAAAGACTACCACCATATCTTTGATAGTAAGACAGGATTTCCTGTCGAAACCGATCTTGCTAGCCTAACGATTGTCTCTGATAAATCCGTTGATGGTGAGATATGGACAACACGCCTTTTCGGAGAACGAAGTGCTTCTATCCTTTGGCAAGTCGAAAGTATATATGGGATTGAGGCCATTCTCATCGACAAAGAGGGACGCCTTGCTTGTTCTTCAGGCCTTAAAAATTGTATTATGTAAAAAGAGAAAGGAAATCTCATGCTAAAACTTATTGCCATTGTTGGAACGAACTCTAAACGTTCTACAAATCGCCAATTACTCCAATACATGCAAAAACATTTTGTGGATAAAGCTGAAATTGAAGTTGTTGAAATTAAGGACATCCCTGTTTTCAACAAACCAGCAGATAAGCAACTTCCAGCTGAAATTCTTGAAATTGCTGCTATAATTGAAGCATCTGACGGTGTAATTATCGGTACTCCTGAGTACGACCACTCTATCCCTGCAGTTTTGATGAGTGCTCTTGCTTGGCTATCTTACGGTATTTACCCACTTTTGAACAAACCAATTATGATCACTGGTGCTTCATACGGCACACTTGGTTCATCTCGTGCCCAATTGCAACTTCGTCAAATCTTGAACGCTCCTGAAATCAAGGCAAATGTTCTCCCAGATGAGTTCTTACTCTCACACTCACTTCAAGCATTTAATCCTAGTGGCGACTTAGTTGACCTTGATGTTATCAAAAAATTGGATGCCATCTTTGATGACTTCCGAATCTTTGTGAAAATTACTGAAAAATTGCGAAATGCACAAGAATTGCTTCGCAAAGATGCTGAAGAATTCGACTGGGAAAATTTGTAAGATAGGAGACCGAAATAATGAAATTTGTTGGACTTGTTGGATCAAACTATGATCAATCATATAACCGCAAACTTTTGGAATTTATTCGTCGTAATTTCAAATTTAAATTTGAATTAGAAGTTCTTGAAATCGACGAAGTTCCAATGTTTAACCAAGACGAAAAATGGGACGACAGTTTCCAATTACGCTTCTTGTATAACAAGATCACACGTGCTGATGGTGTCATTATCGCCACACCTGAACACAACCATACTATATCAGCTTCACTCAAATCTGTACTTGAGTGGCTTTCATACGAAGTCCATCCATTTGAAAACAAGCCTGTTATGATAGTTGGTGCATCATACTATGATCAAGGGACATCACGTGCCCAAGTTCACCTTCGTAATATCCTTGAAGCTCCAGGTGTTAATGCCTATACCTTTCCAGGTAACGAATTCCTTCTTGGTAAAGCAAAAGAAGCATTTGATAACGACGGAAACATCACCAACGAAGGGACTATTAAATTTCTTGAAAATTGCTTAGATAACTTTGTGAAATACGTAGGAGTCGTTTCTAAATTGAAAAAACCAAAACCAATCGAACCAGAAGACTTGGATTGTGGAAAACCAATCGCTACAACCATCACAGAAGTTGATCCTGATGATCCGGAATGGGTGGAAAAAGTTGCTGCAATCACTGGAGCTGTTTCTGGTGATACCTATGTCAAATTGGACCACGGTATACTTACAGTTAACCAAATTGATATGTTTTTGAAAGCTATGCCATTTGAATTGACATATGCGGATGATAATAACCAATTCCTCTACTATAACAACGCTCACCAAGATCCAGACACCATGTTTGCTAAACGTATACCACCTCAATCAGGTAACCGTATATCAACTGTTCATGGAACACTTCCACCAGCACGTATGAAGAATGTAGAGTGGGTTATCGGAACACTTCGTAACGGAAATCAAGAATATGTCCGAACTATCGTTCCAGGTTCTCCTGCAGGTGTTATCAACACTCATAACTACCAAGCGATGTATTATCCTGATGGATCCTACGCTGGGATTAATGAAATTGTCTTTAACTTCCAACCATGGCTTGACTGGTACTTAAAAGAAACTGGTCAACGTTTGGTAGGTGGTAGCGGATCATTTGTTCCTGCTGCTGGAGGTCATGGAGAAGCTGATGCTACTTCTGGCGCTTCTGATTCAGGTGATGCTGGAGCCCATGGTAGCGACGCAGACGCTACTTCTGGTGCAAGCAACTAAGAAACCCAAAAGGAGCCAAAGAGCTCCTTTTTTATGATCTATAAAATTCTGTAGTGGGTGACCTATAACTAAGCATGAGAGGATACGGAGTTCGTCTTCTCTTTTGTGATATTCAAAGCGATATAGATACGTTGTTTGAAGTTTTCAAAGTTCCGATAACCAAAAGCATTGCACTTGATGTCTTTGATGAGTTTGTTTGTCGCCTCGAGCTTAGCATTAGAATAAGGCAATTCAATGGCATTAGTGATGTAGTTTTTGTAGCGAATAAAGGTATTTAAAGCCGTTTTAAAGGTATGATTGAGAACAGGTAGAGCATCCTTTATTAATCCAAAGAAATGTTCGGTATTCTTCTCTTGCAAGTGAAAAAGTAAGAGTTGGTAGAGGTCATAGTAAAGTCTTAGCTTCGGGACTAGCTTGAAAATTTTACCCAGACATTCTCTAGGAGTGATGGTTTCTCTGAAAGTCCTAGAATAAAAAGCATTTAGAGACAGTTTCCTGCTATCTTTTTGAATGAGTTTCCAATAGTATTTAAGAGCACGATATTCAAGGGAGTTCTTAGGAAATTGTTTCATGATTTGAATTCTAGTTTTATTAAGAGCTCTGTTCATGTGTTGAACAATATGGAAACGGTCTAGCACTATTTTAGCTTTTGGAAACAGGATTTTGATGATGGGAATATAACTTCCAGCCATGTCAACAGTGACCACTTTAACTCTATTTCTGGCTTCTTTTGAATACTTGAAGAAATGATTTCGAATAGTTGTTTGGCGTCTATTGTCAAGAATAGTCATGATTTTCTTAGTCTTGAAATCTTGAGCAATAAAGGCTAGTTTTCCCTTTTGATAAGCAAATTCATCCCAAGAAAGAACTTCAGGCAAGGTGTTATATCCCTCATTCCATTTGAAATCTTTTAGTTTTCGATAGACAGTAGAGGTTGAGATAGCTAGTTTAGAGGCGATATGGGTCAGAGACTCTCTATTTATTAATAGCTGAGCAATCTTTTGTCTGACGAGTTCAGAGATTTGACAATTTTTCTTAACGAGGTTAGTTTCAGAAACGGTGACTTTATGACAGGATTTACACTGAAAACGTCTCTTCTTCAATCGAATGAGACTAGGGTAGTCAGCAATTTCTATAAAAGGGATTTTAGACGGCTTTTGAAAATCGCATTTGATTTGTATTCCCATGCAATGCTTACACTTGGGAGCCTGGTAGTCTAATGTAGCCATTAGCTAAATGTGAGCCTCATGTTTCAAGGCTTTGTTTAGGGTGATATTTTTGTCTTTCATTTCGATGAGTTGTGTGGTATGATGAATGTGTTCCATAAGATCCTTTCTAATGATGGTTAGACGCTTTTCATTATAAGTCTTATGGGACTTTTTGTTTACTCAAAAAGCTCCATAATTTCCATAGTGGTTTTTACCCACTACAGATATTATAGAGCCTAAAAAAGACAAACCTAAAATAAAGGTCTGTCTTTAATCTTAAATCATAAGTTAGAATTTTTTAGTGGTTTTAATTTAGAAGACACCGCCTCCACCACCAGAGAAAGCATGATTAAAAAAAATTGAAATCTAATAAAACATATAGAAACCTCCATATATCAAATCGTTTAATTAATGAGTAAGTGTAATGAAAAAATCAATTTTTACGGGAACTCATTAAATACCAGTAAATAAAAATACTTAGAGACAAAAATGTTATAAAAAACGATAAATTCTTAGGTAAAATATTAAAAAGTGTGAGAGTTATTCCACATAAAGCAATAATAAAAATACCTAAGACATATTTTTTAAGGTACATATACATTAAAGTGCATTGTTGCAACTGGGGATACAACTCCTAAAAATGAAGTAGTTAGTAATACATTAGCTAATAACTTATTTATCTTCTTCATAAGAATATATTTCCTTTCCAAATAAAAATAATTAAAAAATGTCTCTAAGCTTAAATTAAAGCGCTTACAATATGATTGTATAATTTTTTGAATATTTGTCAATAAAAAAAATGAAATTTCCTTAAATAACAGTGAAAATGACAGCCTATGTAAATTGTAAAATGAAGTTAGCCACTTGATGGTATTAAAAAACATCTCAGAGAGATATGATTATAATTAACAAAATAATAATTAGAAAGACTCCGAGATGAAAGACCATTATACACCAAAAGGGA
>JAUMZQ010000008.1 GCA_030528055.1 Streptococcus sp.
TCGGTGGGAGCTCTCTCATGGGGTTTGAGGACTTCTAAAAAATTCTACCACTTACGCGTCGCATAAAATTCTTGAAAAAGATTTCAAAAGGTGGTATAATATCAACTTGTAAGGGTTATCACTAATAACTCAAAAAGAATATTAAAAGGAGAGTCTAACTATGGCTTCTAAAGATTTCCACATTGTGGCAGAAACAGGGATTCACGCACGTCCAGCAACTTTGTTAGTTCAAACAGCTAGCAAGTTCGCTTCAGATATTACGCTAGAATATAAAGGTAAATCAGTAAACCTTAAATCCATCATGGGTGTTATGAGTCTTGGTGTTGGTCAAGGTGCAGACGTAGTTATCTCAGCTGAAGGTGCAGATGCAGACGATGCAATTGCAGCTATCACAGAAACAATGGAAAAAGAAGGATTGGCTTAATATGACAGAAATGCTAAAAGGAATTGCAGCATCTGACGGTGTTGCCGTTGCTAAGGCATATCTATTAGTTCAACCGGATTTGTCATTTGAGACGATTTCAGTCGAAGATACAAATGCAGAAGAAGCTCGTTTGGATGTAGCTCTTGCAGCTTCACAGAACGAGCTTTCTGTTATCCGGAACAAAGCAGTAGATAGTCTTGGTGAAGAAGCAGCACAAGTATTTGATGCTCATTTAATGGTTTTGGCTGATCCTGAAATGATTGGT
The DNA here is from genome assembly GCA_030528055.1 of Streptococcus sp. Classification (GTDB taxonomy): domain Bacteria; phylum Bacillota; class Bacilli; order Lactobacillales; family Streptococcaceae; genus Streptococcus. Next base: position 690 of record JAUMZQ010000008.1, read on the forward strand.
CAAATTAAAGAAACAATTCGTGCGAAAAAGACCAATGCAGAAGCAGGACTTAAAGAAGTTACTGACATGTTTATCACTCTCTTTGAAAATATGGATGATAACCCGTATATGCAAGAGCGTGCAGCAGATATTCGCGATGTAACCAAACGTGTTCTTGCTAACTTATTAGGTAAAAAATTACCAAATCCAGCTTCTATCAATGAAGAATCAATTGTAATTGCACACGATTTGACACCTTCTGATACAGCGCAACTAGACAAAAAATTTGTTAAGGCTTTCGTGACCAATATCGGAGGACGTACTAGTCACTCAGCTATTATGGCTCGTACTCTTGAAATTGCTGCTGTTCTTGGAACGAATAACATAACAGATTTGGTTAAAGATGGTCAATTAGTTGCTGTCAATGGAATAACTGGTGAAGTTATTATCAGTCCATCAGAAGAACAAATTGCAGATTTCAAACTAGCTGGTGAAGCTTATGCTAAGCAAAAAGCTGAATGGGAATTGTTAAAAGATGCTCAAACAGTAACGGCTGATGGGAAACACTTTGAACTTGCAGCTAATATTGGTACACCAAAAGATGTTGAAGGTGTAAATGCTAATGGTGCTGAAGCAGTTGGTTTGTACCGAACAGAGTTTCTTTATATGGATTCTCAAGACTTCCCAACAGAAGATGAGCAATATGAAGCTTACAAGGCTGTTTTAGAAGGAATGAATGGAAAACCTGTTGTAGTTCGTACTATGGACATTGGTGGAGACAAGGAACTTCCATACTTTGACTTACCAAAAGAAATGAATCCATTCCTTGGTTTCCGTGCGCTTCGTATTTCCATTTCAGAGACAGGAGATGGTATGTTCCGCACTCAACTTCGTGCTTTGTTACGTGCTTCTGTTCATGGACAATTACGCATCATGTTCCCAATGGTAGCGTTGTTGACAGAATTCCGTAAGGCGAAAGCAGTTTACGAAGAAGAAAAAGCAAAACTAAAATCAGAAGGCATTCCAGTTGCTGATAACATTGAAGTTGGTATTATGATTGAAATTCCAGCAGCAGCGATGTTGGCTGATCAGTTCGCAAAAGAAGTGGACTTCTTCTCAATCGGAACTAATGACTTGATTCAATACACAATGGCAGCTGACCGAATGAACGAACAAGTATCTTACCTCTATCAACCATACAATCCATCAATTCTTCGCTTGATTAACAATGTTATCAAAGCAGCTCATGCCGAAGGTAAATGGGCAGGAATGTGTGGAGAGATGGCTGGTGATCAAGTGGCAGTACCGCTTCTAGTTGGTATGGGACTGGATGAGTTTTCAATGAGTGCAACTTCTGTATTACGTACACGTAGCCTAATGAAGAAATTAGATACGAAAAAAATGGAAGAATTAGCTCAACGTGCTTTGACAGAATGTGCGACACTTGAAGAAGTCATTGAACTTGAAAAAGAATATTTAAATTTTGATTAATAAAAAAAACTAGGACTTTCCTAGTTTTTTTGAGTATTTTTTTTTTATAATCAATATCAATTCTCTATTAATATGGAAGTAAATGTAGAATAAAATTTTTATAGAAATAAAAGTATGCGAATTTAGTGATAGACCCAATTTGATAGTCTTGTCTAGTCAAAAAAAAAATTAATTTAACATTTTAGGTTGTAATTTTCAGAAAATTTGGTAAAATAATATTTACTAACTTTTTGGAGGCATAATGTGACGAAATATCAAAACTTAGTTAATGGAGAGTGGAAGTCTTCTGATAAAGAAATTACTATTTCATCTCCTATCAATGATGAAATTTTAGGAACAGTTCCTGCAATGACACAAGAAGAAGTAGATGAAGCAATGGCAAAAGCTCGCCTTGCTCTTCCAGCTTGGCGTGCACTATCAGCAGTTGAGCGTGCAGCTTATTTGCATAAAGTTGCAGATGTGTTGGAACGAGACCAAGAAAAAATTGGAGAAATTCTAGCAAAAGAAGTTGCAAAAGGTATTAAAGCTGCCATTGGGGAAGTAGTTCGTACTGCGGATCTGATCCGTTACGCAGCAGAAGAAGGAATTCGTATCCATGGCCAAGTTATGGAGGGTGGCGGATTCGAAGCAGCTAGTAAGAAAAAATTAGCTGTTGTCCGTCGTGAACCTGTTGGAATCGTATTAGCCATTGCGCCTTTCAATTATCCAGTAAATCTATCAGCGTCTAAGATTGCGCCTGCTCTGATTGGTGGAAATGTAGTTATGTTTAAACCACCAACTCAAGGTTCTATTTCAGGTTTGCTACTGGCTCAAGCATTTGCAGAAGCAGGACTTCCGGCTGGTGTGTTCAATACAATAACTGGTCGTGGTTCTGAAATCGGTGATTATATCATTGAGCATAAAGAAGTGAACTTTATCAACTTTACAGGTTCAACTCCAATTGGAGAACGTATCGGTAAATTAGCAGGTATGCGACCAATTATGTTGGAACTTGGTGGAAAAGATGCAGCCGTTATTTTAGAGGATGCAGATCTAGAACATGCAGCAAAACAAATTGTTGGAGGGGCATACAGTTACTCTGGACAACGCTGTACAGCAATTAAACGAGTTATTGTCATAGATAGTGTAGCAGATAAGCTAGCTAGTCTTATTCAAGCAGAGGTTGAAAAATTAACAGTAGGAGATCCGTTTGATAATGCGGATATCACACCGGTTATTGATAATGCTTCAGCAGATTTTATTTGGGGCTTAATTGAAGATGCCCAAGAAAAAGGAGCAACAGCTCTTACACAAATAAAACGTGAAAAAAATCTTATTTGGCCGGCCTTGTTTGACAATGTGACACTAGATATGAAATTAGCTTGGGAAGAACCGTTTGGTCCAGTTCTTCCGATTATTCGTGTTGCTTCAGTAGAAGAAGCAATCGAAATCTGTAATCAGTCTGAATTTGGTCTTCAGTCTTCAGTATTTACAAATGATTTTCCTAAAGCATTTGAAATTGCTGAGAAATTAGAAGTCGGTACTGTGCATATTAATAACAAGACACAACGTGGTCCAGATAACTTCCCATTCCTTGGTGTAAAAGGATCAGGAGCTGGGGTACAAGGTATCCGTTACAGTATCGAAGCCATGACACAAGTAAAATCTATCGTGTTTGATGTGAAATAAATCAAGAAAGGCAGCTTTGTGCGGCCTTTTTTCTATAACATCATTAGTAGGATTCTACTAATAGTTTTAGCATTTAGAAAGAATTAGAAAAAGGAGAATGGATTATAGTATAAAAATAAAGTGACAGACAAAAGGATAAATAAATTCTTTGGAATAGTGATGTATTTTATTGGTGAATATTAAGAATAGTAGATGATGATTTTGAGCTAGATTTACATAAATTATTTCTATAAAGATACATTAACTCTGAGTATGTTTTTTGTAATTTTCCACCGTATTTTTGAAAATTTACTTGAAAAAAAGATAAAAAAAAGGTAGAATAATAAATAGAAAACGCTTACAATTATAGAGAGGTAGATGCATGGATAAAAACGAAGCACTGAGAACCTTTACGACAGGCGAAAATTTTCACTTACAACATTATTTAGGGGCACATCAGGAGGAAGTCGACGGAGAGGTTGGTTTTACCTTTCGTGTCTGGGCTCCAAATGCTCAAAATGTACAGTTGATTGGGGATTTCACAAATTGGTATGAAAATCAGATACCAATGATTCGCAATGAAGCTGGTGTTTGGGAAGTTTTTACCAAGCTACCTAAAGAAGGCGATATTTATAAATACAACGTCAAACGTAGTAATGGTCAGGAAATTTTAAAGATTGATCCTTTTGCTGTTTATTTGGAGAAGCGCCCGGGAACTGGTGCAGTTATTCAAACTATTCCTGAGAAAAAATGGAAAGACGGTCTATGGTTAGCAAGACGGAAGCGCTGGGGTTTCTTCTCTCGTCCTGTCTCAATCTATGAGGTTCATGCAGGATCTTGGAAAAGAAATGACGATGGAACTCCTTATAGCATTGCTCAATTAAAAGAGGAGTTGATTCCTTATCTGGTTGAGATGAACTATACCCACGTTGAGTTTATGCCTTTGATGGCCCATCCTTTGGGGCTTAGTTGGGGCTATCAACTAATGGGTTATTTTGCAATTGAACATACTTATGGAAAACCAGAAGAATTTCAAGAGTTTGTTGAAGAATGTCATTTGAATAATATCGGTGTTATCGTGGATTGGGTACCTGGTCATTTTACGATTAATGATGATGCACTGGCTTATTATGATGGAACTCCAACTTTTGAATACCAAGACCATGATCGGGCCCACAATTATGGTTGGGGAGCACTTAATTTTGATTTAGGAAAAAATCAAGTTCAATCTTTTTTGATTTCTAGTATTAAATTTTGGTTAGATTTTTATCATTTAGATGGTATTCGTGTTGATGCAGTTAGCAATATGCTTTATCTAGATTATGATAGTGGTCCTTGGCAACCCAATAAAGATGGGGGCAATCGTAATTATGAAGGATATTATTTCCTTCAACGCCTCAATACTGTTATTAAATTGTCCCATCCGGATGTCATGATGATTGCTGAGGAAAGTTCTAGTGATACGAAGATTACCGGAATGAAAGAAATGGGTGGTCTTGGCTTTGACTACAAGTGGAATATGGGATGGATGAATGATATTCTACGTTTTTATGAAGAAGATCCGATTTATCGTCAATACGATTTTAATTTAGTTACGTTTAGTTTTATGTATGCTTTTTCTGAAAACTTTCTGCTTCCTTTTTCACATGATGAAGTGGTTCATGGAAAGAAGAGTTTAATGCATAAAATGTGGGGAGATCGCTACAATCAGTTTGCAGGATTAAGAAACCTTCTCACTTATCAAATATGTCATCCAGGGAAAAAGTTGCTATTCATGGGAAGTGAATTTGGTCAATTCCTTGAATGGAAATCTGAGGAACAATTAGAATGGGGGAATCTGGAAGATAAACTGAACAAACAAATGCAATACTTCACCTCGCAACTCAATCAATTTTATAAAGAGAATAGACCGCTTTGGGAAATTGATTTGAGTTATGATGGTTTAGAAATTATTGATGCAGATAATAGGAGTCAAAGTGTTCTATCATTTATTCGTAAAACTGCTAAGGGTGAGATGCTCATTTGTGTCTTCAATATGGCTCCAGTAGAGAGAAAGAATTTTACTATTGGTGTCCCACAAGCAGCTATTTACGAGGAAGTATGGAATACAGAGCTAGAAGAATGGGGAGGTGTTTGGAAAGAACATAACAAGACAGTACCATCGCAAAATGGACTTTGGAAAGATTATTCGCAAACTTTAACCTTTACGTTACCAGCATTAGGTGCTAGTATCTGGAAGGTAAAACGTCGAATAAACTCAAGTAAAAATGTTAAAAATTTCCCAAAAGGAGTAGTGAAAGATGAAGAATGAAATGCTAGCTTTGATTCTTGCCGGAGGGCAAGGAACGCGTCTTGGAAAACTCACACAAAGTATTGCTAAACCAGCGGTACAATTTGGTGGTCGTTATCGAATTATTGACTTTGCATTATCTAATTGTGCTAACTCAGGTATTCACAATGTCGGTGTTATTACACAGTACCAACCCTTAGCACTGAATAGTCACATCGGAAATGGCTCAAGTTGGGGACTGGATGGTATTAATTCAGGAGTGTCTATTCTTCAACCATATTCAGCCAGTGAAGGAAATCGTTGGTTTGAAGGAACTAGTCATGCGATTTATCAAAACATTGACTACATTGATAGTATCAATCCTGAATATGTTTTAATTTTGTCGGGTGACCATATCTATAAAATGGATTATGATGACATGCTTCAATCACACAAAGACAACAATGCTAGCTTAACAGTTGCTGTTTTAGATGTTCCTTTGAAAGAAGCTAGTCGCTTCGGAATTATGAACACTGATACAAATAATCGGATTGTGGAATTTGAAGAAAAACCAGCTGAACCAAAATCAACTAAGGCTTCTATGGGAATCTATATCTTTGATTGGCAACGACTTCGTAATATGCTTGTTGCAGCGGATAAGAGCAATGTAGATATGTCAGACTTTGGTAAAAATGTTATTCCTAATTATCTTGAGTCAGGTGAGAGTGTCTATGCCTATGAATTTGAAGGTTATTGGAAGGACGTAGGTACAGTTGATTCTCTTTGGGAAGCGAATATGGAATATATTCTTCCAGATAATGCACTGGATAGCCGAAATAGACATTGGAAAATTTATTCACGTAATTTAATTTCTCCACCAAACTTTATCGGAGAAAATGCTCACGTAGAAGATTCTTTGGTTGTAGATGGTTGTTTCGTAGATGGAAGTGTGAAACATTCTATTTTGTCAACGGGTGCACAGGTTAGAAAAGGTGCAGAAATTGAAGATTCTGTTATTATGAGTGGTGCAATCATTGGTCACGGTGCTAAGATAAAGCGTGCTATCATAGGTGAAGGTGCAGTTATATCAGAAGGCGTAGAAATTGACGGAACAGATGAAGTTCAAGTTATTGGATACAATGAAAAAGTGGGGGTACCAACAGATGAAGATTGATAAATATTCAGCAATTTTAGGAAATACAGTCGGTTTCCATGACATGTCGACGTTAACAACTCATCGTCCTGTTGCCAGTTTGCCATTTGGTGGGAAATACCGATTGATTGATTTTCCTCTATCTAGCTTAGCGAATGCAGGAATTCGGAGTATCTTTGGTATCTTCCAACAAGAAAACATCAGTTCAGTGTTTGACCATATCCGTTCAGGTCGAGAATGGGGACTTTCTACCCTACTCAGTCACTACTATCTAGGAATCTATAATACTCATGTAGAAAGTAGTACAGTTGGAAAAGAATATTATGAACAACTCTTAACGTATTTGAAGCGTTCAGGTTCCAATCAAACAGTTGCACTAAACTGTGATGTATTAATTAATATTGATTTGAATCAAGTTTTCCATCTTCACAATACAACAGCACAGCCGATTACTGTGGTTTATAAAAAATTACATAAGGAAAATATTTCAGAAGTTAATTCTATTTTAGATATTGATGAGACAGACCATGTGAAAGCTCATGAATTGTTTGTAGCTAGTAATGATGAAGACCAGCTATACAATATGTCTACAGATATTTTTGTGGCAGATACTCCGTGGCTAATTGAAAAATTAGAAGAAGAAGCTAAAAAAGAACATCCTCAAAAATTACGTTATGTCCTTCGTGATTTAGCAGCAGAAGAAAATGCTTTTGCTTACGAATATACAGGCTATCTAGCTAATATTCACTCTGTGGAATCCTATTACAAAGCAAATAGGGATATGTTGGAATCCCAAAAATTCTACTCTCTTTTCACACCTAACCAAAAGGTCTATACTAAAGTGAAAAATGAAGAGCCGACTTATTATTCATCTGTTTCCAAAGTTACCAACTCACAATTTGCATCTGGTAGTATTGTAGAAGGTGAAGTTATCAATTCAGTTATCTCTCGTAATACACGTCTTCATGAAGGAAGTAGCGTTAAAGATAGTATTCTCTTTCCGCGTGTTCATGTAGAAAAAAATGCTACTGTTGAGTATGCTATTGTAGATAAGGGAGTTGAAATTGCTGAAGGCGTAACCGTTCGCGGAACAGCAGAACATCCAGTTGTTATCCAAAAAGATGAAAAAATTACAGAGGATATTATTTCATGAAAATTTTATTTGTAGCAGCAGAAGGAGCTCCTTTCTCTAAAACAGGTGGTTTAGGTGATGTGATTGGAGCACTTCCCAAGTCACTCGTTAAAAGTGGAGAACAAGTTAGCGTTGTTTTGCCTTATTATGATTTAACAGATGCTAAATTTGGAAATGAGATTGAAGATCTCTTTGCTTTTGAAATCAATGTTGGCTGGAGACGTCAATATGTAGGTGTGAAACATATCCTCTTAGATGGTGTAGACTTCTACTTTATTGACAATCAATATTATTTCTTTAGAGGGCATGTCTACGGAGATTTTGATGATGGAGAACGGTTTGCTTATTTTCAATTAGCAGCAGTTGAGTTGATGGAAAAAATTGACTTTATTCCAGATGTTCTTCATGTTCATGATTACCATACAGCCATGATTCCTTTTCTAGTAAAAGAAAAATACCATTGGATTCAAGCTCACAACCATATTAAAACTGTATTGACTATTCACAATTTGGAATTTCAGGGTCAGTTTCCTGATAGCATGTTGTGGGAATTGTTTGGTGTCGGTTATGAACGATACGCAGATGGAACGCTACGTTGGAATGATTGTCTAAATTGGATGAAAGCAGGAATTTTATATGCTGATCGAGTGACTACAGTATCACCGAGTTATGCACACGAAATTATGACAGCGGAGTTTGGTTGCCATTTGGATCAGGTCTTACGCATGGAGTCTGGTAAGCTCGTAGGAATTGTAAATGGAATTGATACAGATATTTACAATCCTAAAACGGATAAATTATTAGCATATCACTTTGATAAAACGGATTTATCTGGTAAAATAGAAAGCAAGCGAGCTCTTCAAGAAAAAGTTGGTTTGCCAATTCGTGATGATGTGCCAGTTGTAGGTATCGTTTCGCGTTTGACTCGTCAAAAAGGATTTGATTTAGTCGTAGAAGAATTGCATAATTTTTTACAAGAAGATGTGCAAATCATTCTTTTGGGAACTGGAGATCCATCTTTTGAGCAAGCATTTACTTGGTTTGCCCAAGCCTATCCAGAAAAGTTATCTGCAAACATCTTATTTGATATAACATTGGCTCAGGAAATCTATGCAGCAAGTGACATCTTCTTAATGCCTAGTCGTTTTGAACCTTGTGGCTTATCACAAATGATGTCCATGCGATATGGAACCTTGCCTCTTGTTCACGAAGTAGGAGGTTTGCGAGATACTGTCGAGCCTTACAATGCTTATACAGAGCAAGGAACAGGCTTTAGTTTTAATAATTTTTCTGGCTATTGGTTGACTTGGACTTTCAAAGAAGCCCTTAAGGTGTATTTTAATGAAAAAGAAACATGGCATGCTCTTCAAATGCACGCAATGGAAAAAGATTTTTCATGGGATACTGCTAGCCAAGCTTATAGTGATTTATACCAATCACTTGTTTAACATTGTAATGATTTCTAAAGATTTATAAGAAAATCCTCTCTTGTTCTGGAAGCAAGGGAGGATTTGTACGAATATGTGCATATTCTTATATTGTTATAGCTTTTTGGATAAAATCATTATTGCTTATTAAAGAAAAGAGGAATAAACAAAAAAATGGAACTAACAAAAGAACAATTTATTCGTGATTTTAAAGATACCTTACACGAAAAGCAGTTGATTAAAATTGCGGATGCTACCTCTGCTGAACTTTTTCAAGCTTTAGCAAGCACTGTTCGTAAATATATTACACCTTTGTGGATGGAACGCCGTAACAAGTTGGTAGAACAACAGCAAAAAACAGCCTATTATTTTTCAATAGAATTCTTGCCAGGACGTATGTTGGAAACAAACTTACTTAACTTGGGGATTTTAGATACTGTTAAAGATGGTTTTGCTGAATTAGGAATCAATTTTACGAGCGTAAAAGATGCAGAGCATGATATGGCCCTAGGAAATGGTGGTTTAGGTCGCTTGGCAGCTGCTTTTATGGATTCTCTTGCTACAACAGGTTACCCAGGTTTTGGAAACGGGATCCGCTATCGTTACGGGCTATTTAAGCAAAGAATTGTTGATGGTTATCAGGTAGAAATACCAGATGACTGGTTTGGTAGCTTAGGGAATGTGTGGGAAACAAGAAAAGATCATGATATTGTTGATGTTAAGATTTTTGGTAATGTTTCTCTTCGGGCAAATGAAGAAGGACGAATTGTTCCTGTTTATGAAAATTCGCAAACACTACGTGCCGTTCCGTATGATGTTCCTCAAATTGGTTTTGAAAATGATAATGTAAACAATCTTCGTCTTTGGGATGTGGAAATACCAGAAGAGTATGAATTGGATTATCCAACGATTGAAGCACGTCGAAAAGTTCAAGATATTACTGCCATTCTTTACCCAGATGACTCTAGTTATGCTGGTAAGGAACTACGCTTGATTCAAGAATATTTTATGACGAGTGCTGGACTGCAAACGATCATTCAATCTTATTTGAAGCAAGGTCTTCCACTAGAGGATATTCATAAAAAAGTATCTGTTCATATCAATGACACTCACCCAGCAGTTGCACCGGCAGAATTTATGCGTTTACTGTTAGACGTGTATGGTCTAAATTGGTCTGATGCATGGAATGCCACTGTTAAAACAATGAGTTACACCAACCATACTATTTTATCTGAAGCACTAGAAAAATGGGATGCTGAACTCTTTAAAAATGTTCTTCCGCGTGTATATCAAATTATTTTGGAAATTGACAATCGTTATGTAGCTGAAATGGCAGAACGTGGGCTAGAACCACATGTTATTGAACACACTAGAATTGTAAAAGACAATCAAATCCACATGGCTCATCTGGCGATTATTGGAGGTCATTCTATTAATGGAGTTGCAAAACTGCACACAGAATTATTGAAAGAAGATACGCTGAGAGATTTCTACGCTATCTATCCAGAAAAATTCAATAACAAAACAAATGGGATTATCCAACGCCGTTGGCTTCAAATTGCAGATGAACCATTGTCAGAAGAATTAGATAAGGTGATTGGTAAAGGTTGGAGAACCGATATTCATGAACTGCGTAAGTTGCTAGCTTATAAAGATGACAAAGCTGTTTTACAAGATTTTTATCGTGTCAAACAAGAAGCTAAAGCCCATTTGGCAGCTTTCATCAAAGAATCAACAGGTGTGGAAGTTTCTACAGAAGCCATCTTTGATGTGCAAGTAAAACGTCTACATGCCTACAAACGCCAATTATTAAATCTTCTTCATATCATCAAGTTGTATTGGGACTTGAAAGATAATCCGGATAAAGATATAGTACCGCGTGTCTTCATTTTTGGTGCAAAGGCAGCGCCAGGTTATCATTTTGCTAAATCGGTTATTAAGTTGATTAATGAAATGGCAAATCTGGTTAACAATGACGAAAGTCTCCAAGGCAAATTGAAAGTTGTTTTCCTTGAAAATTACCGTGTCAGTCTAGCAGAACTAATTATTCCAGCAGCTGATGTATCAGAACAAATTTCTTTGGCTTCTAAAGAAGCATCTGGAACTTCAAATATGAAATTCATGATGACTGGAGCCATTACGTTGGCAACACTTGATGGAGCAAATATTGAAATCAAGGATGAGGTAGGAGATGACAATATTGTAATTTTTGGTATGGATAAAGACCAAGTGTATGAACACTATGCACGCCATGATTACTATTCAAGAGGCATTTATGAAAGCAATCCTGTTATCCATCGTGTGGTAGATACTTTTGTTAATGGAACTATTCCAAATGTGAGAGAAGAAGGTTCAGAAATTTATGAAGCCTTGATTACTCATAACGATGAATATTTCTTGCTAGAAGATTTCACAGCTTATGTAGAAGCACAAGAAAAGATTGATCAACTGTATCGTGATAAAGAGAAGTGGGCGCAAATGAGTCTCATCAATATTGCAACTTCTGACAAATTCACATCAGATGATACAATCGAACAGTATGCAAAAGAAATTTGGAATTTGGAAAAATAAATTGAATAAAAAGGACTAAGAATTTTCTTGGTCCTTTATTTTGGATTTTCACCTATTCATTAATGTAATTTCCGTATTTTGTACTGTATTGTTGATAGAATAAAGGATTTTTAGTCAAAAATAGTCAGTTTTTTTATAGGAAAATTCAATTATAAAGCGTTTACATAGTTCGAAAAGATTTGACTATTGCTTGTTTTAGGAGTAAACTAAGGAAGTAAATTTTAATATAAAGGAGAATTCATCATGAATTTAACATTTTTGGGACTTTGTCTTGCCTGCTTTGGGGTTTCTCTTGCTGAAGGACTATTGATGAGTAGTTTATTCAAATCAGCAGCACGTCAACCTGAAATCATTGGCCAGTTGAGAAGTCTTTTAATTTTGGGTATTGCTTTTATTGAAGGAACTTTCTTTGTAACTCTTGTAATGGCATTCATTATTAAATAGATAGGTGATGAATACAACACTATTATTAATGATGTAAGAATGAGAGATTCTTACAGTAAAGGGGGGAAATCAGTTGGAAGAAAGTGTTAATCCAACCATTCATGTCGGTCCTTTGACTTTTGATTTAACCCTGCTAGCTATGTGTCTTTTAACAGTATTGATTGTTTTTTCTTTTGTTTATTGGGCTAGTCGCAACATGTCTCTAAAACCCTCTGGAAAGCAAAATGCTTTAGAGTATCTATTAGACTTTGTGACAGACTTTACAAAAGACAATATTGGTAATCACTACATGAAAGCATATTCGCTCTTTTTATTTTCCCTATTTCTTTTTGTAGCAGTGGCAAACAATATTGGATTGATAGCTAAGGTACAAACAACTAATGGTTATAACCTCTGGACATCACCAACAGCTAATCTTAGTTTTGATTTAGGCTTTTCACTGCTCATTACAATTGTTTGTCATGTAGAAGGAATTCGCCGTCAGGGAATTTTAGGTTACCTGAAAGAATTTATTACTCCAGGCTTCATGACACCTATGAATATATTGGAAGAATTCACCAATTGTGCTTCTTTAGCATTGCGGATTTATGGAAATATCTACGCTGGTGAAGTATTGGTGGGACTGTTGGTATCACTTTCGCAACAAGCAATATTTTGGTATCCAGTAGCTTTTATCATGAATATAGTCTGGACAGGATTTTCTATTTTTATTTCATGTATCCAAGCGTATGTTTTTACCATGTTGACTTCTATATATCTAGGAAAGAAAATCAATGGCGAAGAATAGTAGAAAGAGAGGAATGTGATTATGCATATAACATTAGGTGAAGTTTTCGGAAACTTTATCCTTGTTGCAGGTTCTTTTCTTCTTTTAGTTATTTTAATTAAAAAATTTGCTTGGGAAAATATCACTTCAATTTTTGAACAACGTTCTAAAAAAATTGCTGATGATATTGATGGAGCGGAAACTGCTCGTAAAAAAGCAGAAGAACTTGCACAAGAACGTGAAAAAGAGTTAGCAGGTAGTCGTGCAGAAGCGACAAATATTATCGAAAGTGCAAAAGAAATAGCAGAGAAAAACAAAGCTGACATCTTAGCAAATGCAACTGAGGAAATTGCTCGATTGAAAGAAAAAACCAGTCAAGAAATTGCTCAATCAAAAGCAGAAGCCTTGACGAGTATCAAAGGAGATGTGGCTGACTTGTCTGTGAGTCTTGCTAGTAAAATTTTGACTCAAAATCTTGATAAGGAAACTCACAGCAAACTCATTGATCGCTATATTGACCAGTTAGGAGATTCCTAATGAATAAAAAGCAATATACAGTAATTGAAACTTATACTTTGCCCTTTATTCAGCTGGTCTTTGAAAATAAAAAACAAACTGAGGTCTTTGACATTATCAGTCAGATAAAAGAAATTTGTGATGAGACAACTTTAACACATTTTTTGAAAGATTTTAGTGTCACTACTACCGAGAAAGAAAGAAGTTTACGCTTTTTTCAACCTTCAGGTTCTAAATTAATTGATAATTTAATTGAGGTGATTATTTTAAATCATCGAGAAGATTTGTTCTATTCTATACTAGTAGAAAGTCAAAAACAGATAGAAAAAAAGAGCAATGAATTTGAAGTAGAAATCAAATCAGTGAAAAATTTGTCAGAGAGTCAAAGGGCAAAATTAATTCCAATTATTGAAAAAAAGTTGGGATTAAAAGTTCGTAGACTAAAACAGAATTTAGATGAAGAACTCATTGGTGGTTTTGTTATCTCAGCTAATAATAAGACAATTGATGCGAGTATCAAACGTCAATTACAAGTCATAAAAGAAAATTTGAAATAGAAAGTGGTGTGAATTTTGGCGATTAATGCACAAGAAATCAGCGCTTTAATTAAGCAACAAATTGAAAATTTCCAGCCAAATTTTGATGTCACAGAAACAGGGATTGTCACTTATATTGGTGATGGAATTGCACGGGCTCATGGGTTAGATAATGCCATGAGTGGTGAACTATTAATTTTTGAAAATGGTTCTTACGGAATGGCACAAAATCTGGAGTCAACAGATATTGGGATTATCATTCTAGGTGAATTTACAGATATTCGTGAAGGAGATACCATTCGCCGTACAGGTAAAATCATGGAAGTTCCTGTAGGTGATGCTCTTATCGGTCGTGTTGTTGATCCTCTTGGTCGACCAGTTGATGGATTGGGTGCTATTGTAACCGATAAAAGTCGTCCAGTAGAAGCACCTGCACCAGGTGTTATGCAAAGAAAATCAGTTTCAGAACCTTTACAAACAGGATTAAAAGCCATCGATGCTTTGGTTCCGATTGGTCGTGGTCAACGGGAACTGATTATTGGAGACCGACAAACAGGGAAGACTTCGATTGCAATTGATACCATCTTGAACCAAAAAGGTCAAGATATGATTTGTATCTATGTTGCGATTGGACAGAAAGAATCTACAGTGCGGACACAAGTAGAAACACTTCGTCATTATGGTGCTATGGATTATACTATTGTTGTGACTGCTTCAGCTTCACAGCCATCTCCTCTACTATACCTTGCTCCTTATTCAGGAGTGGCTATGGCAGAAGAGTTTATGTATAACGGAAAGCATGTATTGATTGTTTATGATGATTTGTCGAAACAAGCGGTCGCTTACCGTGAACTTTCTCTCTTGCTTCGTCGTCCGCCAGGTCGTGAGGCTTTCCCAGGAGATGTTTTTTATCTTCACAGTCGTTTGTTAGAGCGTTCAGCTAAAGTATCCGATGAGCTAGGCGGAGGCTCTATTACAGCACTGCCTATTATTGAAACGCAAGCTGGGGATATCTCGGCTTATATTGCCACAAATGTGATCTCTATAACAGATGGTCAAATTTTCTTGAGTGATAGTTTGTTTAATGCGGGTATTCGTCCATCTATTGATGCTGGTTCTTCTGTTTCTCGGGTAGGAGGTTCTGCCCAAATTAAGGCGATGAAGAAAGTAGCTGGTACTTTGCGTATAGATTTGGCTTCTTATCGTGAATTAGAAGCCTTTACAAAATTTGGTAGTGATTTGGATGCAGCCACTCAAGCTAAACTAAATCGTGGTCGACGTACAGTAGAAGTGCTCAAACAACCTGTACATAGCCCACTGTCTGTCGAAAAGCAAGTCATTATCTTGTATGCTCTGACTCATGGCTTTTTGGACAGCGTACCAGTTGATGACATTCTTCGTTTTGAAGATGAATTGTTTGCCTATCTAGATGCTCACAAGCAAGATTTATTAGCAACAGTTCGTGATACCCAAGATCTTCCTTCAGAAGAAGTATTAAATGAGGCGATTACTGAATTTATCAATCAGTCTACCTTCAAGTAAGAAGAGAGGTTTTAGATGGCAGTTTCGTTAAATGATATTAAAAATAAAATTGCATCCACTAAGAATACAAGTCAGATTACAAATGCTATGCAGATGGTTTCTGCTGCTAAACTTGGTAAATCTGAGGAAGCGGCTAAAAATTTTCAAATTTATGCCCAAAAAGTTCGGAAACTATTAACTGATTTGCTTCATGGTCATGAATTAGAAAATTCTAAGTATCATCCGATGTTGATTAGTCGTCCAGTGAAAAAGACAGCCTATATTGTTATCACATCGGACAGAGGATTGGTTGGCGGATACAATGCGACTATCTTGAAGTCAATGATGGAGCTTCTGTCTGAATACCATGAGGAAGAAGATTTTGTCATTATCTCTATTGGAAGTATGGGCGCTGATTTCTTCCGTGCTCGTGGCATTCAACCAATTTATGAATTGAGAGGTTTAGCAGACCAACCTAGTTTTGATGAGGTTCGTAAGATTATCAACAAAACAGTTGAAATGTATCAAAATGAATTGTTTGATCAACTGTATGTCTGTTATAACCATCATATCAACAGTCTTACCAGTCAAATGCGGGTAGAGCAGATGCTTCCAATCGTTGATTTGGATCCGAACGAGGCAGACGAAGATTATGTATTGAACCTTGAATTAGAATCTAGCCGTGATGCTATTTTGGATCAATTATTACCTCAATTTGCTGAAAGTATGATTTATGGTGCTATTATAGATGCCAAGACTGCTGAAAATGCAGCTGGAATGACAGCAATGCAGACAGCGACAGATAATGCTAAAAAAGTAATTGCTGATTTAACTATTCAGTATAATCGTGCTAGACAAGCTGCCATTACACAAGAAATTACTGAAATCGTGGCGGGTGCTAGTGCGCTAGAATAGTACAAGATAATATAATTAAATAGAATAATAAGAGGGAAAAAAATGAGCTCAGGCAAAATCGCTCAGGTGATTGGACCAGTAGTAGATGTTGTGTTTGCTAATGGTGACAGACTCCCTGAGATAAACAATGCACTTGTAGTCTATAAAAATGATCAAAAAAAATCTAAAGTTGTCCTTGAAGTAGCTCTTGAACTAGGTTCTGGAGTGGTTCGTACGATTGCAATGGAATCAACAGATGGATTGACACGTGGTATGGAAGTATTGGATACAGGACGTCCAATATCGGTCCCTGTCGGAAAAGAAACCTTGGGGCGCGTGTTTAATGTGCTAGGAGATACCATTGATTTAGAAAAACCATTTACTGTTGATGCAAAACGTGAATCTATTCATAAAAAAGCTCCATCCTTTGAAGAATTGTCTACTTCGGAAGAAATCTTAGAAACAGGAATCAAAGTAATTGACCTTCTTGCACCTTATCTAAAGGGAGGAAAAGTTGGTCTGTTTGGTGGTGCCGGAGTTGGTAAGACAGTATTGATTCAAGAACTAATCCATAATATTGCACAAGAACATGGAGGAATTTCAGTCTTTACAGGTGTTGGTGAACGAACACGTGAAGGGAACGATCTTTACTGGGAAATGAAAGAATCTGGTGTTATTGAAAAAACAGCCATGGTTTTTGGTCAAATGAATGAACCACCCGGAGCACGGATGCGTGTTGCGTTAACTGGTTTGACAATTGCAGAGTATTTTCGTGATGTAGAAGGACAAGATGTGCTCCTCTTCATTGACAATATCTTCCGATTTACGCAAGCTGGTTCAGAAGTATCTGCCCTTCTCGGTCGGATGCCTTCAGCCGTTGGGTACCAACCAACACTTGCAACTGAAATGGGGCAATTACAAGAACGGATAACCTCAACTAAAAAAGGTTCTATCACTTCCATTCAAGCTATTTATGTACCGGCAGATGACTATACAGATCCGGCTCCAGCGACAGCTTTTGCCCATTTGGATTCGACAACTAACTTGGAACGTAAATTAGTGCAACTGGGAATATATCCAGCGGTTGACCCTCTAGCTTCAAGTTCTCGTGCTTTGTCTCCTAGCATTGTAGGAGAAGAACACTACGAAGTGGCATCAGAAGTAAAACGTGTTCTTCAACGTTACCATGAATTGCAAGATATTATCGCTATTCTTGGTATGGATGAATTATCAGATGAAGAAAAAACCTTGGTTGCGCGTGCCCGTCGTATTCAATTTTTCCTTTCACAAAACTTTAATGTAGCAGAACAATTTACTGGACAACCTGGTTCTTATGTATCTGTTTCTGAAACAGTTAAAGGCTTTAAAGATATTTTAGAAGGAAAATATGATCATCTTCCAGAAGATGCGTTTCGTGGTGTTGGTTCCATTGAGGATGTTGTTGCCAAGGCTGAAACAATGGGATTCTAAGAGGTGACTTATGGCTCAAATGACAGTGCAAATCGTCACACCAGATGGTTTGGTTTATGATCATCATGCTACGTTTGTTTCCGTAAAAACGATTGATGGTGAATTGGGGATTTTACCCTATCATATTGATATTATTGCCGTTTTAGAAGTTGACCAAGTAAAAGTCCGTCGGATAGACGACGATGACCATATTGATTGGGTTGCTGTAAACGGTGGAATTATAGAAATTGCGGACAATGTGATTACGATTGTTGCCGATTCAGCTGAACGTGCTCGTGATATCGATATTAGTCGTGCTGAACGTGCAAAATTGCGTGCTGAAAAAGCAATTGAAGAGGCTCACGTCAAGCATCTGATTGATCAGGAACGTCGTGCCAAAGTAGCTTTACAACGTGCAATCAATCGAATCAATGTCGGAACTAGAACACAATAACAAATGAGAGAGTAGTTTCCTATTCTCTTTTTTGATGCTTGAATAAGCAAAGGCTTCATTTTTAGTTGTAGTTAATCTATCCTTTCAAATAATATGCTATAATGATAGCATGGTAGGAATAATTTTTAACTTTAGTATTTATTTATTTTTTATTTATATATATTTTTATTTGTTTTCTAGTTTAGTCAACTGGAATTATTTTTTCAAAGTCACTGCAGATAATGATAGGAAAATCCGATTGTTGCTTTTGCTACTCAGTATTGCTTTAGGTTATGTAACGAGCCGATTCTTTATTGAAATTTATGAGATGAGTCGTACCATTTTTAATAGTACTTTTTAGGCTCAGTTCTTTATTTTTTATGGTATGATAGAGTAGATGATTTAAAAAATTTGGAGTAGCTACATTTTTATGGAAAAAATTATTATTCAGGGTGGTCAAAATCCCTTAGTAGGAACTGTTAAAATTGAAGGCGCTAAAAATGCAGTTCTTCCTCTTTTAGCAGCAACAGTTTTAGCCAGTAAAGGAAAAACTGTTTTAAAAAATGTCCCTGTTTTATCGGATGTATTTACTATGAACAATGTAGTACGTGGTTTAAATACGGAAGTTGTTTTTGATCAAGAAGCTAACAAAGTAGTAGTTGACGCTACAAAACCTTTGACAGAGGAAGCTCCCTATAAATATGTCAGCAAAATGAGAGCCTCGATTGTTGTCCTAGGTCCTGTTCTGGCTCGTAATGGACATGCAAAAGTATCTATGCCGGGTGGTTGTACGATTGGTAGTCGGCCCATTGATCTCCATCTAAAAGGTTTGGAAGCTATGGGAGCTAAGATTACGCAAACTGCCGGATACATTGAAGCAAAGGCTGAACGTTTACATGGCGCTAATATCTATATGGACTTTCCAAGTGTTGGGGCAACGCAAAACATCATGATGGCAGCAACGCTTGCCAAGGGAACAACAGTTATTGACAATGCTGCTAGAGAACCAGAAATTGTAGACTTGGCTTTATTACTCAGTAAAATGGGCGCTAAAATTAAGGGCGCTGGTACAGAAACTCTAGTAATTGTGGGAGTAGATAGTCTTCGCGGAACAGAACACAATGTTGTTCAAGACCGTATTGAAGCAGGAACTTTTATGATTGGTGCTGCTATGACTGGAGGCAATCTGCTCATTAAAAATGCTATTTGGGAACACAATCGTCCTCTATTGTCGAAAATGCAGGAAATGGGTGTTGAGGTGACTGAGGAAGAAGCCGGTATTCGTATTCGTTCAGATAAGAACAAATTGAGACCAGTATCTGTAAAAACACTTCCTTACCCTGGATTTCCCACTGATTTACAAGCACAATTTACTGCTCTAATGGCAGTCGCTAGTGGTGAGTCTATCATGATTGAAACGGTGTTTGAAAATCGGTTCCAACATTTAGAAGAAATGCGCCGGATGGGTCTACATTCTGATATCATGCGCGATACTGCACGTATTTGGGGAGGCAACGCCTTGCAAGGTGCAGAAGTGATGTCCACGGATCTTCGTGCCAGTGCAACCTTGATTCTTATGGGATTAGTAGCGGAGGGAGAAACAAAAGTGAGCAAGCTAGTTCATTTAGATCGTGGTTATTATAAATTCCATGAAAAATTAGTAGAGCTTGGTGCAAATATTCAACGAATAAAGGAAGATGATGATGAGTAATAATTTAAAATATCTCGGAAAGCAACTCGGAATTGTTATTCTAGTTTTATTAGTGACTGCTCTTGTTTTTTGTATTGGTTTAATGATTGGTTATGGAGTAATTGGAAATGGAAAAGATCCTTGGTCTATTTTATCTCCTGCGACTTGGAATTCAATCATTGGGAAATTTACAGGACAGTAGTTCCGTAATATCTCCAAAAAGATTCGAGAGTTGTTTTCGACTATAAACCTTACATTTTAAAGATTGCGAGAAGATATGCCGAAAAGAAGAACATTCTCCCCAAAAGATAAAAACATACAGAGTTTATTGGGACTACTACTTGCGTTGATTATTATTACAGGTAGTTATTTCTTTAATGGAAATATTCAGGAGAAGAAACAAAATCCCAATAATACTAGTTATGGTGTAACAACTTCCAAGAAAACAGAAGGAACACCCAGTCAAACCTTAGCAGAGAGTATCTTAACAGAGGCTGTTCGGTCTCAATTAAAGGGAGAGCTCACATGGAATCACTCAGGTGCTTTTATTATCAACGATAATAAAACGAAGTTGGATGCTCAAGTCGCCAGTGCTCCTTATGCAAACAATCAAACAAAGGTTGTTCAAGGAGAAATGATTCCGACAGTTGCCAATGCTCTTTTGACCAAGAAAACTCGTCAGTATAAGGATAGGGAAAAAACTGGGAATGGCTCAACTTCATGGACACCAGCAGGCTGGCACCAAGTAACAAACTTGTCAGGTGAATACAATCATGCAGTGGATCGTGGGCATTTAATTGCTTATTCTTTAGTCGGAGGATTAAAAGGTTTTGATGCTTCTACTAGCAACCCTGCCAACATCGCTGTTCAAACAGCTTGGGCTAATCAAGCCAATGAACAGACTTCAACAGGACAAAATTATTTTGAAACAAAAATTAGAAAAGCTCTAGATAAAAATAAAAAGGTTCGTTATCGTGTTACATTGATTTATGCAACAGAACAAGATCTTGTTCCCGTTGGCTCGCATTTAGAAGCTAAATCAAGTGATGGTAGCTTAGAATTTAACGTTTTTATCCCTAATGTTCAAGAGGGAATCCGACTAGATTATACCTCAGGTCAGGTAAGAGTGGAGTAGTTGTATTGGTGTAATTTTTTATCACTAACTTAATAAGAATGTAAACGAATAATTACTGAATTGTAGTTATTCTTTTTTATACTTAGGAGCGAAGATTATAAATTGGTTATTTATATTTCTTTAAGCAAAGGATGATAAAATCATCATTCTCCTAAAATCTAAGAAATGGAGGATTACATGAAATTTATTTTAAATAGTATTCGTTCTGTTTTTCGTCTGATTTGGCGCTTGTTTTGGGGAATTACTTGGTCAATTATTTTGAGCTTCATTGTTTTAGTCGGATTCTTTTATTTTACGACTTCAACTGAAAATGGGGTGGATGGTATCAACCAAGCCTTGCAAACAACTCTTGTGAGAATGGATCAATTTCTAAGTCATCAAGGACTCTCCACAGGGCTTACAACCAATCTAGATGAACAAACAACTCAAGTAACAGATGAGCATGTGACGAGCGGTGCTAGATGGGAGCAAGCAGAAGCAACTGTATATATTGATACCGACGATAAGACTTTTCGTTCAGCTTATCAAGAAGCGATTGATGCTTGGAACCGAACAGGAGCTTTTACCTTTACTCTAGTTGATGACAAGGAGAAAGCAGACATCATTGCAACAGAGATGAGTAGTAACAAAGGAACGGCAGCTGGAGAGGCAGAGTCTCAAACAAATTTACTAACAAAACGCTTCACAAATGTAACTGTCCGATTAAATAGTTACTACCTCTTAAATAATCGATATGGCTACACTTATGAACGAATTGTTAATACAGCTGAGCATGAGTTAGGTCATGCTATCGGTCTAGAACACAATGAGGAGGAATCAGTGATGCAGTCAGCGGGTTCATTTTATAGTATTCAACCTATAGATGTTCAAGCGGTAAAAGACTTGTATCAATCGTAAGATTATGATAAAAACAATTTTTCGTCTTATTAGGTATTTTCCAGAACAGGTATTCTTATTTGTTTTTAATTCAGGAGTATTTGCTTGGCTTTGGACAAGTGGAAATGAAATCGCAAATCAGATTGGTATAACAGAGACATGGCAAAAATACATTCCAGCCCCTATCCAACAGTTTTTTGGCGATAACAGTCAAGCTATTCAGAGTTTTTTCAATCATTCAGCTATTATGTGGTTGATTGGCTCCATGATTATTTTAATCGTTATTCGTTTAGTAAAAGGGCTAGTCAAATTGGCATTGTTCATTATCATCCTATTCATAGGAATTTACCTTGTTTTACAAAATCAAGAAATTTTATCCGCCTTTTTACACAGATAATAAAAAATCATAATAAGAAAACGCCCCCTCATAATTGGACAAAAACGATCCAACTTATGAGGTGTTTTTTGTGGAATACAGTCGTAGAAACAAGATTTGATTTGCCTTTTCTATTAAGATGAACAATGCTTAATATCTCATTTTTAAAAAATCACATTCCAATCAATCCAATATAAAACAGGGTTGACAAAAATATAGAAACAGTGCTAGAATGTAGTCATCATACATCTGGAGGAATGGAGCATGTACAATTAAGCTAATTTATAAAGAAATACTTTATTTAGTTGGCTTTTTTGTTGTACTCAATGGTTCATTTTTTTGATGACGTTTTTTTGTGCTACCAAATCCCTTACTAAATAAAGTAAGGGATTTTTTAACAGAAAGATAGAGGTATGAAAATGCTCCAGTTAATAGATGTTACCATGTTGCATGTGAAAGATTTTAAGCCTGTGATTAAAGAATTAACCATTTGTATTAACAAAGGGGATAAAGTGGCTATCATTGGTGATGAGGGAAATGGCAAGTCTACTTTATTGAAATTTTTAGCAAATCCAGCTCTTATTGAAGACTACATTAAGGTTGAAGGTAAAATAACTGATAGTTTCCAAACTAGGATATATCTTCCGCAACTTTTTGAAGAAGACACCACTCAAACCTTATCAGATTACTTTTTTTCAGATGATGATTTGGATTATGGTATGCTTTACCGTTTGGCTGATGAGTTAGGTTTTGATGGCAACCGTTTTGTAACGCCCCAAACTCTTGGAAGTTTATCAGGAGGGGAACAATTAAAAATCCAACTTATAAAAAAGCTATCTTATGATGCTGATCTTATCTTGTTAGATGAACCGTCAAATAATCTTGATATCAGAACGTTGGAGTGGTTAGAAAAATATATTCAAACAAGTCGTAAGACAATAGTATTTGTCTCACATGATGAAAGATTATTAGAAAGAACAGCTAATAAGGTGATTCACTTAGAGCAAATTAAAAAAAGAAGTCTTGCTCGAACAAGTGTTCATCAGTTAGATTATGATTCTTATATCACTGAAAGAGAACATCATTTTCAAAAAGAAATGCAACTTTCAAAAAAAGAAAAACTTGAACATGATAAAAAAGTACAAAAGCATGAGCGACAAAGGCAAAAGGTGGAATCAGCTTTAAGAGCTTGTCACGATTCGACACAGGGAAGATTATTAGCCAAGAAAATGAGAAATCTCATCTCTCATGAAAAACGGTATGTCAAAGAAAAAGAAAGACTCACATCTACACCTATCCAAGAAGAAGCCATTACCCTAAAATTTAAACATCCGTCAAAATTAGGAGGGAATTTTCATTTTTACTTAGAAAATGAAAAACTTCTTTGTTTAAATCACCAGACAGTATTGTGTGACTCACTATCTTTACGGATCAACTCAAGAGATAAAATCGGAATAGTTGGAGATAACGGTGTTGGAAAAACAACCCTACTCATAAAACTAAAAGAAAAATTATCTAAAAATAAAAAGCTTAAAATTGGATTTATGCCACAAGATTATGAACAAGTCCTAAAAATGGAAGATAGTCCGTTAGTATTTTTTATGGAAAAATATCCTACTGTTCAAAAAGAAGAACTCATTACCTTGATGTCTTGCCTTAATTTTTCATTCTTTGAAATAAATCACAGCATAGCAGAATTATCAGGTGGGCAAAAAGCAAAGCTAGTTCTTTTAAACCTTGTACTAGAAGAGCCAGATCTTCTCTTGTTGGATGAACCTACGAGAAATTTTTCCCCCTTATCTCAACCAAAACTAAGACAATTATTCAAGGAATTTGATGGACCAATCGTTGCTGTCTCACATGATAGGCAATTTTTGGATGAAGTGTGTCAAGATATTTTTCAATTAGATAAAAGTGGGTTGAAAGAGTGGAAATTCTAAAATAGAATGGCACTATTATTTTACTTTCTAAGATAGAGATTGCAGTCAGAATTTGATATAATAGTGTCATGATTATTTTACAAGGAAACAAAATAGAGCGTTCTTTTGCAGGGGATGTTCTGTTTGATAATATTAATATACAAGTAGATGAGAGAGATCGGATAGCACTGGTTGGTAAAAATGGAGCTGGAAAATCAACTCTTTTAAAAATATTGGTGGGTGAGGAAGAACCAAGTAGAGGAACTATTAATAAAAAAAGAGATATTTCTTTATCTTATCTTGCTCAGGACAGTCGTTTTGAATCGGGCAATACTATTTATAATGAAATGCTCCACGTTTTTGATAAACTTCGTCAGCAAGAAGAACAACTTCGTCAGATGGAGAGAGAAATGGGAGAATTATCTGGAGTGGAGTTGTCTGATTTGATGAATCAGTATGATCAGCTATCTGAGACTTTTCGTCAAGCAGGAGGTTTCACCTATGAAGCAGATATTCGTTCAATTTTAAATGGATTTAAATTTGATGAATCAATGTGGCAGACAAAGATTTCAGAGCTTTCAGGTGGACAAAATACACGATTGGCTCTAGCAAAAATGTTGCTAGAAAGACCCGATTTACTGGTTTTAGATGAGCCGACCAATCACTTAGATATTGAAACTATTACTTGGTTGGAAACCTATTTGGTGAACTACGACGGTGCCTTAATCATCGTTAGTCATGATCGGTACTTTTTAGATAAGGTTGCCACAACAACTCTTGATTTGACGAAGCATTCTCTCGATCGCTATGTGGGAAATTACTCTAGTTTTATCAAACAAAAAGAGCAAAAACTCATCACAGAGACTAAGAATTACGAAAAGCAACAAAAGGAAATTGAAGCCTTAGAAGACTTTGTCAACCGCAATTTGGTACGTGCTTCAACGACCAAGCGAGCTCAATCACGTCGAAAACAATTAGAAAAAATGGAACGACTAGATAAGCCAGAAAAGGGCAGTCGTTCAGCCAACATGACTTTTAAAGCTGATAAGGTATCGGGAAATGTTGTATTGACCGTGGAAGATGCGGCTATTGGTTACAATCATCATATCTTGTCTCAGCCAATTAACTTAGATATTCGTAAGTTAAATGCAGTAGCGATTGTTGGACCAAATGGTATTGGAAAAACAACATTAATCAAGGCTATCGTAGATAAGATTCCCCTTATTAAAGGTAAAAAACAACTAGGGGCAAATGTTGAACTAGGTTACTACGATCAAAATCAATCTAACTTAACTTCAAGTAATTCAGTGTTGGATGAGTTGTGGAATGATTTTAAAACAGATCAAGAATTAACCATCCGTAACCGCTTAGGAGCATTTCTCTTTTCGGGAGATGATGTAAAAAAATCCGTTGGCATGTTATCTGGTGGGGAGCGTGCACGTTTGTTACTGGCTAAACTTTCTATGCAAAACAACAACTTTTTAGTCTTGGATGAGCCGACCAATCATTTGGATATAGACTCAAAAGAAGTGCTAGAAAATGCCTTGATTGATTTTGACGGTACCTTACTTTTTGTTAGCCATGACCGCTATTTTATCAATCGAGTAGCTACACAAATCATTGAATTGTCTGAAAATGGCTCCACTCTTTATTTGGGTGATTATGATTACTATTTGCAGAAAAAAGCAGAGCAAGAAGCCATGAAAGAAGAAAGTGAGAGTAAAAACTCAAACACCTCAACTTCTACAAATCACTACCAAAATCAAAAAGAGAGTCAGAAAGAAATCCGCAAGATAACTCGTCGTATTGAACAACTCGAAACAGAAATTGAAGAGCTAGATGAGCAACTTGCTACTCTGACAGAAACAATGCATGAAACAAATGATGCGAGTGAGTTGATGAAACTTCAAGCAGAGATTGACTCCTTAACCATGCAACAAGAAACAGTCATGAACGAGTGGGAAGAACTATCAGAAAAAGTATAATATTGTAATAGACTTTTAAAATGATCGTTTTTTTGAAATGAATAATGCGAATAACCTCAAATGAATAGGAAAGGGTAGCAGGAGATGGCAGAGTTAGGCAAAGTTTTCCGTCGTTTTCGGATCAATAAAAATTACTCTCTACAAGAAGCAGCAGGAGATGTCGTATCTGTCTCTCAACTGTCTCGTTTCGAGAGGGGTGAGTCAGATTTATCCATACAAAAGTTTTTAGCTGTTTTAGACAATATTTATGTCAATATTGAAAATTTTATGGATGCGACTCGTAATTATCAGCGTACGGAAGAAATTGAATTTATGTCTAAGATTGTGCCTCTATACTATGCCAATGATGTTTCAGCCTATCAAGAGTTGCAAAATCAAGAAAGACAAAAGATCGAAAAGGATGAACAACCACTTCGCCACCAGCTCAATATTATCTTAATTCAAGGTTTGATTTGCCAACGCAACAGTAGCTATCAGATGACGGCAGAAGATTTAGATTTGGTATCTGACTATCTTTTTCAGTGTGAACATTGGGGCATGTACGAGATTATTTTGTTTGCCAATCTTTATTCATTTTACAATGTAGACTATGTTTTTCGAATAGCAAAAGAAATCCTAGAACGAGATTATTTTTATAAAAAAATAAGTAAGCATTATCGTCTAATCGTTATACTCACTCTGAATTGTTGGCTTCATTGTTTAGAACACAAGGCTTTTGAGGAAGCCGAATATTTTGAAAAACACTTTGAAAAGATAGCCATCAATCAAACCAAGATTTTTGAGAA
Organism: Streptococcus sp.; assembly: GCA_030528055.1. GTDB lineage: Bacteria > Bacillota > Bacilli > Lactobacillales > Streptococcaceae > Streptococcus. The sequence continues at coordinate 27,684 of JAUMZQ010000008.1, forward strand.
AACGATAGCTCTGTACATTAGAGGGTTTAAGCTATACCAAGAAGGAAACATAAAAGAAGGTTTGATCAAAATGAGAGAAGCCATTCATGTCTTTGAAGTAGTAGACGCACCAGAACAAATCGCATATTACCAAGAACACTTTGATAAATTTGTAACAATAGCGGAGTAGCTAGTCATCTTTGTAGCTTTTAATGATGGATAAGTGGCTAAACTGCTACTCTTTTTGTGCTGAATCACTAGCGATCGCTAGATGATGATAGAGCATTTTATAATGTAAAGGAAATAAAAATGGATTATATTTGGTCTTATTTAAAAAAATATCCCAAATGGTTATTTTTTGATTTTATAGGGGCGATTTTTTTTGTGATTGTCAATCTCGGCTTGCCAACAGTTTTGGCAAAAATGATTGACGAAGGAATCACTCAAGGAAATCGTGACCGCATTTATTTTTGGACTTGGGTGATGGTGGCAGTCATTGCTATGGGGATTTTAGGACGAACCGCCCTATCCTATGCGGCTGGAAAGCTAACTACCACCATTGTACAAGATATGCGAAATGACTTGTACGATAAGTTGCAAGAATACTCTCACTATGAGTACGAGCAGATTGGGGTTTCTTCTCTCGTGACACGGATGACGAGTGATGCTTTTATTATCATGCAGTTTGTAGAAAAATGTCTAAAATTGGGAATTATTACGCCTTTGATGATGTTGTCTAGTATTTTGATGATTTTTCTAACGAGTCCGTCTTTGTCTGGAATTGTAGCCATTTTTGTTCCATTTTTGGCGATTGTCGTATGGTATGTTGCGGTCAAAACGCGTCCCTTATCTGAAAAACAACAAGCAACATTAGATAAAATCAATCAGTATGCAAGGGAAAATCTAACTGGTTTGCGAGTGATTCGAGCTTTTGCACGAGAAGAATTTCAAGAAGAACGATTTGCGGAACAAAATACTATTTATGCTGGTCATTCCAACCGACTATTTAAATTAACAGGTTTGACAGAGCCTTTATTTGTACAAATTATCATTGCTATGATTGTAGTGATTGTCTACTTTTCACTAACGCCTTTAAGAACAGGTGCTTTTAAGATAGGGGATTTAGTTGCCTTTATTGAATATGGTTTTCACGCACTGATGTCCTTTCTTTTCCTGTCTAATCTGTTTACCTTATATCCTAAAACAGCTGTTTCATGTCAGCGTATCAAAGAAGTGATGGTCATGCCAATCTCTATCAATCCCAACGAAACAGGAATAACAGAGACAGAAACTCGTGGCTATTTGGAATTTGACCGTGTTACCTTTGCCTATCCAGGAGAGACGGAGAGTCCAGTATTGCAGTCCATTTCTTTCCAAGCAAAACCGGGAGAAACCATTGCTTTTATCGGCTCTACAGGGTCAGGGAAATCCTCTCTTGTTCAGTTGATTCCTCGATTTTATGATGTGACCTTGGGGAAAATTTTAGTAGATGGAGTAGATGTAAGAAGCTACAATTTGCATGCCCTTCGTAAAAAGATTGGTTTTATTCCACAAAAAGCTCTTTTATTTACCGGTACAATCGCTGAAAATATCCGCTATGGTAAAGAGAATGCCAGTCAGGATGAACTGCGTCAAGCAGTGGATGTGGCACAAGCCAAAGACTTTGTCGAAAGTAGAGAAGAACAATTTGAAACCCATCTAGCTGAAGGAGGAAGCAATCTTTCTGGTGGTCAGAAACAACGTTTATCCATTGCGCGTGCCGTTGTCAAAGAACCTGATATTTATATTTTTGACGATTCATTTTCAGCTTTGGACTATAAGACAGATGCTATCTTGCGTCGCCGTCTCAAAGAAATCACCCAAAATGCAACAGTCTTGATTGTCGCACAGCGCGTGGGAACGATTATGGATGCCGATCAAATTATTGTATTGGATAAGGGTGAAATAGTAGGTCGAGGAAAACACGATGTACTGATGGAAAGCAATGCCATCTATCGTGAAATTGCCCTTTCACAACTAAACAATCAATCACTAACAGAAGAATAGGAGGAAAATATGAAACAACCATCAAGTTTTGCTCGTTTATGGAGCTACTTAAAAGTTTATCAACTGTCTGTTCTTCTCGCTATTTTCCTAAAAATCGTTAGTGTCATCATGAGCGTTTTAGAGCCAGTCGTTTTGGGTCTAGCTATCACTGAATTGACAAAAAATCTCTTAGATATGGCAAATGGTGTAGCAGGAGCTAGCCTCAATACTTCTTATGTCATCTGGATTTTAGTTTTGTATCTATTACGAGGTTTGTTTTATGAGCTGGGGGCTTATTATTCCAATTACTTTATGACCAATGCGGTGCAAGATACAGTAAAGGACTTGCGAAATGAATTGAGCTACAAACTCAACAACATTCCCGTATCTTATTTTGATAAACACCAATTCGGTGACTTGCTAGGACGATTTACAAGTGATGTCGAAACGGTCTCCAACACCCTCCAACAATCCTTTTTACAGATAGTCAATGCTGTTTTCACTATCCTTTTTGTTGTGGTCGTGGTCTTGTATCTGAACCTCTACCTAGCTCTTGTCGTAATTATCAGTATTCCAGTTACCTATCTGGTTGCTCGCTTTATCTTGAAAAAATCTCAGCCTTATTTTAAGAAACAAGCAAATATCTTGGGAAGTCTGAATGGTTTTGTACAGGAAAATTTAACAGGTTTTAATATTTTAAAACTCTATGGTCGAGAAGAAAGCTCCAGTGAAGAGTTTCGCTCAATCACAAAAAATCTTCAAGAAGTTGGTTTTAAAGCTAGTTTTATCTCTGGTTTGATGTGGCCAGTCTTGAATGCCATCTCTGACATTACCTATCTACTAGTAGCCTTACTCGGTGGCTTACAGGTAGTTGCAGGAAAGCTAACCATTGGGAATATGCAGGCCTTTGTCCAGTATGTCTGGCAAATCAATCAACCCATTCAAAACTTAGCCCAACTATCAAGCCAACTCCAAAGCGCTGCGTCCTCTCTTGAGCGGATTTTTCAAGTTTTAGATGAACCGGATGAAATCCTTGAACAGATAGAACCCCTAGAGAAAAACTTAACAGGACAGGTTAGTTTTGAGCAAGTTGATTTTCAATATACAGCGGACAGACCCTTAATTCGCAATTTTAACCTAGAAGTCCAACCGGGAGAGATGATTGCGATTGTGGGGCCGACTGGAGCAGGAAAAACAACTCTAATCAATCTTCTCATGCGTTTTTACGATGTAACGAATGGTCGTATCTGCGTTGATGGACACGACATTCGCCATTTATCGCGACAAGAATACCGCAAACAATTTGGTATGGTTTTACAAGACGCATGGCTGTACGAAGGAACGATTAAGGAAAATCTTCGTTTTGGGAACTTAGAAGCTAGCGATGAAGAAATCATTGCTGCCGCCGAAGCTGCAAACGTTGACCACTTTATTCGGACACTTCCCGGTGGCTATGATATGGAAATGAACCAAGAATCTAGTAACATCTCACTAGGTCAAAAACAACTATTAACGATTGCTCGTGCCTTACTGGCTAATCCAAAAATTTTAATCTTAGATGAGGCGACTTCATCTGTCGACACTCGTCTTGAGTTGCTCATTCAAAAAGCTATGAAACGACTCATGCAAGGAAGAACTAGCTTTGTGATTGCACACCGTTTATCCACTATTCAAGAAGCAGATAAAATCCTTGTTTTAAAAGACGGACAAATCATTGAACAAGGAAATCACCAATCTCTTCTCTCAGAAAAAGGTTTTTACTATGATTTGTATATGAGCCAGTTTTCTAAAAAAGATAACCAAGTAGGTTAGTTCTTAAAAACTATTTTTCCTTATCAACGTATCAAAATAACAGACAGATTTTTAAAATTTGTCTGTTTTTGATGTCTTCTAAAAATAGAAAGGACACCATGATTTTATCTGTAAAAACGCTCTTTTTAGCCCGTAGTATGCTATAATAAATGTAATTATGTGACAAGGGGCGGTTTTGTATGAAATATAGGAGTGAGTCGGATTTTGAAAAACAACTGATTTATCAACTTGAAAATGGAGAGAGTCAGTGGACTTATCGCAAAGACCTAACAACAGAGGACAAGTTGTGGGATAACTTTTTTGAGAAGTTAGAGCAAAACAATGTGTCTGAACTAGATGGACATGCTCTGACAAAACAAGAAAAAGAACAGGTCAAAAATCAGTTCAATTTTGCCAATTATTTTAGTGCAGCAAAATGGCTGACAGGTGAAAATGGAATTGCTAAGGTCAGTGTTCAACGCGAAGAGGCTAGTCTAGGGACTATTCGTCTCTCAGTCATCTGGCGTGACAATATCGCTGGCGGAAAATCCTCCTATGAAGTCGTTCGTCAGGTCAAAAGAAATAAAGTTTCTAGCCTTGATAAAGATAGACGCTTTGACGTGACCTTGCTTATCAATGGACTTCCCATGATTCATATCGAGCTTAAAAACCGTCAGCATGCTTTTATGGATGCCTTTCGTCAGATTAAAAAATACGACAGAGAAGGCATGTTTAGAGGGATTTTCTCTAGCTTGCAAATGTTTGTTGTCTCAAACATCACGGAGACTAGATACATCGCTGCGGCCAAAGAAGATAAACTCAATGAGACCTTTCTCACTAAGTGGGTAGATGAAAACAATAGCCCTGTTATAGATTTAACGAGCTTTGCAAGAGATGTTCTCTCCATACCTAGAGCTCACCAAATGGTCATGCAGTATAGTGTTCTTGACAATGAGAAAAAAGCACTTATCCTCATGCGCCCTTATCAAATCCATGCCATCGAAGCCGTCCAAGAAGCAAGTAAAAGAGGTCAGTCAGGCTATATCTGGCACACGACTGGCTCTGGAAAAACCTTGACATCATACAAGGTTGCAAGAAACCTACTGACGATTCCGTCTATTGATAAAACGGTCTTTCTGGTAGATAGACGAGACCTTGACCAGCAGACAACAACGAGTTTCCTCTCTTATGCGGTCAACGATGTCATTGATATAGATGAAACGGACAATACCAAAGATTTGGCACAGCGTCTTTATAGCAATGACCGTAGAGTTATCGTGACGACTATTCAAAAAATGGCAAATCTTCTACGTAAGATTGATGAGGGCAAATACCAGCGTGAAGCTAAAAAAATAGCTGGGGTTCGCCTTGCTTTTGTCGTAGATGAGTGCCACCGTGCAGTCACTCCACAGACAAAGCGTGAGATTCAGAGATTCTTTAAACACTCTCTCTGGTATGGCTTTACAGGCACACCGATTTTTGCAGAAAATAAACGTCAGCAAGTGGGAGATTTGGAACAAACGACTGAAACACTCTATGGCTCTTGTCTTCACAACTACACCGTGGCTAATGCCATTCATGACAAGTCAGTTCTAGGTTTTCAAGTGGAGTATATCAAGACCCTTGCAGATGATATTGACGAGGCAAAAATTGATAGTTCCATCTATGAACAAGAAAAACACATGATTGAAGTTCTTAGGCACATCTTTCGTAAAACGCAGACAGGTTTTGGGATAAAAAATGGTGTCGGCAAGACCTATGATGCTATTTTGACAGTAAAATCTATCGCTCAAGCCCAAGCCTACTATGATTTGATCAAACGTATCAAGGCAGGTCAGGTGGTTGGTTTTGACATTCCACAGTTGATAAAGAAAGTTTTGCCAGACTTTCCAAAAGTGACGATCACTTACTCGGTGACAGAAAATGAGGAAGACTCCACCTATAATCAAGATAAGATGAAAGAAGTCCTAACAGACTACAGCCGAGAGTTTGGTAAACACTATGGCATGAGTGAGTTGAACAGTTTTAATAGAGATGTCAATGACCGCCTTGCCCGTAAGCAAGACCGCTACCAAAAACGTTCCGAACAACTTGACCTTATCATCGTTGTGAATAGGCTCTTGACAGGATTTGATGCTCCTTGTCTTTCTCAGCTCTTTATCGACAGAAAGCCTATGAAACCGCAAGACATCATCCAAGCCTTTAGTAGAACCAATCGGATATTTGACCGTCAAAAGCAGTATGGTCTCATCACCGTCTTTCAGGTGCCTAATCTCTTTAAAGAAAAGGTCGACGCTGCTTTAAAACTCTACTCAAATGGCGGAGAAAGTCATGTCTTAGCCCCAGAGTTTGATGAGGAAAAGAGAAACTTTGAAAGTAAACTATCAGCACTTGAGGCCTGTGTTTCTGATGAGGTTAGTCTAGGGATCCCGATAGAAGTTGCCGATACTCGCTTACTCAAGGAAGCAGCTAAGGCTTATCAAGGTTTTGACAAACTCTTTGCCTCTATCCAAGTCTATAGCGACTATGATGAAGAGGCTATTTTCAAAGAGTTTGGCTTAACCAGAGAGAAGATTGAGGGCTATACAGCCACTTATGAGAATATCATTGCAGAACTACGCTCTAGAAAAGATAAGGACGATGACGAGGAACCTATTGATGTTGAGTTTGAGCTGATGACTGTTCATAAGGATGAGATCAACTACACCTATATCCTAAGCCTTATCCAGACACTAGTCACACAAGCACAGGATGACAAGACCACCATTAGCCAAAAGGATAGAGAGGATATCGATGCTTATATCAGCAACCTCTCACAGACCAATCAACCACTAGCAGATCTCATCACAAATATCTGGAAAAATGTTCAGGAAGATCCAAAGAAATACCTAAATCAATCAATGGCTAATGTCTTAGATCAAATGATAGATGAAGCGGTGCTAACGATTGTCAAGGACTTTGCCAAAAAATGGTATGTCGGTGAGGAAGAGTTTTTGTTCTTAGTTGAAAACTACAATCCTAACCACAGCAAACAACTAGGTGAAAATGAATTCACAGCCAGTCAAGACTATGAAAACTACAAACTAGAAGTGCGAGAACCTCTCTCAAAACTGGCTTATAAAAAAGAAATCAAACTGGCTTACAAAGAACTAGTCAAAGATAAAATCGAACCCTTGAGAAGAAAAGGGTAGGAGAAGATAAACACATGACAAAACAACATATCCCCAAAATCCGTTTTCAAGGATTTGATGAAGAGTGGGAAGATAAAAAAATTGGAGAAGTTTTTAGAGAAAGAAATCAACGTGAAGCAGAGGGTGAATTAATTTCTGTTACAATTAACTCTGGAGTTGTTAGAGCTAGTGAGTTAGACAGAAAAGATAATTCTAGTAAAAATAAATCAAATTATAAAAAAGTTGAAGTAGGGGATATTGCTTATAATTCTATGAGAATGTGGCAGGGAGCTAGTGGTGTGAGTAATTATTCAGGTATAGTTAGTCCAGCCTATACTGTTATTTACCCACATGAAAATATTAGTGTTAGTATTGAGTTTATTGCTAAACTTTTTAAAACTTCAAAAATGATTAATGTTTTTCAAATTAACTCACAAGGTTTGACTTCAGATACTTGGAATTTGAAGTATCCATTATTAAAAAATATTAAAATCTCCCTCCCCACTCTCCCCGAGCAAGAATCAATCGGTCAGCTTTTCCGTACTTTAGACGAGTTGATTTCTGCCTACAAGGAGAATTTAGAGCAGTACCAAAATTTAAAGACCAGTATGCTCTCTAAAATGTTTCCCAAAGAAGGGCAAAAACAACCTGAAATTCGCCTAGATGGATTTGATGGCGATTGGGAAGAAAGAGAGTTAGGAGAAGAGGTTAATTTTTTAAATGAAAAAAGAGTTCCTATAGATTCTAGTGATAGATTAAGTGGATGTTTTCCGTATTATGGAGCTAGTGGTGTTATAGATTATATTGATAATTATATTTTTGATGGAGAATATGTTCTTTTAGCTGAGGATGGAGCTAATATTGTGATGAGAAATAGTCCAATTGCTTATTTAACATCAGGTAAATTTTGGTTAAATAATCATGCCCATATCATGGAAATGAAAGAAGGTTCAAATGTTTTTTTAATGAATTTATTAGAAAAAGAAGATTATGTTAAATATAATACAGGAACAGCACAACCTAAATTAAATTCAAAAACCGTTAAAAAAATTAAACTATATTTCCCTATTCCTGATGAACAGGAAGCCATTGGTGCTTTCTTTGCCAACTTAGATGAGACGATTTCTTCCTATCAGGATAAGATTGGTCAGCTTGAACTGCTCAAAAAGAATTTGCTGGCTCAGATGTTTATCTGAGAAAGTCAGTTTCTTTGCTCTGCTATTTTCAAAAAACAAAAAGGACTACAAACCATGTCAGAACAACTACACTCTTCCCAAGCACTTTATCAGGCGCTTTGGAACTCTGCCGATATTCTCAGGTCTAAGATGGACGCCAACGACTACAAGTCCTATCTACTTGGGATTATCTTTTACAAATACCTTTCAGACAAGCTCATTTTAGAGGCTGTCAGTCTCCTTGACCAATCAGCCGATAACTTGATGGACGCTCTTGCTATCTACCAAAAAGGTTACCAAGATAAAGAGACACGCGAGGACTTACTAGAGACGCTCAGAGATGAGTTTAGCTATGCCATTGAGCCAGACTTGACTTTTACGGCTCTTGTCAAGCGAATCAATGAGGGAACTTTCCAACTAGAAGAGTTGGTACAAGGTTTTCGCAATATTGAGCAAGAGGACGAACTCTTTGAAAATCTCTTTGAAGACATTGACCTTTACTCTAAAAAACTAGGAGCGACACCACAAAAGCAAAATCAGACGATTTCTAGTGTCATGCGTGCCTTGGATGTGCTAGATGTGGCAGAGCATGCTGGTGATATGCTAGGAGACGCCTACGAATATCTGATCGGTCAGTTTGCCACTGAGTCAGGGAAAAAAGCAGGAGAGTTCTACACACCTCAACCTGTCGCCAAGCTCATGACCCAGATTACGCTACTAGGTCGTGAGAACAAAAAGGGTTTCAGCCTGTACGACGCAACCATCGGTTCAGGCTCACTCCTCCTCAATGCTAAAAAGTACAGCCAGCAACCAAACACCATTAACTATTTTGGTCAAGAGCTCAACACCTCAACCTACAACCTTGCTCGCATGAATATGATTTTGCATGGCGTTCCTGTCGAGAACCAAAATCTCCATAATGGTGATACTCTTGATGAAGATTGGCCGACACAAGAGCCGACCAACTTTGACGCTGTCCTCATGAACCCGCCCTATTCTGCCAACTGGTCAGCAGGCTCAAACTTCCTCCAAGACCCAAGGTTCTCTCCCTATGGTGTCCTAGCTCCCAAGTCTAAGGCAGACTTTGCCTTTCTCTTGCACGGTTATTACCACCTCAAGCAAGACGGTGGTGTGATGGCAATCGTCCTACCTCACGGTGTACTCTTTAGAGGAAATGCCGAGGGTAAAATCAGGCAACGTCTCCTCAAAGAAGGAGCTATTGATACCGTCATTGGACTACCTGCTAATATCTTTTTCAATACCAGTATTCCAACGACCGTTATCATTCTCAAAAAAGACCGCACCAATCGTGATGTTTATTTTATTGATGCCTCAAAAGAATTTGACAAAGGTAAAAACCAAAACATCATGACAGATAGCCACATAGAAAAGATACTAGACGCCTATACTTCTAGAGAAAACATCGACAAGTTCGCCTACCTAGCAAGCTATGAGGACATCAAGGCCAACGACTACAATCTCAATATCCCACGCTATGTGGATACCTTTGAAGAGGAAGAAGTAGCTCCTCTAACAGATATCTTAGAGGGGATTACAAAGACCAATCAAACCATTGAGACCAAGACAGCGGATTTGTTGTCTATGTTGGGACAGCTAAAGGGAACAACCCAAGAAGCCGACGACGAACTCAAAGCCTTTGTAAAAGGATTTAAAGGGTAGAAAATCATCAAGTTTGACACTAGCTGTTTTGAAGCTATTTACTGATTCTTTCTACCTAAAATGATGTACCCAACAATCCATTTTCCCATATAAGAGAAAAAAATAAACCTTCTCAAAAATTTTGTTAGAATAAAAACATTATTTTTGAGGAGGTATTTGTTATGAATCGACAGGCTATCCAACTAATTGCACGTGGTGCGATTAATAAGATTGGCAACATGCTCTATGACTATGGGAACAATATTTGGCTCGTCTCTCTCGGCTCTATTGGACAGACGATTTTAGGGATTTATCAGACGACTGATTTGCTGACTTCCATTTTGTTCAACCCAATTGGTGGTGCAATCGTAGACCGTTTTTCACGCCGAAAGGTATTGATGACGACAGACTTGGTTTGTGCTAGCTTGTGCCTGTTCATTTCCTTTATCACAGATGATAAGATTATGATTGCTGCCTTGGTTTTTGCAAATATAGTGCAGGCCATTGCCTTTGCTTTTTCCAGACCGGCAAATAAATCTTACATTACAGAAATTGTAGAAAAAGAAGACATTGTCACTTATAACTCTCATTTAGAAATGGCTTTACAAGTGATTAGTGTCTCTGCACCATTGCTGTCCTTTTTTGTGATGCATTTTGGAAATCTCCGAATCACTCTTCTTTTAGACGCATTGAGTTTCTTTTTAGCCTTTGTTCTAGTGTATTTTTTACCTCATCATCAGATTGAGAAAAAAACAAGCCCACTCAGTGTGGTTAATGTCTTAAAAGATATTAAAGCTGGTTTTACTTACATCAGACAAGAAAAAGAGATTTTCTTTCTTTTGCTAGTGGCTTCTAGTGTTAACTTTTTCTTTGCTGCCTTTAATTACCTTTTGCCTTTTACGGACAAGCTCTTTAGACAGGAAGGTTTTTATGCCACACTGTTGACTCTGGGAGCTATTGGCTCTATTATCGGTGCCTTGATTGCTAACAAAATTCCCGCCACTATGAAAAATCTACTCAACGCACTCTTATTGACAGGCGTAGGAGTTTTTCTTGTGGGAGTCATGACTTTCTTTCCTCTTTCTTCCTATTTTGCTTATGGGGGCAATTTTATCTGCGAATTGTTCATGACTGTTTTTAATATTCATTTTTTCAGTCAGGTGCAGACAAGGGTTGATAAAAACTATCTTGGGCGCGTCTTGTCTACGATTTTCACTTTGGCAATATTGTTTATGCCTTTAGCAACCTTTCTGATGACTGTTCTACCCAGTGTTCATTTATTTTCTTTTTGTATCATTGGTTTGGGAGTAGTGGTACTCTCGGTCTTTTCTAAGCTATACCAAGCTCGGAAACGGACTACTCATTCATAGCCAAAGACATTTTGACAAGATTAGTTTCGCTACAGACGGACTGTTTGGTCAGGCAGATTGGTTTTTATTTTAAGAGAATGACAAAGAAATTATAATTGATTGAAAAAAGAATGAAATCGTGTTAGAATATAGCTAGTAATTTTGAAAACAGAGGTAAGACTTGTGGCATTTGGTGACAATGGACGACGTAAAAAAACAGGATTTGAAAAATTGACCATGGTAGTCGTAATTATCATGCTCATTGTAACAGTAGGAGCAATTTTTGCTTCAGCTCTTAGTGCAATCTTATCTTAATGCACTTTTCTAATCCCGCAAACGCTTTTACTTAAGCGTTTTTTTATAGTAAAAAAGTGAGAAAATAATTTATGAGTATGTTTTTAGATACAGCTAAAATTCAAGTAAAAGCTGGAAAAGGTGGCGATGGCATGGTTGCGTTTCGCCGTGAAAAATACGTTCCCAACGGTGGACCTTGGGGCGGTGACGGTGGTCGTGGTGGCGATGTTGTCTTTGTCGTGGACGAGGGTCTGCGTACTTTGATGGATTTTCGTTACCAACGGCATTTTAAAGCACAGTCTGGTGAGAAAGGAATGACCAAAGGCATGCACGGTCGTGGAGCTTCTAACTTGGTTATTCGTGTCCCACAAGGAACGACTGTTCGTGATTTAGCGACAGGAAAAGTCGTGACAGACTTGGTCGAAAACGGACAAGAATTTGTCGTGGCTCATGGTGGTCGTGGCGGTCGTGGAAATATCCGTTTTGCAACTCCCAAAAATCCTGCTCCAGAAATTTCTGAAAACGGAGAACCGGGTCAAGAACGAGAATTGTCCTTAGAATTAAAAGTTTTAGCAGATGTGGGGCTAGTTGGTTTTCCTTCAGTTGGAAAATCAACACTTCTAAGCGTTATTACATCTGCTAAGCCAAAGATTGGAGCCTATCATTTCACAACTATCGTGCCAAACTTAGGCATGGTGCGTACACAGTCTGGAGCTTCTTTTGCAGTGGCAGATTTGCCGGGATTGATTGAGGGAGCTAGTCAAGGTGTCGGTCTGGGAACACAGTTTCTGCGTCACATTGAGCGGACAAGGGTTATCCTACATGTCATTGACATGTCTGCTAGTGAAGGGCGAGATCCTTACGAAGACTATCTTGCTATCAATAAAGAGTTAGAATCTTACAATCTCCGCTTGATGGAACGTCCTCAAATCATTGTGGCAAACAAGATGGATATGCCAGATAGTGAAGAAAACCTTAAAATTTTCAAAGAAAAACTGGCTAAGAATTATGATGAGTTTGACGACTTGCCTCTTATTTTCCCAATTTCCAGTTTAACCAAACACGGCTTAGTTCCCTTGCTAGATGCAACGGCAGAATTGCTGGATGAAACGGATGAGTTTCTACTTTACGATGAAGCAGATATGGAAGAAGAAGCCTACTACGGATTTGATGAAGAAGCGCCAGCCTTTGAAATTTCACGTGATGATGATGCAACTTGGGTACTCACAGGAGACAAGCTAGAAAAACTCTTTACCATGACCAATTTTGAACGGGATGAGTCCGTCATGAAATTCGCTCGTCAGTTGCGAGGCATGGGGGTTGACCAAGCCCTTCGTGCGCGTGGTGCTAAAGATGGTGACTTGGTGCGTATCGGAAAATTTGAATTTGAATTTGTAGACTAAAAAACGATTAAATCAATGAATGATGAGGTATCAACGATGGGTGATAAACCAATATCTTTCAAAGACAAGGACGGAAACTTCATTTCTGCAGCTGATGTCTGGAATGCCAAAAAGCTAGAAGAATTATTTACTAGACTAAATCCCAACCGCAAACTTCGTCTAGAAAGAGAAAAATTAGAAAAAGAAGAAACAACCTAATTGGCTATTTTCAGCGATTCTATTATCAGATAGCTCAAAATACTAAAAAAGAATACCACTTTAATGCTAGGGAAACCTAGTATTTTTTTAATTTTTGATGTTCTCATTTTAGCTAGATTTTTAAGTAAATTTGGTCTAAACCAATAAACGGTCTATATTAGTCAGATAGTACACTTTATGGTATAATGAACAAAAGACTATTAAGGAGAAAATATGGCTAAAACAATTCATACAGAAAAAGCACCCGCAACGATTGGACCTTATGTACAAGGAAAGGTTGTTGGAAATCTTTTATTTGCAAGTGGTCAGATTCCTTTGTCTCCTGAAACAGGGGAAATCGTTGGGAGCACGATTGAAGAGCAGACCAAACAAGTTTTGTCTAATGTAGGGGCGATTTTAGAAGCTGCCGGAACTGATTTTGATCATGTTGTGAAATCAACCTGCTTTTTAAGTGACATGAATGATTTTGTTCCATTCAATGAAGTCTATAAAACAGCCTTTAGCAGCGAATTTCCTGCTCGTTCTGCGGTTGAAGTGGCTCGTTTGCCACGTGATGTTAAAATCGAAATCGAAGTGATTGCTGAAATCAAATAATCATCAGAAATGAATGGGAGAACTCCCATTTTTTCTCATTATCAAACATAATAAGGAATAAAAAATGGTTGAAAATAAGATTAAACTGGTCATCGTTACAGGAATGAGTGGTGCAGGTAAGACGGTTGCAATCCAATCTTTTGAGGATTTAGGATATTTTACCATTGACAACATGCCACCGACTCTTCTACCAAAGTTTTTACAATTAGTTGAAAATACACAGGATAATGACCAATTAGCATTAGTCGTTGACATGAGAAGTCGTTCTTTCTTCTTAGAAATTCAAGACATTTTGGATGAATTGGAAAGAAGCGAAGAAATTGATTTTAAAATTTTATTTTTAGATGCAGCAGATAAAGAATTGGTTGCCCGCTACAAAGAAACACGCCGTAGTCACCCACTAGCAGCAGATGGAAGAATTATGGACGGTATTCGCTTGGAGCGTGAACTGTTGGCACCACTAAAAAGCCTTAGTCAAAATGTTGTTGATACAACAACTCTGACACCACGTGAGTTGAGAAAGACGATTGCTGAGCAATTTTCAAAACAAGATGACTTGCACAATTTCCGAATTGAAGTGATGAGTTTTGGATTTAAGTATGGTTTGCCACTAGACGCCGATTTGGTATTTGATGTTCGTTTTCTAACAAACCCTTATTATAAACCAGAATTACGTCATCTGACTGGTCTAGATAAAGAAGTCTATGATTTTGTGATGAGCCACGAGGAATCAGAAGATTTCTACAAACACTTGATTAATCTAATAGAGCCGATTCTACCTAGTTATAAAAAGGAAGGGAAGTCCGTTTTAACGGTTGCCATTGGTTGTACTGGCGGACAGCATCGAAGTGTGGCCTTTGCTCAACGTTTGGCAGATGATTTAGCTAAAAAGTGGACGGTTAATATTAGTCATCGTGATAAAAACAATCGCAAAGAAACGGTGAATCGCTCATGAGAAAGCCAAGAATAACCGTTATTGGAGGCGGTACAGGGATTTCAGTTATTTTGGATAGTTTACGCAAGAGAGAAGTGGACATCACAGCTATTGTCACGGTGGCAGATGATGGTGGTAGCTCTGGTGAACTGCGTAAAAACATCCAACAACTGACACCTCCAGGGGATTTGCGAAATGTTCTGGTCGCTCTTTCAGATATGCCAAAATTTTACGAGAAAGTTTTTCAATATCGTTTTGCTGAAGAAGACGGAGCTTTGGCAGGTCATCCTTTGGGCAACTTAATTATAGCTGGTATCTCTGAAATGCAAGGGTCAACCTATAATGCCATGCAATTATTGACCAAGTTTTTCCATACAACTGGAAAAATCTATCCCTCTAGTGATAACCCCCTCACACTTCACGCTGTTTTTAAAGACGGTAGTGAGGTTGCAGGAGAAAGCCAATTATCAGAGCATGTGGGAATGATTGAACGCGTCTATGTCACCAACACTAATAATGATGAAAAACCTGTAGCCAGTCGCAAGGTTGTACAAAGTATTTTAGAAAGTGATATGGTTGTTTTAGGTCCGGGGTCATTGTTTACTTCAATTCTGCCTAATCTGGTGATTGAAGAAATCGGGCAAGCACTGCTTCAAACAAAAGCCGAAGTAGCTTATGTCTGTAACATCATGACTCAAAGAGGAGAAACAGAGCATTTTTCAGATAGCGATCATATCTCCGTTTTGCATCGTCATCTAGGTCAACAATTCATTGATACCGTCCTTGTAAATATTGAAAATGTACCACATGAGTATATGAATAACAATAAATTTGACGAATACTTAGTACAGGTAGAACATAATTTTCAAGCCTTACAAAATCAAGTTCCTAGAGTGATTTCTTCTAATTTTCTTCGCTTAGAAAATGGTGGAGCCTTTCATGATGGTGAACTTTTGGTAGATGAGCTGATGAAAATCATACAGGTGCGTAAATGAGTTTTACAATAAAAGTAAAAGAAGAACTGCTAACAGTATCTCTTTTGGATAAAAATGAATTATCAGCCATTATCAAAATGTCTGGTAGTCTTGGTTTGTCTACTGGCGGTTTGACCTTGTCAATCACAACGGAAAATGCTCGAATCGCTCGGCGTATCTATGAGATGTTATTGTCCTTTTATCAAGCAAAATCCGAGATTCGCCATCATCAAAAGACTAATTTGCGTAAAAATCGTGTCTATACCGTTTTTTTAGAAGAACGTGTAGAAGCTATCTTGTCTGATTTGCATTTGGCGGATTCCTTTTTTGGTATTGAGACAGGGATTGACAAGGCAATTTTATCAGAAGATGAGGCTAGTCGTGCTTATCTTCGAGGAGCTTTTTTATCTAGTGGTAGCATGCGTGACCCTGAGTCGGGGAAATACCAATTAGAAATCGTATCCGTCTACTTGGATCACGCAGAAGACTTGGCAGCATTGATGCGTCGTTTTTTGCTGGACGCTAAGATTATTGAACGTAAAAAGGGTTCTGTGACCTATCTTCAAAGAGCAGAAGACATTATGGATTTTCTGATTGTTATCGGGGCGATGGAAGCGATGAACGAATTTGAAAGCATTAAATTGTTAAGAGAAACTCGCAATGAAATCAATCGAGCTAATAACGCTGAAACAGCTAATATCGCGCGTACCGTAACAGCAAGTATGAAAACCATTCATAATATCGAAAAAATTATGGAAACAATCGGCTTAGAGAGCTTACCGATTGACTTACAGGAAATAGCTCATTTGAGAATTCTTCATCCAGATTATTCTATCCAAGAATTATCGGAAAAAATGAGCAAACCATTAACCAAAAGTGGCGTTAACCACCGTCTGCGTAAGCTGAATAAAATAGCGGATGAATTGTAAGGTTTCCATTGATATGAGTAAAAAAATAAAAACGAGCAGACTTGTTAGTGATTAACTGACAAGAAGCTGACTCGTTTTTTTATTATAAACTAGTGGAATGTTTGGGCTGTACTTTTTGATCTGGATAAATAAAGTTGATGGCATTATTGACAGCGGTTGGTGCTTCACCCAGTCCAGTTGCAATCAAGTCAATTTTCCCTTCATAAGTACAGGAATCACCGATAGCATAGATGCCTGCTACCGAGGTTTCTTGTTTGCTATTGACAATGATTTTATGCCGATTGAGTTCCATTCCCCATTGTTTGAGATTGCCGACAGATGATTTAAAACCGTAGTTAACAAAGAGATGATCCAGAGGGAGTAGCCGAGTTTCCTCACCTTTAACTTTTTTGATTTCCAAATGAGTTAGTCGATCTCCTGTTCCAACTAGTTTATTGGGAACAAAAGGAGTTTGGACAGATACATTAGAATGTAAGAGCTTTTCCACGCTATGCTCTAAGGCACGGAAATTATCTCTGCGGTGAACTAAAGTGGTTGGTGCAATTTTTTCAAAGGTCAATGCCCAATCTACTGCTGAATCTCCACCACCTAGTATGACAATGTTTTGCTGGGCGTATTGCTGGATATTGGTGACATGATAGTGGATATTGCTATATTGTTCTGCTCCCTCTAAATCCAAGGCTCTTGGTTTAAAGGCACCACCACCAATTGCAATAATGACAGCTTTCGTGAGGTGTTGAGTACTGGAAGTAAGAATGTTGAAGTAGTCTTTTTCTTTTTCAATTTCTAGCACTGTTTCATTCAGATGAATGCTCGTATCAAATGTTTTTAATTGGGAAATCAGACGTTCGGTCAATTTTTCACCAGTGAGATTGGTAAAAGCTGGGACATCTAAAATGGTTTTTTCTGGGTACAAGATGGCAGGTTGTCCTCCCAACTGTGGCAAGGAATCGATAATTTTTACTGTTGCCTGTCTTAAATTAGCATAAAAAGCTGCAAATAACCCAACAGGACCCCCACCGATAATGGTAATATCATAAATTTCTGGCATGATTCTCTCCTATAAATACTAGAATAGGATTATTTTACCATAAAAGAGAAATTTCAGTTAGTAAAGTTTCTCGCTATTTTGAAATTCAATTATTGCCATGAGCAATGACACAGTTTTCATGATGAGGTGATGTGTAACAAATGCTTTTACATATTTTACGATTTGGTTTAAACAGCCTATTTCCCTAAATCAAGAATTTCGACAATCAAAGCAAACTATGATATACTAATTTAATTCATTATTAGGAGGACACGATGTCAATTTTTACAACTATTTTAGCCAGTTTAGTGGCTTTAGAATTTTTTTATATCATGTATTTAGAAACCTTTGCTACCAGTTCCAAGACAACTTCCCGTGTATTTGGCATGGAAGAAGAGGAACTAAAACGCAAGTCCGTTGATACCTTATTCAAAAACCAAGGGGTCTACAACGGTTTGATTGGTGTACTTGTCATCATTGCTACTTTTATTCAGGTTAGTTCTGTATGGTTAGGTATTTTTATGGTGTATATCGTATTAGTGGCAGCATATGGTGCTATAAGCAGTGACCCCAAAATTTTATTAAAACAAGGCGGATTACCTATCTTGACCTTGATTAGTTTATTTTTTTAAGAAAAAAGAGCAATCTGCTCTTTTTTTGTAGCTTTTTAGTCTCCTAATTGACTTTTATATTAGACGAATGTAGAATGAAAATAAGATATTTACTAAAATATTGCTCTGTTATTAAAAGGTAGATATTTGAAAGATGAGAGAGTAACAAGGAGAATTAAAATGAAAACGAATCGAAAGAAGAAAACTGGTTTTTCTCTTATCAAAACCCTAGCTGTTATAGCAACAGTCGGCTTAACGATAGGGGGAGTCCAGCTAGTTCGCTTAAAGATGGAAGAACAAGCCCAAGAACAACGCAAAAAAGAGGATAAGGAGTATGAGATTAGTTTAGCTAAAGCTTTGAAAAATTCTTATCGAGATATCAAAGAAATTAAACTAACAAATCCGTACTTTGGTTTCCCACCGGGAGACTGGTCCTGTGATGTAGAACTTACCTTTGTGGATGGAACCAATATCTCATACAGATTAAGCCATGATCTTGAGGATGAAAAGAATTATGCCGCTTCTATAGGTGGTCCAGATGCAGATGAACAGTTAGATTTATTAAATAGTTATAGAGGAGTTACTGAAAAGAAAGTAATGGTTCACTATTCGGATAAGGCAAAAAGAGAGGAATGATGGCTTGTCAATACCGTTAAACAGGATAACTAGCACGCTAGAGAAGAGGTTTTACAGATGAAAATGAAAAATAAGAAATGGCTTAAGATTTCCTTGATTAGTATATTAGGACTGAGCTTAACGATAGGAGGAGTACAAATGGTTCGATTAAAGATGGAAGAACAAGCCCAAGAACAACGCAAAAAAGAGGATAAGGAGTATGAGATTAGCCTAGCTAAAGCCTTGAAAAATTCTTATAGAGATATCAAAGAAATCAAGCTAATAGAACCTGTTTACTCTAAGGTTCCAGGTTCATGGTCTTGCTATACAGAATTAACTTTCGAAGATGGTACGAATTTTTCATATAGGATAGGTCATAGTCTTGAATATGAAAAGAATTATGCCGCTTCCTTTGGAGGACCAGACGAGGAGAAACAGATGGATTTATTGGACAGTCATAGAGGAATTACTGAAAAGAAAGTGACGGTCTACTATTCGGATAAGAGCAAAGAGGAAAAATAAATTTGTATACAAAAAGTAATCACGTTTTACTTTGTCTTATATTATAATACAGTAAAACTAATATAAAAAAAGTTTATTTAGTCGGTATAGTATTTAGGAACAAAAATGATTGCAAATAGTAGATATATTGCTAATAAATAATAGTAAAAAGATGCATCAGCTTAATGCGTCTTTTTTATATTTCTATGGTATAATAAAAGACAAGATAAAAAGTTGGTAGAACACTTTTTAGAAGGAGTTTGAAATCTTTTATGATTAAATTAATAGCAACAGATATGGATGGTACGTTTTTAGATGAAAAAGGTCAGTTTGATAGCGACCGTCTAAAGCAACTTTTAAACCGATTCAAAGAAAAAGGGATTTATTTTGCAGTAGCAAGTGGACGTGGGCTACTTTCTTTGAAAAAGTTATTCGAAGAAGTGCTAGATGATATTATCTTAATAGCTGAAAATGGCAGTGTTGTCGAGTTTCACGGAGAAGATCTCTATGAAGCTATTATGCCCAGAGATTTTTATCTGTCAGTTTTTGAGCAACTAAAGTCATCCCCTTATATCGATATCAATCAATTATTATTGACAGGAAAAAAAGGTTCTTATGTACTAGATACGGTGGATCCAGCCTACCTTTCTTTTAGTACTCATTATAATGAAAATATTCAGAAAGTTGCTAGTTTGTCCGACATTGATGATGATATTTTTAAATTTACAACAAACTGTTCAGAAGAAACAGTTAAAGATGCAGAAAACTGGATAAATGAAACGATTTCTGGTGTGAAAGCTATGACGACAGGCTACGCTTCAATAGATATTGTATTGGATTATGTAGATAAAGGAGTTGCCATTATTGAATTGGCTAAAAAGTTAGAGTTGGATATGAGTCAAGTTATGGCATTTGGGGACAATCTGAATGACCTTCATATGATGAAAGTAGCTGGCTATCCTATCGCTCCTGAGAATGCCCACCCCGAGATTTTGGAAACAGCTAAAGAAATCATCGGGCATCATGCTGCTTATTCTGTAATAACGTATATGGAGGGTTTGTAATGACAGACATCAAGTTGATTGCTTTAGACTTGGACGGAACACTTTTAAATTCTAGTAAAAAGATTTCTCCTAAAAATCTTGAAGCGTTAAAAAAAGCTGGTGACAAGGGAGTTAAAATTGTTTTAACAACAGGTCGCCCTTTAAAAGCTATGGAATTTTTCTTAAATGACTTAGGCTTGGCTAATCAAAAGGAAGAGTATACCATCACTTTTAACGGTGGCTTGGTACAAAGAAATACAGGCGAAGTTATTGATAAGACAGTCTTTTCTTATGATGATGTCGCTAGGATTTTCAAAGAGACTGAAGCTTTAAATGTGCCACTAGATGCCATTAGTGCTGGTGAAGTTTATCAGATTCAGTCAGAGCAAAAGTCTTTGTACGATACCTTGAATCCAAATCTAGAATTTATACCAGTTGAGTTTTCAGACTTATCCAGTCAAAAAACTTATAATAAATGTGTGACAGCTTTTTCTCAAGAACCTCTTGATGTTGCGATTGCTAACATATCTCCAGAATTATTTGAAAAATATGAAATTTTTAAATCACGCAATATGCTTCTAGAGTGGTCTCCTAAAAATGTTCACAAAGCAATCGGTTTGGAAAAATTGATTCATCATTTAGGGATAAAAAGAGAACAAGTTATGGCTTGTGGTGACGAAGCCAATGACTTGTCCATGATTGAATGGGCTGGTTTAGGGGTAGCTGTTAGCAATGCAGTTGCGTCGGTTAAAGAAGTAGCTGATGTTGTAACACCAATGACCAACGATGAAGATGCAATTGCTTGGGCTATTGAAAACTATATTTTAAAGTAAAGAAAGAAGAGTGACTATGGGATTATTTGATCGTTTATTTGGACGAAAAAAAGAAGAAAAACCACAAGAAAAAGTAGTTGAGGAAACAGCTCCTATAGAAGAGACAGAGTTGACTCAAGAGATGCCTGATTCAGTTGAAGAAGCCACTTTACCTGTTGTTGAGGAAGCTACATCAGAAGTAGAACAAGCTACAGACAATTCTTTGAATGAACAAGAAAACTCTTCTCTAGAAGTAGATAGATCACTAGCCAATGTTGAGGAAGAAAGAATCAGTTCGTCGGAAATTTCTACGCCAAATCAAGAAGAATTGACTCAAGAAAGTGATGTTGAAAAAGAAGAATCCATTTCCAACGATTCTCCAGAATCAACAGAAACAGAAACAACTTTAGCTGATGAGACCACCCGATCTGCCTCAAATGAAGAAGAAACTCCAGTACCAACTGAACCTGAAATTTTAGAGAAACCGTTTTCTCAAGAAGAAACCGTTCAAGAAAAATACAATCGTAGTCTGAAAAAAACACGAACAGGCTTTGGTGCAAAACTAAATAGCTTTTTTGCCAATTTCCGCTCTGTTGATGAAGACTTTTTTGAAGAGCTAGAAGAATTACTTATTACCAGCGATGTCGGTGTACAAGTCGCTTCTCATTTGACGGAAGAGCTACGCTATGAAGCAAAATTAGAAAATGCTAAAAAACCAGATTTCTTGCGTCAACTAATCATCGAAAAATTAGTGGATATTTATGAGAAAGATGGCACTTTCAACGAAAAAATCAATTTTCAAAATGATTTAACAGTTATGCTTTTTGTCGGTGTTAACGGTGTAGGAAAGACTACCTCAATCGGAAAATTAGCTTACAAATACCAACAAGAAGGTAAAAAAGTGATGTTAGTTGCAGCCGATACTTTTCGTGCGGGAGCTGTCGCCCAATTAGCTGAATGGGGCAGACGTGTAGGAGTTCCGGTTGTGACGGGACAAGAAAAAGGAGATCCTGCCAGTGTTGTCTATGACGGTATGGAGAGGGCACAAAAAGAGCAAATTGATGTTCTGATGATTGATACCGCAGGACGTTTGCAAAATAAAGATAACTTAATGGCAGAACTAGAAAAGATTACTCGTATCATCAAACGAGTTGTTCCTTCCGCACCACATGAAACATTTTTGGCACTGGATGCTTCAACTGGACAAAATGCTCTGGTTCAGGCCAAAGAATTCTCAAAAATTGCTCCTGTAACTGGAATCGTTTTAACAAAAATAGATGGAACTGCTCGAGGCGGTGTTGTCTTGGCTATTCGTCAAGAGTTGGATATTCCAGTTAAATTGATTGGTTTTGGTGAAAAAATCACTGACATAGGAGAATTTAGTTCTGAAAACTTTATAAAGAGCTTGCTAGAAGGACTAATCTAACTGTATAGATATTTACTAGGTCGGTTCGCTATTGAAAAGTTTTTTGATAATAAAAAAATAGAATAGGTGGTTGACTATTCTATTTTTTAATTTTTTATGCTAAACTAGTAGAGTGGGGGTGTGAACATGATAAAGATTTTCGGTAAAGTTCGCTATCACTGGCAACCCGATATTTCTATTTTAATTATTTATTGGTCTTTATCGGTCATCCCAATTTTTGTGGGATTGGCTTTAATGTATGAAAGCTCTAGTGTACCAATATTGGTTCTGTTTTCATTTTTTTTATTTATGCTTCTAATGGGAATTGGAGTACATAGATATTTCACTATCTATGATGATGGGATTTTACGAATTATTACAGCAAATCCTTTCACACCAATTAAGATTAAGATTTCAACGATTGAAAAAGTAGAAGTCAGTAAAGCATCTATTAGTTTGTATTTTACAAACCAATCTCGTCGTCGAACTTTTTGCATGCGCAAATGGCCAAAGAAATATTTTGTCAATGCTCTTGCTGTAAATGAACATTTTAAAGGAAAAGTTGAATTGGTTGATAATTTAACGCATATTGATTACTTTGAAGTTTATTATGGCAATCAACAATCAAAAAAGAACTAGTCCTTTAGTAAAGCACGAGTTGGGCAGTTTTTAACAGCTTCGATAATATCAGGATTTGTTGGAACTTCTTTTTCTAGTTGTTCATCATCTTGATAAAATTTGACAATTCCATTGTCATGGTAATCAAAAAGTTCAGAGTAGGTCTGACAAAGACCACACGCTATACAACGTTCAGGAATGAGTGTTATTTTCATATTTATATTGTAATAAGATTTTAAAAAAAACTCAAGGAGGAAGTCATGGAAAAAAAGCCATGGGAAGAAGGCGTTTACGATAACGGAGAGAAAAAATTAAAGAGAAGTAAAAAATTTAAAGCACTAAATGCAGATCGTCTTTTGACAGTCTTAGCTATTATCTTTTTTATTTTAGTGGTTGCAATGGTTTGCTTCTTGATTTATCTCTCAACTGGTGGCAGTAATAAAAAGACTGCTATGGAAGGATTCTACGGAACATCAGCCGCAGCAAGTAGTTCTAGTTCAGAACCGGCAGCCTCAACAGAAGCCCAACAAACAGAAGGTGACACAACTGCCTCATCTGAGGGAACAATTACGGTAATAGCTGGTGAGGGAGAAGCTGCTATCGCTGCCCGTGCAGGTATTTCAATTGCTAAGTTAGAAGAGTTGAATCCATCGCACATGTCCACGGGTGCTTGGTATGCTAATCCTGGTGATGTTGTTAAGATACAGTAGAGGTTCTTATGAAACAAATTCAGATTGCGATTGATGGGCCTGCTTCAAGTGGGAAATCAACAGTAGCTAAAATTATTGCTAATGATTTTTCTTATACCTATCTAGATACTGGAGCCATGTACCGAGCAGTGACCTATCTTGTTTTACAAAATGGGCTAACGAAAGAAGATAAAGAAGAGATTATCTCTTTGTTGGAAACTTATTCTGTAAGTTTTGGACGAGATGATAAAGGAGAACAGTTAGTTTTTGTTGGTGATGTTGATGTTACAACAGCTATCCGAGAAAATGAAGTGACAAATAATGTCTCATGGGTATCTGCTATTCCAGAAGTGCGTGAAAAACTAGTGGCACTTCAGCAGGAGATAGCTAGATGTGGTGGTGTTGTCATGGATGGTCGTGATATTGGAACAGTTGTCTTGCCACAAGCTGATTTAAAGATTTTTCTGGTTGCTTCTGTTGAAGAAAGAGCAGAACGTCGCTACAAAGAAAATAAAGCAAAAGGCATTTCAACAGACTTTGAGGTATTGAAAAAAGAGATTGAAGAACGAGATTATAAAGATAGCCATCGTGCGATTTCTCCATTAAAAGCAGCCAAGGATGCTGTTTATCTGGATACAACTGGAATGACAATTAATCAAGTCGTTGAATGGACTGAAAAAAAAGTTAAAGAACTCCTTGACAAATAATTTAAAAATTGTTATCATATTGAAGTTGAGAAAAGCAGAAGCGAGAGCTTCTCGCCTTGCGACTAACGTTGTCTGGCTCTACGGGATGAAATTTCAATAATGAAATACTATTCATGTAGTGCGGATTTGCGTTAGCAGATCCGCACTGTTTTTCTCTAGAAATAAAAAAGAGGTGAAAACCATAGCAAAACAAGACTTATTCATCAATGATGAGATTCGTGTGCGTGAAGTTCGTTTAATTGGTCTTGACGGTGAACAACTAGGTATTAAACCACTTAGTGAAGCACAAGCGCTTGCTGATGAGACGAATGTTGATTTGGTGTTGATTCAACCACAAGCCAAGCCCCCTGTTGCAAAAATCATGGACTATGGTAAATTCAAATTTGAATACCAGAAAAAACAAAAGGAACAACGCAAAAAACAAAGCGTTGTAACTGTAAAAGAGGTTCGCCTGAGTCCAACGATTGACAAAGGAGACTTTGATACGAAACTTCGTAATGCACGCAAGTTCCTTGAAAAAGGAAATAAAGTGAAGGTTTCTATTCGTTTTAAAGGACGGATGATTACCCATAAAGAAATTGGAGTTAAAGTTTTAGCTGATTTTGCTGAGGCAACACAAGATGTTGCTATTATTGAGCAAAGAGCAAAAATGGACGGTCGTCAAATGTTTATGCAATTGGCACCGATTAGTGACAAAAAATAAGATAGAACTAGTAAAAAGGAGAGTCAATTATGCCAAAACAAAAAACACACCGCGCATCAGCTAAACGTTTCAAACGTACAGGTTCTGGTGGCTTAAAACGTTTCCGTGCTTACACTTCACACCGTTTCCACGGGAAAACTAAAAAACAACGTCGTCATCTTCGCAAAGCTTCAATGGTATCTGCTGGAGATTTCAAACGTATCAAAGCTATGCTTACTGGTCTTAAATAAGAAACTTCGCAAAGAATTATTCTAGGAAATATTGGAGGAAATATAAATGGCACGTGTTAAAGGTGGCGTTGTATCACGCAAACGTCGTAAACGTATATTAAAATTAGCTAAAGGTTACTATGGTGCAAAACATATCTTGTTCCGTACTGCAAAAGAACAAGTAATGAATTCTTACTACTATGCATATCGTGACCGTCGTCAAAAGAAACGTGATTTCCGTAAATTATGGATTACTCGTATCAATGCAGCAGCACGTTTGAACGGACTTTCATACTCACAATTAATGCATGGTTTGAAATTAGCTGAAATTGAAGTAAACCGTAAAATGCTTGCTGATTTAGCTGTTAATGATGCAACAGGATTTACTGCTCTTGCTGATGCAGCAAAAACTAAATTAGCTAAATAATGAGAAAAGATTAGGTTTTCCTAGTCTTTTTGTTATAAATGGTTATTTTCTTTTTTTAAGTGATTTAAAATAATCAAAAAGAAACTTATTTTTACTGACTTTTATGTTAGTATTTAGTACAATAAAATAAAAAGATGGAGGGAAGATATGTTGACAAATCGCTTGGCTTGGGACGAATATTTTGCTGCACAAGCTCTTTTAATTGCTAATCGTTCAACCTGTGAGCGAGCAAATGTTGGCGCGGTACTGGTTAAGGATAACAAGGTTATTTCTACGGGATATAATGGTTCTGTTTCTGGTACAGAGCATTGTACAGATGAGGGCTGTTTGGTAATTGATGGGCACTGTGTCCGAACTCTTCATGCAGAAGTAAACGCTATTTTACAAGGTGCAGAAAGAGGAATTCCTAAGCATTTTACAGCTTATGTAACGCACTTCCCATGCTTAAATTGTACGAAGCAACTATTGCAAGTTGGGTGTAAGCGGGTCGTTTATATTAATCAATATCGTATTGATGATTATGCCCAATACCTCTATCAAAAAAAAGGAGTGGAACTGGTTCATTTACCACTCGAACAAGTCAAAGATGCGATTTCAAAAACAGATTTGATGTAAAGAGTTTTTTAAACATGGAAAATAGAGAAAGTTCTAGTGTTTGTTTAGAATTTATTTTAGATATAGTCATAGGCTATATCTTTTTATGTTAAAAACAATCTATTTTTACAAGTAAAACATGTTATAATAGTACTTGTTAAATAGTCCCGAAAAGATGGTAAAGATTTTGTGGTAGATAATGTTTGAAAGAGATTTTCTTCGTTCAATTATTTTCTATCATCAATATCTTTACTGTGCTTTGTAACTTTTTAACTGTTCATCAAACGCATCTACATGTTGAGGTGTGTTTACTACAACTACTATAGTAGTTTGTCTAAAGGCATTACCAGCTGAAGATGAGGATAAATAAATTGTTAAGAATGAATTATTGTTTATTTTTAACAGGTGATTCTATTTTCATTGAAGTGTGGTCAGCCATTTTTATTAAAAGGGGGACATAATATGTCAGAACGTAAACTTTTTACATCTGAATCTGTATCTGAGGGACACCCAGATAAGATTGCAGATCAAATTTCCGATGCTATTTTAGATGCTATCCTAACGCAAGATCCAGAAGCACATGTTGCAGCAGAAACTGCTGTTTATACAGGCTCTGTGCATGTGTTTGGAGAAATATCTACTAAAGCCTATGTAGATATCAATCGCATTGTTCGTGATACGATAGCAGATATCGGTTATACCAATGCAGAATATGGTTTTTCAGCTGAGACAGTTGGTGTGCATCCGTCATTGGTAGAACAGTCACCAGATATAGCACAAGGAGTGAATGAGGCTTTAGAAGTTCGTGGAGAAGACACCAAAACTCAAGATTCACTTGACTTGATTGGGGCAGGTGATCAAGGATTGATGTTTGGTTTTGCAGTCAATGAGACACCAGAATTGATGCCCTTACCGATAGCCCTTAGCCATAAGTTGGTTCATCGTTTAGCAACACTTCGAAAATCTGGTGAGATTTCTTATCTTAGACCAGATGCAAAATCTCAAGTAACCGTAGAATATGATGAAAATGATCAGCCAGTGCGTGTGGATACAGTTGTTATTTCTACTCAACACCATCCAGAAGTAAGCAATGAACAGATTCATCATGATGTGATTGAAAAAGTGATAAAAAAAGTAATTCCTTCACATTATTTAGATGAACAGACAAAATTTTTTATCAATCCAACAGGACGTTTCGTAATTGGTGGGCCACAGGGAGATTCTGGCTTGACTGGACGAAAAATTATTGTAGATACTTACGGCGGATATGCTCGACATGGTGGAGGAGCTTTTTCTGGAAAAGATGCAACTAAAGTAGATCGTTCAGCGTCTTATGCCGCACGTTACATTGCTAAAAACATAGTTGCCGCAGAATTAGCAGATAAGGTCGAAGTACAGTTGGCTTATGCTATTGGAGTAGCCCAACCTGTATCTGTACGAATCGATACCTTTGGGACAGGAGTCGTTTCAGAGAGCCAACTACAAGAAGCAGTTCGGAAAATTTTTGATCTTCGTCCAGCAGGTATTATTCAAATGCTTGACTTGCGTCGTCCGATTTATCGTCAAACGGCAGCTTATGGACATATGGGAAGAACAGATATTGATTTGCCTTGGGAAAAATTAGATAAAGTTGCTACATTGAAAAAAGCAGTAGCAAAATAATCAGAGGTTAGGATAATAATCCTACCTCGTTTTTTGTTTCTAAACAAAAAATTTCTCTTTCAAGTTTTATATCCTTTTTTAGGTATAGGAAAAATTGTAATTCTGTGGTATAATAAATGGTAAAACTTTTATAGAATACCTTGAAAGAGCTTAAAAATTAAATATGAAAAAAATTGTAATAAATGGTGGTCGCCCTTTAAAAGGAGAGGTGACTATTAGTGGTGCTAAAAATAGTGTTGTTGCTTTGATTCCTGCAACGATTTTAGCCGATGACATAGTGGTTTTAGATGGTGTGCCAGATATTTCAGATGTTGCCAGTTTGATTGATATCATGGAAACGATGGGTGCTCATATTGAACGAAATCAAGATAGTTTAACGATTGATTCAAGAGGTATAAAAAATATGCCGATGCCTTATGGCAAAATTAATAGTTTAAGAGCCTCTTATTATTTTTATGGAAGTTTATTAGGAAAGTTTGGAGAAGCAACAGTTGGCTTGCCGGGTGGTTGTGACCTTGGTCCACGTCCGATAGATTTGCATTTAAAAGCTTTTGAGTCAATGGGTGCTAAAATGTCCACAAACGGACAAACAATGAATCTGTCTACAAATGGACATCCATTGAGAGGCGTTAGTATTTACATGGATACCGTTAGTGTTGGAGCGACTATCAACACGATGCTAGCAGCAGTCAAGGCAAAAGGTCGTACAATTATTGAAAATGCTGCGCGTGAGCCAGAAATTATTGATGTAGCTACTCTGTTAAATAACATGGGAGCGCATATTCGTGGTGCGGGGACAGATCTTATTATCATTGAAGGCGTGGAGCAGTTGCACGGAACGCGTCATCAAGTGATTCCAGACCGAATCGAAGCAGGAACCTACATTGCTCTAGCTGCTGCGGTTGGTCAGGGTATTCAAATCAACAATGTTTTATATGAGCATTTGGAAAGCTTCATTGCAAAATTGGAAGAGATGGGCGTTCGAATGACGATTTCAGAAGATAGTATCTTTGTAGAAGAACAAAGTAATTTGAAATCTATTAATATAAAAACTTCTCCTTATCCAGGCTTTGCAACTGATTTACAACAACCCATCACTCCACTTTTGTTGACTTCGCACGGTCAGGGGAAAATCATTGATACAATTTATGAAAAGCGAATTAATCATATAGCTGAACTAGCTAAGATGGCCGCAAAAGTTTCTACAAATAGTCATCAGATTATTTATGAAGGTCCAAATCAATTGCACGGTGCGACGGTTAAGGCAACAGACTTACGTGCTGGAGCAGCCTTGATTATTGCAGGATTAATGGCGCAAGGAAAAACAGAAATTACTAATATTGAGTTTATCCTACGTGGCTATTCAAATATCATAGAAAAATTACAAGGTTTGGGTGCGGATATCCAGCTTGTTGAAAAATAATTGTATCTGTTTAACAGAAACTACGTTGACGAATGATAAAAAAGTGTTTGTCCCTTATTTTCTATGAATACTGTATGTTATCCTTAACTAATAGAGGTATCAAATGAATATATGGACAAGCCTAGCAGCCTATTCATTTATTGAAACAGAACATTCTCTTTTGCGACCTTTTCTTTTTAGTGATTCTGTTTCTTTGTATAAGATTGCTTCTAGCCCTAGCAATACAAAATTTATTTTTCCAACAGAAGCAACCGTTCAAGAAAGTGAATATGTTGTTGCTAATTATTTTATGAAAAATCCTTTAGGAATTTGGGCTATTTGCGATAAGAAAAACAATGAAATGATTGGTTCTATTAAATTTGAAAAAATAGATGAAATAAAAAGAGAAGCTGAATTGGGTTATTTTTTAAGAGAAGACTATTGGGGACAGGGACTCATGACAGAGGTTGTTCGAGAATTGGTTTTCTTATCTTTCACTCAATTTGACTTAAAACTCTTAAGTATCGTAACGCATGTAGAAAATATAGCTAGTCAGAAAGTCGCTCAAAAATCAGGCTTTACTCTCTATCGTCAATTTAAGGGAAGCGATCGGTATACCAGAAAAATGCGAGACTATATTGAATATCGTTATGAGAGAGGAGATTTCAATGAGTAAACATCAGGAAATTTTAACCTATCTTGAAAATCTACCAGTTGGAAAAAGAGTTAGTGTTCGTAGTATCTCAAATTATCTAGGAGTAAGTGATGGAACAGCTTATCGAGCTATAAAAGAAGCTGAAAATAGGGGGATTGTAGAAACAAGACCAAGAAGTGGGACTGTGCGGGTTCAATCCAAAAAAGTGGTGTTGGAACATTTAACCTACAAAGAAATTGTTGATATTACAGGTTCTGAAGTTTTGGCTGGTGAAGAAGGGCTTGAAAAAGAATTTAATAAATTTTCAATCGGTGCTATGACAGAGGAAAATATTCTTCGTTATTTAACGGAAGGTGGTTTGATCATTGTAGGTGATCGAACGGAAATTCAGCTTTTAGCCTTGAAAAATAAAAATGCAGTTTTAGTGACAGGTGGTTTTGAGGTTCATTCAAAGGTTTTAAAATTAGCTAATCGTTTGAATATCCCAGTTCTAAGAACAAATCATGATACCTACACAGTGGCTACTATGATTAATCGCACCTTGTCTAATATGCAAATCAAAACGGATATTCTAACAGTTGAGCAGGTTTATCGTTCTAGTCATGATTATGGTTTTTTGCGTGATACAGACACGGTACGAGACTATTTAGATTTAGTACGGCGCAATCGAACAAGTCGTTTTCCAGTTATTAATCATCAGCAGATTTTGGTTGGAGTGGTGACGATGCGAGACGCTGGAGACAAACCACCACAGACAACACTGGACAAAGTCATGACTCGAAATGTTTTTATGACGGGTCTTTCTGCTAATATTGCTAATATCAGTCAACATATGATAGCTGAAGATTTTGAAATGATTCCAGTAATTCGTAATAACAAGACCTTGCTTGGAGTGATTACACGTCGAGATATCATGGAAAAAATGAGCCGGTCACAAATTTCTAGCTTGCCCACTTTTAGTGAACAGGTCAGTCAAAAGATTAGCCGAGAAGACGAGTTGTTTTCTGTGACAGTTGAGCCTTTCATGCTAGAGCAAAACGGGGTACTAGCAAACGGAGTTTTATCAGAAATTTTAACGAGAGTAACCCAACAGTTGATGATGAATAGCGGAAGAAGTTTAATTATTGATCAAATGCTGATTTATTTTTTCCAAGCCATTCAGTTGGATGATTTACTTAAAATCAAATCTCAAATCGTTCGCCAGACAAGACGTTTAGCTATAATTGATTACGACTTATTCTTAGAAGAAAATCTTGTTGCGAAAGCGACTGTTACAGTAAAAATAAACTAGAGATAAAAGAGGTATACATGATAACTTTAAAATCACAACGTGAAATTGATTTGATGGATAAAAGTGGAGATTTGCTAGCTTCTATCCACATTGGTTTACGGGATTTGATTAAACCTGGAATTGATATGTGGGAAATTGAAGAGTATGTTCGACTACGTTGCAAAGAAAGCAATGCTTTACCTCTTCAAATTGGTGTTGAAGGGAGCGTCATGGACTATCCTTATGCCACTTGTTGTTCTTTAAATGATGAAGTTGCGCATGCCTTTCCTCGTCATCAGAAATTAGTTGAGGGTGATATTATAAAAGTAGATATGGTTCTTGGTTTGGTAGACAAATCAGAACTAGATGTATCCAAACTCAACTTTGATAACGTAAAAGAGATGAAGCAGTTTACAGAAAATTTCCGTGGCGGTGTAGCGGATTCTTGCTGGGCTTATGCTGTGGGCGAGGTTAGCAAGGAAGCACAAGATTTGATGAAGGTTACAAAAGAGTGCTTGTATCGTGGCATTGAAGCAGCGCAAGTTGGCAATCGAATTGGTGATATTGGAGCTGCGATTCAAGAACATGCTGAAAGTCATGGCTACGGAGTGGTGCGTGACTTAGTAGGACATGGCGTTGGTCCTACAATGCATGAAGAACCAATGGTTCCTCACTATGGCCGCTCTGGTCGTGGCTTGCGTCTTCGTGAAGGAATGGTTCTTACCATTGAACCTATGATTTCCACAGGTACTTGGGAGATTGATACAGATCCTAAAACAGGCTGGGTGCATAAAACACTTGATGGAGGTCTTTCTTGTCAATATGAGCATCAATTTGTTATTACAAAGAATGGTCCGATTATTTTGACGAGTCAAGGTGAAGAAGGAACTTATTAAATGGTCAGAAAGGTTGGGGTATTCCTAGCCTTTATCATTTTTCAGGAGGTAAAGGTGAAAAATTTTGTTAAAAAAATTCAAAAAAATAAATTTTTAAAAATATTTTTTAAATTTTACAAATCGGCTGAAACGGATCTTACGAGTATTGCTGTAGCTTATTATTTTTTAATCTCAATTTTTCCTCTCTTGTTGATAGTTGCGAACATTTTGCCTTATTTTCATATTCAATCGGATGAGCTATTAACAGTTTTGAATCAAGTTTTACCTGATTCTTTATACCAAACTTTATCTAAAATTGTTTCTGATATTTTAAATAGACCGTCAACTGGCTTTCTAAGTTTTTCTATCTTATCTGCCTTATGGACTTTTTCGCAAAGTATTTCTTTTTTACAAAAAGCATTTAATAAATCTTACGGAGTCAGCAAAGGAAGAGGGCTCATTTGGAGTCGAGTTGTTGGTTTTCTGGTTAGTTTAGGTTTGCAATTTTTGTTAGGATTTTCTTTGTTACTAACAATCTTTGGTCGGATGATTGTGAATTTTTTGTATACGACATGGAAATTTAATTCTCAGCTTTATCATCAGTTATTAAATATGACGGAGCCAACTGTATATATCATGCTGTTTCTTTCTTTGACGATGTTGTATTTTTTCTTGCCAAATATAAAAATTCCAAAATTTCGTTATGTTTTACCGGGAACAATTTTTGTAGTGCTAATTATTTTTAGT
This sequence comes from Streptococcus sp., assembly GCA_030528055.1. Taxonomy (GTDB): domain Bacteria; phylum Bacillota; class Bacilli; order Lactobacillales; family Streptococcaceae; genus Streptococcus. The sequence continues at coordinate 60,733 of JAUMZQ010000008.1, forward strand.
TTAAGTCATCTTTTTGATGTCTACATAGACAAATACATGTATCATTTTCTAGATACTCGTTTTATTAGTTCGATTGTAGTTATTGTGATTATGTTTTGGTTTATTCTTATTTCTAAGGTCTTAATCATTGGTTCCATCTTGAATGCTAGTATGCAAGCTTATTTTGAAGGGAAATTTGAAACAAGAAATGGAGAGCTGATTTCTTTTGTAGAAAAAGATATAATAGAAAAAATATAAGTTATTGTTGAAATAATTAAAACCCAGAATTAAAAAAATTCTAGGTTTTTTTATTTTTGAAGATAAATAGCTTACTAAAAACGTAATTTAATACAATGATTAGAACTTGAGAGAAAATAGATTCAATTCCATTAATTAACTGACGGTTATTATTGACAAATTGTCCGATAATGTTTGGAAATAAATCAACTAGAAGCGCTGCTAAAGCGATATCTAATAAAAGAGTTCCTGAACGTGCCACTACAAACTTGATAAAACGAGCGTTCCAACCTTTTCGCTCTTGCTTAAAGACAATTGTATCATTTGTGATAAATGCAAAAATGATAGCAGTAATACTAGCAGTGATAGTAGAAAGAAGAGTGTGACTTGTCAAATAAAAAACAAGAAGTCTAGTTCCTAAATAAACAACTGTTGCGAGAACACCAAAAAAAAGATAAGATAATACTTCGTTATCAAAGAATTTTTTAATTAGATTTTTCATAAGATTAGTCTATCATATTTTTTTTATTTATGCTATACTGAAAAAGCTGTACAATATACAAAACAGCCCTTGACGCTTAACTTCTTTCGTCAAGCATATTTCAAGCGGAAACCCCGCTAAAGGAGAAACAATGAATAATATACTACCCACTAAATTGACCACTAAAGATATGGCTCATATTGCCATCGTTGCAGCTATTTATGTTGCTCTAACTCTCACTCCACCTTTGAATGCTATTAGTTATGGTGCGTACCAGTTTCGGATTTCTGAAATGATGAATTTCACAGCCTTTTATAATAAAAAATACATCATTGGAGTTACTATAGGATGTATGATTGCTAATTTTTTCTCTTTCGGATTAATAGACGTTGCAGTTGGCGGGGGCTCCACGCTAGTCTTTCTAACGCTAGGAGTGTTTCTTTTTGAACGATTTAATAAACAATATTTCATTAAAAATCTTATTCGTTTAGATCATTTCTTCTTTTCTATTTTCTTTTCTATTTCTATGATTACCATTGCAGCTGAGTTATATTATGTAGCAGAAGCACCTTTTTTATTCACCTGGTTAACAACAGCCACAGGAGAATTTGCTTCATTAATCGTAGGTTCTATACTGATAAATAAGATTGCTAAGAGAATTGATTTAACTAAATAGACTGACTAAAACAATTACCGTAGTGTAGTTGTTTTTTATACGTTTTTTTAGAATAAAATTAGGGAAGAATTTTCTCTTTTATGATAAAATGGAGATATGAAAGAAAGAATGTCTGAATTGGTACAGTTGTTGAATCAATACGCCCATGAATACTATACGAATGATTGTTCTAGTGTATCCGATGGTGAGTATGATAAACTGTATCGTGAATTAGTGGAGTTAGAAGAAAAGTACCCAAACGAAAGGTTAGCGGATAGTCCAACTCACCGTGTAGGTGGTAAAATTTTAGAAGGATTTGAAAAATACCAACACCAGTATCCTCTTTTTAGTTTGCAGGATGCTTTTTCACGTGAAGAGTTAGAGGCTTTTGATGAGCGTGTCCGAAAGGAATTTCCTAAGGTATCTTATCTGTGTGAATTAAAAATTGATGGATTGTCTATTTCGCTTGTTTATGAAAATGGGGAGCTAGTAGTTGGAGCAACTCGAGGAAATGGTTCTGTTGGTGAGAATATCACAGAAAACATTAAACGTGTTCGAGATATTCCTTTAAAATTAAAAGATCCGATTAGCATAACAGTTCGTGGAGAGTGTTATATGCCTAAAAGCTCTTTTGATGCGGTGAATTTGATAAGGCGAGAAAATGGAGAAACTGAGTTTGCCAATCCTCGTAATGCGGCAGCAGGGACTCTCAGACAATTAGATACAGCGGTCGTAGCCAAGCGCAATTTGTCAACTTTTCTTTATCAAGAAGCAAGTCCGACACAAGAAGCAAGTCAAAATACTGTGTTGAAGAAATTGGCTGGCTATGGATTTTCAGTGAACTCCAATCATGTTTTAGCACATTCAATGAGTGAAGTTTGGGATTTTATTGAAAAAATAAGCCAAGAACGAGATGATTTGCCCTATGAAATTGATGGTATCGTTGTTAAAGTAAATAACTTAGCTATTCAAGAAGAATTGGGTTTTACGGTTAAAGCTCCTAAATGGGCGATTGCTTATAAGTTTCCTGCCGAAGAAAAGGAATCGAAGCTGTTATCTGTGGATTGGACAGTGGGACGGACAGGAGTGGTGACTCCAACTGCCAACCTAACTCCAGTCCAGTTAGCAGGAACAACTGTTAGTCGAGCTACTTTGCATAATGTAGACTATATTATTGAAAAAGACATTCATGAAAACGATACTGTGATTATTTACAAAGCGGGAGATATTATTCCTGCTGTCTTACATGTCGTTCAGTCAAAACGTGTTTCTGAACATAAATTAAAGATTCCAACAACTTGCCCAAGTTGCGATGGAGAGCTAGTTCATTTTCAGGATGAAGTAGCACTTCGTTGCATCAACCCACTTTGTTCGGCACAGATAAAAGAAGGTCTGATTCATTTTGCTAGTAGAGATGCAATGAATATTACAGGACTTGGTCCAGCTGTGGTCGAAAAACTTTTCCAAGAAAATTTTGTAAAAGATGTTGCCGATATTTATAAATTAACAGTTGAAAATTTATTGCAACTAGAAAATTTTAAGGAAAAATCAGCAAACAAATTGTATACTGCTATTCAGACTTCCAAAGAGAATTCGGCAGAGCAATTATTATTTGGCTTAGGAATTCGTCATGTGGGAAGTAAAGCCAGTCGCATTTTACTGGAAAAATTCCATGATATTCCAAATTTAGCCAAAGCTAGTCAGGAAGAAATTGCAACTGTTGATGGTATTGGAGAAGTGATTGCACAAAGTTTGTGTACTTATTTTAACCAAGAAGGCTCTCAGCAACTATTAGAAGAACTTAAAAAAGTGAACGTCAATTTAAACTATTTAGGTGAAAAGGTTGCATCAGACGCTATTTTATCTGGAATGACAGTTGTTTTAACTGGTAAATTACAAAAATTAACAAGAAATCAAGCCAAAGAAAAATTACAAAAGCTAGGAGCCAATGTTTCTGGAAGTGTCTCTAAAAAAACAAATCTTGTTGTTGCTGGGATAGACGCTGGAAGTAAGCTGACGAAAGCACAAGAGCTAGGAATTGAAATAAAAGACGAAGAGTGGCTAGATAACTTATGAGGTATATATGGGAAATCAAATAAAGCGAGCACGATTGATTTATAATCCAACATCTGGACATGAAATTATTAAAAAAAATATTGCGGAAGTTTTAGATGTTTTGGAAGACATTGGTTATGAAACCAGTGCCTATCAAACAACTCCAGAATTTCTTTCTGCCCAAAAAGAAGCTGAGCGAGCAGCAAATGCTGGATTTGATTTGATTATTGCAGCAGGTGGTGATGGAACGATCAATGAAGTGGTGAACGGTGTGGCTGGTTTAGAAACTAGACCTAAACTAGCTTTCATTCCAACTGGTACAACTAATGATTATGCACGTGCTCTGAAAATCCCTATGGGTGATCCGATTGCGGCAGCACGGATTATTGAAAAAAATCAAACGATTAAAATGGATATTGGTAGGGCCTACGGAGAAAAATACTTTATCAATATTGCAGCAGCAGGAACATTGTCTGAGTTAACCTACAGTGTTCCAAGTGAAGTGAAATCACGTTTAGGTTATTTTGCTTATGTAGCAGAAGGAGCCAAAATATTGCCACGTTCAAAATTTCGTAAGGTAAGAATTGAGCACGACCACGGAGTTTTTGAGGGTAAAGTTTCGTTGGTTTTTGCAGCATTGACAAATTCTATTGGCGGATTTGAGCAATTAGCACCAGATGCTAAGTTGGATGATGGTAATTTTACTTTAATTATTGTAAAAACTGCTAACTTATTTGAAATGCTTGGCTTGTTAATCCGAGCAATCAATGGTGGACAACATGTAACAGATATCAACGTAGAGTATCTAAAAACCAATAAATTGAAATTGGATGTATTGGATAAAAAAGAACCATTTATGCTTAATTTAGATGGCGAGTATGGTGGAGATACCCCAGTTGAGCTAGAAGTGTTGCCTAATCATCTAGAATTCTTTGCAAATATAGATGAAATCAATCATAATGCCTTAACGACAATAAATGAAAATTAGAAAGACTGAAATGAAGAGGTCGATGAAAAAGTGTTAGACTATAAAGTCTTGGTTCATTACCACAATCCTCATGGAGACTATTTCTCCTATGATATGTGGCAATGGCAACCGAATCAATGGGGAAAAGAAACTTCTTTTTCTAAATTAGATTATTTTGGAATTCAAGGAGAATTGCATTACGATAGTGTTGAACCGCTTGATTATGTACATGTGATTATCAAACGTTCTGATTGGTCCAGTCAATCGGACGATTATCAGCTGGATTTACTACCGGCTCATTTACAAACAGAGGTGTGGCTGATTGAAGGAGACCCACAAGTCTATTATTCGCTACAAGCTGCTAGAACAAGTCACCAGTATTCTAGTCGTCGTCCTAGAGGGTTTGATATGGCTATGCAGTCTGATTCTTTTGATGAATGTTGGGGTTATCAAGGTTGGCTAGGAGAACGCCAGTCTCAAAATTCCCATTCCTTCAAGGTATGGGCTCCAACAGCAAAAAAAGTAAATTTGATAGTCTATGATACAGCTAGTAATGATGCACCAGTTTACCAGACTTATAGCATGACCAAAGGAGAACATTATTCCAGAGATCATGAGAAAAATACCATTGGTGTATGGTCTGCTGAAGTTTCAGAAAATTTAATAGGAAAAGCCTATTGCTATCATGTCTTCTTTGAATATTATGATTACTGTGTGAGAGATCCTTATACAATAGCAACCAGTCCAGATGGGAAGCGTTCAGCTATTATATCAGACGCTGATAGACAAGTTCCAGACTTTAAAGTTTGTCATGGAAAAGAAGCACATTGGCGTTTAGATAATCCTTGCCAAACGGTCATCTATGAAATGCATGTTCGTGATACAAGTGTGTCTAGTAATTCTGGAGTAGCAGAGTCCTTGAAGGGAACTTTTCTAGGTATCTGTCAGAAAGGAACGCATAACGACTTTGGACAAAAAACAACCTTTGATTATATCTGTGATTTGGGAGTGAATGTTGTACAGTTACAACCCATATCTGATCGCCACAAAGACTATGATGAAAGAGGAAATGTGACGTATAATTGGGGATATGATCCTCAAAATTACAATGCACCTGAAACAAGTTTTTCGACCAATCCAGATGATCCAGCACAGGTTATTCGTGATTTGAAAACAGCAATACAAGCCTACCATGATGCAGGTATTTCAGTAGTATTAGATGTTGTTTATAATCATATTTACTCAACCGTAGATTCTCCTTTTCAATCCATAGTACCAGACTATTATTATCGGATGAATCCAAATGGTTCTTTTCAAAATGGAACTGGAGTAGGCAGTGAGACTGCAAGTGAGCATGAAATGTTTCGTAAGTTTATGCTAGATTCATTGCTGTATTGGGTGGAAGAGTTTAACATAGATGGTTTCCGTTTTGATTTAATGGGGATTCATGATGTCAAAACAATGAATCTCATTCGTCAAGAAATGGATAAAATTGATTCACGTATCCTACTATATGGTGAAGGTTGGGATATGGGGACAGGTTTGTTGCCCCAAGATAAAGCAAAGAAAGACAATGCCTATCAAATGTATGGGATTGGTTTTTTCAATGATACGGAGCGTGATGCCGTTAAGGGTGCGGAAGTTTACGGTGGATTAAAAGCTGGTTTTGTCAGTGGAGAAGCTACCGAAGACCTGATTGCAAAATCTGTTCTAGGAAGTAGTGAGATAGGAACCTATTTACTCCCCGACCAAGTGTTAAATTATGTAGAGGCGCATGATAATTTTAATCTTCATGATTTACTAGCCGAATTGCATCCAGATGATGACCAGATAACAAGAAGTAAACGGATTGAATTGGCAACAGCTATGAACTTACTGATGCAGGGAATGTCATTTATGGAGTTAGGACAAGAATTTTCTCGAACAAAGTTAATGGCTACAGGTGATGAGGGAGAAGTCCTTGAGAGTGATAAGCATCGGGCTATGAATAGCTACAATGCACCTGACTCGATCAATCAAGTGAATTGGAATCTATTGAATCAACACCAAGAAAGTATTGATTACATCAAAGCCATTATTGATTTAAAAAAGACTCGTAAAGAGTTTTCTTACCAAACCTATGATGAAGTTTATGGTCATGTATTTGTCCAATCAGCTGAACAAGCTAGTGGTATCGTCATATTTGAAATCAAAGACGAAAAGCATTACCAAATCATCTTTAATGCAAGTGGTTTGCCTTATTATTTGCCGAACGCGGATCAATTAAAACTGGTAGTTGGAAATAGTCGTCATAAAAAACCATTCTATGTTGAGAATTTAACAGCCACTGTTTTTGAAGTCATTTCTTAGTTGAACAATAGTGTACATAAAACTTTTAAAGATATAAATAAAAGACAAGTCTTGTGATGGACTTGTCTTTTTTTCTGATGTTATCATGGTTTTTCTGTTGAGCTAGAAGAACTAGAGGATTCCTCGCTATTTTCTTCTTCACTAGTTGTTGTGAATTGTTCTGGATGTAGAAGACGATAAGTTGGCGAATTGAACAAATCAACAGTGGAAACATTACCACGTTTGCTATAGAGACTAGTTGATTGGTCTCCTTTTTCTTTTTCAATAGCTTGTAGTTTTTTCATGGAGTTTAGATAAGAATAATCATTTGGATTAACTTTTCCTAAATTATCCCCACTGTAAAACCGAAGAAGATCTCCTGTTTGGATAGCATCACTAATGGCTAATTGTTGGTTGGCTTCATTTCGAATCTTTTCCAACTCTTGTTTTGTGGTCTCATCTGGGTTAGTGATTTCGACACCTGTCTGCGTGTTGTAAATGCGTCCACTATAGTTAGTATACTGAGGAGTAACAAATGTATTAGCAGAACGGAAAGCAACGATTTGATTATGTTGTTGTGAAAGTAAGTCTTGACCTACTTGGAGATAGTTTTTAGAATCAATTCCTAAAAGGTGTTCTAAGGTTGGCAAAATATCTACCTGACCTCCATAAGTATCACTAATCTTACCAGTAGTCATACCAGGTACGACAACCATATAAGGAACACGTTGTAACATAGCATTGTCATAGCCAGACCATGTTTCTGAATCTTTTCCAATCAAAGGAGCCAAAGCTGGATTGCGAGAATTGGAGATACCATAGTGATCTCCGTATAGCACAATAATAGAGTTATCATAAAGTCCAGCTTCTTTTAGGTAATCAAAAAATGATTTAACAGAAGAATCTAAATAATTGGCAGTAGCAAAATATCCATTGATTGTCTCATCCTTGGTATCTGCCAAAGGGAAACCAACTTCATCACCAATTAAACTAGTGGTATAAGGATAGTGGTTAGAGACAGTGATGTATTTAGCATAGAAAGGTTGTTGCAAGCGTTCTAGATACTTGATGGAATCTTTGAACATAACTTTATCATTTAGTCCATATTGGAAAGAATTGCTACTGTTTTGTTTGGTGAAGTAAGATGCATCAAAGAAATAATTGTATCCCCATTGTTTATAAGCAGTATTTCGATTCCAAAATGTTCCAGTATTTCCATGGAAGACCGCAGAAGTGTATCCTTCATTTTGAGATAAAATGAAAGGAGCAGCTTGTTGGGTATTTGTTCCACCGTAGTTCACCATGAAGGAGCCTTGATTGAGACCAAATAAGCCAGTTTCTAACATTGTTTCGGCATCTGAAGTTTTTCCAGCTTTTACTTGGTTAAAGATATTTGAAAAAGCTAGTGTTGACTTGGAGTGATACAGAGAATTAAGAAAAGGTGTAACCTCATATTCTTTATCCTCCATTTTTAGCTTATAATCAATCAAAAACTGTTGGAAACTCTCTAAATGAATATAAATAACATTTCTACCTTTAGCAATACCATAGTATTCTTTATTTGGTTCGGCATAATGTGAATTCATATATTCAACAACTGGTTCTAAATCTTTTTCAGAAGCTTTAGAACGCTCTTTATTAGCACTGTAAGTTTGATTGGCACTATATCCTAAGAAAGAAGGCAAGCCTAGAGAGCGGACAATATAATAGTTTGAAAAACCACGTGTTAGTAATTCAGGACGATCCACTTCAGCTAAAAATAAATTGGCTGAAAAAAGCATAGCTGATAGTGAGGTAATAGCAAAGCTAGCTCGCTTATTAAAAGGACGCTGATCTATACGAATGTATTTTTTAAAGAATAAAAATAATAAAATTGGAAAATCAATAATATACAAAATATCCCAAGGTCGAAACAGCTCCAAGGCTGCTTCTCCCAAACCAGCAGAGACACTACTTGAGGCTAGCATGGTATTAACAGTGATAAAGTCACTAAATTCTCGATAGTAAATCGAATTAGAGACCAACCAAACAAAGAGAAAGATGTAAATCCCTAATGCAGTTAGGTAAAATAATTTTGTTCTTTTTATATAAAGAGCTAGACCAATCAAAAGTAGTCCTAGCGGAAGGGGGTTGATGATGGCTAGAAAGATTTGAAAGCCACCTTGAATATCTAAATTAAAATCAATAGCATATGCCCACATGGTTTTTAACCAATAAACGAGCAATAAAATCAAGACAAAACCGAGCCTTGTACTCATGAAATTGAGTAAATTCTTGACTATTTTTTTCACGAAAAAGTACTTCCTTGTCTTATTTCCTAAATTTTTCTTATCTAAGTATATCATAATTTTCTAACTTGAGGAAAATTTGCCTCACTCTAAAAAAAGGATATTTCGAACGAGTCATAAAAGAATAGGGATTCTTATTTTTTGCGTGTTTCCTGATGAAAAATATTTTGCCAGTTTTCATGACGTCGCCAGATACTTGTATGAATAACCTGATTTACTTCGTAACGGATTAATTTCGTTTTTTGACTGATAGAAATGAGCTCAACATTTTGAAAAGGGGTTTTATTTTCTTTCTCTGTTTGAAAGTCTTTTTTATCTAGTTGTTCCCCATTTTCTGAAATATAGAAAAATTCATCAGCAAGTAGAGTATCTAATTGATTTCCTTGTTCAATCAACTGCTCACGCATCAGAAGGTTTTTGTAGACATTTTCTATCAATTCATCTTCTGGAAGAGGAGCTGGTTCTATGTGGATATCAATATCAAAAATATCAAATCTTTCTTTGAGCATATCTTCCACCTGATCAGCAATTTCATGGCTTTCAAAGACCGATAAATCTGGATTCATTTCAAGTGTAACATCTAAATAGATATTGCTTCCGTAAGTTCGACCGCGTTGAGATTTTACACGAGTAATTTTGGGAATTTCCAACATGGCATTTTGATAGTCTGATAGTAGATTTTCATCAAAACCGTCAGAAAGGCTAAAGGAAGATTCCATAAAAATATCATAGGCTGTTTTTAAAATAAAGAAGGTGATAACAATCGCCATGATTTTATCAATAATCGGAAATTTTAAAGTACTAGCTATAATGGCGATAGAAGTACCGATTGAAGTGACAGCATCAGACAAATTATCTTTAGCGGTTGCTTCAATGGCTTTAGAATGAACTTGATTTGCTAGTTTTTTATTATAAAAATAAACTCCTAGCATGATAATAGCAGATATCATTCCAACAATAGCACCGAGTGGATCAATAGGAGTTTCCTGATTGGAAATAATTTTTTGGGCTGTCTCAATCAGTACATCAAATCCAACGAAAAACATGATAAATGATGTGATTAAACTAGCTAAATCTTCCATTTTCCAATGGCCAAATTTGTGGTCTGTATCTGCTGGTTTTCGAGCCATACGCAGACCGATTAAGACAGCGATATTAGCAACAATGTCAGAGATATTATTAAAACCATCAGCAGTCAAACTGGATGAGTGGAGGGTGGTCCCTGTAATAATTTTTACAATAGACAAAAAAAGATAGGTTGTAATAGAGAGAATTGCTCCTCTCTCAGCTAGTTTCAGATTATTTGTAGGATTTTTCATTGGAATCTTTCTAAGAGTAAAATTCGAGCAGAAAAGAGTTTTTAAAATAGATTCATTTTAGCAAATTTTTTCTTAATTTTCAATGAAACGTTAATGAATCCGTAGGATAAGTCTTTCAAATAAAAATGTTTTAGATTTGGTTTGAAATTAATTTTTGTTATAATGGAATCATTGATTTTGAAAGAGGAAAAAAGATGAATCCCTTATTAAAAGGTATGAATGAACGCCAAGCAGAAGCGGTCAAAACAACAGAAGGTCCCTTATTGATCATGGCGGGTGCGGGTTCTGGGAAAACACGAGTATTAACTCATAGAATAGCCTATCTTATTGATGAAAAACTAGTCAAACCTTGGAATATTTTAGCGATTACCTTTACCAATAAGGCTGCTAGAGAGATGAAGGAGAGAGCTTATGCTCTGAATCCTGCAACAGAGGATTGCTTAATTGCTACTTTTCATTCAATGTGTGTCCGTATCCTGCGTAGAGAAGCACACCATATCGGATACAATCGCAATTTTACAATTATCGATCCCGGTGAGCAACGAACTTTGATGAAACGAATTTTTAAAAATTTGGATATCGATTCTAAAAAATTCAGTGAACGTGCTTTTTTAGGGGCGATTTCTAATGCAAAAAATAGTTTAATAGATGATACAAACTATGCGAACACACAAGCAAATGATTTTTATACAGAAAAGGTTGCTCAATGTTATCTGGCTTATCAAAAGGAGTTGCGTCAGTCAGAGTCGATGGATTTTGATGATTTGATTATGCTGACATTGCGTTTATTTGATGAACATTCTGATGTTTTGACAGCTTACCAACACCGCTATCAGTATATTCATGTTGATGAATACCAAGATACCAATCATGCACAATATCAGTTGGTTAAGCTATTAGCTTCCCGTTTGAAGAATATTTGTGTAGTAGGAGATGCAGATCAGTCAATCTATGGTTGGCGTGGAGCAGATATGCAAAATATTTTGGATTTTGAAAAAGATTATCCTGAGGCCAAGGTGGTTCTTTTGGAAGAAAATTATCGCTCTACTAAAACGATTCTCCAAGCTGCCAATGATGTTATCAAAAATAATCGCAATCGTCGTCCTAAAAATCTTTGGACGCAAAATAAAGAAGGACAAAAAATCACCTATTATCAAGCAGAAGACGAAGAAAATGAAGCTCTTTTTGTCGCTCAAACCATTGAACAATTATCAAGAAAAGGTACTTTTTATAGAGACTGTGCTGTCTTATATCGAACGAATGCTCAATCTAGAGCGATTGAAGAAGCATTATTGAAATATAATACTCCTTATACAATGGTAGGAGGTACTAAATTTTATAGCCGTAAGGAAATTCGAGACATTATTTCTTATCTCAATTTAATAGCCAACACCAATGACAACATTAGCTTTGAGCGAGTGATAAATCAACCTAAAAGAGGGATTGGTCCAGGAACAATTGAAAAAATTCGTAATTTTGCCAGCATGCAAAACATGTCCTTATTAGATGCTTCTGAAAATATTATGCTCTCTTCTATTAAAGGAAAAGTAGCCCATTCTATTGAATCGTTTGCAAATATTATTTTGGAATTGCGACAAGAAGTAGCTCAATTAACTGTTACAGAATTGGTAGAAACTTTATTAGATAAGACTGGTTATCTCACAGATTTGGAGCAACAGGCAACGCTAGAGAGTCAGACACGAATTGAAAATATTGAAGAATTTTTATCAGTAACAAAGCATTTTGACGAAAAAGATGTTGATGATGAAGAAAGAGAAATGGATCAACTAAGTCATTTTCTGAATGATTTAGCTCTTATCTCAGATACGGACGATGAACATTCTGAAAAAGATGGAGTAACACTGATGACTCTACATGCTGCCAAAGGTCTGGAGTTTCCTGTTGTATTTCTAGTTGGAATGGAAGAAAATGTCTTTCCTCTTAGCCGAGCAATAGAAGAAGAGGATGAGATGGAGGAGGAACGCCGTCTAGCTTATGTGGGAATTACTCGAGCAGAAGAAACTCTTTACCTGACAAATGCGACAAGACGAATGTTGTACGGAAAAACAAATTATAATTCTCCTACTAGATTTATAAGAGAAATCAATTCAGATTTGTTAGATTATCAAGGAAGTACTCGTCCAGAAAATACTGCTTTTACATTTACTACCACTAGTAGCTCAACAGTACAGTTTGGACAGGGAGTTAGTCTAGCAGATGCTCTGAAAAAGAACGAGATGCAAACACTAGCAAAGACTCATTCAGTAACTGAAGATTGGTCTATTGGAGACACTGTCTATCACAAAAAATGGGGACAAGGACTGGTTTTATCTGTTTCGGGAAATGAATTAAAAGTGAAATTTCCGGAGATTGGGTTAAAAACGATTTTATCTAGTTTTTGTAGTAAGAAACCGTTGTAAGAATTATTATTTTAAAAATCTGACATCTATTTATTTTGAATATCAGATTTACATAATAGTTGTTTAAGAATCATGTTTTGTGAACTCTTATGAGCAGATTTTTTTGATTTTTTCTGTTATAATGAGTTCATTAAACGCTTGCATTAAGAAAGGAATTTTGTATGATTTTAATTACAGGTGCTAATGGACAACTTGGTACGGAGTTGCGTTACCTTTTGGATGAACGTGGAGAAGAGTACGTGGCAGTTGATGTTGCAGAAATGGATATCACGAATCAACAAATGGTTGAGAAAGTTTTTTCAGAAGTCAAACCAAGTTTGGTCTACCACTGTGCAGCCTATACAGCAGTTGATGCCGCAGAAGATGAAGGAAAAGAGTTGGATTATACTATTAATGTTACTGGTACAGAAAATGTAGCAAAAGCAGCTGAAGCTCATGGAGCTACCTTGGTCTATATTTCAACAGATTATGTCTTTGATGGAGAAAAACCTGTTGGTCAAGAATGGGAAGTGGATGATAAGACAGACCCTCAAACAGAATATGGACGTACAAAGCGTTTAGGTGAAGAATTAGTAGAAAAGTATTCTAGTCGTTTTTATATTGTTCGTACAGCTTGGGTGTTTGGAAATTATGGAAAAAACTTTGTTTTCACAATGCAAAATCTAGCTAAAACTCATAAAACTTTGACTGTCGTAAATGATCAATATGGTCGTCCAACTTGGACACGTACTTTAGCAGAATTTATAACTCATTTAGCAGAAAATCAAAAAGCTTTTGGTTATTATCATTTATCAAATGATGCCAAAGAAAATACAACATGGTACGATTTTGCAGTTGAAATTTTAAAGGATACAGATGTAGAAGTAACACCAGTTGATTCAAGCAAGTTTCCAGCTAAGGCTAAAAGACCACTTAATTCGACTATGAATTTACAAAAAGCAAAAGATACAGGCTTTGTCATTCCAACTTGGCAAGATGCTTTAAAAGAATTTTATAAGCAAGAGAAAAAATAATTTATTAGTAATATAGTTCAAGTAAGATTGAAGAAACAGTTTTTTCAAATTTGTTTCTTCAATCTTTTTTATATGAGGAATTTAATTTTTTTGAAATTGTAAAAATTTAGATAAAAAGATTTAATAAAGTAAAAAGAGAATACCACTTTGTTTTTATATTTTATTATACAAAAGGCTATAAAAATGGTATAATAGTTTGGATTGCAAAATCTTGAATTGAGGTAAAATATGAAGCATGTATTCATTATTGGGAGTCGTGGACTTCCAGCTAAATATGGAGGATTTGAAACCTTTGTTGAAAAATTAGTGGAAAAACAAGTTTCTTCTCAAATTCAATACCATGTGGCTTGTTTATCCGATACGGAAGCATTTCACCACTTTGACTATAAGGGAGCAGATTGTTTTACGATTAAACCAGCTCAACTTGGCCCAGCTAGGGTCATTGCTTATGATATGATGGCGATTCGCTATTCTTTGAGTTTGGTCAAGAAAAAACAAATAACGCAACCCATTTTTTATATTTTGGGAAATACCATTGGTGCTTTCATTGCTCCGTTTGCTAGACAAATTCATTCAGTAGGTGGACGTCTTTTTGTAAATCCAGATGGACTTGAATGGAAGCGGGCAAAATGGTCAAAGCCAGTGCGAATGTATCTGAAATATTCTGAAAAAATTATGACCAAGCATGCAGATTTGATTATTTCAGATAATCGAGGAATTGAACAATATATACAAAATACTTATCCGTGGGCCAAAACAACCTTTATTGCTTATGGAACAGACACAAGTCTTTCTGCATTTACTGGTCAGGAAAAACAAGTTCGTGATTTTTTTCAAAAGTGGCAGATTCAAGAGGCAAATTATTATTTAATTGTTGGTCGCTTTGTACCAGAAAACAATTATGAGCAGATAATTCGCGAGTTTATGAATTCAAAAACAAAGCGTGATTTGGTCATTGTTTGTAATCACGAGGGCAATCCTTATTTTAAAGAATTACAAAAGAAAATCGCCTTTAATCAGGATAAACGGATTAAATTTGTTGGAACGGTTTATGAGCAAGATTTGTTAAAATATATTCGCAATCAAGCCTTTGCTTATTTACATGGTCATTCAGTAGGTGGAACGAATCCAGGTTTGTTAGAAGCTCTTGCACAAACCAATTTAAGTTTGGTAATAGATGTGACTTTCAATCGACAAGTGGCCCAAGATACAGTTCTTTATTGGGATAAAAAATCAAATTGTTTAACGAAATTGATTGATCAAGTAGACACTCAAACAAATGATGATAGCCTTGGCCAAGAGGCTAAGAAAAATATAAAAGAGTATTATACTTGGGAAAAAATTGTGAGCGAATACGAGGATTTATTTTTATCATGAAAGTGACAATTCTTCTTTCCACCTATAATGGTGAAGAGTTTTTGGCTGAGCAAATCGAAAGCATCCAAAAACAAACTTATAAAGATTGGGAACTCCTCATTCGTGATGATGGTTCCAGTGATGGAACATGTGAAATCATCAAACGATTTCTTTCTCAAGATGAACGTATTTTTTTTATCAATGAGTCTCATCAAGAAAATGTAGGAGTGATTAACAGTTTTTATCAACTTTTAAAATACCAACGTTCAGACTTCTATTTTTTCAGTGATCAAGATGATGTTTGGCTCCCAGATAAGTTAGAAATTCAACTCAAAAAAGCAAGTGAATACAATCAAGAACAACCGTTATTAGTTTATACGGATTTGAAGGTTGTCGATCAACAACTGAATATCATCAATGAAAGTATGATAAGGACTCAATCTCATCATGCTAATACTGAATTGCTACAAGAATTAACAGAAAATACAGTTACGGGATGTGTTTCTATGATTAACCATTCATTAGCTGAATTATGGACGGGTCAGGAAAAATATGCTTTACTGATGCATGATTGGTATTTGGCATTATTAGCCACAGCTTTTGGGAATCTAGTTTATTTAGATCAACCGAGTGAACTTTATCGCCAGCATTCAAATAATGTGTTGGGGGCGCGAACATTTCGGAAGAGGTTACAAAACTGGATTCGACCACATATTTTATTTGCTAAGTATTGGAAACTAATCAAGGATAGTCAACTACAGGCTAAAAACCTACTGGATTTACCTTTAACAACTGAAAAACAAGAAATAGTAAAGAATTTTGTGAGTATTACAGAAGTTCCTTTCAAGGAACGACTCTCTCGTCTCAAAAAATATAAATATAGAAAAAATCGAGCTTTTCACACACTTGTTTTTACAACATTAATTTTGACAAAATTTGCCTATAAGGAGTAATAATGAATTTTTTAAGTAAAAAAAATAATATTTTATTGAGAGAAATGGTTAAGACTGATTTTAAATTGCGCTATCAAGGGAGCTTAATTGGACACCTATGGTCAATTTTAAAACCATTAATGCTTTTTACAATTATGTACCTTGTTTTTGTTCGCTTTCTTCGATTTGATGACGGTACACCGCATTATGCGGTTGGTTTGTTATTGGGAATGGTAACATGGAATTTTTTTACTGAAGCTACCAATGTGGGGATGATGTCTATTGTTGCACGGGGAGACTTGCTTCGTAAATTAAATTTCTCCAAAGAAATTATTGTTTTTTCGTCTGTTATTGGAGCTGCAATAAATTATGCTATTAATCTCTTGGTTGTATTTGTTTTTGCTTTTATAAATGGCGTACCATTTCGTTTAGAGTTTTTAGTGATTATTCCGCTTTTTATTGAATTGGTTCTTTTTACAACGGGAATAACTTTTATTTTAGCAACATTGTTTGTAAGATATCGAGATATTGGACCTATTTGGGAAGTTTTTTTACAGGGTGGACTTTACGCTACACCTGTTATTTATTCGTTAACTTTTATTTTGCAACGTGGTCAGACTACTTTAGCAAAATTGATGATGATTAATCCGTTAGCGCAGATTATTCAAGACATGCGTCATTTTGTTATCAACTCTGATAGTACACGTGGATGGGATTTAATCAATCACCATATAATTGCATTGATTCCCTACATTTTACCAATACTTATTTTCTTAATTGGTTATTTAATTTTCAATAAGAATGCTAAAAGATTTGCGGAGATTCTATAATGACAAATAAAAAAATTGCAGTTAAGGTTGATCATGTTAGTAAATATTTTAAATTACCAACAGAGTCAACTCAAAATTTACGTACAAATTTAGTTAACTATTTTAAAGGTATCAAGGGCTATCGCGAACAACATATTCTTAAAGATATTGATTTTGAAGTTGAAGAAGGAGATTTTTTTGGGATTGTTGGTAGAAACGGCTCAGGAAAATCCACATTACTCAAAATTATTTCACAAATCTATGTTCCAGAAAAGGGAACTGTAACTGTTGACGGGAAAATGGTTTCTTTTATTGAGTTAGGTGTTGGATTTAATCCAGAACTGACTGGACGAGAAAATGTCTATCTGAACGGAGCAATGCTTGGTTTTACAACAGAAGAAATTGATTCCATGTATGCTGATATTGTTGAATTTGCAGAACTCAGTGAGTTTATGAACCAAAAATTAAAGAATTATTCTAGTGGGATGCAGGTGCGATTGGCATTTTCTGTTGCTATCAAAGCTCAGGGAGATATCCTTATTTTGGATGAAGTTCTGGCGGTTGGTGATGAAGCATTTCAACGAAAATGTAATGATTATTTTCTTGAACGAAAAATCAGCGGGAAAACAACTATTCTTGTTACGCATGACATGGGTGCTGTTAAAAAATATTGTAATAAAGCAATTTTAATTGAAGATGGTTTGATTAAAGTGAATGGCGATCCCGACGAAGTTGCCAATCAATATAGTTTTGACAATGCTCTGGTTGCGGAAACTATTGAGGATGGGGAAGAAAAAAAAGAAAGTTCCTTGATTAGAGATTTTTCTGCTAAGCTATTATCGCCAGCACAGATTAATCCAGATGAAGAGATTGAAATCGAATTTACATATTCTGTTTTAAAAGATATTGAGACTCATGTTGCCTTATCATTTTTAGATATAGACACGAACTTTGGTCTTTACAATGATAATTCAATTGATCTACAAACCCGAGGAAAAGGGGAAAAAAAGGTTGTTGTAAAGTGTAGACTCTCTTATCTTAATCATGCAAAATTAAAACTGGCTGCTACAGTTCGTGATACTGACAAACATGCATTAGCTTTCTTACCAGCTAATGATACTCCGATTATTTTAATTAACCGAGTTATTCCTAGAGATAAAGATTCTGAGTGGGACGCAAATACTGGAATGTTAAAACGTAGTAGTATATGGGAGTAAGAGAGGTGGTTTCGATGAAGAAAATACTTTTCATTTCACCTACGGGAACTTTAGATAATGGTGCAGAAATTTCTATGACTAATTTGATGGTTTATTTGGCTAAACAACAAAACTATCAAGTCTATAATATTTTCCCCGAAAGTGTTCATCCTTCACAGTCTAATTATAAACAGTTGATGGACAATTCAAATATTTCTTCACTTTCATTGACCACATTAGAATGGTGGTGGGAAGATGCACCAGAACCATCAGACTATGATTCAGAAGCAAAAGAATTATACTATCAAGAAAATATTTATAAGATTAGACAATTTATTAGAAAAAATAAAATTGATTTAGTTATAACAAATACGGCTAATACTTTTTATGGTTCGGTTGCAGCTTCTATGGAAAAAGTTCCACATTATTGGTTTATTCATGAATTTCCTTTGGAAGAATTTTCTTATTATAAGGAGAAATTACCTTTTATTGTAGCAAATTCAGAAGCTATTTTTGCTGTTAAAGGTTCCCTTACTGACATGCTAAATGAATTAATTTCAGAATTTTCTTCAGCTAGAGTTATTCCTTTTGTACCTTATTTTAAAATCGAAAATACTACTCTGGAAAAAAATGATGATTATAGAATTCTTTCGATTGGTAAAATAAATGAAAATAAGAATCAATTAGAATTGCTTAAAGCTTATCACCAAATGAATCTTTCTTATCCTCTTCATTTCATTGGTGGGTGGGATGAAGAGTATAAGAAAATTTGCGATGACTATATAGAACAAAAATCCTTAAAAAATGTGTATTTTCACGGACATCAGGCTCATCCGTGGAGGTTTGCGAGAGACCATGATATTGCTGTTTTTACGTCTTGTATGGAAACTTTTGGATTGGTGTATGCAGAAGCTCTGCTTAATACGGTACCTTCGGTAATCTCCAATAACCCAGGATATCTAACCGCTAAGGAAGTACTTGGTGAAGGAAATGTTTATAAACTTCATGATGTGAGCAGTCTGATGGACTCTATTAAAAAAACTTTTGATGATTTTGATCTGTATAAAAGAAAATTAGTTGAACATCAGGAAAAATTTTCAAAGTTAATGACCATAGAAAATTGTTTTTCAAGTTTTTTTGAAATCGTGAAAAAAAATTTATTTTATAATGAAAAATCATTAACGAGTATGAACTTTTTATTGGGGCATCAAAAACAAAATGATTTACAGTTGGCATTACAAAAAGAAAAAGTTCTTATTTTTTATAAAGCTGATGAGGAGAACTATTTAATGGAACATTCTTTAGAATTTCCATTAAAAAAGAAAGATTGTCTAACGTTTTCAATTCCAGATAATACGACTGAAATCCGAATTGATTTGTCAGAATTACCACTATGCTTTCAAAATATCAAGCTTGTTTCTGAGCACTTTGGAACAGAAATGTTACCAAAATATACCAATGGTTTTTTGGAAAATGGATTTGCTGTATTTAATAAAAATGATCCACAAATAATTTTCGATACTTATTGGTATGGCAATACTTTTACTTTGACTTATGAACTAAGTGCTATGAATGATGAACATGATTTAAATCTGATAAATTATTTACTACAAAAGTATTCTAATTATCAAAATGAGAATGATATTTTACTGGGAAGATTAAAAAAATATTATGAAAAGTTAAACACCATGGAGCATGATTATTCGCAATTAGCTACACGCTACAATGCAGTTGTTGGTTCACGACGATGGTTATTAACAACAAAAATACTAAATTTTTTGAGGAGAAAAAAATGAAACGGTTACTTTTGTATGTTCACTTCAACAAATATGAAAAAATAAGTGGGCATGTTTATTATCAATTAGAGAATCTGAGAGCACTTTTTTCAAAAGTAATTTTCATTTCTAATAGCCAACTTAGCGAGATGGAAGTGAATAAATTACGCGAGAAGCAATTGATTGATGCATTTATTCAACGTGAAAATAGTGGCTATGATTTTGCTGCTTGGCATGATGGCATGCAATATATCGGGTTTGATGACTTAGAAGAATATGATTCAATTACTGCTATGAATGATACCTGCTTTGGTCCATTGTGGGATATGAAGCCACTCTACGATAAATATGAATCAAATGCTCAAATAGATTTTTGGGGTATGACCAATCATAGAGCCATTGATGCAGGACATACTTATATTGATGAGCATTTGCAATCTTATTTTATATCTTTCAAAAAAAGCATTATTACTTCAAATGTTTTTCAAAAATTTTGGAAGTCCATTGAAGCGTATACAGATGTACAAAATGTGATTGATAATTATGAAACAAAGTATACAAAAATTTTTGTTGAAGCTGGATTTAAATATGAGTCAGTTTTAAATACTGTTCCCATTGCAGATGACTTTTTTCATTCAAATTTTACAATCCACTATCCGCATGTTCTTTTAAGTAACCAAGTTCCTTTTATAAAAATTAAAACATTTGATTTAACAAGACATTTATCGCCTTATCTTTTGCAGGAAATCGAAAGAATATCTGATTATCCAATTCAGTTAATTCTAGATCATATGTCAGATATTAGTCTTCCAACTCCGCCTTATCTTTTGGATAGGAAAGTATTACAAAAGTCTTCGAACGATTATTCAAATACAAAAAAAGTTGCCGTTCATCTCCATACGTTTTATGTTGATTTATTAGAAGAATTTCTTAAACAATTTGAATCGTTTCATTTTGATTATGATTTATTTTTAACAACTGATACAGAGAGCAAGAAACTTGAAATTCAAAAGATTTTGGACGACACGGGTAAACAAGCACAAATATTTTTGACAGGAAATCGCGGAAGAGATATTATTCCCATGTTGAAGTTGAAAAAAGAATTATCATCTTATGATTATATTGGACATTTTCATACTAAAAAATCACCTGAATATCCTTATTGGGTTGGTGATTCATGGCGCAATGAACTTTTTCATATGTTGATTCAACCTGCTGATAATATTTTAGCAAATTTAGAAAATAATGCGAATTTGGGATTGGTTATTGCAGATATTCCAACTTTCTTCCGTTATACCAGAATTGTAGATCCATGGAATGAGAATCGTTTTGCAGATGGTATGAATGTTTTATGGCAACGTATGAACCTAAATCGACCAATTGATTTTAATAGTTTAAATACTTTTATTATGAGTTATGGAACATTTATCTGGTTTAAGAGAGAAACACTGCAACCATTATTTAATCTTGAATTACAAGAAGATGAAATTCCTACAGAACCTATTCCTCAGCATACAATTTTACATTCTATTGAACGTATATTGGTCTATCTAGCATGGGCAAATAATTATGACTATGCCATAGCTAAAAACGATGTTTATATTACACCATTTGTGGACAACGCAGTTTTTAATATTCGTTCAGATACTATGCCTAATACTTATATTAATTTTGATAATATTGGAGGAATAAAAGGGGCATTGAAATATCTTTATAGAGGACCAGGAAGTGCTATAAAATATATTATTAAAAGGATAATGCTGAAATTTAAATCCTGATGATAAATTTACAGAGAATGAATTAATAATGATTTATTTTAACAATGAAAAGCATATTAAGAATGTAGTTTAATCTAGGTTATAATAAAAATTAATCATTATTGTATTTATCATAAATAAACTTATTAGTAAATGAGTTATCTCTATCTTTCTAAAAAGAACAATTTGGAGGAGACTGCTGATGCAAAAACTATCAATTATAGTTCCATGCTATAATGAAGAAGAAACTATTTCCTCATTTTTAAAGGAACTTCAGAAAATTGAGCAGAGACTTAAAAATCAATTGGTTTTTGATTACATTTTTATTAATGATGGTTCTAAGGACAATACTTTAGTTATTTTGCGTGATATTGCTAGTCGCTTTGAAAATGTTCATTATTTATCTTTTTCTCGTAATTTTGGAAAGGAAGCAGCACTTTTAGCTGGTTTAGAAGCAGCTGATGGAGATTTTATTACTGTTATGGATGCGGATTTGCAGGATCCACCAGAATTACTAGCTGAAATGTATGAAAAAATACAAGAAGGTTTTGATGTAGTTGGAACACGTAGAGCAGATAGAAAAGGAGAATCTGCAATTCGTTCTTTCTTTTCAAAAATGTTTTATAAACTTATCAACTCTGTTTCAGATACGGCGATGGTTGATGGAGTGCGTGATTTTCGATTAATGACAAAACAGGTTGTCGACAGTATATTGGAACTGGAAGAAGTAAATCGTTTTTCTAAAGGAATCTTTTCTTGGGTTGGTTTTGATGTCACTTATATAGCTTATGAAAATAGAGAAAGGGTGGCTGGTGAGACCTCTTGGAATTTTTGGAGCTTGTTGAAATATTCTATGGAAGGGTTTATTAATTTTTCTGAGGCACCACTCAATTTGTCTCTATTGGCAGGAGGTTTTTCTTTCTTACTATCCCTATTAGGAATTTTTATCATTATTATCAGAAAATTGACCGTTGGAGGCAGTGTGACGGGCTGGGCTAGTTTAGTTTGTATCATTCTGTTAATGGGGGGATTGCAACTCCTTTCTTTAGGAATTATTGGGAAATATATTTCTAAGATTTTCCTAGAAACCAAAAAACGTCCAGTTTATATTGTGAAAGAAAAGGGATAAGTATTTTTCTTTAAATATTTTGTCTAACAGCGATCTTTTAGGTCGCTTTTTGATATATTAGAACAAATTTCTTTCCTTTAAGATTATTTAAAATTTTTTGATAAAAGTTTCTACGCTTTGGGTTGATATTATTTTTGTAAAGTATGATATAATAGAGAGTAAAAAATTTTTTAATAATATAGAAAGTAAAACATGAATTTAAAAGATTATATTGCGACTATCGAAGACTATCCGCAAGAAGGAATTTTGTTCCGAGATATTAGTCCACTAATGGCAGATGGAAATGCTTATTGCTATGCTATCCGTGAAATTGTTCAGTATGCAACCGACAAAGAAATTGATATGATTGTCGGTCCAGAAGCGAGAGGGTTTATTGTAGGCTGTCCAGTCGCTTTTGAACTAGGTATTGGTTTTGCGCCAGTTCGTAAACCTGGGAAATTGCCTCGCGAAGTGATTTCATCTGACTATCAAAAAGAATACGGAGTGGACACTTTGACCATGCATGCCGATGCCATTAAACCAGGTCAGCGAGTACTCGTTGTAGATGACCTTTTGGCAACTGGAGGAACTGTTAAAGCAACTATCGACATGATTGAACGACTAGGTGGAATTGTCGCTGGATGTGCCTTTTTGATAGAATTAGATGATCTTAAAGGTCGTGAAACGATAGGCGACTATGATTACAAAGTGTTAATTCATTACTAGTTAGTTTGTAACTATATCTAGTTAAAGAAAAAGTATAATTGAAAACTATAACTCCTTCCAGTATAATGAGGATAACAACAATAAAGGAGATGTTTTCGTGCCAGTTAAGATTGATAAAAATTTACCAGCCGTTGAAATTTTGAGTTCTGAGAATATCTTTGTTATGGACGATAATCGAGCAGAGCACCAAGATATTCGTCCTTTAAATATTTTGATACTCAATCTTATGCCACAGAAAATGGTAACTGAAACCCAACTCTTGCGTCATCTAGCCAATACTCCTTTGCAACTTAATATTGAATTTTTGTACATGACTTCTCATACCTCTAAAACCACTAGAGCAGAGTACATGGAAGCCTTTTATAAAACGTTTGAAGAGATAAAAGTACGTTATTTTGACGGCTTGATTATAACTGGGGCACCTGTTGAACATATTCCATTTGAATCGGTGGATTATTGGGAAGAATTTGTCCAAATTATTGAATGGTCAAAGAGTCATGTTTATTCAACTCTTCATATTTGTTGGGGAGCACAAGCTGGACTCTACGCTCGTTATGGAGTGGACAAGTATCGTATGAAACAAAAGTTATCTGGTGTTTATTCTCAAACAACTAAGACCAATCACTTATTATTTAGAGGTTTTGATGATGAATTTTTCTCACCACATTCTAGACATACAGAGGTAAAAAAAGAAGATATTCTTAATTTGACCAATTTAGAAATTCTTTCTGAAGGAGAGAAAACAGGTTTATCTATATTGGCAAGTCGTGATTTACGTGAAATATATAGTTTTGGTCATATGGAGTATGATCGAGATACACTAGCAAGTGAGTATTTTCGGGATCTTAAAGCAGGTAAAACTCCTCATTTACCAGAAAATTATTTTAAAAATAATGATATAACCAATCGTCCTGTTTTATGTTGGAGTTTAGCTGCGGCACTCTTTTTCAATAATTGGATTAACTACGCTGTTTACCAAGAAACTCCATTTGACTGGGAAAATCCAGAAAATGATGCGTCCTATTTTGCTTTTTTATAAGAGGTGTTATGACATATTTATCAGCTTTCAAATCAGGGAATTTGGTTTTACCAAGTGCCCTGCTTATTCATTTTAAAGAAATTTTTGATTCAAGTGACGATTTTTTAGTTTGGCAATTTTTTTATTTACAAAATACCACTTCCATAGAAGAAATTGAGGTAGGAAAGATTGCGGAAAATATTGGAAAAACATTTTCGGAAGTGAATCGTTCAATGACTCATTTAGTTGAAAAGGGTTTATTAGAATATAAAACGATTGAATTAAACGGTGATATCGAAACAATCTTTGATGCCTCACCAGCTTTGGAAAAATTAGACAATATTTTATCTAGTCATCAAAATTCACAGGATAGAAACTCTTCGTCCAATGATTTGAAAAATCTAGTAGACACTTTCCAACAAGAGCTTGGTCGTTTGTTAACTCCTTTTGAAATTGAAGATTTGACTAAAACATTCCAAGAAGATCAAGTTGATTCAAGCCTTATTTTAGTAGCTCTTCGTGAAGCAGTTTTTAATGGGAAAACTAACTGGAAGTACATTCAAGCGATTCTCAGAAATTGGCGACGTGAAGGGATAACGACTCCAGCTCAAGTGGAAGCTAAACGAGAAGAAAGAGAAGCGGTTGCTCCGCAGAATGTTAAAGTTTCTGCTGATTTTCTTAATGCCATGGATTTATGGAAGGATTAAGAAGCCTTATCTTTTAAAGTTGAGTGTTTAATTATATATGAGAACCAATAAAATAAAGAAAGTTTTAAAGCGAGTTTCTTTTAGACTTGTTTTAAAACTTCCTTTTTTTATACTGTTAAAAATGATATACTGAGAACAGAATGTTTATTAGAAATGAGTAGATATGCAAAGTAAAATAATTTCAAAACGTCTGAAGAGAATTGCTGATTTTGTCCCAAATGGCTCAAGACTACTAGATGTGGGAAGCGATCATGCTTATTTGCCTATTTTTTTGCTACAAGAAAATAAAATTCAACAAGCTATTGCTGGTGAAGTTGCTATAGGGCCATTTCATTCAGCTGTTAAGAATGTAGCAAATTATGGTTTATCTGACAGAATTCAAGTAAGGTTGGCAGATGGCTTAGCAGCCTTTAGTGAAGAAGACGGAATTGATGTTATTACTATTGCTGGAATGGGAGGACGCCTTATTAGAGAGATTTTGTCAAAAGAAAAAGAAAAATTGTCATCAATGAAGCGTATCATCTTACAACCTAATAACCGAGAAAATGAGCTACGTGAGTGGCTTTCTCAGAACAACTTTAGGATAGTAGCAGAGGATATTTTAGAAGAAATGGGAAAGTATTATGAAATGATGGTTGTAGAGATTGGGAAAAAACCACTAAACAATCAGGAAATTTCTTTTGGTCCTTTTTTATTGAAAGAGAAGTCGTCAGTATTTATAGATAAATGGAAAAAAGAGATAGATAAGTTAGAAAAAGCAGTCGCAAAAATTCCTACAAAGCATGAAGTAGAGCGTTCTAATTTAATAGAAAAAATAGAAGAAATCAAGGAGATAGTGTATGTTAGCTAGTGATTTTATAGCAAAATATGAAAGATATTGTCCACAAGAATTGTCTATGGAAGGAGATATTTCAGGTCTGCAAATTGGTACACTTCACAAAGGAATCAGAAAGGTGATGGTGTCCTTGGATATCCGTGAACAAACAGTTCGTGAAGCAGTTGAAAATAATGTAGACTTAATCATTGTTAAACATGCTCCTATTTTTCATTCAATCAAAGATTTAATAGCAGACAAGCCACAAAACAAATTGTATATTGAATTGATAAAACACGATATTGCAGTTTATGTTAGTCATACCAATATTGACGTTGTAACAGATGGGCTCAATGATTGGTTTTGTAGGTTGTTAGAAATTCAAGAAACAGAATTCTTGGCAGCAACTTCGGACGGACATGGAATTGGCAGAGTAGGAAATATTAGACCACAAACATTTCAGGAATTTGCTTATAAAGTAAAGACAGTTTTTGGTTTAGACGCTTTGCGTTTGGTTCTATATGATGATCAACAGTTAAGTAAAGAAATTAATCGTGTGGCTATCTTAGGAGGAAGCGGTCAATCCTTTTACAAACAGGCTTTAGAAAAACAAGCACAGGTTTATATTACAGGAGATATTTATTATCATACTGCACAAGAAATGTTATCAGACGGGTTGTTAGCTTTAGATCCTGGTCATTATATCGAGGTATTGTTTGTGGAAGAATTAGCTAAAAAATTTGAAATCTGGAAAACGGAAGAGAATTGGTCAGTGGAAATTCTAAGAAGCAATGCCTCCACAAATCCATTTAAACATATTTAATAGGTGTAGGTATGAAAAAAGTAGCTATTATTGGAGCTGGAATTGTTGGTTCAACATCAGCTTATTATTTGTCGAAATCTTCCGAGTGGCAAGTAACAGTATTTGACGAAGGAATTGGGCAAGCGACAAAAGCAGCAGCTGGCATCATTAGTCCATGGTTTTCAAAACGACGTAATAAAGCATGGTATCAAATGGCTCGTTTGGGAGCTGATTTTTATCAGGTTTTAATTCGTGATTTGCAAAAAGATAGTTTTGAGACCGATTTTTATCAGCAAACAGGGGTTTATATCCTAAAAAAAGACGAAAGCAAACTATCTGAACTATATGAATTAGCTAGGGCTAGACGCGAACAATCCCCTTTAATTGGTGATTTAGATCTTCTATCTCAGTCACAAGTGAGACAGCAGTTCCCTTATTTGAGAGGATTTGATACATTACTTTATGCATCAGGAGGTGCTCGTGTAGAAGGAGCGCAGTTAACAAAAACGCTACTGGAAGCGAGTCATGCAAAAATCGTTCAGAAACGGGTCTCTTTTAAAAAAACAAGCGATCATTTCTATTTGATTGAAGGAGAAAAGTTTGATGCCGTCATTTTATCAGCAGGTGCCTGGCTACCAGAACTCTTACAACCATTTAGCTATTTAGTGGATATCAGGCCACAGAAAGGTCAACTAAGAGACTACAAAACTCATTTGCCGACTGAACAGTATCCAGTTGTGATGCCTGAGGGAGAAATAGATATTATTCCCTTTAATAGTGGTAAATTTAGTATAGGAGCCACTCATGAAAATGATCAAGGTTATGATTTGCAAATAGATGAAAAACTCCTGTCTGCTATGCAGGAAGAAGCTTCTTTATATTTTCCGATATTTGATACGGCAAAAGTTCTCGGTTCACGTGTGGGAACACGAGCTTATACTAGTGATTTTTCTCCTTTTTTTGGTGAATGTCCGGAGCTTCCAAAAGTTTACTTAGCCAGTGGTTTGGGTTCGTCTGGCTTAACGACAGGACCTTTAATTGGGCACCAGTTGGCTCAAATGATATTGGAAAATGATTTGCTGTTACAACCTAAAGATTACCCAGTAGAAAAATATCTGAAAAAACAACGTTAGTCAATAGAATAGTTTGAAAAAATTTGTTCTAGTTTATTAGTAGTTGCTAAATTACGTCATAAAAAACTCATCAAAAATAATTTCTTAGAAAGATTTTATCAGTTTAAGTTTCTTAAAAGCTTTGACTGGTAGAATTTTTTATGTTCTTAAAAAGGTAGAATAAAGAGCAAGAGAAATTTCATAGATAATTTGGAAACGAAACAGTTTAATTTATCTTCTGTACTTGCGAGAAAAAAGACTCGCTATTTTTAAAATATTAAATTACATTGTAGAATGAGGAGTAACACATGAAACAAAAACAAATTCAAACAAATTTTCAGCGAATTGAAACGAAATACGTTTTAGATATAGAAACGTTACAAAAGTTAGAAACTGAAATGCACAAATTCTTAATTGAAGATGATTATGCTAGTTCAACTATTTCCAATATTTATTTTGATAATGATGATTTTCAAATGATTCAGGATTCCATAGCGAGAAGAAATGGTCGAGAAAAAATTCGGATGAGAAGTTATTCGAATGAAATTACTGAGGATAGCCAAGTATTTTTGGAAATAAAAAAGAAATCAGAAGAAGTCGGCTACAAATATAGATTGGCTTCTAATCCAGTATCAGTTGTAAATTTTGTGAAAAACGCTCAGATAGACGCTACGATTTCAGATGAACGAGTACAAAATGAAGTAGAACAATTACAGAATCGTTATCTAGGTTTAAAACCTAAAATGATGATTTCGTATGACCGCTATTCAATGAAAGGTTCAAAAGATAAAAAAGTTCGTGTGACAGTGGATTCGAATATCCGTTATCGCGATTATGATTTGGATTTAACTCTAGGTCGTTATGGACTTCCCTTATTAGATGAAGGAAAAGCCATTATGGAAATAAAAGTTCCAGGAGAATATCCGAATTGGTTGGCTACTATTTTGAACAAATATGGACTGGAAGATCAATCTTTTTCTAAGTATGCAAATGCTTATTTAAAGTCAGAAAATAGGATCGTTGAGTTGGTACAAAACAGTTAGTACGAGGAGGTAAAATTTGGAACAGTTATTTAATAGTGTTTATTCAACAACAGATGTTTCAGTTAATCCATTGATGTTGATTATCTCTTTGGTGAGTAGTCTACTCTTAGGAATTATTTTGGCAAAGGTTTATAAATATAAAACGATTTATACAAAAGAATTCGTTATTACCTTATCTATCTTGCCAATGATTATTTCTTTGATTATTTTTCTTGTCAATGGAAATCTGGGAACAAGTGTAGCAGTAGCAGGAACATTTAGTTTAATTCGTTTTCGCTCGGCAGCAGGAGGTTCAAAAGAATTATTAGCTATCTTTATGGCTACAGCCATTGGTATTGCAACAGGAATGGGGTTTGTTACACTCGCTATTGTTTTTACTCTTTTAATTTCAGGAGTTTTGTATATTTTTGAAAATTTGCAATTTACAGCAGTCAGTCAAGTTAGGCGTCATGTTGTTATTAGTGTAGCGACAGATTTTGACTATGAACTTATTTTTAATGCTATTTTTTCAGCTAGTTGTAATTTCTCAGAATTGTCTTCTATCAAGTATATAGCCAACGAAACAATTCAATTAGACTATGTGGTTGATTTGAAATCAAAAGTAAATGATAGTAAGTTTTTACAACAATTCTCAAAATACACAGAGGTAGTTGAAATTAATATTTCTAAAATAGCCAAAAAGAAGAAAACTTTATAAATAGAAAAAGGGACTGTTTATTAACAGTCTCTTTAATGTGTTGTTTTGAATGACTAGCGGTTAGTCTTTATTTTCAGGATTCCATATCCACTGTGCATTGAATTGTTCTAGTAATTCAAAAGAGGCTTGTGGTCCCATGCTACCAACGGGATATTCATATAAAGGAACTTCGTTTTGAGACCAAAGAGCTTCTATCTGATCAATCAATTCCCAACTAGCTCTCACTTCATCCCAGTGGCTGAAATTCGTAGAATCGTTATTTAAAACATCATAAATGAGTTTTTCATAAGGATCTGGAGAAGCTCCGGTGGCTGTAGCTTCAGTCTGATAATCAAGAGAAATTGGAGATAAATTAAATTGTTCTCCGACTTCTTTTCCATTTATGCTGAGTGAGAATCCTTCTGTTGGTTGGATACAGATAGTCAGGACATTGGGTGGTAGTTGTTCATCAAAAATGGAATCCATTTGTTTAAAGACGACATTTACAATGGTTCCTTTTTGAGCGAGACGTTTTCCAGTTCGGAAAAAGAAAGGAACGTTATGAAATCGTTGGCTATCAATGAAAAATGCTCCAGAAACAAATGTTTCTGTCATAGATTCGGGATTAACATTTGGCTCACTACGGTAAGATATAAACTTTTTCCCGTTTACTTTTCCAGATTTATACTGACCACGGATAAACAGTTTTTTAAGTTCTTCTTGGTTTGGTTCTACCAATCGTTCAAAGACTTTTATCTTTTCAGAACGGATGTCTTCTTTAGTGAAAGATTTTGGTCTATCCATTGCCAAAAGAGAGAGTAGTTGTAGTGTATGATTTTGTACCATATCTCTCAAAGCACCAGATTGATCATAGTAGCCACCGCGTTCTTCGACACCTAGTTTTTCAGCAAAAGTAATCTGAATATTATCAATATAGTCATGATTCCAGATCGTTTCGAAAAATAGATTGGCAAAACGAATGGCAAAAATATTTTGAATCATTTCTTTTCCTAGATAGTGATCAATTCGGAAAATTTGTTCTTCATTAAAGGTAGCTAAAAGTTCATTATTGAGTTGACTGGCTGTTGTGAGATCCGTTCCAAAAGGTTTCTCAACAATCAGTCGTTCAAAACCTTGACCATCCACAATATTTTGTGATTTTAAATGCTTGGCAATCGTTCCAAAAAACTGTGGAGCCATAGATAAGAAAAAGAGTTTATTGTGATTAGCTTGGTATTGCTGATCTAGTTTTTGTTGTAATTTTCTAAGTTCAATATAGTGCTCGGTATCTTGTACATCATGGCTCTGATAGTAAAAATGACTAGCAAATTCTTGAGCTTGTTCAGGGCTATCTGAGAGTTCGATAATGGATTCTACAACAACCGACTCAAAATATTCTTTACTCCAAGGTCTGCGAGCTGTCCCGATAACAGCAAAATGCTTGGAAAGATTTCTAGATTTGTAAAGTCGAAAGAGTGAAGGATAGAGCTTTCTTTTAGCCAAATCCCCGCTAGCACCGAAAATTGTAACAATAACTCTTGATGACATGATAATACACTACCTAATCTCTAAAATATAGTTGATTTTATTTTACCATAACTTGCTCAAAATTTCTTATTTTTGATAGCAGAAAAAAGGAGATGAAAAAGAACAAAGATAAGAAATACTAAAATGGATAAAAGAAAGAATACATTGTGAACTCCTGTTTCCATATTTGGAGCTTGCTTAACCATGACCGCAGCAATAGCTGTTCCTAATGCTCCAGCGAAAGTTTGAAACATTTGGAATAAGGCTGTTGCGTCTGCAGTTTTTTCTTTATCGATTTGGGATACAGATAAAGCCAAAGTGTTATTGAAAGCCATATTTCTACCGATAGTGAAGAAAATATAGGTAAAGATAATAGGAAACAAAGAAAGATTTTTTGTGAAAAAATAAAAAATTACAACAGCTAGGAAAAATAAAGTGTTGCCACCAAAAAGAGAGAGTTTGGGTCCTTTGCTATCGTAAAGTTTCCCCAAGAGAGGAGCTAAAAAAGCACCTAGCATAGTTCCTGGTAATAGAGCAAAACCAGCAGCAGAAGTAGTTTCTCCTCCAACAGTTGTCAAAAAATTAGGAATGAGGAAATTAGTGGATAAATTGGAAAATTGATAGATGAAAAAGGGAATAATTCCTAATAAAATGATAGGATTTGCCAAAATACGAATATCTAAAAAAGGATGTGCGCTTGACAAACATCTCCAAATAAATAATCCTAAAGTTAATAGAAAAATGATGACAGGTGTCCAATTAAAACCGCCTTTTTCCAGCCCTGATATGGCAATAATAGCTGAGGTTAAAAATACAGATAATAAGATAAAAGATAACCAATCAAAAAGTCTTTTCATTTTTTTCTCGGAATTTTTCAAGAAAAAATAACCCAAAATAAAGGAAATAATCGGAACGGGAGTGATGAAAGTATAAATCATATGCCAGTCAAATACTTGAATCATAGCACCACCATATGTAGGACCGATGGCTGGTGCCAAACTAACTACCAAACCACTTAATCCCATATATAGCCCAATCTGATTGCGTGGTACACGTTCTACAATTAGATTGAAAAGTAATGGAATCGCAATTCCAGTTGCACCACCCTGTAAAATTCTACCTAACATGAGGGTTGGGAAATTTGAGGAGAGCATAGCAGTGGTATTTCCTAAGATGAAAATAATTAGGCTAACAAAAAGTATTTTTCTTTCGGTCCAATTATGTGCCAAAGTGGCTCCCAAAGTAATGGTGATAGCTACGGCTAGCAAATATCCCGTTGTAATCCATTGGATAACACCAATATCGGTATGAAATACAGTCATTAATTTTGGAAAGGTAACATTCATACTTGTTTCTGATAAGATTCCCGCAAAAGTGATGAGTGCGGTAGCAAGAATAGCAAAGAGAGTATCTTTTGATACTTTTTGATGATGATTAGACATAAAATCTCCATAAATAAAGAATTGAGATATGATTTTATCTCAATTCATGGGTTGAATAGATGAGCTTACAAACAAGTCCTAATAAAGTGAAGGACAGATGCTTGTTGATTGTTAGAATACTCGGTAAACATAAGGATTGTCTGGTTTTTCTACTTTATCAAAGGTTTGAATTTCAAGAGTTGGTAGACTTTGTTTTAAACTTTTGTGGTAGTGAATGGCGATTTTTCCTTTAGCACGAATCCAAGTATTATTTTCATAGTGTTGACTATTTCCACTAGTTAGCAGTCCATAAACTCCTGAATCAGCAATACAGTGAATGATACCGAAGCGGAAAAGGAACTGGCTATTTTGGTCGCTTGGATCATTGTAGACAAATCCAGTAAACTCTAAGTTTTTTCCTGCAAATTCATCCGGATAATCATAAATGACTTCCATGACTTCAATATAATTTTCAGTTGTAACTTTTATCGTATCTTTATTTAAATACTTTTTAGCTGCTGAACGCATTTCTTTATCATAAGCTGTCTTGGTAAAATAATTACTTGTATCAGGTTTCAGATACTGATTAGTTGTTCCTTCGTCTTTTTGAACAGCTGTCGAGCTACCTTCTGCTAAGGGGAATTGAAATCCTTTAGCTGAGACAGTTTGAGAATCTAGCATAACTGTTGGAAAGAAAATTCCGACAAAAAGAGGAATAAGCAGCAGACTGATACTACCGAATTTGGCCCAACGACCAGTTAGGTGACTATGAATTTTTATTTGCTTCATCCAAATAATTAATTGAACGACAGCCAATACAAAAGATAAAATCATAGAAATGTAAGCCAAATAAGAATAATGTAAATTGATATACTGATTTAATTTACCGGATAAGTGTAAATACATGGTTATTTCAAAGTAACCAGCCAAAATTAAGAAACGAATCATAGCATCACCCCCACAAACCAAGAATAAATCAAGATGACAATGGATACGATGACCATAAATTGCCAAATGAATTTAGTTTTAAAGTAATTTTTCATCATGAGTAAATTCTTAACATCTAATATCGGTCCGATGATTAGAAAGGCAATAACAGGTGATGTTCCAAAACTAGAGAGCAATGAGCTTCCTACAAAAGCGTCTGCCTCACTACAAAGAGAAAGTAAAAATGCTAGCAACATCAATAAGAGAATGGCTACTAAAGGCGTTGAGCTAATAGAAGTTAAAATGCGTGTAGGAACATATACTTGAACAATACTTGCAAATAAGCAACCAAATACTAGATAACGACCAGTATCAAAAAATTCATCAATAGCTTGAATGAAGACTTGGAAGATTTTTTTGACTGGTGATAGGTGATCAAAATGATGTTCGTGTCCTTTTTTTCGATTTTCTTTTTGGATATTAGAATCGACAAAAAAACCTAAAATAATCCCTAAAATAGTAGCAACCACAATTGATCCGACTGCACGTAAAAGTGCAAATTTGATGGAATTTCCAAAAGCGGAATAAGTTGCAAACAGAACAATTGGGTTAATAACTGGAGCAGTTATCAAGAAAGGGACAGCAGTATAACTAGGTACTTTTTTCTCTAAAAATCGATTGATGATAGGAACAATTCCACACTCACAAGAGGGGAAAATGAAACCTGCAAAAGTTCCAAAGAAAATGCGACCCCATTTATTTTTAGGGAGGTATTGATAGACTTTGTCTGGCGTAATATAAACTTCAATAAAACCCGAGATAATACTACCAATCAAAACAAACGGAAGCGCCTCTATAATAATAGATAAAAAGATAGCTCCAGCTTGTAGAACGCTAGTAGGTAGGTGCGAAAAGAAATTCATGCTTTTTTAACTTTCTTATTATCGTCTTGTTTTTTTTCTTTTTCATCTTCTGGGAATTCTACTTTTTCAACTTTTGGAAGACTTGCAAATTCTTCAAACATCTTATCTAAATCATCTGATTTTGTAAATTTAATGGCCATGAAAGCACCTCTTTTCTAAATAATTACTTCTATTATACTACCAAAAGAAAAAATATGACAATTTTAAAGGTTATTTGCGAAATAAATTTTGAAATATTATGTAAAAAATCTTATTTAATCACTCTTTTTTGCTAGAAATACAGTCCTCTTTTTCCTAACAGTTAGGAAATTTTTTTATTTTTTTTCAAGAATAGAAATGCTATAGTTAATATATGGTAAGTGAATTTAATTGAGAATAACGCAAGAGAACAATTTGTTAATTTATTATTTGTTCTTATTATAAGCTTTTAGGGAGTATTTATGTCAAAAACAAGGCGAAGCAATATTATAGATATTTTAAATGATAAAGATCAATGGCTAACTGGTAAAGATTTGTCGCAGATGTTGAATGTTTCGGATCGAACCATCCGTTCAGATATTGAAGCGATTAATAAAGAATACAAGCAAGAAGTTATTATATCGAGTAAACGATTGGGATATCGGTTAAACGAAAAAGCTGTTGCTGATATTGCAATTGAAACGAACAATATTATTCCACAAACACCACAGGAAAGAATTGTTTGGATTATTAAAGAACTTTTGTTTCATTCAAAGGAGTTGAATCTCTATGAATTAGAAAATAAGGTTTTTATCAGCGGGTATTCTATTGAAAGTGATCTTCAAAGAATAAAAAAGATAATTAAGGATTATCATCTACAGTTGAAACGTTCCAAAAATTTTGTCCAACTACTTGGAGATGAGAACGAGAAAAGAAGACTCTATCGTAAACTTCTAACAGATGAGGTTCAGGGGAATTTTACAAATTTAAACATAGTGGCTACACTGTTTTCTAATTTTGATTTCTTGAAATTATCAGATATTTTTTCAGATATTTGCTATGAACATGATTATAAAATAAAAGAAGCACTGTTTCCAATTGTTATGATTCATGCTGGTGTTGCTGTTGAACGAATTATTAGTAAAAATTACGTCGAACAATTTACCATCCCAAAGGATAATTTTACTACTACAAAAGAATATGTGGTTTCTTCGGCATTTTTTAATAAAGTAAAGAGCGAATACAACACTGCCTTGGTCGAAAGTGAAATTATCCGTTTTGCTGTTTTATTGGGTGGTAGCAATCACCATCAACATTTTGCCGAAGAATCTGAAATTACAGATATAGTAAAAGCTATGTTGACTAGACTAAATGAAAATTTTGATATTGATTTTTCAGAAGATCAATCTTTGGTAGATGGGCTTGCAAATCATATTTCTTCCTTGATCGAAAGACAAAAAACAAGTACATCCATGTCCAACATTTATTTGAAAGATATTAAGAGAAAATATCCACTGATTTTTGAAATGGCTGTTCACGCAGGTGAAGTATTGAGTGAGCATCTAGAAAGGGAAATTGGTGAAAATGAACTATCTTTTATTGCCCTACATTTAGGTGCAGCTTGCGATCGTATCAATAGTCCAAATAGGTATCGTGTAGTTGTCATTATTCCTAATAATCAAATGCTATCCAAACCTTTTATGGATAAGATTAATTTACGTTTTTCAGAGCGTATGGTAATTGTTCATCATGATAAAATATTTGACGAAAGACAAATTAGACTACTGAATCCAGATTTGATTATTTCAACGGTATCACTCAAACACCAGTTGAATGCTCCAACAATTCAGCTTTCTCTTTTGTTTGATTATGAAGATGAAAGTAAGATTTTTCAATTACTTAATCAACTAGATAAGGAACGATACCACGAAAAATTTCAACAAATGATGGAACATTTGTTACAGAAAAAATTGTTTTATAGAAAAACCTCTATTGGAAATAGTGAAGAAGCCATTGAGTTTTTATGTGACGAACTGATAAAACAACAATTAGCCGATGAAAGCTATAAACAAGATGTCATAAAAAGAGAACGCATTTCTTCAACTTCGTTTGTGCAAGGTTTTGCAGTGCCACATGCTATTGAAATCTCTACGAGCGAATCTTGCATTGCAACACTCACTTTGGATAAAGCAGTCACATGGGGGAATTTTGAAGTTCGCTTGATTATTCTGTTAGCAATTCGAGAAGTCGACACACAGTTGATGAGCATTTTCTTTGATTGGTTATCTAACTTAGTGATGGATCCACAAAAATTGACCGCATTAATCAATTCTCAAGATCAAAAAGAATTTATTGAAAATATTTTAAAATAGGAGCAGACAAATGAATCAAAAAGTAGATAGAGAGGCAGTTACCAATTCATTTCATAAGATTTTAGGAAGACGTTTCTTAGCCTATTTATTAGACTGGTACATCGGTGCGATGTTAACAGCATTGCCAATTGGAATAGTCTCTCAAAAATTATATGGAACCATGCTCAATCAAAATTTACTTTCTTTTACAAAACCTTATGGTTTAATCTGTGGAATTTTAAGCTTGTTATGTAGCTTGATTTATTATGTGGTGATTCCTTTAGGAAAAAACAAGGGACAAACTCTAGGAAAGAAATTATTGCATTTAAAAATCATTAAAGAAAATGGTGAAGATGTGGATTTCAAGACTATTTTTATTAGACAAGTTATTGGAATTATCCTAATTGAAGGTGGGTTATATACAGCAAGTGTTATTTGGCAACAAGTTATTGAATTGACATTAGACATTCCAGTTGTTACATTTCTTAAATTTTTGGGTCTTGGGTTGAGTATTTTGAGTGCACTTTTATTAGCATTTCATAAAAACCACAAGTCTATACATGATTATATTGCAAAAACAACGGTTGTGGATATAAAGGATTGATTTTTCCTAATATTAGGAAAAAGTTTTCTTACTAAAATGATAAATAGAAAATTATAATAAAGTTATAAGGAACAGAGAGGTCACATTATGGATGCATTGCAAATGGCAAGTTTTAAAATTATTTCTGCAGTAGGTACTGCTAAATCTTATTATATTGAAGCCATTCGTTCTTCTGAAAGGGGAGAATTTGAAGACGCAAAAGAAAAAATGGAGAAAGGAAAAGATGCTTATAAAGAAGGACATGAAATTCATTTTAAGTTGATTCAAGAAGAGGCAAAGGGAGAAAATCAATTGATTACGTTGCTACTGACACATGCTGAAGATCAATTGATGTCTACGGAAACTATTCAACTTCTTGCAGAACAACTCATAAAAACAAATCAACGTTTGTATCATTTAGAACAAAAATAAGAGGTATATATTATGAAAAAGGTTTATTTATTTTGTAGTGCGGGAATGTCAACCAGTATGTTAGCTAGCAATATGCAAAGTGTTGCTGATAGTCATAATTTACCGATTAAGGTAGCGGCATTTCCACATGATAAATTGTCCGACATTATTTCTAAAGATTGTCCAGATTGTATTTTACTGGGTCCTCAAGTGAAGTATATGTACGATGAAACGATAGCACAATTCGGAAAAGAAGGAATTCCGATTAGTGTTATTGATTCAGGTGATTATGGCATGATGAATGGCGAAAATGTATTAAAGAGTGCTATTAAATTAATTAAAGAAAATAAATAATCGTCAGGAAAGGATTAGCTATTATGATGAAAAAGTTAGAAAAGTTCTTGGTTCCTCTTGCTGAGGTAATTGGGAAAAATAAATATCTTGTATCAATTCGGGATGGCTTTTTGATTACAACACCATTACTGATTGCAGGTTCCATTTTTCTATTGATTGGTGAGTTTCCCATTCCAGCTTTGACAAACTGGATGAACTCCGTTATTATCGACTCAAAGACAGGCGCAACACTGACAAGTTTTATTGAAAAACCATCCAGCGCTACCTTCTCTGTTATGGCTATTTTTGCAGTGATTGCCATTGCCTATTCATTTGCAAAACAGATTAAAACAAATAAAATTTTTAGTTCCTCAGTTGCAGTTATGAGTTGGCTTTTATTGATGCCGTACGTCGTAGCTGGTGCAACAAAAGTTGGAGGAAAAGATGTTCCAGTCGCTTTACCAGGTATTCCATTGAATTGGGTTGGTGCCAAAGGTATCTTTATTGGTATTGTAGTATCATTTCTTGCCGTTCATCTTTATGCGTGGGTGGAAAGAAAAGGTTGGGTAATCAAAATGCCAGTCGGTGTTCCTCCTACAGTTGAAGAATCTTTTGCAGCACTAATACCAGCAACGATTGTGATGACAACTTTTTTCCTTGTCAATCTCTTATTTGGTTTCTTAGGAACCAATGCCTTCCAAGTTGTATTTGATATTTTGCAAACTCCTCTTGTTAATCTTGGAGGAACTCTTGGAGCATCATTAACAGCTTACTTCTTTATTGGTTTGTTCTGGTTCTTTGGTATCAATGGTGGTGCAGTTGTAAGTGCTGTGTACAGTCCTGTTTTGGCTACACTATCACTTGAAAATATTGAATTCTTTAAAACTGGTTCAGGTATGCCTCATATCATCAATGGTCAATTCCAAGACTTATTTGCAGTGTTTGGTGGAGCAGGTTCTACTTTATCCCTTATCATTGCCATGTTACTTTTCTGTCGTTCAAAACGCATTACAGAATTAGGAAAACTTTCACTCATTCCTGGTATTTTTGGAATTAACGAACCGATTATATTTGGTTTACCAATGGTATTGAATCCTGTAATGGTTGTGCCGTTTATGTTTGTACCGATAGTGAACATTTTAATTGCTTACACTACAATGGCTACAGGACTTGTTCCAATTACAAATGGAGTTACAATTCCTTGGACAACTCCACCAATCATTTCTGGTTTTCTTGCAACTGATTGGCGCGGTGCTATACTTCAAGCTTTCTTGATTGCAATTGGTGTTTTCATCTACATGCCATTTATTAAAGTAATGGATAAACAATATCTAATAGATGAAACAAAACCTACAGAAGTAAAAGACGAAAATGATATTGATTTAGATAATTTATCTTTTGATGATTTATAGGAGTACATTGTGAAAGTAGTAATGATATACGACCAGATTCAATCTGGAGCTGGCATCAAAGATGATCATATGGTTCCTTTAGGTATAAATAAGGGAGCTACAGGTCCAGCAATTATGATGGAGAATTATTTTAAAAATATTGGTGCAACTGTTATAGCTTGTCTATACTGCGGTGATGGTTTTTATGAAGCAAATCCAGAGGAAGTTAGCCGTAAACTATGTGCTATGGTGACAAAATTACAAGCTGATATAGTCATTTGCGGACCCTGTTTTGATTATAAAGGTTATGCAAATATGGCTGCAAAAATTGCCATTGATATCAATGAAAAAACTACCGCTCAAGCTTTTGCAGCAATGGCAGTCGAATGTTTAACGGTTGTAGATAGGTATAAAAGTAAAGTAAATATTGTAAGAATGCCTAAAAAAGGAGCAGGAGGTCTGAATCAATCTTTACAAGGTATGTGTGAATTAGCACAAGCTATGTTAACACATGAAAATGAGAATACAATTATTCAAAAATATTGTTACTAAAAAAAGAACATTACAAAAGTTAGCCTTTGTGATACTCTTGTATCGTATAGAGTTCAATTTTTTGGAACGAATCATAATTGGATTATAAAGGAGGGAATATGAGAAAATTAGGAGTTTCAGTTTATCCCGGACATAGTGAAATCAAAGACATTTTAGCTTATTTGGAATTAGCTGCAGGATATGGTTTTTCAAGAGTGTTCACTTGTCTGTTGTCAGTTGGAAATCAAGAAGAAACGATAGAAGATTTCAAAAAAACTGTCAGCTTAGCAACTTCTCTAGGAATGGAAGTGATTGCTGATGTCGATTTGAGTGTTTTTGAGAAATTAGGTTTGAAATATGATAATTTAGAATTTTTTAAGAATATGGGTTTAACAGGAATTCGATTAGATGGAGGATT
Organism: Streptococcus sp.; assembly: GCA_030528055.1. Taxonomy (GTDB): domain Bacteria; phylum Bacillota; class Bacilli; order Lactobacillales; family Streptococcaceae; genus Streptococcus. Next base: position 101,080 of record JAUMZQ010000008.1, read on the forward strand.
TTCAGGTCAAGAAGAAGCCAGCATGACTTTTAATTCTCAAAATTTATTAATTGAATTGAATATGAGTGTTGAAAATCGCTATTTAGAAAACATTGCAGCTTTTCAACCTAAATTTGAAAATTTAATTGGATGTCATAATTTTTATCCACATCGATATACTGGCATATCTGTTGAACATTTTCTTAATACTTCTAAACGCTACAAGGATATTGGAGTTCGGACGGCTGCTTTTGTCAACTCAAAAGTTGCAAAAATTGGTCCTTGGCCAGTAGAAGAAGGACTATGTACTTTGGAGATGCACCGTGACTGGGAAATAACAAGTGCAACTAAGTGGCTATGGGCAACAGAATTGATTGACGATGTTATCATTGCCAACTCATTTGCTAGCGAGGAAGAGCTTCAAACATTAAGTGAAATTGATCCATATTTGTTGACATTAGATTGTGAGTTGACCTCAGGAAATACAGAGATTGAAAACCATATCATTTTAGAAGAGCCACACATGGTACGTGGAGATACAACTGACTACATGTTCCGTTCGTCGCTAAGTCGTATTACCCATAAGAAAGACCATTTTGAGCCACATGATACAAATCCAATAGAAAGAGGAGATATTTTAATAGATAATTCTCTTTATACAAAATATGCAGGTGAATTACAAATTGCGCGTCTACCAATGGATAATTCAGGAAAAACAAATGTTGTAGGTCATATTTTGAAACAGGATCATGCTTTACTTGATTTATTGAAACCATGGCAAAAGTTCCAATTTCGTCACACAAAGAACTGAAAAATTATAATATAAATATTTTTAGTTTTATGTTTCAATTTATAAAAAAAAACGAGCAATCCAAATGGATTTGCTCGTTTTCGTTTTCAAGAATTGATGGATTTTCTAAAACAGAAAAAACTTAAGTAGCTTATTTCTGTTTTTCTAGTAAAGCCTTGATTTCTTGAAGAACTTCTAATTCAGTTGGTGCAGCAGGTTCTTCAACTGTTTCTTCTTCTTTCTTAGTTAAATTTTGTGCTTTTTCAGCAGCTTTTACAACAAAGAAAAGAACTGAACCAACGATTAAGAAGTTTACAACAGCATTGATAAAGTTACCAATTTTGATGGCACCAGCAATCTTAATATCAGAGAAATCAGGCGTTCCTCCAAGTAATCCAATAGCAGGTGTAATGATGTCATTAACAAGCGATGTTACGATAGCACCAAAGGCAGCACCAATAATAACTGCGACAGCAAGATCTACTACATTTCCGCGAAGTAAAAATTCTTTAAGGTCTTTTAACATTTCTTCTTCCTTTCAAAAAATATCAGGAATTTATTATAGCTCAAAAATATAAAATTTTCAAGTCATTTGCTTGTCAAATGTTTTACATTTGTATGTTTTTGTTATAAAATAGAAGTTGATATTCTGTGATAATTGGAGGTATTGTCTATTGATTGATAAAGAATTAATTAATGAAGTAAAAAATAGCGTCAATATCGTTGATATCATAGGAGAGACAGTAGCTTTATCAAAAGCTGGTCGAAATTATTTAGGGCTTTGTCCATTCCATTCGGAGAAGACCCCATCTTTTAATGTGGTAGAAGATAAGCAGTTTTATCACTGTTTTGGTTGTGGTAAGTCAGGAGATGTCTTTAAATTTATCGAAGACTATCGTGGAGTTTCCTTTATCGATGCGGTGCAAATTGTTGCAGAGCAATCAGGGATTTTCCTTCCTGTTGAGGACAAAGGACAAGAAATTGCAAAACACAATCATCCTCATCAAAAACTATACGATATTCATACGGAAGCCGCTAAATTTTACCATGCAGTATTGATGACAACCAATATGGGTGAAGAGGCGAGACAGTATCTTTATCAACGAGGATTAACAGATGATGTTCTAAGACATTTTCAAATTGGTTTGGCACCGAGTGAGGGGAACTATTTGTACCAAAAAGTGGCTGAACAATTTGATGAAAATACCATTGCGAACTCTGGCTTGTTTCATTTGTCAGAAACGAACATGTTCTACGATGCTTTTCAAAATCGGATTATTTTCCCTTTAACAAATGAATTTGGTCAAGTTGTCGCCTTTTCAGGAAGGATATGGAAGCAGTCAACAGTTGATGATAAACACGTTCCAAAATATAAAAATAGTCGAGCTACAGCTATTTTTAATAAAAGTTATGAATTGTATCATCTAGATAAAGCTAAGCCGACTATCAAAAAAAATCATGAAGTTTACCTCATGGAAGGTTTTATGGATGTTATTGCAGCTTACCGAGTAGGGATTGAAAATGTGGTTGCTTCAATGGGAACAGCCTTAACTCGCGAACATGTGGAACATCTTCGTAAATATACTAAAAAAGTTATTCTAAGTTATGATGGTGATAATGCTGGACAAAATGCCATTGTTAAATCCTTAGATGAATTGAAAGGATTTAATGTTGAGATTGTAAAAATTCCAGACAATATGGATCCAGACGAATTTCTACAAAAAAATTCGAGTGAAGATTTACAAACTTTGCTGACTAAAAATAGAATTAGCAATGTAGAATTTTTGCTACATTACTTAAAACCGGATAATATTGAGAATTTACAAGCCCAGATTGATTTTGTGGAGAAGATGGTACCAATTATTGCAAAAACAAAATCAATAACAGCACAACATTCTTATATCTATATGTTGGCTGATTTATTGTCAGCTTTTGATTACCAACAGATAGAGCAATTAGTCAACAACCATCATCTTGCTGACAGGCAGCAACAAAGTCAGTCAAGGCAAGTGCAGGGAACGATTCCTTTGTCTAACAGATTATCGCGTTTGATAAAAGCTGAAAATCATATTTTTTATCGTATGATTCAAGATCCACTAATTTTGAATCAATACCGATTGCGAACAAATTTTAATTTTGAAACACCAGAATTGCAAATCTTATATAAATTATTATTAGCAAATGGAGAAGTAACTTCGCAAGATCTATCCGAATTGCCTGAAAATGTTCAAAAAGCATGGTATCGTATATTGGAAGAAAATTTACCAGAAGATATGGAAGATGGGGAATTAAAAGAAGTAGAAACAATTCGTCAACGAGAGTTGCTTCAAAAAAACAATCAAGAAATTGGTAAAAATGTAAAAGAAGCAGCCTACAGTGGCGATATGGATAGGGCAATATTAGAAATGCAACGCTTGATAGAGCAAAAAAGAAGAATGGAGTAGGAATGGCTACAAAAAAACAAGAAGAAGTAACAACATTAAAGGTTCAAATTGCAGAATTTATCCGAAATCATAAGCAAACAGGAGTTGCGACAGATGATGAAATCAATGACCAATTAGTTATTCCATTTACTTTGGATGCTGAGGGCATTGAAGACCTTTTACAAAGAATTCAAGATGCCGGAATTTCTATCACAGACAAGGAAGGAAATCCCAGCTCAAGAGTACTAAATGCAGAAGAAGAGGAAACAGAACTCACAGATGAAGAGTTATTGGGAAGCAACTCTGCAAAAGTCAATGACCCTGTTCGGATGTACTTAAAAGAAATCGGTGTTGTCTCTCTTCTAACCAATGAAGAAGAGCAAGAATTGGCTATTTTGGTGGAACAAGGTGATTTGGAAGCTAAGCAACGCCTTGCTGAAGCCAATCTTCGTTTAGTTGTTTCAATTGCTAAACGTTATGTAGGACGTGGAATGCAGTTCTTAGATTTAATCCAAGAAGGAAACATGGGCTTGATGAAAGCTGTGGACAAATTTGATTATACTAAAGGTTTTAAATTCTCTACGTATGCAACTTGGTGGATTCGTCAAGCAATTACACGAGCTATCGCCGATCAAGCACGGACGATTCGTATCCCAGTTCATATGGTTGAAACAATTAATAAATTGGTTCGCGAACAACGAAATCTTTTACAGGAGTTAGGACAAGATCCAACACCTGAACAGATTGCTGAGAGAATGGATATGACTCCAGATAAAGTTCGTGAAATTTTAAAAATCGCTCAAGAACCGGTATCACTTGAAACCCCTATAGGAGAAGAAGATGATAGCCATCTTGGAGATTTTATAGAAGATGAAGTGATTGAAAATCCAGTAGATTATACGACCCGTGTTGTTTTGCGCGAGCAGTTGGACGAAGTATTGGATACTTTGACAGACCGTGAGGAAAATGTGCTCCGTTTGCGTTTTGGACTAGATGATGGAAAAATGCGTACCTTGGAAGATGTTGGAAAAGTGTTTAATGTTACTCGTGAACGCATTCGACAAATTGAAGCCAAGGCACTTCGTAAATTACGTCATCCAAGTCGTAGCAAACCACTTCGTGATTTTATTGAAGATTAAGTGTGTTAATTTATTAGCTTGTATATGGGAGGATAACCGATGTCAAAACAGATTTATACAGAGCAAGAGATTGAACAAATAAAAACAAAAATCTTGGAAAGTTTAGAGCAAGTTATTGACCCAGAATTGGGAATTGATATTGTCAATCTCGGCTTAATTTATGAAATCCGCTTTAATGGAGAAACGGGCGAAACAGAGATTGATATGACCTTGACGACCATGGGTTGCCCACTAGCTGATCTCCTGACTGACCAAATATATGATTCATTAACAGATATTTCTGAAATAACCAAAGTAGAAGTCAAATTGGTCTGGTATCCAGCATGGACAGTTGAAAAAATGAGTCGTTATGCGCGGATTGCCTTGGGAATTCGTTGATTATACAAGAACCTACATTCATACAATGTAGGTCTTTTTTTGAATTTAGCAACAACTATAATATTGTTGTTTTATTGCTTTTGCAATCTTTTGGAATCTTTGATATAATATTTTTATTGCTTTGGGGTCGTTACGGATTCGACAGGCATTATGTGACATGTTCTGCGACTCATCTAGCGGATGTAAAACGCCAGTTAAATATAACTGCAAAAAATAACAACTCTTACGCTTTAGCTGCCTAAAAACCAGCCAGCGTGACCAGATTTGAATCGCTCGTGTTCAATGATTGGTCTTATTATTAGCGAGATACGACTGAAGCTTGTCTAGCGTTTCAGTAAGAGAAAAATAGACTCGCTTGATTTTGGCTTGAGCCAGGTGTCGAAATTTTAGTTAAAAGAAAACATGGCCTATGGTTGTAGACGAATATGTTGGCAGATGTTTGGACGTGGGTTCAACTCCCACCGGCTCCATTTTCTATTTCACTTTTAAATGGTGAAATTTTATTTATCGTGGAAGATTACTCAAGAGGCTTAAGAGGCTGTGTTGGAAACGCAGTAGGCGTGTAAAAGCGTGCGTGGGTTCGAATCCCATGTCTTCCGTTAATTGTAAATGAATCAATATTGATAAAATAATTGTATTTAATTAATGATACAGATGTACGCGTATTTGAATGGCGCAACAAATGATGGAGTTATAAATAACTATTTCATCAAAAACGGTACTATCAGTTATTACTATAATTACTGATGTTTGGGTAAGAATGGAAACTATTCTATAGGATAATTGATAGAGGAAAAGGGATGTTATTTAAACGGCAAAAAGGTAATTATCACGAAGTAGAGCGCGTGACAAGATTTAAGCTAATCAAATCAGGAAAAACATGGCTTCGTGCTGCGGTCTCAAAACTTGGATTGTTTAAATCAGTTAAGAGTGGTGATGCATCATCCATCGAAAAACAAGCAGTAGAAATCGAAAGTAGTGTAAGTGAACAAAAAAGTGGGGTTCAGTTTTTAAGAGGTTTGGTTGCCACCGGATCAGTTTTGGGTGGAGTAATAGTAACAAACCATACTGTTTATGCCGAAGAGGATAGAACTGTAGAAAAAGTTGTTGATACGAATGATGTATTGGCTACTAAAGACCATACAACTTTGGGAACTATTGAAGAAAATAAGGGAACGACTGATACTACTGAAAATGTGTCCAATTCAGAGTCATTGTCCGTCAGTGAGAGCAGTTCTATTTCCACTAGTGAAAGTGCTTCTTACTCGTCTAGTACTAGTCTATCATATAGTCACAGCGAGTCCATGTCAACTAGTATTAGCAATTTTTCCTCCCTTTCTACTAGCAATCATTCAAACTCTTCAGTTCTTTCAGAAAATAGCGAAAGTAGCGTAAGTAGTACTTCAGTTAATTCTGATAGTCATTCTACAAGTAGCCAAACCGCTTCACAAGGTTATTCAAGTTTTAGAGCTGTAACACCAACTGCTACGAATGAAGCTCCGGTTATTATCTTAGACAACCAATTTTCTAAGGGTACGGGCAGTGATAGTAATTACTATGTTATGCATGTTTATCGTACAGAAGCCTTAAACATTGTTTTTAAAATTTATGATGATAGCGGTACTATTAGTCAAGCTCTAGTGGGACAAATTCAAGGAAAAAATATTGGGACAGCTGATCGTTTTGCTGTAGTCTCAAGCGTTGTCCCAAATCGTATTACCAGCACTACAACTGCAACAGAAGCTAACCCAGCAATTATTCAATACTCTGGTACGGTTATGACTAATGATAAAGTAGGCAGTGCTGGTGTTTATACAAAACGAATCAGAGCAACAGACGCAACTGGTAAATATACGGATATAGATTTTAAAGTATATATTCATGCATTAACTGAAAAATATACTCCCAATTCACCAGTAATTGAAGAAATTGAACATCCAGGGTCTTTAACTACTAGTGAAAAAAACACTATCATACAAAATATTCGAAATGCTAATCCAGATTTATTACCTTATATTAAGACCATTACAGTAAATGATGATGGAACGGCAATAATAGCTTATAATGATAATCAAAGCAATAACGATAGTATTGATACATTAACTCCAAATCAAACTTTTAAGTTTGACGAATCAAAATCTCTATCAAAGAGCGCATCCATCTCAGCCAGTACCTCGGCCTCCACGAGTGCGTCCACTTCAGCGAGTGCATCTACTTCAATTAGTTCCTCTTCTTCGGCAAGCACATCCGCTTCCATGAGTTCGTCGAC
>JAUMZQ010000025.1 GCA_030528055.1 Streptococcus sp.
AAAAGCTCCATAAAATCCAGAGTGGTTTTACCCACTACAGATATTATAGAGCCGTAACTTTAGAGGTTTTATTGTTACAATAAAATAGGAAAAAAGTTGAAACAAATAGTCTGCTTATCAAAATTGCTTAGTGTCTATGATGGTTAAGGCATCTTTTAGTTCTTCTGCTAAGTGTTCTGTCTTGTAATTCTTAAAAGTGGGAAGTTTTCGAATAGCATTGTATCGTTTGTGTAGTCGCTCATTTTTAAGATTTTGGTATTGAGGATTAAATGCTAAAAACTGTCCAATCATTTTCCATTCACGAGTATAACCTAAAGGACGCATGTGGTAACGAATACCTTCAATCATTTTCGTTTTATGACGGTGATGAAGATGACCGAACACGACATCTGTTACCGAATATTTTTTAAATAAGTCATGAAAGGATTGACTTCCTAAAAAAGCATTAAATCGTTGAAAGTATGGATGATCATAAATAAAATTACGGTGAGGAACAAAATGTAGGGCAATGATGATAGGTCCTTTAAGATTTGCTAATGTTTCTTCGAGATTTTTTAGAATTGTTTGAGTGATGGTGAAGTCATCTTCGGAACGTTCTAAACGACGATCGAACCAAAAACTATTTTTTATTTTTAAATGTTCTAAGAGGCTTTTTTCAGGAACAAAACTGTAATCATACCAACCAGCTAAGCTAACCAAGTAAACGGAATCGAATTTTTGAATTTGGATTCCATACGATTCAATTTCATCAGAAGACATCCCTAGCATATCATGATTTCCTAAATTATAGGAAACGGAGAAATACTTGGTTAATTTTTGGATGAAAGGAAGACTAACTTCAGCCAAATTATTGGATAAATCACCAGCAAGATGCAAATGATCAATGTGTTGGTCTTGCAATACTTTAATTAAAATGGCAATTTCTTCTTCACCAAAATGATTGGAATCTATATGTAGGTCGCTCATAAATGCTATTTTACTCATAAATCTAGTCTAGCATATCTCAATATAGAAGTCATTTTTAAAATTCTATTTCAAGCATTCTTTCATTTTTTTCTGTATAATAAGACTAATGGAACTCAAAGAGAAAATTATCGCATTATCAAAGGAAATTGGAATTTCAAAAATTGGTTTTACAACCGCCGATGATTTTGGATATTTAGAAAAATCCTTGCGGTTAGCCGTAGAAGAAAATCGAAATTCTGGTTTCGAACATAAAAATATTGAGGAGCGAATCAAACCAAAATTAAGTTTATCCTCGGCAAAAACGATTATTTCTATCGCAGTAGCCTATCCTCACAAATTAAAACAATTACCACAGCGTACGGAGTATAAAAGGGGGAAGTTTACTCCTAACAGTTGGGGTTTAGACTATCATGCTATTTTACAGGATAAATTAGAACGGCTAGCAAGAGGCATTGAAGCATTAACCTGTCATTTTGAATACAAGGGCATGGTAGATACTGGAGCGCTTGTTGATACGGCTGTCGCTCGTAGAGCTGGGATTGGTTTTATTGGGAAAAATGGATTGGTAATTTCAAAAGAATATGGCTCTTATATGTTTCTAGGAGAATTGATAACCAATTTAGAAATTGAACCGGATCATCCCGTCAGTTATGATTGTGGTGATTGCAATCGCTGTATAGAAGCCTGTCCAACTTCCTGTCTAATTGGAGATGGAACCATGAATGCCAAGAGGTGTTTGTCATTTCAAACGCAAGATAAGGGTATGATGGAATTGGAATTCCGAAAAAAAATTAAAACCGTTATTTATGGTTGTGATATTTGTCAAATTTGTTGTCCTTATAACAAAGGATTAGATAACCCTTTAGCTACAGAAATTGATCCAGACCTTGCCCATCCAGAATTGATTCCATTTTTAGAACTTTCTAACAGCGAATTTAAGAGAAAATTTGGGATGGTAGCTGGCAGTTGGAGAGGGAAAAATATTCTTCAACGTAATGCAATCATTGCTTTAGCCAATGCAAATGATCGTTCGGCTATTCCTAAAATTCTTGAGATAATCGATAAGCAGCAAAATCCTATTCATGTAGCAACAGCCATTTGGGCACTGGGAGAACTTGTAAGAGAACCAAATTCTGAAATGGTAGAGTTGGTAATGGGTATTAAAAATCCGACGTTAGATATTCGAAATGAACAGAAAAAATTTCTGGAGAAATTTGCAATATTTTTAGAAGAATCTTATTGATAACTTCTTATCTTCTTATATTACTTTTTTAACAATTTAGTGACAAACGAAGACTTATCTTGCCTATATTAAAAAAATCATATAAAATGAAACATGTTGCTGATTTTCGTATTAGGCAAAGTAGTTAAATTATGATATAATGAAACGATATATGAAAAGAGGTATATATGGATATTTCAGAAATTCGCCAAAAAATTGGCGCTAATCAAGAAAAATTAATTTCTTTTAGGAGGTCTCTTTGACTTAGAAGCATTAGAAGAAGAGATAGCTATTTTAGAAAATAAAATGACTGAACCTGATTTTTGGGATGATAACATTGCAGCACAAAAAGTATCTCAAGAATTGAACGAGTTAAAACAAACCTATGAAAATTTTCATCAGATGACAGTTTTGTCCGAAGATTCAGAAGTTTTGCTAGAACTATTGGCAGAGGATGAATCCTTAGAAAAAGAACTAGTAGAAAAACTAACTGATTTAGAAGAGATGATGACTAGTTACGAAATGACTCTTCTTTTATCAGAGACTTATGATAGCCACAATGCAATTCTTGAAATTCATCCTGGGTCAGGAGGAACAGAAGCTCAAGACTGGGGAGATATGTTATTGCGTATGTATACCCGTTTTGGGAATGCAAAAGGCTTTAAGGTTGAGGTATTGGATTATCAAGCTGGAGATGAAGCAGGGATTAAATCTGTTACTTTATCTTTTGAAGGCCCCAATGCCTATGGCTTACTAAAATCTGAAATGGGAGTACACCGTCTCGTGCGTATTTCTCCCTTTGACTCTGCTAAGCGTCGTCATACATCATTTACTTCTGTTGAAGTCATGCCAGAGTTAGACGAGACTACTGAAGTTGAAGTCAGAGATGAAGATGTAAAGATGGATACTTTTCGATCAGGCGGAGCTGGTGGGCAAAATGTGAATAAGGTCTCAACTGGTGTTCGCTTAACTCATATTCCAACTGGTATTGTTACTCAATCAACTGTTGACCGTACGCAATATGGGAATCGTGATAGAGCAATGAAGCTGCTACAAGCTAAACTTTATCAGTTAGAACAAGAAAAAAAAGCTGCTGAAGTGGATTCTCTTAAAGGAGATAAGAAAGAAATTTCATGGGGTAGCCAAATTCGATCGTATGTTTTTACACCCTATACTATGGTGAAAGACCACCGTACCAATTACGAAGTGGCACAAGTAGATAAAGTGATGGATGGTCATTTAGATGGCTTCATAGATGCTTATCTCAAATGGCGTATTCGTTAACTATAAACTTACTGAAAAATAATCCTATTTTATCTTTTTATGAAAGGAAATTTAAACAATTACATGTCAATCATTCAAATGAAAGATGTTGTCAAAAAATATGGCAACGGGACAACCGCTTTAAGAGGCGTGTCTGTTACAATAGAACCAGGGGAATTTGCTTATATTGTAGGCCCTTCTGGAGCTGGGAAATCAACTTTTATTAGGTTACTTTATCGTGAAGTTACTTTAACTAAGGGAAGTTTAACTGTAGCTGGATTTAATTTGGAAAAAATGAAAAAACGAGATGTTCCAATGCTACGTCGTCAAGTAGGGGTGGTATTCCAAGATTACAAACTACTTCCTAAAAAAACAGTTTACGAAAATATTGCTTATGCAATGGAGGTTATTGGAGAACGCCGTCGTAACATCAAAAAACGTGTTATGGAAGTTTTGGATTTAGTCGGTTTAAAACATAAAGTACGTTCTTTCCCAAATGAACTTTCTGGTGGGGAACAACAACGGATTGCGATTGCGCGTGCCATTGTGAACAACCCTAAAGTGTTAATCGCTGATGAACCAACAGGAAATCTAGATCCGGATAACTCTTGGGAAATCATGAATCTTTTGGAACGAATTAATCTCCAAGGGACAACGGTTCTAATGGCGACCCATAATAGCCAGATTGTAAATACTCTGCGTCACCGCGTTATTGCCATAGAGAATGGTCGTGTCGTGCGTGATGAGGCGGAAGGAGAATACGGATACGATGATTAGAAGATTTTTTCGTCATTTAATAGAATCACTTAAAAGTTTAAAAAGAAATGGCTGGATGACAGTCGCAGCAATTAGTTTGGTAATGTTTACCTTAAGTTTAGTAGCTATCTTTGCTTCAGTTATTGCTAATACGACTAAACTAGCTACAGATATACAGAATAATGTTCGTGTTATGGTTTACCTTCGTAAAGATACTGCTGATAATAGCGAAACGATTGTGAAAGAAGGCCAAACGGTTCAAAATGAGGATTACCATAAAGTGTATGATGCGTTGACCTCAATGAAAAACGTTTCTAAGGTCACTTTTTCAAGTCATGAAGAACAATACGAGCAATTAACAAAAACTATGGGAAGCGATTGGAAAATTTTTGAAGGAGATTCTAATCCACTTTATGATGCTTATATTGTTGATACAACCTCTCCTAAATATGTTTCTGATGTTTCAAGTAAAGCTAAGAAAATTGATGGAGTTTCGGAAGTACAAGATGGTGGGGCCAATACGCAAAAGTTATTCCAACTAGGGAACTTTATTCAAACTTGGGGAATGATTGGTGCAGGATTACTCATTCTTATTGCTGTATTCTTAATTTCTAATACCATTCGTATTACCATTATCTCACGTAGTAAAGAAATTCAAATCATGCGTCTAGTGGGAGCAAAAAAAGGTTACATTCGTGGTCCATTTTTACTAGAGGGGGCATGGATTGGTTTGGTTGGAGCGACGATTCCATCAGTTTTAGTTTATTTTGCATATAGCTTAGTATACCAAACAACAAATCAAAGTCTTATTGCTCAAAATTTATCCATGATTAAACCTGATTTATTTATTCCAGCTATGATTGGAGCGCTCTTTGTTTTAGGAATTATCATTGGAGCCATTGGATCTGCTATTTCAATGAATCGCTTCTTAAAAGCATAAAGTTAAAAAAGGCTCTATGTCAACTGTAGTGGGTGACCTATAACTAAGCACGAGAGGAGACGAAATTCGTCTTCTCTTTTTTGATGTTCAAAGCGATGTAGATACGTTGTTTAAAGTTTTCAAAGTTCCGATAACCAAAGGCATTGCGTTTGATGTCTTTGATGAGTTTGTTTGTCGCCTCAAGCTTAGCGTTAGAATAGGGGAGTTCAATGGCATTAGTGATGTAGTTTTTGTAGCGAATAAAGGTATTTAAAGCAGTCTTAAAAGTATGATTGAGATGAGACATCTTATCATGTATTAAGTCAAAGAAATACTTAGCATTCTTCTCTTGCAAGTGAAAAAGCAAGAGTTGATAGAGG
>JAUMZQ010000009.1 GCA_030528055.1 Streptococcus sp.
CGGTGGGAGCTCTCTCATGGGGTTTGAGGACTTCTAAAAAATTCTACCACTTACAAAGTGCCTTAAGACTTGACCTAAAAGGATTTTTTAGATATGATTATACTTGTTAGGGTTGGTAATGCCAACTCATAAAAAAATTGGAGGATTTGTTAAATGGCTAACAAACAAGATTTGATTGCAAAAGTAGCAGAAGCTACAAACTTGACAAAAAAAGATTCAGCAGCAGCAGTTGATGCTGTCTTTGCAGCAGTAACTAGCTACCTTGCAAAAGGTGAAAAAGTTCAACTTATTGGTTTTGGTAACTTTGAAGTTCGTGAACGTGCAGCTCGTAAAGGTCGCAACCCACGTACTAGCGAAGAAATCACAATCGCAGCTTCTACTGTACCAGCTTTCAAAGCAGGTAAAGCACTTAAAGACGCTGTAAAATAATGTAATGATTAGCCTGTGCTATCTACGAGAGTGGAAGCATGGGTTTTTTGTTGCAAAGAAAATGTCTGAATTATTAGAACTTATTCTCCATAGTTAACAGTCTTTTATTTTTCTTCTAAATACAGTTTTACAATCATTCCTGATAGCAAACTGTTACTAGTCATGGTATAATAAAAGAAAAGTTGAAAAGATACTCTGTATGAGGTTGGATAAGTATGAAAAATCTAAATGAAGAACAATACAACGATGTGATTGAACACCTGCGTTCTAAAAATATACGAATTACAGAAACAAGAAAAGCAGTTATCTCTTATATTATTAATAGTCATGATCATCCCAGTGCGGAAATGATTTATCACGATCTTTTGCCACATTTTCCTAATATGAGTCTAGCAACCGTTTATAACAATCTTAAAGTCCTGATAGATGAAGGGTTTGTTTCAGAACTCAAGGTGCGAAATGATACAACGACTTATTTTGATTTTATGGGACATCAACATTTGAATGTTATTTGCGAAAAATGTGGTTGTATTGCTGATATGGAAATGGTGGTACCTGATGTGAAGGAAGAGGCTGAACGTCAAACCCATTATCAAATTACCAAGTGTCAAACGACAGTCTATGGAATTTGTCCAGCGTGTCAGCAATAGCAAGCTCCCTGACGGAGCTTGTTTTTTCTATGCATCTTAGTAAAAAAGAGTGTTCGTAAGCTGTAGTTGCTCTTAGAAACATTGATATCCAGATAAGTGTAGTGCTGATTAAGATCGGACAATTTAAAGATATCCCCCCTCATATGTTTGTACTAATGTTTTACAGGCGAAAAAATCTTTGATATAATAGGAATATAGAAAGCGCTTTAAAAAAATAGAAGGGGGTAGTTGATTTCAGAATAAGATCTTATGTCGTCTTGTTGTTTCGTAGGATTTATCATTTTGGAGGTTTATCATGAAAAAAACAAAAATTACTAGTATTTTTATGCTTAGCTTACTGATTGTTTCAAACTTAGTCTTTCCGGCTCGTGTCTTTGCTGAAGAGACGAAGGTTAATAGTGCTGGAAAAGAAATTTTGTCTTCCCTTTTTGCGGTAGAAGAAAGTTTAAACGAAAATGGTTTGTCGCTTAAACAATTTACTCAACTTAAACAAAAAGGAGAAGATTTTTACTCAAAATTAGCTGCTCTAGTTGAGGAGATGAGTTCAAAACAGCCGCAGTTGTCTGAAGAACAGAAAAAAATCGCAAATGAAAAGTTGGAAAAGGCTAGAAAAATATCTGATAAATGGGAGTATGCTTCTCAAATGGCTCAGCAAAATATGCAGCGAGATAATAATGCAAAAGACATCAATAAAGAAACAATCTATATGTATTTATCTCATTACATAGACATTAAGGCTGGAATTTTGGATACGGTTAATCCTGACATCTCAAATGATGGCTATTTTAGTGCATGGATTGTTAATGATGATAGGCAAGCTTATGACCAGTATTTATCTAAAGCTTTACCTGCAGAGAAAGTAACTACAGGAGTGAAAATGATAATGTCGGTTATTGAAGTGAACGGGATCTCTAAAAAACCTGAAAAAATTGCCACAATAAATAATTCTACGTTGCAAATTCTTTATTCTTTAGCTTCACTGGATTCAGCAGGACAATCTGTGTCAGGTGCTGTGGATAATATTGAAAATTTTGTGACAGCATTAAATATTACAGATGATCCTAAAACAGCTATGGTAGCATTAGAGCAAAGTCTTGAACTTGAAGGATACGATGCCCTTACTGAAGGAACAATTAAAAATTTAGCGATAAACACAGTCTGGATGTTGGTAGGAATAGATTCCTCAATTGTAACAGACTTGTTCAAATCTGAAATCAAATTTTTAGGATATGCAGCAAAGGATTTGTATGATAAGGCATTATGGATTTCTCTAATTCAATACAATAATCTGAGAGTTTCCAAACGTATCTTGCGGTGTTATGGTTTTGATTTTTAGGAGGTTTTATGTTTTGGCATAAGAGTTGGGAGGATGATATATCAGAAAATAAGGAACTCCCTTTTGGTGAATGTCGTCACCTTCTCTTTGAGGAGGAAGCAGACTATCCAATTTGTCCTTCTTGTGGCAGGATAATCAAAAAGAATCTTCCTCAAGATAGTGTGGATCGCTCACGGCTTTATCTAATTTATCAGAAGGTACAGCGAGTCTGGAGTGTCAAAATGGGGCTTATCTCAATATTGCTTATTTTAGGATTATCTTTTTTACTACCAGATATTATAGGTGGATGGCTGCTATTGACAGGGAACTATGGATTTGATACCTTTTTCACTCTTCCTGGTCCCCACAAACCCATCTTATTTACTTATACACTTTATGGTTACATCCCCCTATTTATCTTTTTTAGTGCTGGAGAGCGTATGAAGCGATTTTCTACCTTTTCTTTGAAAATTGAGCATTTTCATAAACTTCTTTATTCTTGGCCAGTTCAGCTTGTACTCTTTATTCTTATCGTCGTCTGGCTAAGTATTTATATGCCTAAATTTTACGGTACAGAGGGAGAGTGGGAGGTAACTAGGAATCTTAATCTATCCCCAGCTCAGCATGTTAGAGCAGTGAATCTTTTTGTTTTTATCCATATGCTTTGTAATTGGATAGTGGTGGGTCTGCTCTTTATTCATCAAATAGTAGACAGACGACGAACTTGGTGGCTCAAGGAAGCCAATGAAGCTTATCTGGCTGGTGGATGTTGAGTTGAGGTGGGGTTTTCTTGATAAAAAGGATTGATTTTGTCAAATAGACTTGGATATTTTGTGACAGCATTTCCTACGGTATTATGGTTTTGATTTTTAGGAGGTTTTATGTTTTGGCATAAGAGTTGGGAGGATGATATATCAGAAAATAAGGAACTCCCTTTTGGTGAATGTCGTCACCTTCTCTTTGAGGAGGAAGCAGACTATCCAATTTGTCCTTCTTGTGGCAGGATAATCAAAAAGAATCTTCCTCAAGATAGTGTGGATCGCTCACGGCTTTATCTAATTTATCAGAAGGTACAGCGAGTCTGGAGTGTCAAAATGGGGCTTATCTCAATATTGCTTATTTTAGGATTATCTTTTTTACTACCAGATATTATAGGTGGATGGCTGCTATTGACAGGGAACTATGGATTTGATACCTTTTTCACTCTTCCTGGTCCCCACAAACCCATCTTATTTACTTATACACTTTATGGTTACATCCCCCTATTTATCTTTTTTAGTGCTGGAGAGCGTATGAAGCGATTTTCTACCTTTTCTTTGAAAATTGAGCATTTTCATAAACTTCTTTATTCTTGGCCAGTTCAGCTTGTACTCTTTATTCTTATCGTCGTCTGGCTAAGTATTTATATGCCTAAATTTTACGGTACAGAGGGAGAGTGGGAGGTAACTAGGAATCTTAATCTATCCCCAGCTCAGCATGTTAGAGCAGTGAATCTTTTTGTTTTTATCCATATGCTTTGTAATTGGATAGTGGCGGGTCTGCTCTTTATTCATCAACTAATAGATAGGCGACGAACTTGGTGGCTCAAGGAAGCCAATGAAGCTTATCTGGCTGGTGAGTGTTGAGTTGAGATGGGGTTTTCTTGATAAAAAGGATTGATTTTGTCAAATAGACTAGCTTTTTAGGCAAAAATTTTGTAAAATAGAATAGATAAACGAGGGAACCTCGAAATATAAAGGAGAATCCATCTAATGGTAAAATTAGTTTTTGCTCGCCACGGTGAGTCTGAATGGAATAAAGCAAACCTCTTCACTGGTTGGGCTGATGTTGATTTGTCTGAAAAAGGAACACAACAAGCAATTGATGCTGGTAAATTGATTAAAGAAGCTGGGATTGAATTTGATCAAGCTTATACATCTGTTTTAAAACGTGCTATTAAAACAACAAGTCTAGCTCTTGAAGCAGCTGACCAACTTTGGGTTCCAGTTGAAAAATCATGGCGCTTGAATGAACGTCATTACGGTGGGTTAACTGGTAAGAACAAGGCAGAAGCAGCAGAACAATTTGGTGATGAACAAGTTCATATTTGGCGTCGTTCTTATGATGTATTGCCTCCAGCAATGGCAAAAGATGATGAGCATTCAGCACATACAGATCGTCGTTACTCACACCTTGATGATTCCGTTATTCCAGATGCTGAAAACTTGAAAGTAACGTTAGAGCGTGCTTTACCGTTTTGGGAAGATAAAATTGCGCCAGATTTGAAAGACGGTAAAAATGTATTTGTGGGAGCTCACGGAAATTCTATCCGCGCACTTGTGAAACATATCAAACAATTATCAGATGACGAAATTATGGATGTAGAAATTCCAAATTTCCCTCCACTTGTTTTTGAATTTGACGAAAATCTAAAACTTGTTGGTGAATATTATCTTGGAAAATAATTGAGTTTAGATAACTCTTAATAAAATCAGATTGAGGAAAGTTCCTTTTGGATTCTTTCTTCAATCTTTTTTTTATAATGACAAAAAGATGGTTGAATAGATTGTTGATGAAAAATTTTTAAATGCCATTTTAAAAGTATAATAGATTAATGAATCTGTAAACAGATTAAAATTTTTTGTCGAAAAATTACTATATTTTATGGTAGAATAAAAGTTGAACTATTTTACTAGAATGAGAGAAAAAATGTCTAAGAAGAGAAAGTTTGATAGTCACTCTATCACCAGAAGATTGTATTTATTATTTGGTCTTGTTATTTTTTTATTTTTAACATTAATTGCAAGACTTGGTTATATGCAAGTGGTTCATCAAAAATTTTATACTGAAAAATTAGCCAAGGCAAGTAAAACAAAGATTACAACTAGCTCTGTTAGAGGACAAATTTACGATGCGACGGGTAAACCTTTGGTTGAAAATACAACCAAGCAAGTGGTGACCTATACAAGAGACAATCGCTTGAGTGCAGGAGAGATTAGAAAAACAGCACAAAAATTGTTGAACTATGTGACTGTTTCGGATACTAAAGTCAGTGAGCGACAGGAGATTGATTATTATTTGGCTGATAGTGATGTCTATCAGGAGATTGTAAATAACTTACCAAATAAAAAGAAATATGACACCGATGGCAACCGTTTTTCAGAATCGAAAATCTATAAGGCAGCAGTTGATAGTATCGACTCTTCAAAGTTAGGCTATACTGACGATGAAAAAAAAGCTATCGTTTTATTTAGTCAAATGAATGCTATTTCTAATTTTTCAACTGGAACGATTCAAACAGATAGCCTAACCACTGAGCAAGTGGCAACGCTGGCGTCTAGCAGCAAGGAATTACCAGGTATCAGTATTTCAACTAGTTGGGATCGAAAAGTATTGGATACTTCTCTTTCGTCTATTATTGGAAATATCTCAACTGAAAAAGCAGGATTACCTGTAGAAGAAATGGATGACTATTTAAAGAAGGGCTATTCTCTAAATGATCGTGTCGGAACATCCTATCTCGAAAAGGAATACGAGTCAACACTTCAAGGAAAACGTGCTGAAAAAGAAATTCACTTAGATAAAAATGGCAATATGGAAAGTGTTGAAAACATCTCTGACGGTAGTAAGGGGAATAATCTAAAATTAACAGTTGATTTGAATTTTCAGCAAGGTGTAGAAGATATCTTGCGAAATGCCTTTAATTCAGAATTAGCTAGTGGAAATGCTGTTTATTCTGAGGGAGTTTATGCAGTGGCTATGGATACGGATACAGGGGCTGTTTTAGCTTTAGCTGGTATTAAGCACGAGATAGGAAGCAATGATGTAACAACAGATGCACTGGGAACGATTACGGATGTCTTTGTTCCGGGTTCGGTGGTAAAAGCTGCGACCTTAACTTCTGGATGGGAGAATGGGGCTATTTCTGGAAATCAAGTTTTAACGGATCAACCGATTACCTTTGGTGGAACGGATAGCATCACTTCTTGGTTTACCCAATTTGGATTACGCCAAATTACTGCACAGGAAGCTTTGGAATATTCTTCAAATACCTATATGGTGCAAGTCGCACTTAGTATGATGGGAACTCCTTATTCTGCTAATATGAAAATTGATACTGATAAGTTAGATCCATCTATGAAAAAACTACGTTCTACTTTTGCGGAATACGGTTTAGGAACTAAGACAGGAATTGATTTACCGAACGAATCATCAGGTTATGTACCAGAGGACTTTACTTTTGCCAATTACCTGACTAACGCTTTTGGGCAGTTTGATAATTATACGCCGATGCAATTAGCTCAATATGCCGCAACAGTAGCTAATAATGGAAAACGAATTGCTCCTCATTTGGTTGAGGGGATTTATGGCAACAACAACCAAGGTGGTCTTGGTGAATTAATTGAAGCGAAGAAAAGAGAAGAATTAAATCAAGTTAATATTTCATCAGAAGATATGGCACTGATAAAACAAGGTTTTTATCAAGTTGTTCATGGAACGAGTGGTTTAACAACTGGTCGGACTATCTCGCAAGGAGAAGCTGTTCCTATTAGTGCCAAGACAGGTACAGCTGAAACATTTGTCAACAATGGAAAACAAGCAGCTATTAATACAAATGTTGTTTCCTATGCTCCAAGTGAAAATCCTAAGATTGCTGTAGCTGTAGTTTTTCCGCATAATACAAATCTTTCTTCAACTGTTAGTCACAGTATTACTCGCGATATTATCAACCTTTACAATCAACAACATCCAATGAATTAGAGAGGGACTCATGCTTTATCCAACACCTATTGCCAAGCTGATTGATAGTTTTTCTAAACTACCTGGTATTGGTATCAAAACAGCTACTCGTCTTGCTTTTTATACTATAGGAATGAGTGACGATGATGTAAATGATTTTGCAAAAAATCTCTTAGCAGCTAAGAGAGAGCTGACTTATTGTTCAACTTGTGGAAATTTAACAGACGAAGATCCTTGTGCGATCTGCAAAGACACTTCTCGTGATCAAACGACTATTCTTGTTGTAGAGGATAGTCGTGAT
Source organism: Streptococcus sp. (assembly GCA_030528055.1). Lineage (GTDB taxonomy): Bacteria > Bacillota > Bacilli > Lactobacillales > Streptococcaceae > Streptococcus. Next base: position 7,415 of record JAUMZQ010000009.1, read on the forward strand.
GTTTCAGCTATGGAGAATATCCAAGAATATCACGGTTTGTATCATGTGCTTCATGGGCTAATATCACCAATGAATGGTGTAGGACCAGATGATATTAATCTAAAAAGTCTGATTACTCGCCTAATGGAAAGTGAAGTAAAAGAAGTAATCGTTGCGACAAATGCAACTGCCGATGGTGAAGCAACATCTATGTATATTTCTCGTGTTTTAAAACCAGCAGGGATTAAAGTTACACGACTTGCACGTGGATTAGCTGTAGGATCTGACATTGAATATGCGGATGAAGTAACCCTGATTCGTGCTATTGAAAATCGTACAGAATTATGAAGTAACCCCACTTGTTTTGTGTGATAGAATTCATTTTTCTTATTTAATAATACTGTAAAATATGGTATACTAGAGGGGTCTTATAACAAAAAGTCAGGATTATCTTGACCATTAGTAAACTAGTAAACGTTAGGAATAACAAGCATGTCAAAACAAGTACTTATTTTATTATATGGTGGTCGTAGTGCAGAGCGTGAAGTTTCTGTTTTATCAGCAGAAAGTGTTATGCGTGCAGTGAATTATGATAAATTTCTAGTAAAAACTTACTTTATCACAAAGAGCGGTGATTTTATCCAAACTCAAACGTTTGATGAACTTCCCGCTGATAGTGAACAATTAATGACCAATGAAACGGTTGATTTTGCGAAACAGATTAAGCCCAGCGATATTTTTGAGGAAAATGCTGTGGTCTTCCCTGTGCTTCATGGTCCAATGGGAGAAGATGGTTCTATTCAAGGATTTTTAGAAATTTTAAAATTACCCTATGTAGGTTGTCAAATTTTGTCTTCGAGCGTAGCAATGGATAAGATTACTACTAAACGAGTTTTAGATTCAGCGGGGATTTCTCAAGTGCCTTATGTGGCGATTATTGAGGGAGAGGATGTTGAGGAAAAAATTCAACAAATAGAAACCAAATTGAGCTATCCGGTTTTTATCAAACCATCTAATATGGGTTCAAGCGTGGGAATTTCTAAAGCAGAAAACCAAGAGCAACTACGAAATGCATTGGAATTAGCTTTTAGATACGATAGTCGTGTTCTGGTAGAGCAAGGTGTTCAAGCGCGTGAAATTGAAGTAGGTTTGTTGGGGAATTATTTTGTTAAGAGTAGTTTACCGGGTGAAGTTGTTAAGGATGTGGCATTTTACGACTACGAAGCAAAGTATATTGATAACAAAATTACGATGGACATTCCAGCAAAATTGGATGAAGAAGTAGTAGCAATCATGCGCCGAAATGCGGAAAAGGCATTTCGATCAATTGGTTGTTTGGGACTTTCTCGTTGCGATTTCTTTTATACTGAAACAGGAGACATTTTTCTCAATGAGTTGAACACCATGCCCGGTTTCACTCAGTGGTCTATGTACCCTCTTTTGTGGGAAAATATGGGAGTTCCTTATTCTGAATTGATTGAGGAATTGGTCAAACTAGCACAAGAAAGTTTTGAACAGCGAGAATCACACTTAATTTAAAAATAAATGAGATTATCTAATTTAAAACTGGCAACTTATTGGATGAACGATGAAATAAAAAAATTAGGCAACGGTCTTGTTCCTCATTTCAAGAGGGACAAGACCGTTGTTTTGCTTTTGAAAATGTTTATGCAAGAATTTTGAAAATGCTGAATAATTTTTGAGCACAGATCAGTGTGGCAAATATAGTTAAACTCTGCAAAGTTCACATCTAACCGCTTCATTAATCTTTTTCATTATGTTCGCCTTTCCATCTTTATTATTAGATGGATGAATACATTGGTGGCAATTATGATAAATTAAATTTCTTTGCTACTATGGAAAGGAGTAAAATAAACGGAAACGATAGTTAAGTGGTGAAGAAATATCTTTATATTGGTATAGTTTTTTCATAATATCAGCAGAAAATGGGAATATACTAATGTTTGATTTGGTATAATTAAGATAAGTAATACTGGAGTAGTATTTGTTGCGACTTACGAAAATAGTTCTAATAGTGTCAAAAATACTGAACAATTTCAGGTTTACTATATCGGTGAATCACGGACTAATCATCGTGGGAATAGCACATGGATTAAATATTATCGAAATGGCTCATTTTTAGGCGGAGCGACAGCTTATAAAGATAGTTGGCGCCAAGATGGTGGAATGGTATATGATAGTGTATCAATATGGAACTCAATGAATCTCTGGAATCCAAAAACCACATTCCACTATAAATTATAGTTAATGCTACTTATTATTTAAGATAGAGGAGAGCTGTATGAAAAAGTTAATCAATGATTACTATAAAAAAATAATTGTATTAGATGTTGGGACTATTTCATTCTTGTCTCTCCTTTTTTATAACAATCGTGAAAGATGGTTTTTGGTTGTTGCTTGTATATTCGTGAATAGTGCAATGACCATTTTTACACTACGATCGTATCGTCGTGAGTTTTCAATTCACCATTTTCTGGGGAAAGCACGAATTCATTTTTTATATGACTATAGTTGTATTCATGGGTCAACATTGGCTACTACACTTATTTCTAGTATTATAATTTATCAGTTGTGTAAAAGGGAAGTATCCCTTGTTCTTTTATGTCATTTAATGGGGACAGGACTTCTATTATTTTTTATTAATATACCTATCTATTTTTGTTTTTTAAGGAGGTTCTTATGAAAAGCATTTATATGGTAATTCTTAAAAAGCGGTGGTATCTTTTTGGATTTTTGATTTTTATTGGATTTTGTATGAACCTTTTTCTATGGAATGAAAGTAGTCAATTGATTCGAGTATATCCAACACTGCAAATTTTGAAACAAGAAAGTAGACAAAATAGTTATGAAACAGTCTATGATCCTTCTGCAGATTCTTCTGGTTTAGTAAAAGATGCCAGTAAAGAAGAGAGGAAGTCCTTGTATAAAGTGTTATCTACTTATCTTCGGAAAATGGGTGAAACATCACCATTCTACTATCAAAAGTTGAATTACTTAAAAGGTGGGAAATTAAAGCCTTTGACGGATTCTGTATTACAATCATCGCTCTTATCAAATGATTGGAATAGTTTACTGCTGGATAATATCTTAATTCGCCGTTTAGAAAAACAACAAGCACAAGAGTTAAACGAAGAATTTAAAGAAATTAATTTTCCAATAACTCTTCATGCTATTTCCCAAACTTATCAATCACAGCACGATTATTATATCACGAATTGTATTTTTGGAATAAGTATTTCAAGCATTCTATTTATCTTTAGTTCAATAATAATTTATTGGTTGTTAGGAGTAACCATAAAAATCTGTCAATCAGAAATCAAGGTTTTGCGACTTATTGGTTTGAGTGGGAAACAAATCAGTCAAAATTTAAGTTATTTGCTGATTTCTCCCATTATCTTTGCTTTTCTAGGATTTTTTGTTTATGTAAATATTTTAGATATAAAGTTTATTTGGGCAGATTATATCTATCTTGGAGGTTTAAATCTTCTACTTTTTGTTACTACTTTTATCATCAGTAAACATCGTTTGAAAGGAGTTATCTATGATTTGTCTTGAACATGTTTCAAAATCCTTTAAAGGGAAAACAATTTTTGCAGGCTTGAATTTTCATGCAAATTTTGGAGAAATATCTGTGATTTTTGGGAAATCAGGTATTGGAAAATCTACACTCTTAAATATCATTGCAGGATTAAAACCTATTGATACTGGACGATATTTTTATAAAGGGGAGATACTTAATACGAAAAATGACAAAGAGATGAGCTCCTTTCGTAGTTTGCATATTGGGTATATACCACAAGATTTTGCACTGATAGAAGATTATACTGTCAAAGAAAATCTAATGTTGCCGTGTCTTTATCGAAAAGATTTATCTAAAACAAAAATTGAAGCAAGAATGCAAGTTTTGATGAGATATTTTGAATTATCAACCATTCTTAACAAAAAAGTTCGGTCACTTTCTGGTGGACAAAAGCAACGTGTCGCTATTATTCGCAGTTTTATGATAGAACCAGACATTATTCTTGCGGATGAACCTACTGCTAATCTGGATAAAGAGAATTTTCAGCTAGTAATAGATTTATTTATGAAAGAAAGAGAAAGTGGGAAAATTATTATTATTGCCACTCATGATGAAAGGATACAATCAATAGCAGATCATATTTATAATATAAAAAATTATAGACTAGATGAATGAGCTTCACCTATCCAGTAGACAATGAAATAAAAAAGATTAGGTAGCGGTCTTGTTCCTCATTTCAAGAGGTGCAAGGCCGTTGTTTCGCTTTTGAAAATATTTATGATCGTAAAAATAGATACAGTCATGAATCACAGAAATTAACTCATCAGAGGTCTTGTACTTCTTAAAATTATAGCACTCCATTTTAAAGTGTTCAAAGAAGCTATCAATTGGGGGGCAATAGCACTTACTAACATGGGACATGAATTGTGTCATCTGATACTGAAGATTTTGAACTTCTTTTGGACATAGGGACCCCTCATAATTTTAGTGAATTTTTCTTTTTTCATTGTCCACTGTTAGGGGAGTATATCAATTCAGATAGTCTTATTTTTTCTTATAGGTAAAAAAATAAACCAAAATAGTGAAAGACTTAAAAGTTAACCATTTGAAAGAAAGCGGGACTATGATATAATGTTAGAAGTTGTGATTGCAATTAGTTATTAGTAGTTTTTAGTTAATTTGGAGAAATAAATGGACTTAACTTTATATGAAGTCGCTTCGGTAGTAGAAGCCAAAAATGATATCACTCAATTTGAAGATATTTCTTTCAATCAAGCTGAGTTTGATAGTCGCTTGATTAAAAATGGTGATTTATTTATCCCTCTTAAGGGAACTCGTGATGGTCACTCATTTATAGAGACTGCTTTACAAAAAGGAGCAGGAGCCACTTTATCAGAAAAAAAAGTAAAAGATATCCCTTATATTCTTGTTGATGATGTACTGTTGGCTTTTCAAAAGTTGGCACGGTATTATTTACAAAAAAACAAAGTTGATGTTCTTGCAGTAACAGGTTCCAATGGAAAGACAAGCACCAAGGATATGCTGGCTCAACTGCTAGAAACCACTTATAAAACCTACAAAACTCAAGGAAATTATAATAATGAAATTGGTCTTCCTTATACTGTTTTGCACATGCCTTTAGGGACACAAAAGTTGGTTTTAGAAATGGGACAAGATCACTTAGGAGATATTCACCTTTTATCTAAAATCGCCCAACCTAAAGTGGGAATCATCACTTTGATTGGTGAAGCGCATCTAGAATTTTTTGAAAATCGCAAAGAAATCGCTAAAGGGAAAATGCAAATTATTGATGGAATGTCAGAAAATAGCCTTTTAATTGCACCAGCAGATAAGATTTTAGATGATTTATTACCAGAAAATCAACTGATTGTGCGTTTTGGTCCAAATCAAGATATCTTCGTGACAAAATTAATAGAAAGAAAAGATAGCCAAACTTTTGAAACAAATTTTTTGGATAAGGCAATTGAGCTACCTGTGACTGGGAAATACAACGCTACAAATGCCATGCTTGCAGCCTATGTGGCTTTAAAAGAAGGTGTATCAGAAGAGGCTATTCGACAATCTTTTGCAAATCTCAAATTAACAGGAAATCGTACGGAATGGAAAAAAGCAAGTAATGGAGCAGATATTCTGTCGGATGTTTATAATGCAAATCCAACAGCTATGCGTCTCATTTTAGAAACTTTTTCAACGATTCCATTTAATGATGATGGAAGAAAGATAGCTGTTTTGGCTGATATGAAAGAATTAGGTTCAGATTCAAAACAAATGCACGGTTCCATCATTACTAGTCTGAACCCTGAAATTATCTCGGAACTCTATCTTTATGGGGAAGATATCGAAGCTCTTTTTGATTATGCCAAAGAAATTTTTCCACCAAATAGAGTTCATTACTTCATCAAGAATGAAACAACAGATCAATTTGAGCAACTTGCTAAAGCCATTCAGGACCATCTTAAACCGACAGATCAGATCTTGATAAAAGGTAGTAATTCGATGAATTTAGCAAAGGTAGTTGAAATGTTAGAACAAGATTAATGACAATAACATAATCGTATAGAAGTAAATTTTATTACAAAAAATAATAGTTTAGGAACATAAAAAAGGAATAATATGCAACAATTTTTAACAACTCAAAAAACTGGTTCACCAATGATTCCTGCCCCTTGGTATCTAGTGATGATAGCAGTTCTTGTTTTACTGATTTATACCTCGGTCAAATATTATCGAAATACCTACTATCAAAAAACTTTTAGGATATTACAATTCATTCAATTATTGATTTTGTATGCGTGGTATGTAGGGTTTCAAATCCCCTTTTCAAATAGCCTTCCTTTCTACCACTGTCGCTTGGCCATGTTTGCAGTACTATTTTTACCAGACAAGTGGAAAAGCAAGCAATATTTTGCACTGTTAGGGGCTAGTGGGGCGATTTTTGCCATAGGCTATCCTGTATTTGATCCATATGCTTTTCCGCATATCACTAGCTTTTCATTTCTTTTAGGACATTATTGTTTATTGGTAAATTCATTGGTTTACTTGATGAAATGCTACGATAAAAAACTACTCAAAAAAAGCCGAATTATTCTTTATACATTTGTTCTTGATTTGTTTTTGGTTGGAGTCAACTCGGTTACTGGCGGAAACTATGGTTTGATGACACATCCACCACTTATAAAAGGTGACAATATTTTAATCAACTATTTGGTTGTATCAACTATTTTATCGCTAGCTTTGGTTTTATTTGATGTTATTTTTCAACGAAGAAAAACAGTTCATCTATCTACTTTGGATACTTAAATCGCTTTAAACGAGCGATTTTTCTTTGTCATGATTGAAAAAAAAGAGCAAATTCGCTATAATAGGTAGGTTAATAGTCAGGAGAGAGAAATGTAGATCAAATTCAGAATAATATGTATTAAAAAAATTAATAGAAAAGAGAAATTATGACAGTTCAAGAAGAAATAAAAAAACGCCGAACTTTTGCGATTATATCTCACCCGGACGCAGGGAAAACGACTATCACAGAACAGTTGCTTTATTTTGGGGGAGAAATTCGTGAAGCTGGTACAGTAAAAGGGAAAAAAACAGGTAATTTTGCTAAGTCTGACTGGATGGACATTGAAAAACAAAGAGGGATATCAGTAACCTCTTCCGTCATGCAGTTTGATTATGATGGGAAACGAGTTAATATTCTAGATACGCCTGGACATGAGGATTTTTCAGAAGATACCTATCGAACACTAATGGCAGTAGATGCAGCTGTGATGATTATTGACTCTGCAAAAGGGATTGAAGCACAAACAAAGAAATTATTTGAAGTCGTGAAACATCGTCAGATTCCAGTTTTTACCTTTATCAACAAATTAGATAGAGATGGACGTGAGCCATTATACTTAATTGAAGAATTAGAAGAAATTTTAGGGATTGCGAGTTATCCTATGAATTGGCCAATCGGTATGGGTAAAAACTTTGAAGGTCTATATGATTTGTATAACGAACGTTTGGAACTTTACAAAGGGAATGAACGCTTTGCTAATTTGGAAGAAGGAGAGCAACTGTTTGCTTCTAACCCATTCTACGAACAAGTAAAAGAAGACATTGAACTTCTACAAGAAGCTGGCAATGAGTTTTCAGAACAAGCTATTTTGGAAGGACAGTTAACTCCAGTATTTTTTGGTTCAGCACTTACAAATTTTGGTGTTCAAACATTCTTGGAAACCTTTTTAAAATTTGCTCCAGAACCACATGGTCATAAAAAAGTGGATGGAGAATTCATTAATCCTTACGATGCTGATTTTTCTGGATTTGTTTTCAAAATTCAAGCCAATATGGATCCTCGACATCGAGATCGGATTGCTTTTGTTCGTATCGTTTCGGGGGAATTTGAACGTGGAATGAGTGTAAACTTACCTAGAACAGGAAAAAGTTCAAAACTTTCCAATGTTACACAATTCATGGCAGAAAGTCGAGAAAATGTTACCAATGCGGTGGCGGGAGATATTATTGGGGTCTATGATACTGGAACTTACCAAGTAGGAGATACGCTCACAGTTGGTAAAAATAAGTTTGAATTTGAGCCTCTTCCAACTTTTACACCTGAAATTTTTATGAAAGTATCTTCTAAAAATGTAATGAAACAAAAGTCTTTCCACAAAGGAATTGAGCAATTGGTTCAAGAAGGAGCAATCCAACTGTATAAAAACTACCAAACTGGAGAATACATGCTAGGAGCTGTCGGTCAGTTGCAATTTGAAGTTTTTAAACACCGGATGGAAAATGAATACAATGCTGAGGTCGTGATGAGTCCAATGGGCAAAAAAACAGTACGATGGATTTCACCAGAAGACTTGGATGAACGGATGTCATCCACTAGAAATATTTTGGCCAAAGATCGTTTAGACCAACCAGTTTTTCTTTTTGAAAATGACTTTGCTCTTCGTTGGTTCGCTGATAAGTATCCAGATGTTGTCCTAGAAGAGAAGATGTAAATAAGATAAAAATTTAATTGGTTTTAACGATTGGAAAATTAATATTCTAAGAAAGGAGTAGTCATGTTTATTGAGAAAAAATTAAAAAATGGGATGTCTTGGATTAATATCGATGCAGAACAATTACGCAGTAGACCTGCTTCTTTTCAAGAATATGATATTGATGAAGAAACCATTGAATATGCACTGGATAAAAACGAACGAGCACACATGGATTACAATCGCGAAAATGGAACAGTTGTCTTCATTTACAATGTCCTTAATATTGCTACCGACAAAGAATATTACGAAACAATTCCGATGACTTTTGTAGTCCAAGGAAATCGACTTGTTACCATTAGTAATCGTGAGAATCACTATGTGGTGCATATGATGCAAGCCTATTTAGATGGGAATGATGCAATTTCTGTCTATAAATTTCTATTTGCAGGAATAGAGTTGATTAGTCACTCCTATTATCCTATTATTGAAAAAATGGACAAGAGAAAAGATGAAATCAACCACTTACTTCGTAAAACAACGACGAAACGAAATTTATTTAATTTGTCTGACTTAGAGACCTCAATGGTTTATCTAGTCGCAGCAGCAAAACAAAATCGTATCCTTTTAGAACACATCAAAAGTCATTCTATTTATCGTTCGTTTGATGAAATTGAAAAAGAGCAATTTGAAGATGCTATGATTGAAGCCAGACAGTTAGTATCTATGACTGATTTGATTTCACAAGTTCTTAGTCAACTTTCAGGTTCTTACAACAATATTTTGAATAATAATCTGAATGACAATCTAACTCTTTTAACCATCATTTCCATTCTTTTGGCTGTTTTAGCAGTTATTACTGGATTTTTTGGAATGAATGTCCCGCTTCCTTTGTCAGATGATAAGAATGCATGGATTTATATTACAATAATTAGTTTCATCTTATGGGGAGTTTTGACAAAGATTTTAAAATGGTTAGCCAATAAAAAATAAAATAAACAACAAACAAACATTTCTACATTTTTATTCATTAAGTAGAGGTGTTTGTTTTTGTATAGTTATCTAGATAGTGTTTCAAATTTTTTAACAGGAAACTATAAAAATAAAATGGTCATATAATTTTAGTAAATTATTTTACTTAAGCTAAATTTAAGGTTTGTGTTTTAGAATAATATCATCAAGTAAAGACCTCCTAACTTTATTTGATATGGTTATCTTTTGATAATCATCATATGAAATCCTAAAACTTTTCATAATAATCTCCCTATAAGAGCTACCGAATTCGGTAGCTTTTTTCGTGTTAAATTCTAAAAATGGAATCAATTATTAAACTAAAAAGAACTGATTCAATAAATGATGAAATCAGTTCTTTTTAGTTACTAAGAGATATCTTGTATTATTCTGCAGCTTGAGCCCACTGTTTTGATAACCTACGTGAAAAGCTTGAAATGGCAAAATTAATAACAAAATAAATAGCTGCAATTAGAAGATAAAGTGTAAAAATTTGTTCCGCTTCATAATAGCGTCCCATTAAAATTTGACTTGCTCCAAACAATTCTTGGAGTGCAATAACGGAATAAAGTAAACTAGTGTCTTTAATAACCGTTACAAATTGAGAGATAATAGCCGGTAACATCTTGCGAATTGCTTGGGGTAAGATAATGTAAATCAAAATCTGAAAAGATGTAAAACCTTGTGATAGACCTGCTTCAGTTTGACCATGATCAATAGCATTTAGACCACCACGTATAATTTCAGCCAGAGCAGCAGATGTGAAGACGGTAAAGCTAATAATACCAGCTGGAGTTGATTTTACTTGAAATACTAAAAAAATAGTAAAAATCCATAGCAAGTTCGGAACATTACGAACAAACTCAATGTAGATACTAGCTATTAACTTGAAAAATTTATTTTTTCCATTTCTCATAATGGCTAAAATCGTACCGAAAATGGTAGATAAAACAATAGAAATAAAAGATATTTGTAAAGTCAACCATAACCCTTTTAGAATAAAGAGGAGGTTGTTGGGTGATAAAACAGTTATAATATTTTCCATGAAACCTCTCCTTATAAACTATAAGCTTTCTTGTTATTTTCTTCAACATGACGCCCCCAACGTGCAATTGGGAAACAAAGAATAAAGTATAGGACAGCAGCGCCTGTGAAAGCAGGAATGTAGTTAGCATTCAGTGCTGACCAAGACTTCGTGACAAATATCAAATCCATTCCAGAGATGATAGCTACCGTTGATGTATTTTTAATTAAATTTACAATTTGATTGATAAGTGGTGGAAGAATAATACGAAATGCTTGTGGCAAAATGATATAACGCATTGTTTCGGTATAAGTAAAACCTTGTGATAGAGCCGCTTCAGTTTGCCCTGAAGAAATAGATTGAATTCCTGAACGAATAACCTCAGCGATATAAGCTCCATGATAAAGTCCCACACAGAGAACAGCTGTCCAATAAATAGATGGCATTAAAATGTAATTACTAATGATTGGGAAACCGTAAAAAACAATTACAAACTGAACAAGTAAGGGCGTGTTTTGGTAAAATTCTACATAAACACGAGCTAGACCGCGAAGAAACTTATTTTTTCCTGTACTGATTGTTCCAAAGAAAATTCCTAGTAGCATAGCAAGAATTAGTGCGCTAATAGAGATAGCTAGAGTAAAAAGGAAACCCTGGAAAAATTGTCCAAAATCGGCAAAATAGGCTTGCCAAGATGATAAATCAAATGTCATGAGAACTCCTTTCTAATCATCACTTTTAGTTGTTGGTTTTAAATGGTATTTATCATATAATTTTTGTAGACTACCGTCTGCTTTCCATTTTACTACCAGTTGGTCAATATAATCATTTAGTTCAGTATTGGATTTTTTGGTTACAAGTCCATAATCAGCTGACTTGAAACTATAATCAAGAATTTCTGTTTTAGAACTTACATAACCAGATAAAATAGATTTGTCCACAGAAAAAGCATCTATACGATGTGCGCGAAGAGAAATAGCTAATTCAGGATAAGAACCGAGTTCAACATAGTTGAATTTTAATCCTCTTTCTTTTGCAACTTCCTCTAGCAAAGTACGTGTGACAGAACCTTGAGCAACACCGATTGTTTTTCCATTTAAATCTTCTACATCGCTAATTTTGCTTGATTTATTTACTAAGAATCCAGAAGCGTCTGTATAGTAAGGAGTTGTGAAGTTAAACAATTCTTTACGTTCATCTGTGATAGTGAAGGTCGCGGCAACGATGTCTACTTGCCCATTATCTAGCAAAGGACCACGAGTTTGTGCTGTAACTGGAACGTAGTTGATTTTGACACCTAATTGTTTGGCAACTTTTTTTGCAAGATCAACTTCTAGTCCAGTATAGGTGTTGCTGTCAGAATCCAAGTATCCAAAGTTTGGTACGTCCTGCTTGACACCGACATTTAAAACGCCTCTTTTTTTGATTTTTTCAACCTGCTGATTTGTATCTGCTTGAGTGATTTGTGTAAAGCCTACAATTAATAAAAAGAGGACAAAAGGTGCTAAAAAGTATTTTAATTTCATCTTTTTCTCTCCTTTTTAAGTAGTGACAGTATCACTCTCGTGATTGATAATCTTACTAAGAAATTGCTTGGCACGCGGTTCTTTTGGATTATCGAAAAAGTCATCTACATCTGTTGTGTCTACTAGAACTTCACCATCTGCCATGAAAATGATACGGTCAGCCACTTCACGCGCAAATCCCATCTCATGAGTCACGACAATCATATTCATTCCATCAAATGCTAATTTTTGCATGACAGCAAGTACATCACCAATCGTTTCAGGGTCTAAAGCAGAAGTCGGTTCATCAAAGAGCAAGAGTTCTGGATGCATAGCTAGTCCGCGGGCGATTGCAATCCGTTGTTTTTGTCCACCAGATAGCATTCCCGGGTAAGAATCTTTTTTGTCCCACATATTTACAAATTCTAGGTATTTTTGGGCTGTTTTTTCAGCTTCTTTTTTACTAAATCCCAAAACTTTTATGGGTGCTAAAGTAACATTTTCTAACACCGTTTTGTGCGGATAGAGATTAAAATGTTGGAAGACCATACCTACTTCTTTACGTAAACTCACCAAATCTTTTATTGAAGCGTCAGCAACTTCGTGACCGTTTACATTTAAACTTCCTTTATTGATTCCTTCAAGAGCATTGATAGTCCTTATAAGAGTAGATTTTCCTGAGCCGGATGGACCAAGTAAAACAACTACTTGTCCTTTTTCGAAACTAAGGTTAATATTTCGAAGGGCATGATAATCTCCATAATATTTTTCAACATTTTTAAATTCAACTAGAGCCATGAACTCTCTCCTTTATGTTAGATTTTATGACATAAAGTGTAACATAGAATAAGAAATGTGTCAAATTTTATTTTAATATTTCTTAATATTCAGTTAACATGAAGTAGAATTAAGAATTTTTAAGAAATTTTTGTTATAATGTGAGATGAAAAAGATTTTATTGGGTTTTTAAACTCGAAATTTTTAATGTAAGGTGAATGTATGAAAAAAATATTAGTCGTAGATGACGAAAAACCGATTTCAGATATTATTAAATTTAATATGGTCAAAGAAGGATACGAAGTATTGACTGCTTTTGATGGAAAAGAAGCACTAGAGGTGTTCGAAGCTGAACAACCGGATATTCTTGTTTTAGACCTAATGTTACCAGAAATAGATGGGCTTGAAGTAGCTAGAACAATCCGTAAGACAAGCAATGTACCAATCATTGTACTTTCTGCCAAGGACAGTGAATTTGACAAGGTTATTGGTTTAGAAATAGGTGCGGATGATTATGTGACAAAGCCATTTTCTAATCGTGAATTACAGGCGAGAGTAAAAGCGCTTCTTCGTCGAGCAGACTTGATTGCTGAAAATCAAGCAGATGAAGATGGGCCAAATGAGTTGCTCATTGGAGAACTACAGATACTTCCAGATGCTTTTGTAGCTAAAAAGCATGGCAAGGAGTTGGAGTTGACGCATCGTGAGTTTGAGTTGCTTCATCATCTTGCAACTCACATTGGTCAAGTAATGACTAGAGAACATCTGCTAGAAACAGTTTGGGGTTACGACTATTTTGGCGATGTGCGTACAGTTGACGTGACAATTCGTCGTTTGCGTGAAAAAATTGAAGATACACCAAGTCGTCCAGAGTATATTTTGACACGTCGTGGTGTCGGTTATTACATGAGAAATAATGATTGAAAAAATTAAACAATTTATCATATCTGCAGACTTTGTTTTTGTTCTAATTATTATCGGTTTCATTGTTGTAGTTGCTTTATTATTTTTAGAAAATCGTCGTGATAACAAAAAGTTAAAGCAACTCAATGAAAAGGTTAAAGATTTAATTGCTGGTGATTATTCCGATGTTTTAGATATGCAAGGAAGTCCGGAGATTACAGATATGACAAACAGTATCAACGATCTTTCAGAAGTGATTCGTTTGACACATGAAAATTTGGAACAAGAAACCAAACGTTTGTCTAGTATTTTATCTTATATGACTGATGGTGTGCTTGCGACCAATCGACAAGGTCAAATCATCACAATCAATGATATGGCCACCAAACAATTAGGGATTAAGAAAAAAGATGCTCAAAATATGAGCATCTTAGATTTGTTATCCATCGCTGATGAGTATGATTTACGAGATTTGATTACAAATATTCCTGAGTTGACTATTTATTCTCAAGATGAAAATGGCGAATATCTTAGCTTGCGTGTTCGCTTTGCTCTGGTTAGACGGGAGTCCGGTTTTATCTCCGGTTTGGTTGCTGTTTTACATGATACAACAGAGCAGGATAAGGAAGAGAGAGAACGACGCTTGTTTGTATCGAATGTCAGTCATGAGTTGCGAACTCCTTTAACAAGTGTAAAATCATACCTAGAAGCCTTGGATGACGGAGCATTGTCAGAACCTGTCGCACCAGACTTTGTTAAAGTCTCTCTCAATGAAACAAATCGCATGATGCGAATGGTAACAGATTTGTTGAGCCTGTCGCGTATTGATAATGAAACCAGTCATTTAGAAGTAGAATTAACTAATTTTACAGCTTTCATTACGTTTATATTGAACCGCTTTGATAAAATCAAGAGCCAAGATGATACCAAAAAATATGAAATAGTCCGTGATTATCCTATTACACCCATTTGGTTAGAGATTGATACAGACAAGATGACGCAAGTTATTGATAATATCATGAATAATGCTATCAAGTATTCGCCTGATGGTGGAACGATTACCGTCTCAGTTAAGACAACGGAAGTCCAACTGATTTTGTCTATTACGGATGAAGGGCTAGGGATTCCTAAGCAAGATTTGCCTAAAATTTTTGACCGCTTTTATCGAGTGGATAAGGCACGTAGTAGAGCACAAGGTGGAACTGGTTTAGGTCTAGCTATCGCTAAGGAAATCGTCAAACAACATAGAGGTTTTATTTGGGCCAAGAGCGAGTATGAAAAAGGTTCGACCTTTACGATTGTATTGCCGTACGATAATGATGCTATTCGTGATGATGATTGGGATAATGAGGATATTTAGAAAGTGATAATGAATAAAGGATTTCAGTATAGTGTTTTAGCATCCGGTTCTAGTGGAAATTGTTTTTACTTAGAAACCGATCAAAAAAGAATTTTAGTAGATGCCGGTTTATCTGGAAAAAAAATCACCAAATTACTCCATGAAATTGATCGCAAACCAGAGGATTTAGATGCTATTTTTGTGACACATGAGCACAAAGATCACATTCATGGTGTTGGAGTATTAGCTAGAAAACACCATTTGGATATCTATGCTAATGAAGCTACTTGGAAAGCGATGGAAAAAGATCTAGGAGCTATCAATCTAGAGCAGAAACATATTTTTGAATTGGGCAAGACCAAAACGTTTGGTGATTTAGATATTGAAAGCTTTGGAGTTAGTCATGATGCAGCTTGTCCGCAATTTTATCGTTTTATGAAAGACGGAAAAAGTTTTGTGATACTAACAGACACAGGTTATGTAAGTGATAGAGTGGCAGGAACGATACAAAATGCAGATGCCTATCTAATTGAAAGTAACCATGATATCGAAATTCTTCGTAGCGGTGCTTATCCATGGAGTTTAAAACAACGAATCTTATCTGATTTGGGGCATTTGTCTAATGAAGATGGTGCTGAAACGATGATTCGTTCAATTGGCAATTCAACCAAACGAATTTATCTAGGACATTTGAGTAAAGAAAACAATATTAAGGAATTAGCTCATATGACGATGGTAAATCAGTTGGCGCAAGTGGATTTGGCTGTTGGGCATGATTTTCAGGTCTATGATACATCGCCAGATACAGCTACAGTGTTAACCAGAATTTAAATACTAAGAAATAAGATATAAGTAAGAAATAGACTGGTAGATAACTAGTCTATTTTGTATAAGTTTAATTTTATTTGTTTCATAATGAAGAAAGCAGAAGTGTTGGCATGGGGTGATTGAATTGTAAAGAGAAATCACTGAAAACGAGTGCATCAATAGCTGTTTTTTGTTATAATAAGCTTTGTACTATATTAGTAGAAGGGAAGTCAAACGTGTTGGTTTATAGTTTTAGACTTACATATTTTGAAATATAATATGAGATATTTAGAGAAAACATTACAAGAACGATTTGGGTTAGTATTTTCAGATTTTAGCCTGTTGGAAACTGCCTTTACCCACACTAGTTATGCAAATGAGCATCGCCTCTTAAAAATTTCACACAATGAACGTCTGGAATTCTTAGGAGACGCTGTTCTACAGTTGTTGATTTCGGAATATTTATATAAAAAATACCCTAAAAAACCAGAAGGAGATTTGTCTAAACTACGTTCTATGATTGTTCGTGAGGAGAGTTTAGCTGGTTTTTCTAGGGATTGCCAATTTGATCAATTTATTAAATTGGGTCGAGGAGAAGAAAAGTCTGGCGGACGTAATCGTGATACGATTTTAGGAGATTTGTTTGAAGCTTTTTTGGGTGCAGTTTTACTAGATAAAGGCGTAGAAACAGTCAAAGAATTTCTGAATCATGTAGTTATTCCAAAGGTAGAAACTGGGGACTTTGAACGTGTGACAGATTACAAAACAAAGTTACAAGAATTAATGCAGGTTAATGGTGATGTGGATATCCTTTATCAAGTGGTAACAGAATCTGGACCTGCACATGCTAAAAATTTTGAAGTTTCTGTTTCTGTTAATGGCAAAATAGTTGGTAGTGGACAAGGGCGATCCAAAAAATTAGCAGAGCAAGAAGCAGCTAAAAATGCATTTGAAAAGGAATGTCATTCATGTTTTTAAAAGAAATTGAAATTCAGGGATTTAAATCATTTGCCGATAAGACCAAAGTAGTGTTTGATCGTGGAGTGACGGCAGTGGTTGGACCAAATGGTTCAGGGAAAAGTAACATTACAGAAAGTTTGCGTTGGACACTTGGAGAATCCAGTGTAAAAAGTCTCAGAGGCGGAAAAATGCCAGATGTTATTTTTGCGGGGACAGAAACTAGAAAGCCACTCAATTATGCTTCGGTGGTAGTTGTCTTAGATAATAGTGATCAATTTATTAAAAATGCCGCTAGCGAGATCCGAGTGGAGAGACATATTTATCGTAGTGGTGACAGTGAGTACAAGATTGACGGCAAGAAAGTTCGTTTGAGAGATATCCATGATTTGTTTATGGATACTGGAATTGGTCGAGATTCGTTTTCAATTATTTCACAAGGTAAAGTAGAAGAAATTTTCAACAGTAAACCAGAAGAACGTCGTGCAATTTTTGAAGAAGCTGCTGGGGTTTTGAAATATAAAACTCGTCGCAAAGAAACAGAAAGTAAGCTAGTTCAAACACAAGACAATTTAGATCGGCTAGAAGATATTATCTATGAACTGGATAGTCAAATTGTACCATTGAAAAAGCAAGCGGAAACTGCTAAACAATTTTTACAGTTGGATCAGGAACGCAAGGAACTTTATTTGGATGTATTGGTTGCTCAATTAACAAATAACAAGGAAAAACTGAATCAGACAGAAAAAGAATTGCTTCTGATTCAGCAAGAACTCACAGCTTATTATGAAAAGCGTGATGAATTAGAAAAGGAAAACCAAGAGTTAAAAATAAAGCGCCAGACATTAAACCAAACTCTAGAAGAAGATCAAGCTAGTCTTTTGGAGTTAACACGTTTAATTAGTGATTTAGAAAGACAGATTGCCCTCTTTCAGTTGGAATCTAATCAAGAAGCGACCAGTCGTCGTGAGAACGAAGAGAGATTAAATCAACTGGTTGAAAAGATTCATCAAATTGAAGCAGTAATAGAAGAAAAACAACAAAAACTATCTGAAATTTCGGATAAATTAGCAAAAAATAGTCAAGAAATTTCTCAAATAGAAATAGAATTAGCAGATTTTTCTGACGACCCAGATCAGCTGATTGAACATTTACGTGATAAATATGTTAAGCTGATGCAAGAAGAAGCAGACTTGTCCAATGAATTGACGAGCTTGGAAAGTCAATTTGAAAATGAATTGAAAAACAATGAGAGCAAAAGAGCTAATTTTGTAAAAATACAAGAAGAGTTAATGACTCATCAAATTCAAGAAGAAGAATGTTTAAAAGAGAAAAATCAAGCCCATAAGACTGTCAAAGACTTACTATCCAAGTATCAAAATCAACTGATGCAAGTAGATACATTGCAGGTGAACTATAAACAGAAGCAAGATGAAATGTTTCGGTTAATTGATGACTTGAAAAATAAAAAAGCTCGTTCAGCCAGTTTGGAATCTATTCTTAAAAATCATAGTAATTTTTATGCGGGTGTAAAAAGTGTTTTGCAAGCCTCTGAACAATTGGGAGGCATTGTAGGGGCAGTTGGTGAAAAGCTAACATTTGATTCTAACTATCAAGTTGCATTAGAAATTGCTTTAGGAGCTAGTAGCCAAAATATCATTGTTCAAAATGAAGAAGCTGCTACGCGGGCTATTGATTTCTTGAAAAAAAATCGTTTGGGACGTGCAACTTTTCTACCACTTACAACTATTAAAGCTCGTCAACTTGCAGAACACAACTTTTCAAAAATTAAAGAGAGCAGAGGTTTTCTTGGGATTGCTTCGTCACTCGTTCGTCATGAAGCCAGTTTGGATACTATTTTCCAAAATTTACTAGGAACAACAGCTGTCTTTGATACCATTGAAAATGCTCGTGTAGCAGCGGGTCGCGTTCGTTACCAAGTTAGAATCGTGACTTTGGATGGAACAGAGTTACGAACAGGCGGTTCTTATGCGGGTGGAGCCAATAAAAATAGCAATACGATTTTTATTAAACCAGAATTAGAAGCCCTCTCAGAACAAATAAATCAGAAAACTAATGAGCTGAAAGAAAAAGAGATTCAGGTTGAAAGTTTACAAACTAAGTTGAATCAAGCAAAACAGTTAGTAGAAGAAATCAAATCTGAAGGAGAAGAAGCGCGTTTAGTTGAACAAAAAGTAAATCTAGCTTATGAACAGATTTACAAACGAGTAGAAGAATTGACGAAACTCAAAGAACTGCAAGAAAGTGAGTTAACCAATCAGATTGGCTTAGATATTTCTGAAGAAAAAGGCAAGCTAGAGAAACAGTTACTAGCTATCTCTACTGCTAAAAATGACATTGATAATGAGGTTAACCGAATAAAATCTGATAAAAATGTAGTCCAAGAGCGATTTAATCGCTTAACTAGCTCTTTGTCAGAACTCAAATTGCAACGAACAGAATTAACATCTCATCAGGGATTCGAACAAAGTGATTTGAAACGGTTGAAACAAGAACAATCAGATTTGGAAGAGAGCAAATCAAACCTACAATTATTGATGGATCAAAAAGAGCAGTCTAGTCATCAAAAAGTAGATATCGTTGTGTTAGAACAACAGTTGGAAACAGCCAATCAAGAAAAAACAGAAGTGAATCAGAGGGTGATTCGACTTAAGTTTGAATTGGAAGACTTGGAAGCAAAAGCAGAAGAATTGGCTAGTAACTTAGAGCAAGAACGTCATCAAAATGAACAATTAATTCGCAAACAAGCCAAAGCAGATGCTGAAAAAGATAAAATTTCTGAAGTTTTGCATCGTCTATTGGTGAATTTGACGGAAGAGTATCAGCTAAGTTTTGAAGCAGCAAAAGAACAAGCTCATACTTTAGAAAACTTAGCTTCTTCTGAAAATCAAGTGAAAGACTTAGAAAAAGCAATCCGTTCTTTAGGACCGGTTAACTTAGAAGCTGTTGAACAGTTTGAAGAAGTTCATCAACGACTTGATTTCCTTAATAGTCAACGAGATGACATTTTATCTGCAAAAAATCTTCTACTTGAGACAATTACAGAGATGAATGATGAAGTTAAAGAGCGGTTCAAGGCAACTTTTGAAGCTATTCGTGAAAGCTTTAAGATGACCTTTAGACAGATGTTTGGCGGGGGATCAGCCGATTTAGTTCTGACAGAAGAGGATTTGTTAACGGCGGGAGTTGAAATTTCCGTTCAGCCACCAGGTAAGAAGATTCAGTCACTTAATTTAATGAGTGGTGGTGAAAAAGCCTTATCTGCTCTGGCGCTACTGTTTTCTATTATTCGTATCAAAACAATACCTTTTGTCATATTGGATGAAGTAGAAGCTGCTTTAGATGAAGCCAATGTAAAACGTTTTGGGGATTATCTAAATCGCTTTGACAAAGATAGTCAATTTATTGTTGTTACTCACAGAAAAGGAACGATGTCAGCTGCTGATTCGATTTATGGAGTAACCATGCAAGAATCGGGCGTTTCTAAAATAGTTTCAGTTAAATTGAAAGATTTAGAAAATGACTAACTATTAAAATCGTCCTCAAGATTATTTTTCATTTATTTATTTTATTCAAAAAGACAGTAACCTTATCAGTAAGCTAATTTTCAAAATTTAGGTAAAAAACTAATATTTTTTGAAAATATGCAACAAATGATAGGGTTATTTATTATATATTTATTGATATGGTAATAGTATAAAAAAATTTTTATACAAACAAATCATAATTTTTTGTAATTTCATACGATGTTAGTCATAAAGTTAGTATATACTTATGTGAATTGAGTAATTTGATAGATTATTTATTCATTTTCAGGAATGAATAAAATTTTGAAAGCGTTTGAGAAAATAAAAAGAAAAGAGTATACTGAACGATGAAGGTAATTATAGTTACTGATAAAAGAAAGGAGTTACCATGAAAAAATTAGTTTTTCGTTCCATCATTGCTTTGTCAGCAGTCATTTTACTGTTTCCATTTCAAACTGTCGAAGCTTGTACAGGATTTATAATTGGGAAAAATTTGACCGTAGATGGATCTACTTTGTACGGACGTACAGAGGATTTGGAACCTAATCATAATAAAAATTTTGTGGTTAGAGAGAGAAAATACAATAAGGAAGGAGAAGTTTTTGTAGATAAAGCTAATCAATTTGAATTCAAACTACCAGCGATTAGCTATAAATATACAGCAGTGCCAGATGTCACACCAGAGGATGGAGTTTTTGATGAAGCTGGCTTCAATGAATATGGCGTATCCATTTCTGCAACAGTCTCAGCTAGCGCTAATGAAACTATTCAAAAAGTCGATCCATATGTTGAAAATGGAATCGCTGAATCAGGCTTGACAACGGTAGTATTGCCTCATGTAAAAACTGCTAGAGAAGGAATTGAATTACTAGCAAAAATTATTGATGAGCAAGGGGCTGCTGAAGGAAATATCGTAACAATCGCTGATAAATCAGGTGTTTGGTATATGGAAATTCTTTCTGGACATCAATATGTTGCCATTAAGTTTCCAGATGATAAATTCGCCGTTTTCCCAAATACATTCTTCCTTGGAAATGTTAATTTAGATGATTCTGAAAATACGATTGCCTCAAAAGATGTAGTAAAAGTAGCACAAGACGCAAAAAGTTATAAAGAAGTAAATGGTGCATTCCATGTGGCACAATCTTATGCTCCACCGATGGAAGATGCGGATCGTTCTAGAGTTTGGTCTGGTATTAAATCGTTAGATCCAAATGCTGATGTTCAGTATGACGATGAATATTTTGATTTGATGCATTCTACAAGTGAAAAATTGAGCCTTCGAGATGCTATGAATCTACAAAGAAATCGCCTAGAAGGAACAAAATATAAACCGCAAGATCAAATGGAGCTGGATGGAAAAGGAATACCACAAGGTAAAAAATCAACTGATAAAACTTACAAGTATCCGATTTCTAATCCAAATGTTATGGAAGCTCACATTTTTCAATTAAAAGACTCATTACCTGCTAGTACAGGTGGCGGTATCTTTTGGTTAGCTATGGGAAGTCCGCGCAACGCTCCTTATCTTCCATTCTATGGAAATATTGATAATACTTATCAAGCTTTTCAAGATTCAAGTACAGGATATAGTACGAATTCTTGGTATTGGACAGTTTCTCGTATCAACAATATTGTAGAAAATTATCCTGAACTGTTCCCAAATAATGCCATTCGTACGAAAATGGAACGTTTAGAAGCTCAATGGATGGAAGAGCAAGGGTTGTCTGATCAAGAGCAAATTTCTTTAGTGAACGATCCAGAACAAGCTAGCTTGAAAGCCACTGAATCATCTATTAAACGTTCTGAAACAGTCTTTAAACAACTTCAAGAAATTCAAAAAGAAGCAGAAGACAAGGTTTTAGAAGCTTACGGACAAACTGCACTGGATAAAATAGATTCATTGACAGAAACTGAGGAAGAAGAAACGATTGAGCTAGAAGATTTTGACTATGATTTGGTGATTGCTGCGAGTCTATTTATCGCTACAGTAGTTGGTTTAGGAATCTATTTAGTATGGAGAAAACAAAAAGGGAAAGGAGCTAATAGCAATGAGTAAATCAAGACGTTTTATTTTATATATCTATTTACTATTAGCTGGTATAGGACTTGAATTTGAATTGGGAACCATAGCAAGAAAAGATTTTTCTATATCTGTGGGACAAGATTTGATTCTTAGCCTCTTAGTTTTACTAATTCTTTTTGTTCCATTATTCATTTTTATTAAAAAAACAGCAGGTAAATTAAAAGTATCGATAAGTGTATTTTCTTTAGCTTTATTCGGAGGAGTCTTTATCTCTGGTTGGTTGGGATTTGCTGGAAATAGTTTAATTGATATTATCAACTCTAATTTTATTAAAGATCCTACTTTTTTTAACCAGTGGACCGATTCATTTACAGCTCCTTTTGCAGAAGAGTTTTTTAAAGCTTTAGTGGCTTATGCTGTTTTGTTTATCCTCAATAAAAAGGATTTTCAATCTGTACTAATTGCGGGTATTAGCTCTGGTTTTGGTTTTCAAATCAGTGAAGATATTAGCTATGTTTCTAGACACTCATTAGGCGGCGAGTCTAGTGGTGTTTCAGAAGCTGTTGGACGAATTATGGGTGGATTGGCTTCTCATGCTCTTTACACAGCAGTTGTGGTTGTTGGAGTTTACCTGATCTTATCAACCGTGGTGAAAAAACATCGCTTGTTTGGTTGGTGGTGCGTACTCTCAACGGTCGTTAACCATTTTATTTGGAACTCACAATTTTATGAAACAAGTCACCGAATAAATATCTTATCAGGATTTCTTTTCTTGTTACAAGCAGCAACCTTTATTGAAGTATATCTTTTAGCCTTTAAGGAAAGAGAACTTCCGCAAGAAGAACAATCTTGAAATGAGATAATATCTTAAAATTTTAGTGATAAAAAATACCTTAAAAGTCATTTAAATTTTTAAGGTATTTTTGTTTTGAAAACGCTTGCCAAATTATTTAAGAAATAGTATACTAATTTCAGGTATACGGTTTATACAAAATTGTCAATTTATGACTAAAGGAGAAATTTATGAAGAAAATATTGTTTCGTTCAATCCTTGTATTGTCAACTATTTTCTTATTCCCTTTTCATGTCGTTGAGGCATGTACAGGTTTTATTGTAGGGAAAGATTTGACAACAGATGGCTCTACTCTGTACGGGCGTACAGAAGATTTGGAACCAAACCACAATAAAGTGTTCTTGGTTCATGAGAGAAAAACCAATGCAGCTGGTGAAAAATTAGTAGACCAAGCAAATGGCTTTGAGTGGGAACTTCCATCTGAAAGCTATAAATACACTTCAGTATCAGATGTTACCCCAGCGGATGGTATATTTGATGAAGTTGGTTTTAACGAATATGGAGTTTCCATTTCTGCAACAGTTTCTGCTTCTGCGAATAGTGCTATCAAAAAAGTGGATCCTTATGTTAGCGATGGATTAGCAGAATCTATTCTAACAACAGCAGTTTTGCCACACATTAAAACAGCGCGTGAAGGAGTGGAGTTAATTGGTGATATCGTTACGAAGAAAGGTGCAGCTGAAGGAAATATTGTAACCATCGCTGATAAAGATGGTGTTTGGTATATGGAAATTCTTTCTGGGCACCAATATGTAGCGATTAAATTCCCAGATGATAAATATGCTGTATTTCCAAATACTTTCTTCTTAGGAAGTGTTGATTTCTCTGATACAGCTAATGTAGTAGCTTCTAAGGGAGTTGAAGAAGTAGCTAAAAAAGCAGACTCTTATAAAGAAGTTAATGGAAAATTCCATATTTCACAATCTTACAACCCTCCAATGTCAGAAGCTGATCGCTCTAGAGCTTGGGCAGGTATTACAAGTTTAGATCCAGATGCTCCTATAACTTATAACGATAGCTATTTTGATTTAATGCGTTCTACTGATAAAAAAATTTCAGTAGCGGATGTGATGAAGATGCAACGCAATCGTTTCGAAGGAACCCAATTTAAACCACTAGATCAAATGACTTTGGATGGAAAAGGTCTTCCTAAACGTGGTACAGTAGATCCAGTTTATAAATATCCGCTAGGAAATCCAAATGTAATGGAAGCGCACATCTTCCAATTAAAAGATGGCATTCCTGCTAATATGGGATATGGAACAATGTGGTTAGCAGTAGGAAGTCCTCGCTTCTCACCTTACCTTCCATACAATGGTAATATTACAAACACTTATGAAGCTTATAAAGTAGCAACAAGACAATATGATCCAAATTCATGGTATTGGGTATCTTCTCATATTTATGATATGGCTGCTAAACATCAAGATTTATTTGGAACAAGTGTTCAAGATAAATGGAAAGCTTTAGAAGCACAGTATATTGCAGAACAAGCACAAGTTACCAATTTATCTGACGAAGAAGCAACGACTACAAGCATGGCTAGAGCAGAATCTGTCTTTAAAGAAATGAAAGCTTTGGAAGCAGAAATGGAAGCAAAAATCAAAGCTTCTGAAACACCAACAACACCAAGCTCATCAGACTCAAGTAGTTCAAGTAGCTCAAGCTCGTCAGATACAAGTTCAAGTTCATCTAGCTCATCAAGTTCTTCAAGCTCAAGCAGTTCAAGTAACTCAAGTTCATCAGATACAAATTCTAGCTCAGTAGCTCCATCTAGTTCTGATTCTAATTCAACTAGTTCAAGCAGTTCAGATTCTTCTGTTGCTAATTCAAATACATCAAATACTTTGGTAGATGCAGCGACTGGTATCCAATTGCAAAATGAAGATTTGGTAAAAGCTGGTGTTAAAGTATCTGCTAAAAAGATGGAATCAACAGATCCAAATGTTGAAACTTATGATATCAATCTAACAGATGCACAAGGTCAACCTCTTCACCAAGTAAGCCCAACCGTTGTAACAATACCGATTGGCAAAGACAAAGACGTTGATTCAATCCATGCTCTTAAAGATGGAAAAAGGGCAGAAGCTCATGATTTTGTTGTCAACAAAGACAACCATACAGTTAGCTTCACAACAAATCATTTTTCTGAATATCAAATTCAATACAAAAATGAACAAAATGTATCAGTAAATCTAAAAGATAACAAAGGAAGTAAATTCTTACCTTCAACAGGTGAACAAATCACTTTCTTAGGACTTGTAGGTTTCGTGCTTTTAGGAACGATTATCTTTGTTTTACGTAAAGTCAAAAAAATGTAATATAGATTGATTCTTATTTTAAAGCGATTCAATCGTATTTATAGGCTTAGTAGCTTTTGCTACTAAGCTTTTTATGTTATTTGTATTGGAATAAATGGTATTGGTTATTTGAAGTAAACAAGCTAGCACGAATTAAAAATAACAATTAATTTCAATCTATTTAGATTTTTTTCTAAATAGAGTTGACTTTCTTAGAAAAAAGAGTATAATTCTATTTAGAAAGATATCTAAATAGAAATCTGCAGTAACTATTTGAATCTTCTGTGATGACTCATAAAGTAAAAAAGATAACGTTTGCGCTACTTTATCTTTAATAGTTAAAAGGAGGTGAGCAAAATGGGATTGAATGAAACACTGAAAGCTTTGTCTGATCCTGTTCGGAGAAATATTTTAGAAATGCTTAGAAAAAATGATTCGATGTCTGCTGGTGAGATAGCACAAACTTTTGACTTGACATCAGCGACCGTATCCTACCATTTATCACAACTAAAGAAAGCTAGTTTATTACTAGAAGAAAAACACAAAAACTTTATCTATTATCGATTAAATGTCACTGTGTTTGAGGAAGTTTTAATATGGATTCGCTCCATAGGAGGAAATGAAGATGAAAAAACAAAATAAATTTGAATATATTTTGAGTATAGTAGTTATACTCTTACCACTTGTTTATGTTGCCTCTGTTTATCAAGATTTACCACAAAAATTGACCATCCGTTTTACTGTTTCAAATCATGCTATTTCATATCTGGATAAAAATTTATTTCTATTTTTAATGCCCTTGTTTGTGATAGCCGTAAATAGTTTTATATATTGGACAACAATAAAAAAACCAATAGTAAATCAGAATTTTCGTCGAATGATTGTATGGCTCACTCCTCTAATTTACTTTTTTATCGATCTCTTCATCATCTATCGAAATTTAGACTCCTCTTTTAATATCGGAAAATTAGGTGTCTTGATTTTAGGACTTGTGCTGATAATATTCGGCAATTTCGTACCTAAAAAAGTACAGGAAGATAGAAAACCAGGAAATCGAAATTTTGCTTATATTCTAATTTTTGCAGGTATGTTGGCAATCTTAACTCTCTTCTTTTTTTAAAAGTTTTTTAGGGAAATGACTAATCGTAAACCTTGCTAAAGTAAATGAAAGCGTATTTGTGTTATAATGATGCATGAGGTAGGACAATTTATTATGATTAGTAAAGAACAGTATCAATATATCAGACAACACCCCGCATTCAAACAGCTACCAGTCGAACTCTTTGATAAGTTAGCTATTGAAATTCAATATCGAAAGATACCAAAAGGACAGATTCTTTTCTTTTCTGGAGATTATAGAGAAAGACTTTTCCTGCTGTATAAGGGATATGCTCGTATTGAGCAGTATGATGAAACAGACACTTTTTCCTATACAGATTATATCAAGAAAGACAATGTATTTCCTTACGGTGGTATATTCTTTGATGAGAGATACCACTACAATGCTACTTCTGTAACAGATATTGAATACTTTGCTATTCCGATGAAATTGTTTGAAGAATATTCTAAAAAAAGTGTAGAACAGCTCTTATTTATCACTCAAAAATTATCAAAAATTCTAGCATTTCATGAACTTCGTTTGAGAAATGTGGTAGCAGCGAGTGCCACAGAACGCGTTATTCAATCTTTATCTGTTCTTTGCATGGATTTGTGTCAGCAAACTTCAACTCTTCCTTTTTCGATTAGTATGAAAGAATTATCTAAATTAGGGGCAACGACAAGAGAGACTGTCACTCAGGTATTGAAAAAACTCAAAGAAGAAGAAAAGATAGAGTATGAACACAAAAAGCTAACCTTTAAAGATAAGCAGTATTTTATGCAATATCTTAGAAATGATAATTAGTTATTTTATTCAATAGATTAGAAAAAGATAAAATCTAAACAATTAGGTTTTATCTTTTTTTCTAGCAAATTTAACCTATTCTAATGTTAACTTTTTTTGAAAAAATAAATATTCGCAAAAACAATAAATCATATAAAAAATGCAAAGAAAACGATTTATAAAGAAATAATATTTAAAATTTTCAAAAAAATGATAAATATTTGGCATTTATAATGCAAAATTAATATTGAAACTGTTATCTTAAAATGTTAGAATAACATATGTAATAAGGACAGGGAGACCTGAACCACAAAGAAAAAGGAGGACAGTAGATGTCTACACATCCAATTCATGTTTTCTCAGAAATTGGAAAACTAAAAAAAGTTATGTTGCATCGTCCTGGTAAAGAGTTGGAAAACTTAATGCCAGACTACTTAGAACGTCTACTCTTTGATGATATTCCATTTTTGGAAGATGCTCAAAGAGAACATGACGCTTTTGCACAAGCTCTTCGTGATGAAGGAGTAGAAGTACTTTATCTTGAACAGCTAGCTGCTGAATCATTGACTTCTTCAGAAATTCGTGATCAATTCATTGAAGAATATTTGGACGAAGCAAATATTCGTGGTCGTGAAACCAAAAAAGCAATTCGTGAATTGCTTCAAGGTATCAAAGACAATAAAGAATTGATTGAAAAAACAATGGCTGGAGTTCAAAAAGCAGAACTTCCAGAAATTCCAGATGAAGTAAAAGGTTTAACAGACTTAGTTGAGTCAGATTATCCATTTGCAATTGATCCAATGCCAAACTTGTATTTCACGCGCGATCCATTTGCAACTATTGGTAATGCTGTATCACTCAACCACATGTATGCTGACACTCGTAATCGTGAAACTCTTTACTCTAAGTATATCTTCAAATATCATCCAGTTTATGGTGGAAAAGTTGATTTGGTATACAATCGTGAAGAAGATACTCGTATTGAAGGTGGAGACGAACTAGTTCTTTCAAAAGATGTTTTGGCAGTAGGTATTTCTCAACGTACTGATGCAGCTTCTATTGAAAAACTTTTGGTAAATATCTTTAAGAAAAATGTTGGATTTAAGAAAGTGTTAGCTTTCGAATTTGCTAATAACCGTAAATTCATGCATTTAGATACAGTATTTACTATGGTTGACTATGACAAATTCACCATTCACCCAGAAATTGAAGGAGATCTTCGTGTTTATTCAGTTACTTATACAGATGAACAATTGAAGATTGTTGAAGAAACAGGTGACTTGGCAGAATTGTTAGCAGAAAACCTTGGTGTTGAAAAAGTTCATTTGATTCGCTGTGGTGGTGGAAATGCAGTCGGTGCCGCTCGTGAACAATGGAACGATGGTTCAAACACTTTGACTATTGCACCAGGTGTGGTAGTAGTGTATAACCGTAACACTGTTACGAACAAAATTCTTGAAGAATACGGATTACGTTTGATTAAAATCCGTGGAAGTGAATTAGTTCGCGGTCGTGGTGGACCTCGTTGTATGTCTATGCCATTTGAACGTGAAGAATTGTAAAATTAGAAAGAGGAAATAATAAATGACAGATTCAGTATTCCAAGGAAGAAGTTTCTTGGCTGAGAAAGATTTTACACGTGCAGAGTTAGAGTACCTTATCGGACTTTCAGCTCATTTGAAAAAATTGAAAAAACAAAATATTGAGCACCGCTACCTTGCAGGTAAAAATATTGCTCTTTTGTTTGAAAAAACTTCAACTCGTACACGTGCAGCTTTTACAACTGCCGCAATTGATTTAGGTGCACATCCAGAATACTTGGGTGCAAACGATATCCAATTAGGTAAAAAAGAATCTACTGAAGATACAGCAAAAGTTTTAGGACGTATGTTCGACGGAATCGAATTTAGAGGTTTCAGTCAACGTATGGTTGAAGAGTTAGCTGAATTTTCAGGAGTACCAGTATGGAATGGTTTGACTGATGAGTGGCATCCAACTCAAATGCTAGCTGACTACCTTACTGTTCAAGAAAACTTTGGAAAATTAGAAGGTTTAACTTTAGTATACTGTGGAGACGGACGCAACAATGTTGCAAATAGTCTTCTTGTAACAGGTGCTATTCTTGGAGTGAATGTACATATCTTCTCACCAAAAGAACTCTTCCCAGAAGCAGAAATTGTTTCACTAGCTGAAGGATTTGCTAAAGAAAGTGGAGCACACATCTTGATTACTGATGATGCAGACAAAGCAGTAAAAGGAGCTGATGTTCTTTATACAGATGTTTGGGTATCAATGGGTGAAGAAGATAAATTTGCAGAACGTGTTGCTCTTCTTAAACCATATCAAGTAAACATGGAATTGGTTAAAAAAGCAGAAAATGAAAATCTTATTTTCTTACATTGCTTACCAGCTTTCCACGATACAAATACAGTATATGGTAAAGACGTAGCTGAAAAATTTGGTGTATCAGAAATGGAAGTTACAGATGAAGTCTTCCGTAGCAAATATGCTCGCCACTTTGATCAAGCTGAAAACCGTATGCATACAATTAAAGCAGTTATGGCTGCTACCTTAGGAAATCTTTATATTCCAAAAGTATAATAAAAAAACTAAACCGTAATACCAACAGCTATGAGGGCTGCGACTAATAGCTTTAGTCCAGCCCTTATTTAATGCTTAGTTAATTTATTTTAAAACTAAGACGACCATTATTATAAAACCTTTATATAATAAAGTTAGGAGAACAGAAAATATGGCAAATCGTAAAATCGTTGTCGCTTTGGGTGGAAACGCCATTTTATCTTCAGATCCATCAGCAAAAGCACAACAAGAAGCTTTGGTGGAGACAGCTAAACACCTTGTAAAATTAATCAAAAATGGAGATGATTTAATTATCACTCATGGGAATGGACCACAAGTTGGAAATCTTTTGTTGCAACATTTGGCTGCAAATTCAGATAAAAATCCAGCTTTTCCACTGGATTCTCTAGTAGCTATGACAGAAGGAAGCATTGGATACTGGCTTCAAAGTGCTTTGCAAAATGCATTATTAGAAGAAGGAATCAAAAAAGATGTTGCTTCTGTTGTGACGCAAGTAGTGGTAGATAAAAACGATCCAGCTTTTACTAATTTAAGTAAACCAATCGGTCCATTTTATTCTGAGTCAGAAGCAAAAGAAGAAGCAGAAAAGAGTGGAGCAGTCTTTAAAGAAGATGCTGGACGTGGATGGAGAAAAGTTGTTGCTTCACCAAAACCGGTTGATATTAAAGAAATTAATACAATTCGTACCTTGCTAAATGATGGACAAATTGTTATTGCAGCTGGTGGTGGTGGTATTCCAGTTGTTCAAGAAGCAGATGGAAGCACTGTCGGAGTAGAAGCAGTTATTGATAAAGATTTTGCTTCACAACGCTTAGCTGAATTGGTTGAAGCGGATCTCTTCATCGTTTTAACTGGTGTAGACTATGTTTATGTAAACTACAACAAACCAAATCAAAGCAAGTTAGAACGAGTAAATGTAGCTCAATTAGAAGAATATATCCAAGAAGAACAATTTGCTCCAGGTAGCATGTTACCAAAAGTACAAGCAGCGATTGCTTTTGTTAATGGTCGACCAGAAGGTGAAGCCGTTATTACTTCCCTTGAAAACTTAGGTGCATTGATTGAGTCTGAAAGCGGAACAATCATTGAAAAAGGATAATTATTGCATCATCTTTTAATAAATGATTATTCTATCATTTGAATTTTGAAAATAAATGAAACAGTCTATTTTATTTTCAAAACTACTAGTTATTTTAAAATAAATATGTTAAAATATACTTATATAGAAAACGTTTTCTCAAATAATTGTTAAGAAAACAAATCGTTTTTTACACCTTGTTAGACGTTAGGAGGAAAACAAATGAGTGAAAAAACAAAAAAAGGATTTAAGATGCCATCATCTTATACCGTTCTTTTTATCATCATTGCCATTATGGCAGTATTGACTTGGGTTATTCCAGCCGGTGTGTATGGTAGTGATAAAGATGGGAATTTTATTCCTGGTACATACAAAATGGTTACACAAAATCCTCAAGGTCTTTGGGATGTGCTGATGGCACCTGTTCGAGGTATGATTGGGACTCAACCAGCAGAAGATTCTATGATTAAAGCAACAGATGGTGCTATCACTGTCGCATTCTTCATATTGATGGTTGGTGGTTTTCTTGGTGTTGTTAATGAAACAAAATCTCTAGATACAGGGATTGCTTCTATTGTCAAGAAATTTAAGGGACGAGAGAAGTTATTAATTTGGGTTTTGATGCCATTATTTGCCCTAGGTGGTACAACCTATGGTATGGGTGAAGAAACAATGGCATTTTATCCATTGATTGTCCCAGTTATGATGGCGGTTGGATTTGATAGTTTAACCGGGGTCGCCATTGTTTTGTTAGGATCTCAAATTGGTTGTTTAGCATCTACACTCAATCCGTTTGCAACTGGTGTTGCTTCTGAGGCAGTGAATACTTCTGTTACTGAGGGTATTTTGCTACGTTTGATTTTCTTAGTTGTATTAACTGTTTTAAGCACATGGTTTGTTTATCGTTATGCAAGTAAAATTCAGAAAGATCCAACAAAATCTTTGGTATACAGTACTCGTGAGGAAGACCTTAAATATTTTAATGTAGAAGAATATTCAGGTGTTGAATCTAACCTTAGCAAAAAACAAAAACATGTACTTATATTATTTGCCCTAACCTTTGTTATCATGATAATGAGCTTAGTCGCGTGGCATAAACTGAATATTAATATTTTCCAAGACTTTACTAGTTGGTTACAAAGCGTTCCATTTTTAGGTAATTTCGTTGGTTCATCTATGCCACCTATCGGTGACTGGTTCTTTAACGAAGTATCAATGCTCTTTATATTTATGGGTATCTTGATTGGTATTGTTTATGGATTAAAAGAAGACAAAATTATTTCCTCTTTCATGAATGGTGCTGCAGACCTTTTAAGTGTTGCTTTAATCGTTGCTCTTGCACGTGGTATTCAAGTAATCATGAATGATGGTATGATTACAGCTACTATTCTTAACTGGAGTAAAGAAGCTTTGAGTGGTCTACCTTCACAAGCCTTTATTATCTTAACTTATATCTTCTATCTACCAATGTCATTCTTGATTCCATCTTCATCAGGTCTTGCTAGTGCAACAATGGGTATCATGGCTCCATTGGGAGGATTTGTAGGTGTAAGACCAAGTCTTATTATCACCGCTTTCCAATCTGCTTCAGGATTACTTAACCTTGTAGCACCTACATCAGCTATTGTAATGGGAGCACTATCTATTGGACGCATTGGATTAGGAACATGGTGGAAATTCATTGGTAAATTACTTGTTGTTGTTATTATTGTTACCATCCTACTTCTCCTTCTAGGAACTTACGTTCCATTCTTGTAAAAGTATGGATGAGGTGGTTTCATGAGTTATGTAATAACAGATAAGAACAAGGAGGCATTTCTTCAATCTTTGAAAACAATTGTCTCTTTTCCCTCAGTGTTAAACGAGGGTGAAAATGGAACACCTTTTGGACAAGCAATTCAAAATGTCCTAGAAAAAACTTTAGAAATTTGTCAAGATTTAGGTTTTAGTACCTATCTTGATCCTAAAGGTTATTATGGATATGCAGAAATCGGTCAGGGAGAAACCATCCTGGCCGTTCTCTGTCATTTGGATGTTGTTCCAGCAGGTGATTTATCAGAATGGCGTACGCCTCCTTTTGAAGCAATTGTGCAAGATGGTTGGATTTTTGGACGTGGAGTTCAAGATGATAAAGGACCATCTATGGCTGCACTATATGCCGTTAAATCTTTGATGGAGGCAGGTATTGAGTTTAAAAAACGAATTCGTTTTATTTTTGGAACGGATGAAGAAACCTTATGGCGCTGTATGGAACGTTATAATAAATTGGAACAACAAGCTGCGGCTGGTTTTGCACCTGATTCATCTTTTCCTTTGACTTATGCAGAAAAAGGCTTGTTGCAAGTGAAGTTACATGGTCTTGGATCTAAAGAATTCGATTTGGAGGCTGGCGGTGCTTTTAATGTTGTACCCAATCAAGCAAGTTATAAAGGAGCATTGACCAAAGAGCTTATAAAAAGACTAGAAAACCATCATTTTGAGTATGAAAAAATATCAGATGGTGTAGTAGTTCTTGGAAATTCAAAGCATGCCAAAGATGCAGCAGAAGGAACAAATGCGATTGTCCGATTGGCAATGGTTTTAGATGAGTTGAACTCTCATCCTACTTTGAATTTTATTGCCCAAGCAGTTGGAGAAGATGCAACAGGAAAATTGTTATTTGGCGATATAAAAGACGAACCCTCAGGCTCGCTATCGTTTAATATTGCAGGTTTAACACTTCAGCCAGAAAAATCTGAAATTCGAATTGATATTCGTATACCGGTGCTAGCTGATAAAGATAAACTGGTTGAACAATTAAAAACTATTGCTAGCAATTATCAATTAAGCTATGAAGAATTTGATTACTTAGCACCACTTTATGTTCCTTTGGAAAGTGAATTAGTAAGTACTTTGATGCAAGTTTATCAGGAAAAGACAAATGATTATAGCCCAGCAGTTTCTTCTGGTGGAGCAACTTTTGCCCGTACGATGCCTAATTGTGTCGCTTTTGGAGCACTTTTTCCTGAAATGGAACAGACCGAACACCAAGCCAATGAACGAGCAAAGTTAGAAGATTTTTATAAAGCAATGGAAATTTATGCTGAAGCTATTTATCGATTGGCAACTTAATAAAAATACAAAACAAAACGAGTCTCATGAGGCTCGTTTTGTTTTGTATGGATAATAAATTTTTTATTTTCAAGCTAAAAAGTAAAATTTAAACTGGTTTGTTTTTGACTATTTACTAAAGAAAAACGGAGGTGTAAATTCCTTTAATTTTTCAAAACAGTCAAGAGCTCCTTTGGAATCCTCACAAATCACTAAACAGACATCATCTCCACAGATAGTAGCAACGATTTGCGGAAGTTCTAGAGCATCTAAAATTGCACCAAAAGATTGTGCAAGACCGGGAAGGGTCTTCAAGACCACTTGATTTTGGACGGGACGAAGCATAATCAGTGCATCTTCCATATAAAAGCGTAGGCGCTTTTCCCATCTGGAAGGAGCGATACTGTTGATAACGTAATAAGAAGTATCATTCTCATTAACTTTAACTAAATTAAGTGCTTTCATATCTCGTGAGAGAGTAGATTGGGTAACGATTACGCCATTTGATTCTAATAGTTCTTGTAATTCTTGTTGGGTGTGAACTTTCTTTTCCATAATTAAAGAGCGAATCAAGCGGTGTCTATTTTCAATTTTATTCATATTATTCACCTATTATTTAATAAACATAGCATCGCCAAAACTAAAAAAGCGATACTGTTCTGAGATAGCATGCTGGTATGCTTGAAGGGTTAATTCGCGACCAGCAAAAGCAGATACAAGCATAACAAGAGTCGATTTTGGAAGATGAAAATTAGTTGAAAAAGCATCCACAACTTTCCACTGATAACCTGGTTTGATAAAAATATTCGTCCATCCAGAATCTGCTTGAATGTCACCGTCAAATTTGTTGCCGATAGTTTCGAGTGTACGAATGGAAGTTGTACCGACAGCGATAATGCGGTGTCCACTAGCTTTTACATGCCTTAATGTTTGGGCAGCTTCTTCGGACAAAACATAAAATTCGGAGTGCATTTCATGTTCTTCTAGATTATCAACGGCTACAGGTCGAAAAGTTCCTAAACCTACATGTAGCGTTAAATAAACTAGTTTAACCCCTTTGTTAGCAATTTGCTGAAGTAATTCTGGAGTGAAGTGAAGTCCAGCGGTTGGAGCTGCTGCTGAACCATTTTCTTTGGCATAGACTGTTTGATAACGTTCAGAATCTTTCAATTTTTCATGGATATATGGTGGTAGAGGCATTTCTCCCAAACTTTCCAATACTTCAAGAAAGATGTTTTGATAATCAAAACGAACAATACGTCCTCCATGTTCCAACTCTTTTGTGACAGTGGCTTTTAGACGACCATCACCAAAAGAAATTTGCGTTCCAATCTTGAGCCGTTTAGCAGGTTTAGCTAAGACTTCCCAAAAATCTCCTTCAATATTTTTTAAAAGTAGTAACTCAACATGCCCACCAGTTTCAAGTTTGCTTCCATGTAATCGTGCAGGAAGCACGCGAGTATTGTTCATAACCAGCGCATCTCCGGGATTTAGTTGGTCAATAATTTGACCGAAATGTTGATCAGAAAAAGTTTTTTTATTTCGATCAACCACTAGAAGCCGTGAGGCATCACGTTTTTCTAAAGGGGTTTGAGCGATTAATTTTTCAGGTAAATGAAAATCAAAATCAGCAGTATTCATTTTTTCTCCTTGATTAGTTTTTAGGTTAGGGAATATTCTTCTTAAAATTAGTAAGTACATTGTGATAATTGAGATAGGTCTATTATAACATGGATATATCAAATTTTCAGCTAGATATCAACAGAAAAAGCATAAAAAATTCATATTTTTTCTTGACAAAAATTGGTCTATACCATATAATAAAGATAAGAAAAACAGAGGAGAAAAACAATGAAAATTATTAAGGTTGAAAATCAAATTGAAGGTGGAAAAATTGCGCTTGATTTACTAAAGGAAAAACTTTCAAAAGGTGCTAAGACGTTGGGATTAGCAACAGGAAGTAGTCCTTTAGAATTTTACAAACAAGTTGTCAATAGTTCAGTAGATTTATCAGATTTGATTAGCGTAAATCTGGATGAATATGTGGGACTAGAACCGACTGATCCACAATCTTATCAGTATTTTATGCAAGAAAATCTTTTTTATGCAAAACCACTAAAAGAAAGTTTCTTGCCAGATGGCAAAGCCGTTGATACGGCTGCTGAAGTGAAACGCTACAGCCAAGTTTTGAAAGAACATCCAGTAGATTTACAGATTTTAGGAGTTGGTCGCAACGGACATATTGGATTTAATGAACCTGGAAGTAGCTTTGATTGTGGAGTTCATGTAGCCGATTTGACAGCGTCTACTATTGAAGCTAATGCAAGATTTTTTGATAAGATAGAAGAAGTGCCAACACAAGCATATTCGATGGGAATTGCTAACATCATGAGTGCAAAATCAATTATTTTATTTGCTTACGGTTTAGAGAAAGCGCAGGCTATTAAAGGAATAGTTGAAGGAGAAGTTACAGAGCAACTTCCAGGAAGTATCCTACAAAAACATGATGATGTTGTAATCATCGCGGATGGAGATGCACTTAGCTTGTTAGAAAAATAATGATTTATTTCCTATCTAATTTATATTGGATAGGATTTTTATATTTTTAATCAAAAAATATGCTATACTTATGAGAGGGAAGTCTTTTTACGGAGGTTTTTATGAAGAGAAAAATTTTTTTCTTTTTCAGTTTCTTTTTGTTGAGTTTGCTAATTCCCCATTCTGTTCATGCAGATGAATTAGTAGACATGGCTAGAAAAATGTATCCTAATGACAATGTTCAAGCAATCAATCGCCCTAAATCTTCATTGATTTTTGATGGGAATACAGGCGATGTTCTTTGGCAAGACAATATTGATGAGGTTCGGGATCCAGCTAGTATGAGTAAGTTAATGACTTTATACTTACTTTTTGAGTCTATCAAAGAAGGAAAAGTCAGCGAAGACACAATTATAAAGGCGACACCAGAAGATCAATCGATTGCCAATATTTATGAAATTTCTAACAATAAAATTGTTGCAGGAGTTGACTATACAGTATCAGAATTGATTACGATGACTGTTGTTCCGTCTTCAAATGCTGCAACGATTATGCTGGCTAATTATTTGTCCGCAAATGATCCAGATGCTTTTTTGGACAGAATGAATAGTAAATCAAAAGAATTGGGAATGACGCATACAAAATGGTTTAATGCTAGCGGTGCTGTAGCCTCTTCTTTCAAAGGTTACTACAATCCCCAAAATTATAACCATTTTACTTGTAACCAAACGACAGCGCGTGATTTGGGTATTTTGGTTTATCATTTTCTTAAAAACTATCCTAATATTTTAAAATATACCAATCAAGCGAGGGTAACGGTTAAGCAAGGAACCCCTTATGAAGAAACGTTTGATACTTACAACTATTCTCTACCAGGTGCTAGATATGGCATTGATGGAGTTGATGGTTTAAAAACTGGTTCCAGTCCTGAAGGATCGTTTAATTATATTGCGACGATTAAACGCGGAGATCAAAGACTTGTTTCTGTAATTATGGGAGTTGGAAATTGGGCCGATCAAGACGGAGAATACTACCGACATCCGTTTGGAAATGCTTTGATTGAGAAAGCCTACTCTGATTATGAGTATAAAAAAGTTCTTTCAAAGGGAGAACAAGATATTGATAATCAAAAATATAAATTATCAGAAGATTTTTATGCGACGGTGAAAAAAGGAAGCAAGACCAAAGTGACCGTTCAAAATGATACTTTGAAGGCTGAAAATGGTTTAACAACATTATCACCAACTATTTCAAATGAAATAAAAGTTGAAAAAACTGGAAATGCTATTGAACAGCTATTTGAAAGTAAAAGTAATAGCAAGGCTGCACCTAGTTCTTTCATTAGTGATTGGATGATTATTTTGTTACCGATTGGAATCTTACTGTTAATTATTCTGTTTGAGATACGAAATCGTCGGAAAAGAAGTACGAAAAATCGGAAATAAACGATTATAGATAAAAGTTCTATTTGATTTAACAAATCATTACTTCGCTTTCCTTAGAAAGTTGGAATAATGTTTACTATATTTTCTACAACAGTTCAATGAACTGTTGTAGTTATTTTTAAGGAGATTGCTTGCTTTGAGGAAATTTCAGAATAGTTATTTAGCTTATTTTTTGATGTTCAATTTTTTCTTTTTGTCCTACTCATTATTTTCAACCTTAATATCTGTCTACATGACAGATAAAGGCTACTCAGCATCAGAAGTTTCAATAGTTGTTTCTGCTTCTTTCTTGACTTCGATGTTGGCTCAGCCGTTCATGGGAATGTTGAATGATAGAATTGGCATCAAAAAAGTTTCGATTTTTAGTTTTATTGCTATTATCATAGGCGCTATTTTTTTTATGTTAGCTAATAATTTGTGGTTTCTAGCCATTTGGTATAGCCTAGTTTTAATGTTC
Organism: Streptococcus sp.; assembly: GCA_030528055.1. Lineage (GTDB taxonomy): Bacteria > Bacillota > Bacilli > Lactobacillales > Streptococcaceae > Streptococcus. The sequence continues at coordinate 46,067 of JAUMZQ010000009.1, forward strand.
ATCAATGGTGTCAATCCAATCATGGATATTCTTGCAGCTCAAAGCCCATATATGTACGGAAAAATTCGTATTTGGGGAACGATTGGATATGCTGTAGGTTCTCAGTTATCAGGATGGATTTATCAATTTATTTTTCCTCAAGCTATTTTTCTTGTTTTTGTAGCGATGATGTTGATTAGTATTGTAGGAGTTGTAGGCATTGAACCCAAACATGATAAAATTGCGACATCTGCTAAGAAGAGAGATAGAGGAAGTTTCGCACATATTTTTAAAAATAAAACTTATATTTTTTACCTTGTTATTGTTGCTTTGTATTCAGGAGTAGGAAATACAGGGCACACTTATATTCCTTCTATGTTAGAAAAAGGAGGTTTGAGTGTTGATTTGGCAACGACAGTTGTTGCGATTTCTGTCATTTGCGAAGCACCTTTGATATTTTACTCTTACCTCTTTATGGATAAAATTTCTATAAAGAAATTACTCTATATCCCCTTGCTGATTATGCTCTTGCAGTATGTGATTTATGGTTTAAACTTAGGATTGACTTCTAAAATTTTAGTTACCTTGATTTCTAAGCATGCAACAGGTATGTTATTGATAATGGTGAGTTTAAGAATTGTAGCCAGCTTAATAGACGAAAAATACTTGGTTACTGCCATTGCTTTGGTACAAACGCTTCGCAGTTTAGGAACAATTTTTATTCAGAATATTGCTGGAACGATTGCGGATAAATGGGGATATTCGGAAATGAGCTTTTTTCTAGTAGCTATTTTGTTGGTTGTATTGATATGTATATTCTTTTTAAAAATACCTGAAAAAAATACCCATAGTTTATTTAAATGAAGCTTGAAAATCAAGCTTTTTTTGATGAGTGAAACTAAAATAAACGTCATAAGAAATAGTGATTTACGAATAATTTAGATAAGAGAACAACTAAAAAAATATTAGAAAAGAATGAGGATACCAATCAATTTTTTAGATTGGTTTGTTATCCCTCCTATTTAAAAGGTGTTTTTATATGCTAGTGGCTTACAATGAAGAAAATAAATTGATTAATCTTTTAGAACAGGATGCTAATGGGAAAGAATTCACTTGTCCTGCTTGCAGAGGAAGACTGCGTTTAAAAAATGGAACTATTATCAGAAAGCATTTTGCGCATATCAGTTTGCAAGATTGTCAATTTTATACAGAAAATGAAAGTACAGAGCATTGAATATAAAAGCATCCTTGTTTTCATGGGGGAAAAAAACAGATAGTATACGAGTAGAAGTATTTTTACCCAAGCTCCAGCAAGTAGCTGATTTGTTAATAAATGATAAGATTGCTCTAGAAGTTCAATGTAGCACTATCAGTCAACAACGTTTAAGAGAACGTACGATTAATTATCACCAACATGGTTATTCTGTCTTGTGGTTATTAGGTAAAAAATTATGGTTAAAAAAATCTATCAGCTCACTCCAAAAACACTTTCTTTACTTTAGTAGTAATATGGGTTTTCATATTTGGGAAATAGACGAAAAAAAGCAAGAATTACGTTTAAAATATCTCATTCATGAGGATTTGCGCGGTTCAGTTTATTATAAAATTAAAACTTTTAAATTTGGTGAAGAGAAATTGATGGATTGTTTACGAACTCCTTTTCAAAAACAAGCGATGACTAGCATGTTTGTAAAACAAGATCAGACAATTTGTCAATATATTCGGAAGCAACTCTATTATCAACAGAATAAATGGATGAAGCTACAAGAGAACTTGTATTTGCAGGGTAAAAATTTGTTAACCCAAACAGTAGAGGATTTTTTTCCTCAAGTGCAACCAATCAGAAATCCTTATTTTTGTCAGATATCGCAATGTTTAGATGTATATTATGATGATTTTTTAGCTTACTATAAAAATGAAAAAAATAAAGAAATACAAATTATTTATCCACCAGCTTTTTATAAAAGGTTTTTTGGCAAAAATGTGATAAAATAAGGAGAATGGAGGAAATTTTATGGTAAAACAACGAAATGAAATTGAAGAAAAATACACTTGGGATTTATCAACTATTTATCCAACCGATAAAGATTGGGAATCAGATTTATCTCAAATAACTCAAGACTTGAAGCAAGCAAATGGTTTAGCGGGACACTTATTAGATTCTGCTACTGATTTACTAACAACTACAAACTTGCAGCTGACATTGATGTGTCGCATTGAAAGGCTTTATGTATATGCGCATATGAAAAACGATCAAGACACACGTGTCTCTCAATACCAAGAATATTATGCAAAAGCAATGAGCCTGTATAGTGATTTTGGACAAACATTCGCTTTTTATGAGCCTGAATTTATGGCAATTACTGAAAAGCAGTATCAAGATTTCCTAGAAGCACAGCCGGAACTAAAGCAGTATGAACACTTTTTTGATAAATTATTGCAAAAGAAAGCTCATGTTTTGTCTCAACAAGAAGAAGAATTGCTAGCAGGAGCTAGTGAGATATTTGGTTCTGCAGGTGAAACATTTGGAATATTAGATAATGCGGACGTTGTTTTTCCGACGATACACGATGCTGACGGAAATGAAGTTCAATTAAGTCACGGGAATTACATCAGTTTAGTAGAATCCAAAAATCGTGCAGTTCGTAAAGAGGCTTATGAAGCTCTGTATAGCGTTTATAAACAATACCAACATACTTATGCTAAAACTTTGCAAACGAATGTTAAAGTTCATAATTACAATGCTAAAGTTCGCAAATTTTCTTCTGCTAGACAAGCAGCTTTATCTGTTAATTTTATCCCAGAAAGTGTGTACGATAGTTTAGTATCAGCTGTCAACAAGCATTTGCCATTGCTACATCGCTATGTTCGTTTGAGAGCTAAAATATTGGGACTTTCTGATTTAAAAATGTATGACCTATATACACCATTATCAGAAACAGACTATTCAATTAGTTATGAAGAGGCTTTGGAAAAATCCGAAACTGTACTAGCTATTCTCGGTGAAGATTATCTAGCTCGAGTAAGAAAAGCTTTTTCAGAGCGCTGGATTGATGTTTATGAAAATCAAGGAAAACGTTCAGGAGCTTACTCTGGAGGCTCTTATGATACCAATGCCTTTATGTTGTTAAATTGGCAAGATACTTTGGATAATCTATTTACACTAGTTCATGAAACAGGACATAGTATGCATTCTAGCTATACTCGTGAAAATCAACCTTATGTCTATGGCGATTATTCTATTTTCCTTGCAGAAATTGCTTCTACTACAAACGAAAATATTTTGACAGAAAAACTATTAGAAGAAGTAGAAGATGATCATGAACGTTTTGCTATTCTCAATCACTTTTTAGATGGTTTTCGTGGAACAGTTTTTCGTCAAACACAATTTGCTGAGTTTGAGCAAGCTATTCATGAAGCGGATCAAGCTGGTCAAGTATTAACTAGTGAATTTTTAAACGATCTGTATGCTGATTTAAACGAAAAATATTACGGATTAAAGAAGGAAGACAACGAAGAAATTCAATATGAATGGGCACGTATTCCTCACTTTTACTATGATTATTATGTTTTCCAATATGCAACAGGATTTTCAGCAGCTTCAGCCTTAGCAGATAAGATTGTTCACGGTAATCAAGAAGATAAAGATAAATATATAAATTATCTCAAAGCTGGAAATTCAGATTATCCACTAGAAGTTATCAAAAAAGCAGGCGTAGACATGGAAAAAGAAGATTATCTGAATGATGCTTTTGCAGTCTTTGAACAACGCCTGAACGAATTTGAATTACTAGTAGAAAAATTAGGTCTTGTATAAATGGTAGAAACATATAGTTCAACTTCCAATCAAAACATGCGTCGACCTGTAGTGAAGCAAGAAATCGTAGATTTTATGCGAACTAGTCTTGAGCCGGTAACCACCAATTTAAAATCATTAGAACTTTTTGCACATCGGGAAAATATTCCAATCATTCCTCATGAGACAGTCGCTTACTTTCGTTTTATAATAGAAAGTATAAAACCGACGGCTATCTTAGAAATTGGAACTGCCATAGGTTTTTCAGCCCTTTTAATGGCAGAATCTGCTCCAGAGGCGACAATAACAACTATTGATCGCAACCCTGAGATGATTGCACTAGCTAAGGAAAATTTTGAACAATTTGATAGTCGCAAACAAATCACCTTGATGGAAGGGGAGGCGATGGATATTTTGCCAACTTTGAAAGATTCGTATGATTTTGTTTTTATGGATTCAGCTAAGTCGAAATATGTTGTATTCCTACCAGAAATTTTGAATCATCTCACAAGTGGAGGCATTATTATTATAGATGATGTTTTTCAAGGAGGAGATATCGCAAAACCAGCAGAAGAAATAAGAAGAGGACAACGGGCAATTTATAGAGGACTGCATAAATTGTTTGATACAGTTTTGAATGATTCCTCTTTTACAAGTAGTTTCTTGCCATTAGGTGATGGATTACTGATGATTCGAAAAAAATAATCATATCATCTGAATTCGTTTTTCTCAGCAATTCCATTTAACATTACAAACAGTAGATTTTATTGTTGTTTGTAATGTTATTTTTGTGACTTTTGTGTATCAATTATTCTATGGGAAACTGAAGGTTATTACTTAGGTGTTTTTTAGCAAAATTTAAGCTATAAAAATAAAATTGTGGTACAATAGAAAAAGTGAATTTTAATTAAGGAGTATCAAAATAAATGAAGAAAAAACTTTTAATGGGAGCAGTGACCTTGTTGTCAGTTGTAACCCTAGCAGCATGTTCTCAATCAGGAGGCAAAGACATCATCACAATGAAAGGGAACACCATTACTGTCAATGATTTTTACAACGAAGTAAAAACGAATACGACTGCTCAACAAGTCTTACTTCAAATGACGATTAAAAAAGCTTTTGGAGATAAATATGGTAAAAAAATAACAGATAAAAAAGTAAATGAAGAATTCAATAAAGCAAAAGAAGGGTATGGTTCAGCTTTCCAACAAATATTAGCCCAAAACGGAATGACTGAAGAAAATTATAAAGAGCAAATCCGTACGCAATTATTGGTAGAATATGCTACTAAAACAGCAGCCGAAAAAGAGGTAACAAACGAAACCTACAAAGCAGCATTTGAAAAATATACACCAGAAGTAACTGCTCAAATTATTAAATTAGATAGTGAAGATAAGGCCAAAGAAGTACTTGAACAAGTCAAGGCAGAAGGTGCAGATTTTACACAGATTGCTAAGGACAACTCAACAGATACAGCTACCAAAGAAAAAGGCGGAGAAATTAAATTCGACTCTGGCTCTACAGATGTTGCAGATACAATTAAAAGTGCAGCATTTGCATTAAATGAAAATGCTATTTCAGATGTTGTTACAGTGCAAGATGGATATAGTTCAAGTTATTATATTGTCAAACTGGTGAAAAAATCTGAAAAATCATCAAATTGGAAAGATTACAAAGCTAGACTAAAAGAGATTATTATTGCTGAAAAACAAAGTGATACTAATTTCATCTACTCAGTCATTTCAAATGTATTAAAAGAAGCCAACATTAAAGTGAAAGATTCTGCTTTCCAATCTCTCTTCTCTCAATACATTAATTCATCGGCTTCATCATCAACTTCTTCGTCTTCTTCAACTTCTAAAGAAACCTCTAGCTCAGCAGCTGAAAGTAGCAGTTCGGAAGCTTCATCATCAGCAGAATAAGTTGACGATTCGTTAATAAATCAGTATAATAGAACGGTTGAGAATTGATTTTCAAATGATTATTTCAGAGAATTGGCGGTGCTGCAAGCCATATAATAATGAAAATCATGCTACTCATATCGTAAAATTAAATAAAATAGACAAGCAAATTAGAATAATAAGAATTCTTATAGGAAACACTTATTCCTCAATTTTGCTTATCAGTGTAAATGAGAATGACAAGTTCATTGAATGAAGGTGGTACCGCGGTTTTTCGCCCTTCTAACAAAGAACTTGTCTTTTTCATGTTCTGTTCTTAGAAATTTTAATAATAATTAGGAGAATAAAAATGAAATACCTATCAAGTGCTCAAGTACGAAAAATGTGGCTCGATTTTTGGAAAACAAAACAACATACGGTTGAGCCATCAGTTAGTTTGGTTCCAGTAAACGACCCTACCTTGCTTTGGATTAATTCTGGAGTATCGACATTAAAGAAATATTTTGATGGAACGATTATTCCAGAAAATCCACGGATTACCAATGCTCAAAAAGCAATTAGAACAAACGACATCGAAAATGTTGGGAAAACAGCTCGTCACCATACAATGTTTGAAATGCTAGGGAACTTCTCAATTGGAGATTATTTCCGAAAAGAAGCTATTACTTGGGCATATGAGTTATTGACTAGTCCAGAATGGTTTGATTTTCCAGCGGATAAACTGTATATGACTTACTATCCAGAAGATAAAGATTCATATAATTGCTGGATTAATGTAGGAGTAGATCCTAGTCATTTGATTCCCATAGAAGATAATTTTTGGGAAATTGGTGCTGGACCTTCTGGTCCAGATACTGAGATTTTCTTTGACCGAGGAGAAGCCTTTGATCCAGAAAATATTGGAATTCGTTTGCTAGCAGAAGATATTGAAAACGATCGATACATTGAAATTTGGAATATTGTTTTGTCTCAATTCAATGCAGATCCTCAAGTGCCTCGTAGTGAATACAAAGAACTTCCGCATAAAAATATAGATACGGGAGCTGGTTTGGAGCGTTTGGTTGCGGTTATTCAAGGAACTAAGACCAACTTTGAAACGGATCTATTTATGCCAATCATTGAAGAAGTTGAGAAAATTTCTGGTAAAGTTTATGATCCAGACGGTGACAATATGAGTTTTAAAGTCATTGCAGACCATATTCGTTCTCTATCTTTTGCCATTGGTGATGGAGCTCTTCCAGGAAATGAGGGACGCGGTTATGTTTTACGTCGTCTTTTACGTCGTGCCTCTATGCATGGTCAAAAATTAGGAATTAATGAACCGTTTCTTTATAAATTAGTACCGACTGTCGGGAAAATCATGGAAAGTTATTATCCAGAAATTCTCGAAAAACAATCTTTTATTGAGAAGATTGTAAAAAGCGAAGAAGAATCATTTGCCCGCACACTGCATTCAGGACAACATTTTGCCCAAACGATTGTCCAAGAGTTAAAATCAAAAGGAGAGACAATCATTGCGGGGAAAGATGTGTTTAAACTATATGATACCTATGGATTTCCTGTAGAATTAACCGAAGAAATTGCTGAAGAAGAGGGGTTGAGCCTAGATCGTAAAGGATTTGAAGAAGCTATGAAAGAGCAACAAGAACGTGCTCGTGCTTCTGTTGTTAAAGGCGAATCGATGGGAATGCAAAATGAAACATTGCAAAACATTACGGTCGAAAGTCATTTCAACTATGAAAAGGAAACTTTGGCTGCAAAATTATCTGCAATTATTGCAGATAATGAAGAAGTTGCTTCTGTTTCCTCAGGAACAGCCTTGTTAATCTTTTCAGAAACTCCATTTTATGCAGAAATGGGTGGACAAGTAGCAGATCAAGGAAGTATTTTAGATGAAACTGAGAAAGTAGTTGCCACTGTGGTAGATGTACAGAGAGCACCAAATGGTCAACATTTACACAAAGTGGAAGTACTTGATAAAATGGATTTGAATCAAGAATACACACTTGAAATTGATCACAATCGTCGCCATCGTGTTATGAAGAATCATACGGCGACCCACTTGCTACATGCGGCACTGCACAATGTATTAGGAAACCATGCAACGCAGGCTGGTTCTCTTAATGAAGTAGAGTTTCTTCGTTTTGATTTCACTCATTTCCAAGCTGTAACACCAGATGAGTTGCGCGCGATTGAACAGGAAATTAATGAAAAAATTTGGGAAGCTATCCAAGTTGAAACCATAGAGACTGATATTGATACAGCTAAAGAAATGGGGGCAATGGCTCTTTTTGGAGAAAAATATGGCAAGAAAGTTCGTGTGGTAACCATTGGAGACTACTCAGTTGAGGTTTGTGGTGGAACACATATTCAGAATACTTCTGAAATTGGAATTTTTAAAATTGTCAAGGAAGAAGGAATTGGTTCAGGAACACGTCGTATTCTTGCGGTAACTAGTAAAGAAGCATTTGAGGCTTATAGAGAAGAAGAAGAAGCTCTCAAGTTGGTCGCAACGACTCTTAAAGCACCACAAATAAAAGAAGTACCTCATAAAGTAGCAACTTTACAGGAGCAGTTACGTCAATTACAAAGAGAAAACTCCGAGTTGAAAGAAAAAGTGGCTGCTGCTGCTTCTAATCAAATTTTTAAAGAGGTTCAGACTGCCAATGGTCATCGTTTTATTGCCAGTCAGGTTTCTGTATCAGATGCTGGAGCACTTCGCACTTTTGCAGATAGTTGGAAACAAAAAGACTATTCAGATGTATTGGTGTTAGTGGCTGCAATCAATGATAAGGTGAATGTTCTGGTAGCTAGTAAAACAAAGGAAATTCATGCCGGGAATTTGGTTAAGGAACTGGCTCCGATCGTAGATGGTCGAGGCGGTGGAAAACCTGACTTAGCAATGGCAGGCGGTAACAATCAAGCAGGAATTCAAGAATTGTTGAACGCAGTCGCTTCAAAATTATAACCATTTTTGCTCATTTAAAATAAGGTGAGATAGACTATTTTAGAGACAGACTAAGTAAATTAGTCTGTTTTTTTCTTTGCGAAATATATAGATTTTTGGAAATAATAATTAATGGTCTATTGAATAAATAATTGAAAAGTTAAGTGTTTTCATGAAAAAATATTTATATTTTTGAAAATATTGCATATTAATACATAAAAAGACTTGACAAAGAAAAAAGATAATAGTAGAATGTAATGAATATTTATACAGAGGTATTTAAAAAATATGCGAATTTCAATAGTAGGTATAACAGGTTATTCGGGAATTGAACTCCTAAGATTATTGCAACAACACTCTGAAATAGAAATAGTATCTGTGCACGCTAGCAAGGAAATTGGAAGGAAATTATCAACAATGTATCCTCATTTGGAGGGAATTTGTGATTTAAAAATTGAAGCATTTGATAGCCAGCATATAATGAAGATAGCAGAACTTGTCTTTTTTGCGACACCCAGTGGAATAGCCAAAGAATTAAGTCAAGATTTTGTAAATGCTAATTTTCCAGTCATTGATCTTTCAGGAGACCATCGCCTACCAAAAGAAATGTATTCAAAATGGTATAAAAAAGAAGCGGTGGCTTCAGACATACAAAGACAATTTGCCTATGGACTAGCTGAGTTTACTGATTATTCCGATAAAAAATTTATAGCCAACCCAGGTTGCTATGCAACGGCAACAGAATTAGCCCTTATTCCTCTTGTAAAGGAACAAATCATTGACTTAGACTCTATTATTGTGGATGCCAAAAGTGGGCTAACAGGAGCAGGAAAAACCTTGTCTGATGCTAGTCATTTTGTAACAGTTCATGATAATTATGTGACCTATAAGTTAAATCAACACCAGCATATTCCAGAAATTGTTCAGCAATTACAGCAGTTTGATGCAGACTTGAATCATATTCAATTTTCAACTTCTTTGATTCCTGTCAATAGAGGAATCGTAGCGACCACTTATAGTCGGCTCAATAAACCATTAAAGGTAGAAGAAATAGAGCAAATTTATCGAGAAATTTACCGAAACAAGCCCTTTGTCCGAATACAACGGGATTTGCCCAATTTGCATCAAGTAATTGGAACGAATTATACAGACATTGGTTTGGATTATAATCCAGTAACGAATATTTTAACAGTCGTTGCTGTTCTTGATAATTTAATTAAAGGAGCGGCTGGTCAAGCAATTCAAAATATGAACTTAATGTTTGGTTTTAATGAAACAGAGGGACTATTAAACAGTCCAACTTATATATAAACGGAGGAATAAATGAAAGTAATAGAAGGAAATATAGCAAGTCCATTGGGTTTTTCAGCAGATGGATTGCATGCAGGATTTAAGAAAACAAAATTGGATTTTGGATGGATTGTATCGGAAGTGCCAGCTAGTGTGGCTGGTGTTTATACAACAAATAAAGTCATAGCAGCGCCTCTGATTGTGACTAGAGATACTATAAAAAAATCAAATCAACTACAGGCTCTTGTTGTCAATTCTGGAGTAGCGAATTCCTGTACAGGTATTCAAGGAATGGAAGATGCGTATGAAATGCAACGACTAACAGCTGAAAAATTAAATATTGATACTGAATTAGTAGGATTAGCTTCAACAGGTGTTATTTCAGAGCTAATGCCTATGGATATTTTAAGAAAAGGAATAGAGACTGTACTAGTCAGTGGGAATGCGGAAAATTTTGCTCAAGCTATTTTAACGACAGATACAGTATCTAAAACTTGTGTCGTGACAGAGGAATTTGGTAGTCATTTGGTAACTATGGCGGGAGTAGCAAAAGGCTCTGGAATGATTCATCCCAATATGGCAACAATGCTAGGTTTCATTACCTGTGATGCCAATATCTCTAGTAGTACTTTACAAAAAGCATTAAGCCATAATGTCGAAACAACCTTTAATCAAATTACCGTAGATGGTGATACATCCACAAACGATATGGTTGTTGTTCTTTCTAACGGTTGTGCTAGAAACGATGAAATTCTTCCGGATACACCTGAATTTGAACAATTTGCTCAGATGCTACACTATGTTATGGAAGATTTGGCTAAAAAAATTGCTAAAGATGGAGAAGGTGCCACTAAATTAATTGAGGTAGATGTAAAACATGCTTCTGATGGCTTGGCAGCTCGTATGATTGCTAAAAGTGTGGTAGGATCTAGTCTTGTGAAAACAGCTGTTTTTGGCGAAGATCCTAATTGGGGTAGAATATTAGCTGCAATTGGCTATACAGATGTTGATTTGTCCGTTTCCAGTATCGATATCATACTTGGGGATATACCGGTTATGATTGCTTCTACTCCAGTGGATTTTGATGATGAAAAATTGAGAGAAATCATGATTCAAGATGAATTATTAATCACCATTGATTTACATGATGGAAATTACTCAGGTAAAGCATGGGGATGTGATTTATCATACGATTACGTAAAAATCAATGCCTTATATCGTTCCTAGGATTATCAGAAGTTCATCATACACTTAAAAAAATAAAGTGATTATTTATTAGCTATTGATTTAAAGGAGAAAAAATGAATAATATTATAGTTATTAAAATTGGTGGGATTGCCGCAAAAAAATTATCAAAATCATTCATTAAACAAATCAAACAATGGATTGAAGAAAATAAAAAAATCATCATTGTACATGGTGGTGGAGTTGTCATTAATCGTTTAATGGCTGAGCGCCAGTGTTCTAGTAAAAGAGTCAATGGTTTGAGGGTTACTAGCCAAGAAGATATTCCAGTGGTTAAACAAGGGCTCTTGGAAATAGTGGGACCGAACTTGACAAAACAGCTTCATGAAGAAAATATTGACAGTCTTCAAATGGTCTCTCATTTAGGTCAAATTGTTTCAGCAGATTTTATTAATCAATCTCTTTATGGTTATGTAGGCAAAGTTGTAGATATTCAAACAGATTATTTAGAATCTATTTTAGAAAATAAAATTATTCCTGTCCTAGCTTCTTTAGGAGAAACAGCCTCTGGTGAGTGTTTAAATATCAATGCAGATTATTTGGCGGCAGCGGTAGCTAGTAAATTTCAAGCGAAAAAATTGATTTTAATGACAGATATTGAAGGTGTTTTAGAAAATAAGCGAGTGTTACCAGAGTTACTAACTAGTCAAGCCTCGAAAAAAATTCAATCTGGAGTTATACATGGAGGAATGGTTCCAAAAATTGAAAGTGCTGTTCAGACAGTTCTGTCAGGTGTAAATCAAGTTTTAATTGGAGACAATCTATTAACTGGAACATTGATAGCAGAGGGGTAAATATGAGTTTTTTATTTCAGAATTATAAGCGTCTGCCAATTGAATTTATCAAAGCTGAAGGAAACTACTTGATAGATTGCAAAGGAGACTCTTATCTTGATTTTTCTTCAGGGATCGGCGTGACTAACTTGGGATTTCATCCTCAAGTAGAGTCTGCATTACTAAAACAAGCAAAGGCTATTTGGCACATGCCTAACCTTTATAGCAATTCCCTTCAAGAAAAAGTTGCTCAAGCCTTGATTGGAGATAGTGACTACTTGGCTTTCTTTTGTAATAGTGGGACAGAAGCCAATGAAGCAGCCATCAAACTAGCTAGAAAAGCCACTGGAAAACAAGGAATTATTAGTTTTATGAATTCTTTTCATGGACGTAGTTATGGATCCATGTCTGCGACGGGTCAAGATAAGATAAAAGAGGGATTTGGCGAAGGAGTTCCACATTTTAGCTATGCTAATTACAATGATTTAGATAGTGTGAAAAAACTTGTTAATGATGATACCGCAGCAGTTATGCTAGAGCTGATTCAGGGAGAATCTGGCATCCGTCCAGCCCATCCAGAATTCATAACCGCTTTATCTAATTTTTGTAAAGAGCACAATCTATTACTAATAGTAGACGAGGTACAAACAGGAATAGGTCGGACAGGAAAACTATATGCCTTTGAACACTATGATATTGTGCCAGATATCGTGACACTAGCCAAAGGATTGGCAAATGGAGTTCCCGTTGGTGCGATGCTAGGAAAAAGAAATCTTTCTTCTGCCTTTTCTTACGGTAGTCATGGCTCTACTTTTGGTGGAAACAAATTAGCTATGGTAGCCGCTTTAGAAACAATAAAGATAATCAAACATCCAGAATTTATCAAAAATATTGAAGAAAAAAGCCACTATTTGATGAAAGAATTGAAAACCCAATTAAAAGATATTTCTATGATTTCAGATATTCGAGGAATTGGGTTTATGATTGGAATTGAGACAAGTCAAAATTTGTCTAATATTGTCAATTCTGCACGAGAAAAAGGCCTTGTCATTTTAACAGCAGGTAGTGATGTAATTCGTTTATTACCACCATTAACTTTGATAAAAGAAGACATAGATAAAGGAGTTGCTATTTTAAAAGAAGTTTTTGAAGTGGTGGGGGAGTGAAAAGTAGAATTATTTTATTAGAATTTCCTAATTATCTAGATAGTTGATTAGTGTTGGATGTACAAGTAACAGATAAGTTGTCAGTTAAATTACGGACAGCTTTTTTCTTTATTGTAATTTAGTCAATGATAGTTATATTTGACTTTTGTAACTTTATTTAAATATGTTATAATAACAAATATAATATGATATATTTAAATAAGAGGATAAAAGATATATGAAAAATACTCATAGTATTAAAGGTCAAATAGAAATGAGCTTATCTTCAATGAGTCACATTGAAAAAAAAGTAGCGGAGTATTTTCTAAAAGATGCTAATTTAAAATCAGATTTGTCAGTAAAAAATATTAGTGAGATTTTACATGTGTCGCAATCTACCCTGACACGTTTTTCAAAAAAATGTGGCTTTACAGGATACAGGGAATTTTTATTTGAATTTCAAAATAGTCAACAATATTTTGAATATAATTTTGTAAATTTTCAAAATAGATTAACACAAGAAATTTTTGTAGATTATAACGATATTATAGAAAAAACAAATCTACTGGTGGACGAAAGGCAACTTGAAAGAGTTGCTCAAATGATAAACCAAGCTTCGCGAGTTTATCTTTGTGGAGCTGGAAGTTCTGGATTAGTAGCAAGAGAAATAAAAATTAGGCTAATGAGATTGGGAGTTGTATGTGAAGTTGTGAATGATTTAGACAGTCTCAATTGGACAAAAGGATTGTTAAATGATACTTGCCTTTTTATTGGTTATTCAATATCCGGACATACAAAGTTAGTAAATGAAGCTTTAATTAATGCCTCAACAAATGGAGCCAAAAGCATTTTATTTACGACGCTAACAGCACAGACATTTCCAATAAGTGAAGTGGTAAGGGTAGCTTCTGTAAAAAATATTGAATATGGAAATAGAATTTCTCCACAATTTCCAATGTTGCTGATGATGGATATAATTTATTCCTACTTCTTAATGATTAATCAAGAAGAAAAAGAAACCATCTTCTCTAAAACTTTTAGTGATTAAAGAATTCTGCAAGATTATCTCATCTGATAGCAGTTTTCTTTTTCTAGATTTATGAATAGTCATTCAACAAAATAGACATTTTTCTAAAAAAATGAAAGTACAATTTAGTTGTTCAAAAACTATTGAAAGCGCATTCAAAAAATGTTAGTATAATCTTGCAAATAATGAAAAAGGAGGTTATAGGTATTGGAAAAGATGTCAAAAGAACTATTTAAATCATTGATTAAAGATGGAGTTATTGTTTCTTGTCAAGCCTTGCCTGGAGAACCATTATATGTGGAAACTGGAGGCATTATTCCTAGATTAGCACTTGCAGCAGCAGAAGCCGGTGCAGTGGGTATTCGTGCTAATTCCGTTAGAGATATTCTAGAAATCAAGGAGGTCGTCAAATTACCCATCATTGGAATCATAAAAAAAGATTATCCACCGCAAGAACCGTATATAACAGCGACAATAAAAGAAATCGACCAATTAGTTGAGACAAATATAGCAGTTATAGCTTTAGATTGTACTAATCGCGAACGTTTTGACGGTTTAACGGTAACAGAATTTATTCGCCAAATAAAATCTAAATACCCTGACCAATTATTTATGGCTGATATTAGTACCTACGAAGAAGGATTGGTTGCTTGGCAAGCAGGTATTGATTTTGTTGGGACAACACTTTCGGGTTATACTAAATACAGTAGACAAGAAGATGGTCCAGATTTAGATTTAATAAGGAAACTTTGTGACAAGGGAATAGATGTTATAGCTGAGGGTAAAATTCATACACTTGAAGATGCTACATCAGTAAAGAAATTACATCCCGCTGGAATTGTTATTGGAGGAGCTATTACTAGACCTAAAGAAATTGCACAACGTTTTATTAAAGCAGTGACAAATATATAAAAGGGGAGCAAGGATGACAGGTTTAAATTTAAAAAATCTTTATAAAAAATATCCCAATAGTGATTTTTATTCTGTTGAAGACTTTGATTTAGATATCAAGGATAAAGAGTTTATTGTTTTCGTTGGTCCGTCGGGGTGTGGAAAATCAACAACTTTGCGTATGATAGCAGGCTTAGAAGATATTACCGAAGGAGAATTCTATATTGATGGGAAATTAATGAATGATATTGCTCCTAAAGATCGTGATATTGCAATGGTTTTCCAAAACTATGCACTTTATCCTCATATGACAGTTTATGATAACATGGCTTTTGGACTGAAGTTAAGAAAATATAGTAAAGAGGATATTGATAAGCGTGTGCGTGAAGCTGCAGAGATTTTGAGTTTGAAAGAATTTTTGGATAGAAAACCTGCAGATCTTTCAGGTGGTCAACGTCAACGTGTTGCTATGGGGCGTGCTATTGTTCGTGATGCCAAGGTTTTCTTAATGGATGAACCATTATCGAACTTAGATGCCAAACTCCGTGTTTCGATGCGCGCGGAAATTGCTAAAATTCATAAACGAATTGGAGCAACTACCATTTATGTAACACATGATCAAACAGAAGCGATGACTTTAGCAAATCGTATTGTGATTATGAGTGCGACCAAAAATTCATCGGGAACAGGCACAATTGGTCGAATTGAACAAATTGGGAGTCCACAAGAACTGTATAATCAACCGGCTAATAAATTTGTGGCAGGTTTCATCGGAAGTCCGGCTATGAATTTCTTTGAATTGACAGTGGATGGAGATTACTTAACAGATGGTGAGAACATTCGTGTAGAATTACCACTTGGACAAAAGAAAATATTAGAAGATAATGGTTATCAAGGGAAAAAAGTTATTCTTGGTTTAAGACCAGAAGATATTTCAGCAGATCTTATTGTTGAAGAGACTTTTCCAAATTGTGTAGTCGAAGCAGATGTCATTATTTCAGAACTTCTTGGAAGTGATTCTGTTCTTTATTGTCGAGTTGGAGAACAAGAGTTCTCAGCAAAAGTCGAAGCTTCTTCTTATTTAGAATCAGGCATTAAATCTCGTTTTACTTTTAAATTAAGTAAAGGACATTTCTTTGATTTAGAAACTGAGAAGAGAATTCAATGACAAATCAAATAATTATTAGCTTTGTTAATAAAAGGATTAAAAATTAAAAAATATATTTAATTTAAGATAGGAGAAAAACATGAAAGTAAAAAAATTACTTTGTTCTATTGCAACTTGTGCAGCAGTTTTAACTCTCGTTTCCTGTGGAAATAGTAACTCAAGTAATGCTTCAGGAGATAAGTCAAATGATTCAAAAGGAAAAACTGAGATTACTTGGTGGGCATTTCCAACTTATACACAAGAGAAATCTAGTGACGGTGTAGGAACTTATGAAAAAACAATTATTGCTGCTTTTGAAAAAGAAAATCCAGATATTACAGTTAAACTAGAAACAATTGATTTCACCTCTGGTCCTGAAAAAATTACAACTGCTATTGAAGCGGGTACTGCACCTGATGTTTTATTTGATGCACCGGGACGTATTATTCAATATGGTAAAAATGGTAAATTAGCAGACCTAAATGATTTGTTTACAGATGATTTCGTGAAAGATGTTAACAATGATCAAATCATTAAAGCAAGTAAAGCAGGAGACACTGCTTACATGTATCCTATTTCATCAGCACCATTTTATATGGCATTTAACAAAAAAATGTTAAAAGATGCTGGGGTTGATGATTTAGTAAAAGAAGGCTGGACTACAAGCGACTTTGAAAAAGTTTTGAAGGCACTGAAAGATAAAGGTTATACACCAGGTTCATTATTTAGTAATGGTCAAGGTGGCGACCAAGGTACACGTGCTTTTATTGCAAATTTAGGTGGTGGTTCTGTTACTAACAGTGAAGTTACAAAATATACAACAGATACAGATAAATTTGTTAAAGGTTTAAATACAGCCGTTAAGTATATTAAAGATGGCTTATTATCAAATGGTTCACAATATGATGGTGGTGCTGATATTCAAAACTTTGCAAATGGTCAAACATCATACACTATTCTTTGGGCACCAGCTCAAAAAGGCACACAAGCTAAATTACTTGAAGCAAGTGGAGTTGATGTTGTAGAAGTACCATTCCCATCTGAAAGTGGAAAACCTGCCCTTGAATATCTTGTTAACGGTTTTGCAGTCTTTAACAATGGCGATAAAAAGAAAATAGAAGCTTCTAAAAAATTCATCAAATTTATGGCTGATGATAAAACATGGGGACCAAAAGATGTTATTCGTACAGGAGCGTTTCCAGTTCGTACATCATTTGGAAAACTTTATGATGATAAACGTATGGAAATGATTGGTTCATGGACTCAATATTACTCACCATACTATAATACAATTGATGGTTTTGCAGAAATGAGAACACTATGGTTCCCAATGTTACAATCTGTATCAAATGGTGATGAAAAAGTAGAAGATGCCTTAAAGACATTTACTGATAAGGCAAATGATACAATTAAAAATAAGTAATTTTATGAATTAGAGCCCCTATCTAATATCATGTTTATGAGTGGTTAGGGGCTCCATTTTTTGAAATCTTAATTAGAAGAGAGGTATTTGGTATGAAGGTTAATAAAATCAGAATGAGAGAAACCTTAGTATCTTATGCATTTTTAGCCCCAATATTAGTCTTTTTCATCCTATTTGTACTAGCTCCAATGATTATGGGATTTGTTACAAGTTTCTTCAATTATTCAATGACCTCATTTCAATTTATCGGTTTTTCGAACTACATAAGGATGTTTCATGATCCGGTATTTATGAAATCATTGATTAACACCATTATTATTGTGATTGGATCAGTACCGATTGTTGTCTTATTTTCGCTTTTTGTTGCATCTCAGACTTATCGACAAAATGCTATTGCTAGATCATTTTATCGTTTTGTTTTCTTCTTACCGGTAGTAACAGGGAGTGTTGCTGTAACAGTAGTTTGGAAATGGATATATGATCCACTATCTGGTATTTTAAATTTTGTTTTAAAATCAGGAAATATTATCCAACAAAATATCAGTTGGTTAGGAGATAAACACTGGGCTCTGTTAGCTATTATTATTATACTTTTAACTACATCTGTTGGTCAGCCTATTATTTTATATATAGCAGCAATGGGTAATATTGATGACTCACTTGTTGAGGCGGCGCGTGTTGACGGTGCTACTGAACATCAAGTGTTTTGGAAAATTAAGTGGCCAAGTTTGTTGCCAACAACACTCTATATTGCAGTTATCACCACAATTAATTCTTTCCAATGTTTTGCCCTTATTCAATTATTAACATCTGGTGGACCGAACTACTCAACGAGTACTTTAATGTATTATCTATATGAAAAGGCCTTTAAGTTATCTGATTACGGATATGCCAACACAATGGGTGTATTTTTAGCAGTGATGATTGCCTTGATTAGTTTTGCTCAGTTCAAGATTCTTGGAAACGATGTTGAATACTAAATTACTAGAATTAAGGAGAAAGAAATGAAAAAGAAAACATTGACTCCCTTTACAGTTATCTCAACAATCATTCTATTACTATTAACAATTTTATTTATATTTCCATTCTATTGGATCATGACAGGTGCTTTTAAAGCTCAACCAGATACGATTGTTGTTCCACCACAATGGATTCCAGCACATCCAACAGTAGAAAATTTCAAACAATTAACTATTCAAAATCCAGCTATACAATGGATGTGGAATAGTGTATTTATTTCATTAGCTACAATGTTTCTAGTGTGTGCAACATCCTCATTGGCAGGTTATGTTTTAGCTAAAAAAAGATTTTATGGTCAACGTATCTTGTTTTCTGTTTTTATTGCTGCGATGGCTCTACCAAAACAAGTTGTTTTAGTACCGCTAGTTCGTATCGTAAATTTTTTAGGAATTCATGATACTTTGGCAGCAGTCATACTACCTCTAGTGGGTTGGCCATTTGGTGTCTTTTTGATGAAACAATTTAGTGAAAATATTCCGACTGAATTATTAGAATCAGCTAAGATTGACGGTTGTGGAGAATTGAGAACTTTTTGGAGTGTTGCTTTTCCAATTGTAAAACCTGGTTTTGCAGCTTTAGCCATTTTCACTTTTATTAATACTTGGAATGACTATTTCATGCAACTAGTCATGTTAACATCTCGTCAAAATTTAACAATTTCATTAGGTGTTGCAACTATGCAGGCTGAGATGGCAACGAACTATGGGCTTATCATGGCAGGAGCAGCTTTGGCGGCTGTACCAATTGTTGCAGTCTTTCTTGTATTCCAAAAATCATTTACACAAGGTATTACCATGGGAGCTGTCAAGGGGTAGTTTATGATATATGATAAAGTTGTTAATATTTACCGTTATCTAGGAATTCATAAAAACTTAGATAAAGCTATTCACTACATTAATGAAACTAATTTAAAACAGCTTGATTACGGAACATATGAAATTGATGGTGATAAAGTTATCCTATTTGTACAAGATAATACATTACTAAAAGAAAAAACGAGTCAGTTTGAATACCATCATCGTTATATGGATATTCAATTGATTGATCAAGGTTACGAACGCATATCTTATGGTCAAGGCGTTGCAGCAGAAACCATTGTTTTTGATACTGATAAGGATATTGGATTTTATGAGTGTTCAGAGAGTGTGGATTATTATTTGGATACCGAAAATTTTGTAGCATTTTTCCCAAATGAATTTCACCAACCAAATAACTTTGCAAATAAGAGTGAAATGGTTAGAAAATACGTTTTTAAAGTTAAATTTGAATAGATAGGAGCAATTAGGATGGCTAGTAGAGGTAGGCAATTAGTAAAAACAATCTTTAATACTGATAATAAAGTTATGAAAGTTTGTGAGAGAATTTTTGATTTTATTTGTCTAAATCTTATTTTTCTCTTATCTTGCTTACCTATTATTACTATTGGTGTGGCAAGAATTAGTCTTTATTATGTGCTTGATCAAATGAAGAGAACTCAACATGTATCAATTTTGAAAGAATACTTTTATTCATTCAGATTGAATTTTAAAATTGGATTCAGTCTTTTCCTAATTGAACTAGCTGTTGTAGGAATTATTGGACTAGATTTATATCTCATTCATGCACAAACAATATTTACTTTTACAGCCATGAAAGCGATCTGTATTGGATTATTGTTTTTAGTATCGTTATTTGCTCTAATTATTTATCCTTTAGCTAGCTCTAAAGAATATCAATTAAAAGCATTATTAAAGATTACTTTATTACAATTGTCGTTTAATATATTCAAAAGTTTTCTATTGTTGCTTATCTTCATTGTCCTAATTTTTGTATATTTTAGTTCAGTTTTTACTTTAGTATTCGGAAGTTTATTTTTACTAATTGCAGGTTTTTCAACACTTGCATCTATTCAATTAACAATTATTGATAAAATGATAACGCCTAAATTAGATGAGGTTTTATAAGGAGAAAGAATGAAAAATTTAGAAAAATATCATGGTATTATTCCAGCATTCTATGCTTGTTACGATGATGAAGGAGAGATTAGTCCAGAACGTGTCAAACAGCTTGTTCAGTATTTTATTGATAAGAGTGTTCAAGGACTTTATGTGAATGGTTCATCTGGAGAGTGTATTTACCAGAGTGTTGAGGATAGAAAACAGCTATTAGAAGCAGTTATGACAGTGGCTAAAGGTAAATTGACTATTATAGCACATGTGGCATGTAATAATACAAAAGACAGTATTGAATTAGCAAAGCATGCTGAAGCGTTAGGTGTTGATGCAATTGCAGCGATCCCACCGATTTATTTTAGATTACCAGAATATTCAATAGCTGCTTATTGGAACGCTATCAGTGATGCTGCACCTAATACTGATTTTATTATTTATAATATTCCGCAGTTAGCCGGTGTTTCTTTGACACCTGACCTTTATAAGGAAATGCTAAAAAATCCTCGTGTGATTGGAGTAAAAAATTCTTCTATGCCTGTTCAAGATATTCAAGTGTTTGTCTCTACGGCTGGGGTAGATCATATTGTTTTCAATGGTCCAGATGAGCAATTTCTTGGAGGACGTTTAATGGGAGCTAAAGCAGGTATTGGTGGTACTTATGGTGCCATGCCAGAACTGTTTGTAGAATTGAATAAATTAATTGCTGAGAAAAAATTGGATAAAGCACAAGAATTACAATATGCTATTAATGATATTATTGCAAAACTTGTTTCAGGGCATGGACATATGTATGCTATTATCAAAGAGGTTATTCGGATAAAAGAAGGAATAAATCTTGGAGGTGTTCGATTGCCTTTGGAAAATATGGTAGAAGAAGATTACACTATTGCACATGAAGCCGCACAGATGATTCAAAAAACGATTTATAACTTCTGTTCGTAAGAAATTAATTATATTATATAAAGAAAGAAGGGCTACTAATGGAAAAATATCTTGCTATTGATATTGGTGGTACTTTTATAAAATATGGAATTATTGATCAAAATGATCATTTTATTGAGCAAAATAAAATGCAAACAAATGCCGATAAGGGTGGGAAACATATCTTAAGTACTGTTAAAAATCTAGTAAGTCTATATAAAGATAAGTATCATTTAACAGGTGTATGTATATCCACAGCAGGCATGGTAGATCCAGATAAGGGAGAGATTTTTTATTCGGGTCCTCAAATACCAAATTATGCTGGTATTAATTTTAAAGATACGATTGAGCAAGAATTTGGAGTACTGTGTGAGGTAGAAAATGATGTTAAGTGTGCTGGGCTAGCAGAGGGAATCTCTGGTAGTGGAAAAGATAGTAGAATAAATCTTTGTCTTACAATCGGAACTGGCATAGGAGGGTGCTTGCTAGTTGATGGAAAAATTTTTCATGGTTTTAGTAATTCAGCTTGTGAGGTAGGCTATATTTATCTTCCAGATGGAGCATTTCAAGATCTTGCTTCAACAACTACTTTAGTAAAATACGTTGCAGAAAAAGAAAATTCTTCCATTGATGAATGGTCAGGAGTTAGAATTTTTGATGAAGCAAAAAAAGGAAATCAAAACTGCATAGAAGGAATTGATAGAATGGTTGACTACCTAGGACAGGGTTTAGCAAATATCTGTTATGTAGTTAATCCAGAAACGATTATTTTAGGTGGTGGTATTATGGCTCAAAAAGATTATTTATCTGAGAAAATACGAACTGCTTTGGATCATTATTTGGTTCCTAGTATTGCCAAAAATACTTACCTTACTTTTGCTCATTATGAAAATCAAGCTGGAATGCTTGGTGCTTGTTATAACTTTAGAAAAAAACATCTAGTAGTTAATTTTTAATTGAGTGTAGGTCATTCATGTTGATGTCTTTCAGAAATAGCAATATATCTGAAACGAACATGCTTGGCCTTTTTATAGTCTGATTTTTAAACCAACTTTCTAGTTATCCACCGATCATTTTACAGCAACAAAAAAAGACTAGTTTATTCAACCAGTCTATAACAAGTTATCACTTCTAGTTCAACGAACTAGAATAGAGGTTATGATAATTGTTTATATGACAATCCAAACTTTTCATCTCCCTTATGTTTGCAAAATATTGAATAGTCGGTGTTAAAAAGGTTTCAGTCTGCTTTTGACGATTCAATAAGAAACAAGATAATACGTTAAAATTGTCTACCGACATTATAGCTCTTTTTAATTAAAAAATCAATAGCTAAATGTATATAATTTCTAATATTTTTTAAAAGAGTGAACTGTATAATCCGAATCAACTGTTTCATTTTACTGGACGACCGAATCCTAGGAGTCAGTCGATTTCTTTTTCTAAAGCTAGAATATCTCCTTTTTGTCCATAGTGTAGGATACGAAGATACTCGCCCCAAATACGCGAGCGACCAGTATCTGTTAACATCCATTCTTCTCTAGATAGTTTCTCTCCTTTGTAGACAGCATCAAATGTGAATGGAACATAGGTCATAGCTGATGGTAAATATTTTGCAAGTGTTCGTCGCTGTCTACCAGTTGCATGGCTTTTACAGATAAACATGATAGATGATATGGTATTAAAATCAAATATTTTTTTAGCAAACAATACATTCTCTAAAGTATTTGTTGAATGGTGTTCGGATATAACTTTTTCTTTTGGAATACCAGCAGAGAATAGATGTTGACAAATAACTGCAGCTTCACTCTCGCTTTCTTCATCCCAATCTTTATGGGCAGTCCCTGTTAGGCTACGACCACCTGTCACAAGAATTTGTTTTGCATAACCTTTTTGGTAAGCTTCAATTGCTCTTTCCCAATGTCCTGGATGTGTCCCTGCGAATACAAAAAGTAAGTCACATGGTTTAGGAGCAACGGCCTTTTCAAATGTTACAGATGTTAAAAATTTTATCTCGTCGCTACTTAATTGGGGACAAGAAGGTGTTTTTGGAATAATGGGTTTCATAGTACAGCTCCTATATGAATTGCGACAGACTATATCCTAAATAGTAAGATACGATTAGCCATATGAAAGAATAAAAATAGAATTTACATTCTCTTATGATAATAAGAATGGTCAAGAGTGTGCCACAATGCAGACTGCTTCTGGAACGTGAAAATGATGTGAGAGTTCGATCAGGTTTCCATTTTCTTTATCTCGCTGAAAGACAGTAGCATTGTCTGAATCTTGATGAACTGCTATCAGGTATGCTTCATCTGGTGTTATTATAAAATCGCGAGGATTTTTTCCGTTTGTGGTCGTAATCTCCACCAATGATAGACTGCCGTCAGCGAGGATTTGATAAACTGCAATGGAATCATGTCCACGATTAGAGGCATAGAGGAATTTTCCGTCTGAGGATAATCGAATAGCAGCAGTAGCATTGTCTTCTTTGTAATCTGTTGGGAGGGTCGAAATGGTTTGTAAAAGTTCAAATTGTCCCAAACCATCGTAAATAAGTACTTCAACAGTTGAGTTGAGTTCACAGATAAGATAAGCTATTTTGTAGTAAGGATGGAAAATAATATGACGAGGGCCAGCACCAGCCGTACTAGTATAGCTATCTAATTTTTTTAGACTTCCATTTGTTGCAATATCGTAAGTGATGACTTCATCTGTTCCCAAATCACAAGTAATTAGATAGTTATCTGGAGTTAAATCAGCATAATGTACATGAGCAGTCGTTTGATTAGCATGCGGACCGGAACCATGATGAGTATCGGAATCAAGTAAGCTAAGGGAACCATCGGAGTGACGTTGATAGACTAAGACTTGCCCCTTATGGTAATTTGCACCGTAGACAAGATTTCTTGGTTCATCAACAGCCACATAACAAAGTGGAGCTCCTTCCGTTACAACATGATTTAAAAGTTGAAAATCTTTATTAAAGGCAGCAATTCCACCTTGATTTTGGACAGCACCGACAGAATAAAGATGATTAAATTTGTCAAAAGCTAGATAAGTTGGGCTTGGTTCTTTAGCAACTAGTTCCAGATTTGAAAGAGTTCCTTCGTCAAAATCAGCTTTATAAATCCCCTGAGATAGTCTGCGAGTATAGGTTCCAAAATAAATAGTTTGAGTCATTTGTTTTACCTCGTATATAGTTAACTTCTTAGTATTAGTATAGCATAAAGTGATGAAATGCGTTTGAATGATTATTTTTTAGCTTGCTGATTGTCCATAATCTATTAAGAAGAATTATTTATCGTATTATCAAATCGTCCAATGATATTTTTAGAAAGAACGATGCGGTTAATCAAGGAATTTTTGCTTGAAAAATGTTACAATAGCATCAACGTTTAAAGGAGTTAAGCATGGAAAATAAGAATAATAAAAATAGTAAAAAAGATTTTAGCCTTTCATGGTTTTTCAGGTGGTTTATTGACAATAAAGCCATCACAGTATTATTGGTGACATTATTAATAGGGTTGAATGTTTTTATACTTAGTAAAACAAGTTTTATTTTTATCCCGTTAACTGACTTTATCAAGGTTATCATGTTGCCTCTTATTTTGTCAGGTTTGCTTTACTATCTTCTAAATCCTATCGTTGATTTTATGGAGAAGCATAAGATCAATCGTGTCGTGGCTATCACCATTGTTTTTGTTTTTATAGGTTTTTTAATTGTATGGGGATTAGCGGTTGCACTGCCAAGTTTGCAACACCAAGTCCTTAGTTTTGTAAAGAATGTTCCTAGTTATCTGAAACAGGCTGATAAAATAATGGAGGATTTAATCAGTAATCGTATCTCGGGTGATTTAAAGATACAGATTGAAGAATATACTAATAACTTGTCTTCTGAAGTGACTTC
Source organism: Streptococcus sp. (assembly GCA_030528055.1). Classification (GTDB taxonomy): domain Bacteria; phylum Bacillota; class Bacilli; order Lactobacillales; family Streptococcaceae; genus Streptococcus. The sequence goes on from JAUMZQ010000009.1 coordinate 71,416, forward strand.
TTGGGCTAGTAACTTTTCTTCTAAGGCGGTTAATTGGGCAGGTAATTTAATTAGTACTGCTTCTCAAATTATTCTAGCCATTATCATTATGCCTTTTATTGTATTCTACCTTTTACGTGATGGAAAAAATTTGAAAGGCTATGTCACACAATTTTTACCTTATAAATTCCGTGATTCTTTTGGTCAAGTGATGAGCGATGTCAATACTCAGTTAGCCAACTATGTTCGCGGACAAGTGACGGTTGCTATTATTGTTGCGATTATGTTTATCATCTTTTTTAAGATTATTGGTTTAAAATACGGGATTACACTAGGAGTATTGGCAGGGATATTGAACCTTGTTCCTTATTTAGGAAGTTTTCTTGCAATGATTCCGGCTCTCGTTTTAGGTTTAATCGCTGGTCCAATTATGCTCTTAAAAGTTATTATTGTTTTCATTGTCGAACAAACTATTGAAGGACGTTTTGTTTCTCCTCTAATTTTAGGAAGTCAATTAAGTATCCATCCGATTACTATTTTATTTGTACTCTTAACATCGGGTTCTATGTTTGGTATCTGGGGAGTTTTACTGGGAATCCCATTATACGCTTCAGCCAAGGTAGTAGTTTCAGCACTCTTTAAGTGGTATAAAGAAGTTAGCGGACTATACAAAGAAGATTTCCATGAGGCAGGTGAAGAAGGTGAATAACAGCCAACAGATGGTCACAGCTTTGCAAAAACAAGATTTAGTACAAGCTGACCACTATCTTGAAGAAGCACTAAAACAGGACACAGCAGATGAATTATTGGATTTAGCCGAATACCTTGAGAGTATCGGCTTTTTCCCTCAAGTCAAGAAAATCTATGAAAAATTAGCACCACTTTATCCGGAAGCTTATATTGGCTTAGCGATGATTGCTAGCGATGAAGGAGATTTAGAAAAGGCTTTTGCTTATCTAGAGGAGATTCAATCTGATAGCGATTGGTATGCGACTGCTCTATTGACAAAAGCTGATTTTTATCAAATGGAAGGACTAGCGGATGTGGCAAAGGAGAAACTGCTAGAAGCCACACAATTATCGGCGGATCCCATCATCCTTTTCGCACTAGCTGAAATTGATTTTGAGTTGGGAAATTTTTCTCAAGCTATTAAAAATTATGCTCAACTAGATCATCAGGAGATTTATAAGCAGACAGGTATCTCGACTTATCAGAGAATCGGGGCTTCTTACGCTAGTTTAGGTAAGATGGAAGTAGCTATTGAATTTCTTGAAAAATCTGTTGAACTAGAATACGATGATGCTACTGTCTATGAATTAGCTATTATTTTTTACGACCAAGAAGAGTATCAAAAAGCTAATTTGTATTTTAAACAGCTGGATACAATCTCGCCTGAATTTGAAGGATATGAGTATGGCTATGCTTTGTCGCTTCATGCAGAGCATAAAATTGATCAAGCCTTAGAAATAGCAAAGCAAGGTTTAGCTAAAAATCCTTTCAATACTCGTTTATTGTTGTTAGCTTCTCAGTATTCTTACGAACTACACGATGTAGAAAGTGCTGAAAATTATCTTTTAGAAGCTCAAAAAGATGCAGAAGATTTAGAAGAAATTACTTTACGCTTGACCAATCTTTACTTAGAACAAGAGAGATACGATGATATCGTAGCCTTTGAAGATGATGATATTCAAAATGTGTTGACTAGGTGGAACATAGCGCGTGCTTACTATTTATTGGATAATTTGGAAAAAGCAGAAGTTGCTTATAGAGAACTGGCACCAGATTTACAAAAAAATCCCGAATTTTTAGAGCAATATATTTACTTATTAAGAGAATTGGGTGATTTTGAAACTGCCAAAAGACAAGCAAAACGTTATATTGATTTAGTTCCTGATGACGGGGCTATGCAAGACTTTTACGATAGTTTGTAAAAAGAATAACAAGCGCTTTCTTAGAAAAATAGTGCTTTTCTGTGTTATAATGTTTGACATAAAATCAGGAAGGAATGAAATAATGACCGAAAAATTTGGATCTGATTTAATTGTTGATAGTTTGATTAATCATAAAGTAGACTATGTTTTTGGAATACCAGGAGCAAAAATTGATAGAGTATTTGATACCTTAGAAGATAAAGGGCCACAGTTAATTGTGGCTAGACACGAGCAAAATGCTGCTTTTATGGCTCAAGGAATTGGTAGAATTACAGGAGAACCCGGCGTAGTGATTGCAACTAGTGGTCCGGGTGCATCTAATCTAGCAACAGGGCTAGTGACAGCGACTGCCGAAGGAGATCCTGTTTTAGCTTTAGCAGGACAAGTTAAACGTTCTGATTTGTTAAAACGTGCTCATCAATCCATGGACAATGCAGCACTTTTCAAACCGATTACAAAGTATTCGGTTGAAGTACAAGATGGAAATACTTTGTCAGAAATTATTGCAAATGCTTATCGATTTGCAAAATCGGGTATGCCGGGAGCTAGCTTCATTTCAATTCCCCAAGATGTGGTAGATGGAACAGTTGAAGTCAGTGCTATTAAGCCACTGACAGACCCACAGTTAGGTTCTAGTTCTGTTTCTGACATTAATTACCTCGCACAAGCTATTAAAAATGCTGTTTTACCTGTTCTTTTATTGGGCAATGGTGCATCCAATGCAACTGTAACCACCGCTATTCGTAAATTATTGGAGCAAGTGCAGTTGCCTGTTGTAGAAACTTTTCAAGGAGCTGGAATTGTTTCACGAAATCTAGAAGAAGATACTTTCTTTGGACGTGTCGGTCTGTTTCGTAATCAGCCAGGTGACATGTTACTAAAAAAATCAGATTTAGTGATTGCCATTGGCTATGATCCGATTGAATATGAAGCAAGAAATTGGAATGCCGAAATTTCAGCACGTATCATTGTGATTGATGTAGAACCAGCCGAAATTGATACTTATTTCCAACCAGAACGAGAGCTAATCGGAGACATCGCTAATACACTTGATCTGCTCCTACCAGCTGTAAATGGCTACAAATTACCAGAAGGCTCTAAGGAGTATCTACAAAGTTTACGAGATAAAATGGGTGGAGACATTAAATTTGACCGCAGTCTCACTGAAAAAGGGCGTTTGCATCCTTTACAAATCATTGAAACCTTACAGGATAACATCAGCGATGACATGACAGTCACAGTGGATGTGGGAACTCACTATATCTGGATGGCGCGTTATTTCAAAAGCTATGAGCCAAGACATCTCTTATTTTCAAATGGAATGCAAACTTTAGGTGTCGCTCTACCTTGGGCAATCTCGGCAGCTTTAGTTCGTCCAAACACTAAAGTAGTTTCGGTTTCTGGTGATGGTGGCTTTTTGTTCTCAGCACAAGAACTGGAAACAGCTGTTCGTTTAAAATTGCCAATTGTCCATATCATTTGGAATGATGGGCGTTATAATATGGTGGAATTTCAAGAGGAAATGAAGTATGGTCGTTCTTCAGGGGTTGATTTTGGACCAGTTGATTTTGTGAAATATGCAGAAAGTTTTGGAGCAAAAGGTTTCCGTGCAACTTCGCAATCAGAGTTTGTTCAGTTATTCCAAGCAGCTCTTCAAGAAGACAGTCCAGTTATCATTGATGTACCAGTAGATTATAAGGACAGTAGCATACTGGGAGAAACGATTTTACCAGATGAATTTTATTAAACAATTAACTCTGCTTGTCAGGGTTGATTTTTTGGAAATCGCATTAGATTGTGCTATACTTAAGAAGCTGAACAGAATAGATACAATAACAAAAGGAGTAATAAAATGGCAGATCTGATAAAATTATTTCAGTATAATACATTGGGAGCCTTAATGGCAGGTCTTTATGATGGAAGTATGACAATCGGAGAACTTTTACAGTACGGAAATTTAGGCTTGGGAACATTGGATTCTATTGATGGGGAATTAATTATTTTAGATGGAAAAGCCTATCAAGCTAAAGGAACAGGTGATAAATTAGAAGTTGTGGAATTATCTGACGATGTAACCGTTCCTTATGCCGCTGTCGTCCCACATCAAGCTGAAGTTGTTTTTCGTCAACGTTTTGAAATGGATGATAAGGAATTGGCAAAGCGGATTGAATCTTATTATGACGGAGAAAATCTTTTTCGTTCCATCAAGATTCATGGTGACTTTGCTCATATGCATGTTCGTATGATTCCAAGATCTACAACGGAGAGGAAATTTGCAGAAGTTGCAGTAAATCAACCAGAATACAGTCGAGACAATGTTTCTGGTACAATTGTGGGGATTTGGACGCCTGAAATTTTTCACGGTGTCAGTTTAGCAGGTTACCATCTTCACTTTGTTTCAGATGATTTGACCTTTGGTGGTCATGTTATGGACTTTATTATTAAAGAGGGAGTTATTGAACTAGGAGCTATAGATCAACTAGACCAACGTTTCCCTGTTCAAGATAGAAAATATCTCTTTGCTAAATTTAACATGGATGAGCTGAGAGAAGATATTGATCGTGTAGAATAATCAGGATATCTTATTTAAAAATGGAAAGAAGTGGCTTCTTTCTATTTTTTGATTCTTATTTTAAATAAATTGTTCTAGAAAGTGATTTTTTTGTTATAATAGTGAAAAGGAGTTTAGAGATATGATTTATTTAGTTAATGCCAGTCCTAACAAAGATGGAAATAGTGTAAAATTAGCCCATAAATTTTTGCAAGGTAAGTCTTATGAAACGCTGAATTTGGTTGATTACCAGATAGAGCAATACGGACAAACTGCAAAACAAGATCAGTTTTTAGAAGTTTACGAAACACTTAGTCAAGCGGATGTCTTAGTTTTCACCAGTCCTATTTATTGGTGGTCTTTTTCAGGTTTGCTAAAAACATTTTTAGATCGTGTGGCGGATGTTCCTTATCCTCCAGAAGCATTGAAAGGGAAAAAAGTCTTCTTCCTTTTACAAGGTTCTCAACCAAGTAAAGAAATTGAGATGTTGGATTATGTCATGAATCGTTTTTGTAGAAATTACGGTTTAGAATATCAAGGTCTAGCAGTTAGCAATCATGAATTAAAAGAAATTGAAGGTTGGGAATTAGATAAATTACAAAAAAAGTTATCTGATTGATCAAAATCAAATAAAGGCACTCGCTATAAATAAAATAGTGAGTAAAAACAGATCTTACTACTAGTTGGTAAGACCTGTTTTTTTATAATTTCATCGATTCAATTTTTTCTTTTTCAGGGGTCACTCTTAATGTTTTTTGACCAGTATAAGTGACGAAACCGGGCTTAGCAGCACTGGGTTTATGAAGTTTTTTTACTGTTATCATATCAACTGGAACTAGGTTGGAAAATCTTCCTTTAGAAAAATAAGCAGCTAGTTCAGCAGCGTCAGTCTTTACTTGATCGCTAGGATTTAGATTGGCTGTAATAACGACATGGCTACCGGGAATATCTTTTGCGTGAAACCAGAGTTCATCTTTTTTAGCGATTTTAAACGTTAACTCTTCATTTTGCAAATTGTTGCGTCCAACCAATAGAATAGTTTTTCCATCTGTGGCTAAATATTTTTCAGGTTTTTGACGTTTTTGTATCTTTTCACGTTGTCGTCTACGTATAAAACCTGTTTCGATTAATTCTTCCCGAATTTCTGCAATTTCCGCTAGATTAGCTTGTGCCAAAGACATTTCAACACTTTCTAGATATAAAATAGTAGATTCGGTATCTAATATTAAAACAGATAGATGTTTTACAGCTTCCTTTAATTTTTGATATTTTTTAAAATAGCGTTGAGCATTTTGATTTGGAGTTAAAGCTTTATCTAGCTGGATTTTTATTTTACTATTTGTATAATAATTTTCCAATTCCACATGGTCTTGGTTGTTGGGAACTTGATGAAGAAAGGTAGTGAGTAATTCTCCTTTTTGACGGTATTCCTCAGCATTTTCAGTGTCTAATAATTCCTTTTTTTGTTTCTTCAGTTTTTTTCGACTTTTATCTAACTCATTATTGACTCGTTGGATAAGTTCACTTGCTTGCTGATTGACTCGGTCACGTTCAGCTTTATCCTGATAGAAATAATCTAGTAAGCTGCTTAGACTTGCAAATTCCTTTTGGCTATCAGAAAAATGTAGAGCAGAAAAAGAATGAGTAGTCAAACTGGGAAGAGTCGGACTAGAGAAAAAATGACGAAAAGTTTTCAGTTTTTCATGATTTAATTGATTGCTCAACTCGGTAGCAGTGTCGCGTCCTAAACCTTGAAATAACTTTTGTAAGTTAGTGGCCTCAAGATTTTTAGTCTGAAGAATTTCAAATAATTGTTCATCAGGAACTGTAAATGGATTGAAATTATTCGTTTTAGGAGGTGTAAGATAGAATGAACCAGGAAGTATAGTGCGATAGCTGTTTTGGGAAAATCCAATATGTTTAATCGCTTCAATAATCTTGCCAGTCGTCTTATCCAGTAAAATGATATTGCTATGTTTTCCCATAATTTCAATGACAAGTGTTGCTTTTATATGATCACCAATTTCATTTTTATTAGAAATAGAAAGTTCTAAAATGCGATCATTTTCGATTTGCTCAATAGCTTCAATGGTTGCACCTTGCAGATACTTACGCAGAATCATTGTAAAAGTATTCGGAGAAGAAGGATTTTCAAATTGCGTTTCTGTCAGTTGAATCCGACCAAAGACAGGGTGAGCTGATAAAAGTAATTTATAATTGTTGCGATTGCTACGAATTTGTAATACCAATTCTCTCTCAAATGGTTGATTAATCTTTTGAATACGCCCATGAAGTATGTTTTTGCGTAATTCTTCGGTCATATGATGTAAAAAAAATCCGTCGAAAGACATATTGCTCTCCTTGAAAGTTACTAGAGAAAATTATAACAGAAATTGTTTGAAAAGGATAGATGAGAACTTTGGAATAAGAAAAAATCCATTAAATCATCTAAAAATAATGAAAAATGATTCCTGTAATAAGTTATAAAATTATCCTTGTCATATCTTCTAATGATGAAATATATTATTAAAAACCTGTAATTTTAAAATTACAGGTTTAAAAACGTTATAATTCCTAAAAGATGAAGTTACCTTTAAAATAGTGAGTTATTAAGATAATTCTTTCTTAGTTTTAACCTTCAACAAACCAAAGGCTATCAAAGCTATGAAACTGCCGAGATAAGGCATATAGGCTGTATCATTTACACCTGTTTCAGGTAGAGATCTTTCTCTATTTAGAGGTGTTTTGTGATAGCGAACAGGAACAGTTGATGGGTTTTCTTTTTTAGGTAAATCTGTTTTTGTTTTAACAGTATTAGAAGCGTAGAGAACATTGTTCACTGTATTGATATAAGTGTTTTCAAAAGTTCCTACTGCAATTCGTTTCATTTGAATATATGTTTCAGCTTGGAATGGAGCATCATTATCTAATGAACGAAGGAAATCCTCTTTAAAACGAACAACAACCAGCGCTTGATTAGCATCAAAGTAAGATTCTGTGTAGGTTGTTAAATCTGTTCCGGCTTTAATAACAGTGCCATCTTTTAATTTTGTATCTACTTTAGCAAATACTTTGTAGGTACCAGTATATTGATCGCCTTCTTTATTATAATTATCCAAAAAGCTATAATCTGATAAAGCTTCAGAATGGTTAGCAGGGATAAAGCCACCGATTAGTCGATAAGTAAATATTTGATTTAAAGCGATTGATTTTCCATCGAGATTTTCAGAATCAGTCGGATCTAGGGTGATAGAGACATCTTTCTTAGGATCTATTTTTGGTACATTATTCACGACAAGATCAGTTGCATAACCATTTCCAAAATCAATTTGATAGGCTTTGTTTGAGTACGTTCCTCCAGAATGTCCCATTTCAGATTTGACGGTCATTGGATCTGTAATGGTTAGAGATTGACCAGTAATAACATACTTATTGTAAAAATCAACAGGATTATCGGCTACAAATATTTGGAAAGCTCCCTTTACAGAAATATTGGCTTTTTGCAATATCTGACGAATCTTTTCTGGGGCAGCTTCAAGACTATCATATTGGTGAATGCTGATTCCTGTTACGTCATTTCCGTGTGTATCTGTAATTTTAATACGGTCGGTGTGTAGTGTAACAGCTTCTTCTGGGTAATCATCAACATAATAGAAACCATTTTGGATAGTGTCTGGGGCTACTTTTATATTGGTATATTGATCTAAATCCCACGTTAATTCATAGATATTGGTTGAACCTGCTAAGACAGATTTCCCGTCAATTACGACACCTTGCTCATTTTTATTTACCTTAGTTGGCTTGATGTAATTATTGTTTGGGTTATCTGGGTCGTTTGGTTTTCCTGGTGTTGTAACACGTACAATATTTGATTTCACATGGTAGTTATTATTGATAGATAAAGTGAAATTATTTTTATATGTAGCCCCATCATTTAAGACATGACCAATAATTGTAGGGAAGAGTGTATCCACAACTTTTGTTAAATCAGTATTGTACTGTTTTAAGGTTGGGTCTGTCGCTTTAAAAGTTATAGTATGTGATGCTTCATTATATTCCACAGTAAACGCTGGACTAGCTGTTTTGGTAGCCTCTAAGTCTAACTGATAACCACTAGGTAGCGGATCTGTCAAGACAAATTCCGTTGTTTTTTGACGTCCTGCCGGTAGACTATCTGTTTTGAGTTCAAATTTAACTAGAGATTGTTTGGCAACTAAACCTTGGTCAATAGTTATATTTTCATTATTCTTAATTTCTTTATTGACTTGTGGTCGGCTAAAGAGACGAGCATAGTGAAAATGAATAGTAGGAGCTACTGGCGCAGTCGGTAAACTTTTATCCGTTGGTACCGTAGGTGGTGTTGGTAGCGGAGTATAATTCGGAGTTGGGGGTTCGTTCGGAGTTGGAAGATCTGGGGTACGAGTAGGAGGAGTCGGTTCTGCTTCATAAGTAGGCGGAGCAGGAGGAGTCGGCTCTTTCTCATAGGTTGGCTCAATCGGAGCAGGAATCAAAGGTTTCTCTGTCTCATAAGTAGGCGCAACTGGTGCAGTAGGAGCAGTTGGAGGAGTCGGTTCAGATAATGTTACTTTTGGAACATTATTTGCTCTAATCCTACCATCAATAGTAAACCAAATATTTGGTTTCTTAAGAGCTAATTTTTGAGTTCTTCTAGGATCGGAAGCTTCTGGTTGATCTAAAACTTTTACAGATGAAGTTGTCCCAATGGTGATTTGGATATTTTCACCAGAGGTTTTTAGAACTCCGGCTCCATACCAAGAATTGGTAGCACCTGCAGTATCCCATCCTGGAACTCCCCTACGAGTGTAGAGAGTGAAACGTGAACCGCCTTCACCTTCTTTAAAGTTTTCGGTGTCAACAGCATACATCATTCCATTTTTCTCACTAATGGACGATCCAGATATTTTGATAAAGGTACCAGTATAGTCTTTTGCCATTTCGATAGAATTGGCTTCACGATTCAGCGATGCAATAGATAAAAGAGCTCCGTCGAAATTAATTGGATTGCCATCTTCATCATAAAAAGTTAACTCTGTCTTGATAAATAAAGAAGTTTCTTCATTTTGACCAGTATAAGCAGAAGCAAACACTCCTAAGGTAGGATCTGTAAACATAGCCAACCAAACTTTATCGTTTTTGTAGGCTGAAGTTGGGTCAATACTGTATTTGTAAACAATTTTAGAAATCTTCTTTCCCATATAATAAGAATGTTCTAAATTAGTATAGGTTGCAGTGGCTGTTTCGTTACGATCTAGTAAAACAGAAGACCATTTTACTTTTTCTTTTCCATTAACATTGGTAGTCCAGTCATCTTTATCGCCTATATTTCCTAATGTTTCCTGAGAACTAGCAATACTGTCTGCTTGTTCCAAATAGGTAACATTTAGATCATCAAATTGGAAAGCCTTACTAGCATATTGGGTTGTATGGCTAAATGCTTTATCAACCGCACTTGCTTTGAGATGATCTCCGGTAGTTGTTACGCTCAAAGTTGCATTGGTTTCTTTTTCGAATATCAAAGATTGTGCAGATGGAACACTCAAATGTCCGTCTTGATTTTTAGTTCGTTCAGCTTCTTCAATAGCGGCTTTTATCTTAGCTTGTTCTGCTTCATAAGCAGCTTTATCAGCAGTATATTTGGCTAATTTAGTATTGTAAGTAGCTAAATCGGTTTGATATTGAGCGACTTTGGCATCATAATCCGCTTTAGCTGCTGCATTACGAGCTTGTATGGCTGCATTTTCTGCTTGTATGCTAGCATTAGCTGCATTATTATCCGCCACAGCTTGATCGTATGTTGCTTTAGCTGCTGCATTGGCTGCTTTAATCCGATTTAGTTCAGTATTGTAGCTAGCTAAAGCTGCTTCATAATTTGCTTTTGTAGTAGCGTTAGCAGTTTGAACACGAGCTAATTCCTTGTTATAAGCAGTCAAGGCTGCTTGATAGTTTGCTTCGTTGTCGGCATTTGCTTTTGCTACGTTCGCTAAATCAGCTTGGTATTGTTTAAGTGCTGCTTGGTAGTTTGCTTTTAATTGTTCATTTTCAGCTGTGATACGAGCAACATCAGCATCATAGGCTGCTTTATCTTTTTCATATTGTTCTTTAGCTGCTTGATTTTCATTTGTAATTTTTGTGACTTGATTATTATAATCCGCTATTTTTTGATTGTAATCTTGTATAGTCGCTTGAATGGTAGTCGCCTGATTATGATAATCAGCTACAATTTCTTCCTTTTTAGTTTCTGTTTCAGAGATACTATTTGCTACCCCTTTATCAAGCGTTTCATCTTGTTGTACAGTAACACCTGCAGCTTTGGCATCATTAACAGCTTGATCTAATTCTGCACTTGAAACATCAACTGGAAGTCCCCCATCTTTTTGACCAGTCTGTTCTTGACTTTTTTGAGCTTCCTGAGTAGGGGAACCTTGAGCTTCAGTATAGTTAGTAGAAGGATTGCCAGTTGCTGTGTTTGCAGTCCCTTCTGAGTTAGTATCTGCAAAGACTTTTTGCCCTGACATAGCCACCAAGATAGCAGAACCTAAAATAGCTCCACAAAGGGTCTTGGAAATCTTGCTTTTACGAAAACCATAAATTTCTTTCTTTTTCATTTTTACTCCTAATTAATGTTCATGTATCCAAGTACTATCACATAGAATATTAAAATAGTTTGATGTCTAGTACTATTATTATCGTTAACTTACATTATAGCAGTTTTAAAAGTGTCAATCAAGGAAATACTTTGAAATTAAGTAAAATATTATAATGCATTTGATATAATAATTGAAATAATGTTTCAGAATATGTACAGATGATAATTTCGTAATTAATTGCGCAATAACTTGATAATAATGAGTACCCTATTTTTGTTAGAATGAAAATATAAAAAAAGAAAGTAGGTAAAAGAAATGGAATTAGTTAATGGCTATAAATTAATGGAGTATGCTAAAGATAAAAAAATTGTGTTACCAGCGTTTAATACAACAAATTTTGAGTTGACAAAATCTATAATAGCAGGTTTTAACTCAATGGAATTAGGAGGATATATTGAAATTTCTTCAAATAATTTAACGTTATCTAGTCCAGAGATAATTGCGGATATGGTCAAATTTTGTATGAAAGGTACCACAACTCCTATCGCTCTTCATTTAGATCATGGTAAAAGTTTTGAAGATGTAAAAGCTTGTATAGAAGCCGGCTTCACTTCTATTATGATAGATGCCTCACACTTACCATTTGAAGAAAATGTAAAAGAAGTTCAACGTGTAGTTGAATATTGTCATTATTTTAATATTCCGGTTGAAGCTGAGTTGGGTGCTATATCTGGAAAAGAAGATGATCATGTTGTAGAAGGTGGTGGAAAAACTAATCCAGATGATGTTAGAGAATTTGTTGAATTGACAAAATGTGATACATTAGCTGTTTCAGTGGGAAATGTTCATGGTATGGCGATTGCACCTAAATTAGACTTTAAATTACTGGAAAAAATTAATCAGTTATCTAAAGTACCACTAGTACTTCATGGGGGATCTGGCATTCCTTTTGAACAAATTAGAAAAGCAAAACAATTTGATCTTATTAAGGTAAATTTTGGTGCAGACTTACGTCAGGCCTATATTAAAACATTTGGTAAAGCATATGAATTAGACCATAACTCTTTTGATATGTTTGCTTTATCAAAAGATGCAGTTATGAGTGTTGAAGATAGGGTTAAGACAATTATTTCAGAAGTAAATATAAAATAAGGAGATAATACATTGCTTACAAAACGTCAGAAACAAATTCTTTGTGAACTAGCTCGACAAGCACCTAAGATGTTAACAGCAGCGTATTTTGCAAATTTTCTTAGTATCAGTGATCGGACGGTTCAAACAGAATTTAAAAAAATTAAAACATATTTTTTGAATGATCGAGATATTGAAATTGTTTCTGCGGTTGCAAAGGGAACAACCATTATTATTAAGGATTTAGAAAAATTTCAAAATTTGGTTAAAAGTGATGAAAATATTTCATCCATACAAAATCAGACTGAAAGAATTAGAAAGCTATGTTTTCTACTTATTCAAAATAAATATAATACAAATCGGCTTGATTTAATGAATCAGTTATATGTTTCTAGTTCAACTTTAAATTTAGATTTGAATGAGGCGGAAATTATTTTAAGTAAATTTGATTTAAAACTGAATAGAAAATCAAGTAAAGGAATTCAAATTGTTGGTTCTGAGAAACATAAACGTCTTTTTATTATGAATATGGGTTATGATATTAATCATCTTGAAATTGGTCAATATCAAAATAATTATCTACAAAAAGAAATTGAAAAAATTTTAGTTACAACTTTCATTAAGTATCAATTTCGTATTTCAGAAACTTTATTTCAAAATTTGGTTGTACATATTTATATGGCTGTATATAGAATGAAAAAAGGTTTCTTTTTAAAAGATGATGATTACGGAGACTTACCCGAGTTTAAAGTGGAATGTCAAGCAGCAAAAGAAATCTATCAGTACTTGTGTCAAAAATTTTATTTTAAAGTTAATGATGGGGAAATTTCTAACTTGGCAGTTTATATCAAAGGGAAAAGTGATTTTTTTGAACAAGAGTATATTACTGAAGAGATTAATAATGATTTATTAGAAATTCTTGAAGCTATAGAAATTATATATGGAATGGATTTCAATCAAAATTTTGATTTACGTTTATCTTTGGCACTACATGTTATTCCGCTTATGACGCGAGTTCGTTATGATATCCAAAATAAAAACCAAATGCTAGATTATATTAAAGAAAATTTTCCTTTAGCATTTGATTTGGCAGCGTTTATGTGTTTAAGATTACAAAAAAAGTTAAATAAAAAAATAACTGAAGACGAGATTGCCTATCTGGCTATTTATTTTAATCAATTTCTAGAGCAACAAAAAAATATAGCAACAAAACAAAATATTTTAATTATTACAACTATTAAAAAAAGCCTTAGTGTTCTACTACGACAGCGTTTTTTGACATGGTTCCCAGATAAAATTGGTTTATTAAATATTGTTCATGTTAATGACATTGGAACAGTTAGCGTTGAAGATTATGATGTTATTTTTACTACTGAAAGCAATTTATCGGAAAATTTTGGGGCTATAATGATTGCAATATATCCGGACGAAAAGGATTATGCAAAGATTAAGTTAGCTATTGATGGATTTAAAGATAAATATGAGGTATTAGATTTATTTGAAGAAACTAGATTTTTTGTGGGAAATCTCAAAACTAAAGAAGATATTTTAAATAAATTATGTGAAATATCTCATAAAAAAACAACTAATTTAAAAGAATTTAAAAAAGCAATTGAACTACGAGAAGAATTGGGAAGTAGTTATTTTAAAAATCAGATAGCTCTACCACATCCGATCAATCCCATTGGAGCAGATACATTCATTTCAGTTGTTTTATTAGAAAAACCTATAAAATGGGATGATGATAATCATATACAATTAGCGATGTTGGTGTCAATTGAAAAAAATAATACAAAAGCATTTCAATTATGGAATTATTTGACAGCAATTATTCAGGATAAAGAGCTCACAAAAAGATTGTTGGAACAACCAACATTTAACGAATTTAAAAATAATATTGCAAATCTTTTAGAAAATTATATTTAAAGAAAGGAAAGTTATGAAATTTTTATTTGTATCACACGGCTCTTTGGCAAAGAGTATGGTAGAGAGCGCTCAAATGATTATTGGAGAGCAATCTAATTTTCAAACATTAGGTTTATATCCAGAAGATGATATAGAAAACCTTAAGAATAAGGTAAGAAAAATATTAATTGAATTTGAAGGAGAAGATGTAATTTGCTTTACAGATTTATTTAGTGGCAGTCCGTTTAATGCAGTAGTATCTGTTATGGGAGATTATCCAGTTCAACATATTACTGGTATGAATTTACCTATTGTTTTGGAAGCATTTATGATGAGAATGAATCCAGATTTAACAATAAAAGAAATAAAAGATCAATTAATGGCAATGGTTCCTAAAACAATAGTCGATGTTAGAGAATTTTTGAAAGCAGCAGAAAATTAAGGAGATAAACAATGAAAGATATTACTTTTGTACGTGTAGATGATAGATTAATCCATGGAGAAGTCGTGACTGCATGGACACCAAGTTATAGAATCAATCATATTATTATTGTTGATGATACGGTGGCTACGGATCCTTTTCAAAAAAGAATACTAAAAGCATTGGCACCAAATAAAGTTAAAGTCGATGCATTTACAGTGGCAGAGTCAGTTCAAGATTTGAATAAAGAAAATAATGAAAAAGAACGCATTCTTTTATTGGCAAAATCACCGATAGCCTATAATGAACTGGCTAAAGCTGGTATTCACTTGCCTCAAGTTAATTTAGGAGGAATGGGAATTAGAGGAGAACGCAAACCTTTTATAAAAAACGTTGCATGTGATACAGCTGAGATAGAAGCGATTCGTGAACTCGTAAATAGTGGAGTACATGTATTTTATCAATTAGTTCCTGAACAAAGAGTAATTGAGATTACAGATTTGATTTAAATAAAAGATTGGAGAAAACAATGACAATATTTCAAGCATTTCTTTGTGGTTTTGTATATTTTATAGCAATTGGAAATCTACCCTTTGTTGGACTTTGGTCATTGCAACGTCCGTTAGTTTGCGGTTTTATAACGGGAATTATATTAGGTAATCCGCTTGTTGGAGCTATGACAGGTGCTTCAATTAATTTGGTTTATCTTGGATTTATATCAGCCGGTGGCTCTATGCCAGCAGATATGGCATTAGCTGGTATCTTAGGAACAGCCTTTGCTATAACTGGTGGATTGGATGCTCGGACCGCCCTGTCAGTCGCTGTTCCTATTGGATTATTGGGCACTTTAGTCTGGTATGCTAGAATGACATTCGGCTCTATTTTTGTCCATATGGCTGATAGATTTATCGAAAAAGAACAATATAACAAAATCTGGTTAGCAAACGTCCTGTTTCCTCAATTACTTACAGCAGTCATAACAATCATTCCATGTGCTTTAGCTGCCTATTATGGAGCTAACTATCTTTCAGGATTTATTAATGCAATGAGTGGCACTGTTTTGACAATTTTTACGGTAATAGGAGGAATGATGCCAGCTTTGGGGATTGCTATTACTCTGCAATATATTTTTAAGGGAGAAGCTAAAGTTTTTCTATTCCTTGGTTTTATTTTAGCAACCTATTCTGGATTAGGGCTGTTACCACTTGGGGTTATCGCTGCTTTAGTTGCGATTATTTACATGCAAGTTACAGATAAGAAAGCACCAGAAAATATGTCTGAGGAGGATGATTCTTATGACTTTGAATAAGGATAAAAATATTGACAATACTTTAATTCGTAAAAAAGATTTGTTTAAATCTTGGATGATTTGGGAAAATCTTCCTCAAACGTGCTATAATTACGAGCGTATGATGGGACAAGCAGTGGCACACGTATTTGTTCCGATTTCTAGGAGATTGTATAAAAATAATCCTCAAAAGAAAAAAGAAATGATGAAGAGGGAATCAGAATTTTTTAATGTTCACATCGAATTTGGTTCCTGTATTATTGGTATGATTATTGCTCTTGAGGAGCAAAAATCAAAAGGAAAAGATATTCCAGCTGAATTTATAACCAGTTTAAAAACGTCATTAATGGGGCCACTATCAGGTATTGGAGATACTATCTATCAAGGTGTTTTAATTCCGATACTGTTGGCAATATGTATTGATGTTACTTCTAAAGGTACTATATGGGGTTCTATTATATATGCTTTAGCGATGGTTTTGATATCATGAGGATTTAGTTATTATAATTTTATGTTTGGCTATAAAGCTGGTGCTGAAGCAGTTATGGATTTCCTAGAAAAAGGAATTTTAAATAAAATTTTAAAAGCGTCTGAAGTTATGGGCTGCATGGTAATGGGAGGTCTCATTTCAAGTTATGTTAAGATGAATGTTGCATTGAAAATTGTCAGTTCAACCCAAACATTTAAAGTTCAAGAACAGTTTTTAGATGCAGTTATGCCTAATATCCTACCTTTTGGTTTCACCTTATTTATTTTTTGGTTAATGAGTAAAAAAGGATGGAAATCTCTTAAAATTATAGGATTAATTATCATTATTGGTATATTGGCAGGTCTATTTGGAATTTTAGGATAGGAAAGGTGGATGAAATGAAAGCAATTGTTGAATTAGGAGTAAAGAAAATTGAAATTCAAGATTTACCAATTCCTAAGATAAAAGAAGATGAAGTTTTAGTGAAGATTCGCGCAAATGGCCTTTGTACAAATGATGTGCGTGATTATGTAGGAGATACAGTCTATTCATTTCCACGTATAGGTGGACATGAGTTTAGTGGGGAAATAGTTGAAGTTGGTTCAAATGTCAATCCTAACTATTTCAAGAAAGGTGATCATGTTGTCAAATATATCATACCTTATTGTGGCGAATGTTATTATTGTAAAAATGGACATGAAAATTTATGTAATGAAGTCTATACATCTGTAATTTTTCAAAATGAAAACGGTATTTCTGGATTTCGTGGCATGCAAGAGTATTTAGCAGTAAAAAGTCGTGATTTATATAAATATCCAAAGGGAACTTCCTATCTGCATAGTTCTCTAACGGAACCAGTTGCTTGTGTAGTGAATAGTATTGAACGGGCTAACATATTGTTTGGGCAAGATGTTCTTATTATTGGTGGAGGAGTTATGGGACTAATTCATGTAATGTTAGCCAAATTGAAGGGAGCAAGAGTTCTTGTGAGTGAACCGAATAAGGAACGTCGCAAATTTGCAGAAAAACTTGGTGCGGATATAACCTTTAATCCTTTTGAATGCGATGCCGTTGCATTTGTTAAAGAGAAAACAGAAGGAAGAGGAGCAGATTATGTATTTAATACATCGGCAAATCCAAAAGTTACAGTACAAGCTTTAGATTTTACTGCAAAAGGTGGAAAGACATTTTTATTTAGCTCTCTTCATCCAAATGATCCAATAGCAACTGATTTGGGAATACTTCATTCACAGGAAAAAGTAGTTACTGGAACAGTCAGTCCGACTATACCAACTTTTTACAGAGCAGTACAATTAATTAGTAAGAAGTTAATTAATATTGAACCTTTAATTGATAAAACTTTTCAATATGAAGATGCAATAGAAGCTTTTGAATATGCTATGAAGCCTGAAACATTTAAAACAATCATCACTTTTTAGTATCAGTAAGGAGTCTGCGATGGATAGTAAATTTTTTGTAGGGCTAGATATTGGAACAACAAGTATCAAAATTACTGTTATTGATGAACAAAAAATAGTACAGTACGAAAAACAATATCACTATCATTATGATGTACTCCCTAATGACTGGTTAGAGATTTCACCAGAAATATGGAAAGATATTGTTATTAAAGCATTTGATGAATTATTTGAGAGTTTTCCATGTCAAATTAGTAGCATTGGAATCACCGGTCAGATGCATACAACAGTTTTTATTGACTCAGAGGGGAATTCTATTCGTCCAGCCATTCTATGGAATGATATGAGAACAAAGAATATTATTCCTAAAATTAAACAGTTGCTCCAAGAAAATGCTAGCTATCCTTATATAGAAAATATTTTATCAAATGGTAGTCCATTAGCTAATATTTTGTGGCTTAAAGAAAATGAATCTGAAAACTATAGAATTTTAAATAAAATAATGATGCCATTAAATTATATTAATTATATTTTGAGTGGTGAAAAAAGCATGGATTACTGCGACGCCTCTACAACCTCTCTATATGATATTAGTAAAAGAGAATGGGCATATCCAATTTTTGAAATGTTTAGTTTATCTAAAAATTTATTTCCCGAAGTTACTTCCGCAACACATATTATTGGAAATTTAAAAACACATTTTCTAGAAAGATGGAATCAAAAAGATCCGGTTGCAATTATTACAGGAACTGGAGATAACATAGCTTCAGTTATTGCTACAACGAATTTTAAATCAGATCAACCAATTATATCTCTAGGAACATCAGGAGTACTTATTATTCCAGATGCATTTCCGAATATTAAACCAGTAGGAAAAAATGTCATTGCAAAAATTGTTGATGAAGATGATACGATTATTACTCAAGGAACAGTACAATCAGGAGCTAAGGTAAATAGTTGGTGGATTGAAAAAATATTAGGTCTTTCTGACTATAGTCAATTTCAAGAAAAGATTGATTGGAGTTTGTTAGGAAAAAATGAAGTAATGTTTGTACCTCATTTGAATGGAGAAAAAACTTTATTCTCCAATCCTAATCTCAGAGGTGCCTTCATTGGTTTAGGTCTAGAAACAACCAAATATGAAATGTATCTTTCCATTTTAGAAGGAATAGCATTTGGAATGAAGATGATTTTTAATGACTTATGTGAAGAAAATTATTTTTCTAATCTCATAATTGTCGGTGGTGGTGCCAAAAGTAAATTGTGGGTAACAATTTTTGCAAATGTATTCAATTTACCAATCAAACATATATCAAGTCCTTGCGATGCTGTATATGGTGCTGCTATATTAGCATTGATGAGTCAAAAAAATAAGTACGATGATGACTGGAATCAAGAGTATGAACTTATTGTTCCTAATCAAACCACTGCTCAGTCTTATGAAAAAAAATATTTAAAATATTCTCAGTTATTGGAAATTATCACACAAAATCCGAAGGTATTTAGTGTAGAAATATAATGTTCTAGTAAGATAAAAGGAATTATCTAATGGATAAAGCAAAATATTTTAAATTATTAAAAGAAAAATTCAAAACAAAATCCGAAGTATTAACTGAAATTATTAATTTAGATGCAATTAATCATTTACCTAAAGGCACAGAACATTTTATGAGTGATTTACATGGTGAATATGATTCTTTTGATTATATTTTGCGCAATGGTTCTGGAATGATTGAAAAGAAAGTAATTGAATGCCTTTCAAATTTTGATTACACCAAAGATGAAATTGAAGAACTTTGCCAATTTATATATTATCCAGAGAAGAAATTGGAACAGTATGTTCAGCTCAGTATGAAAAAGAATATTGATAAATGGTTGATGAGTTTGATTCCCGATTTACTGACAATTGTTCAATATGTCGGAAGTAAGTACACTCGTTCAAAGATTAGAAAGCTGATGCCCAAGGGTTATGTTTATATTTTAGATGAATTATTATCAGAAAATGAGAAGATAAGTAAAGATAATTATTTTCAAGCTATTATTTCCAAAATAGAGTCTCTTCATGAATTACATAATTTAGTTATTGCGATTTGTTATCTTATTCAAGATTTAGTGGTAGATCATTTGCATATTGTAGGAGATATATACGATAGAGGACTTTATCCTGATAAAATTTTGAATCGATTGCAAAAAATGCGTTCGGTTGATATCCAATGGGGAAATCATGATATCATATGGATGGGTGCATTTTCAGGTTCTTTGGTATGTATGATAAATGTTATTCGCATTGCTGCAAGGTATGGAAATTTGGAACTTATTGAAGAACGTTATGGTATCAACCTACGTTATTTGGTTGATTATAGTAGAAAATACTATTTACCACTTCCAACTTTTAAACCTAGTTTAGATAAGGAAACAGTCATAAAAGTAGATGAAGATTTACTGAACGTTGTGCAACAAGCAACAGCCATTCTACAATTTAAACTGGAGCATCAACTAATCCAGCGCAGATCAGAATTTAAAATGCATCATCGGTTGATTTTAGATAAAGTTAATTATGAGACCAAAGAAATTAAATTTAATGGAAAAATCTTTCCATTAAATGATTTTAATGATATTTGCATCAATCCAGAAAATGTTTCAGAATTAAGTGGTGAAGAAGAAAAAATGTTAACTAATCTTATGAGAGGGTTCCAAAATTCAGTTAATTTAAAGCAACACATAGCATTTCTTTTTAACCGAGGTTCAATGTATCTTAAATACAATAATCAATTGCTTTTTCATGGTTGCTTACCCTTACACTCCAATGGTGATTTTAAATCATTCAAGATTAAAGGGAATTCATACTCTGGACATAGATTATTTGATTTTTATGAACAATGTATTCGCCAAAGCTATCGTAATTTTAATATTAAACAAGATTTCAATACAGACATATTTTGGTATTTGTGGTCAGGAGAAAACTCTCCTTTGTTTGGAAAACAGTCAATGACTACATTTGAACGTTATTACGTTATGGATAAACAGACTCATATCGAAAATAAGAATGCTTACTATACTCTAAGAAATGATAAGCAAATATGTATTAGTATTTTAGAAGATTTTGGTCTAGATAAATCTAGCCATATTATTAATGGTCATACGCCTGTTTTAGAAAGAAAAGGGGAGAACCCTATCAAAGCATCTAGTAAGTTATTGGTTATTGATGGTGGTTTTTCAAAGGCTTATCAAAAGAAGACAGGGATAGCTGGTTATACTTTGCTTTATACTAGTTATGGTTTGGATATTGTCGCCCATAAACCCATAAATAATAAGAGTACATCGTCTATTGAGCCTTTTACAACTCGAACGGTAGAACGGAGAACTTCAAGAATATTAGTAAAAGAAACCAATATTGGTAAAATATTATCTAAAGAAATTAATGATTTAGAATATTTTTATCAGCATTTTGAAGATTATTAGTTATTCAATTAATTAAAACTAAAAAAAGTACGGAAACTTTCTTGTTTTACTTCAAGTTAAGTTTCTGTACTTTTTAGTTAGTAGTGAAATAAGGATAAAATAAAGTGCGAGGATTATTTCATCGTAGGAAAGAGTAAGACATCGCGAATACTAGTTGCATCCGTTAGTAGCATGACTAAACGATCGATTCCGATTCCCAAACCTCCTGTTGGTGGCATACCGTATTCAAGAGCTTCTATATAGTCGTAGTCAATACCGGTTGCTTCATCATCTCCCAGCTCTTTGGCTTTAGCTTGACTTTCAAATCGTTGTAGCTGATCGATTGGATCATTTAATTCAGTGAAAGCATTAGCGTATTCTTTGGTCGCAATAAACAACTCAAAGCGATCGGTAAAACGATTATCTTCGTCATTTTTCTTAGCAAGTGGAGAAACTGCGACGGGATGCCCGTACACAAATGTTGGTTGAACTAAAGTTTCTTCTACAAACTCTTCAAAGAAAGCATTGATAATATGGCCAACTTCTGTAAAGTGTGTTTCAAGAGGAACACGTTTTTCTTTAGCAATAGCAGTAGCTTCATCAAAAGTAAGTTCTTTCCAAAAATCAATTCCTGTAACTTCTTTAATAGCATCTACCATGTGGATGCGTTTAAACGGTTCATTAATTTTAATTTCAGTTTCTTGGTAGTTAACAGGTCCATTTCCGATAACAGACTTAGCTGCATTTTGAATGATTCCTTCGGTTAAGTCCATAATATCTTGGAAATCAGCGTAGGCTTGATAAACTTCAATTGAAGTAAACTCTGGATTGTGCGTAGCATCCATACCTTCATTACGGAAAATACGACCAATTTCATAAACGCGTTCCATACCACCTACGATAAGGCGTTTTAAATGCAATTCTGTTGCGATACGAAGTACCATATCAATATTTTGAGCATTGTGGTGGGTAATGAAAGGTCGTGCTGAAGCACCTCCAGCTTCGTTGTGTAGAACTGGGGTTTCAACTTCTAAAAATCCTTTTCCATCTAGGTAGCGGCGAATTTCTGAGATGATTTTTGAACGAGTGATAAAACGTTCAAAGCTATCACGATTGGAAATTAAATCAAGATAGCGTTTGCGATAAATAATTTCTACATCAGTGAGACCATGAAATTTTTCTGGTAGCGGTCGAAGAGCTTTGGATAAATGAGTAATATGAGTCGCTTTAATAGAAAGTTCTCCCATATCAGTACGCATAATCTCTCCTTCAACACCTAAGAAATCTCCCAAGTCTGATTTTTTAAAGAGTTCATAGTTTTCTTCACCGACAGTGTCTTTACGAACGTAAATCTGAATTTGACCTTCGCGATCTTGAATATGAGCGAAACCTGCTTTACCTTTTCCGCGTTTTGTCATTAGACGTCCAGCGATGACGGCTGTCTCATTTAAGTCATGTAAATCTTCTTTTGTCTTATCTTGGTATTTTTCTTTTAATTGAGCAGAATTGGCTGTTCGTTCAAAACGTTTTCCAAAAGGATCAATTCCTTGTTGAGCCAAGGCGGTCATTTTCTCACGACGAATAATCTGTTGGTCATTTAATTCTTCAATATGTTCAGTGGTCATTTCTATCCTCCTAAATTTCCTTCTCATTTTATCATAAAAAGAAGGGAAATTCATCTATTAGTTAATTGTAAAAGTGCTAAATTTATAATTGTACAACATTCTCTTCTAGTAAGTAATCTAAATTGTTCCAAGTCAGCAGTTTAAAGTGATCAAAATCATCTGTCTCAAGAATTGTTAAGCTACCATTACTTAATCCACCATCTTTTCGTAGCAAAGCTACACTGTATCCCAATAAACTTTTAATACTGGCAGTTAAATTAGCTCCATGTCCCATAAACAGAATATTTTCAAATGGTTTTTCTTTCAACGATTTGATAAAAGAAATGGTACGATGAGTCGTCTGATAAACAGACTCTGCCTCAAAGATATTGGGGTTGAATTGAGCAAGATTGTGACGGAAAGCATTCATTTGTTGCGAATAAATGGCCTCCATTGTAGAGAATTTGGTTCCTTCCAGTTTCCCAAGCTGCCACTCTCGTAATGCTGTAGTTGTTACGATATCGACAGGAAATTGATTTTCTTCTTGAATAATTTCAGCTGAATGAACTGCTCTGGGTAAGTCGCTGCTGTAAATTATATCAAAACGTGTATCAGCTAGATATTTTCCTAAAATAGATAATTGTTCAATGGAAGTATCTAGTAGCGGAGAATCTCCACTTGCTCCTTGAAAACGACCTTCAAGATTCCATTCAGTCTTTCCATGTCGTACAAAATATAGTTTCATAGTTTCAGTTGTATTTCTTTCTTTTATAGTAATGAGTATTTTCAAATAGAAAACACGGATGTTATTCTGTTAAATCAGTAAAACGAGCCTGCACAAAGTCTGCTAAGGTTTGAGCATCTATTTCAATACTGCGTCCAATTTCGCCCGCTGAAACGATAATTTGTTTATGTTCTAGTGCAGATTGATGAATATAGATAGGAAAGTTGTGGTGTTGGCGAATTCCCACAGGATTATTGGCACCATGGACATAGCCAGTTGTCTTTTCTAAATCTTTTTGAGGAATCATAGCTACCTTTTTGTTCCCTGAAACTTTTGCTAGTTTTTTTTCTGATAAATGTTCTGTGATAGGTAGAATACCAATAATGGTTCCCGTTTTATCACCATGAAGAGCTAGCGTCTTGTAGATAATAGAACGGTTATTATCTACAGAAGGAGTCGTTTCTAAGGCATTGAGTTGTAGCGAACGATATGGGATGCTTGCCTTACTTAAAATTCGTTCTACCAGTGTTTTTTTGAGTGTTGTTTTTTTTGACATTATTTATATTTTTCTTCTAATTTTGACATCCATAGTCCGAGCCACACCCCTATACCAAAACAAGACGCAGTAATGATATAAGTGAGAAGAGAAGTTTGAGCATAGCTGATACTTTCACTATTTCCTGCTTGAGGAATGACAATTAAAATAGTACTGGATAGGACAATACCGATAATAAAGTGATAAACACGAGAATGATGGTTTTTCAGAACATAGTCCATTGCTTTTGAAAAAAGCAAAAGAGCTATTAGTCCACCGATTGCAATAGGGAGAAAAGTACCAAACAAATCTAAACGCTTAAATCCAACTAGCATGGGGCTATATAGACCTAGAATCAAAAGGAGATTAGATGGACTAAGTCCGGGAATTAAGACACCTAAAGCAATGAGCGAACCTGCTAAAATAAAGGATAGAAAGTTTGCTGGAATTGTTCCTACAAGCCCATTTAGAGAATAGAGAAACAAACCAGATAAAATGAAACTAATCCAAAAAATGGCAGTATCAAGTGTATCGCGTTTTTTCTGTTTCGTAGATTCTTTAACCAAGCTAGGAATTGTCCCAATAATCGCACCAGCAAATCCCCAAAGTACAACGATTTTGAAATTGTCTAATAGCAGATTGACAGGATAGGAAAATAGAGCAATCCCTAAAACCATACCAATCCCCACTGGTACAAAATAGAGAAAATTTTCTTTAAAGTTTTCTCTAACGTGAGCAAGAAAATGAATCAAGCGTTCATAAATCCCTAAGATTGCAGCTAGAACACCTCCTGATACTCCAGGTAGGATAAAACCCAGTGCAATAATTATTCCCTTAAATACTCTTGTGAACCACGAAATCATAATACTTCCTTTTCTGCTTTTTCCTTAGGATATTATAACACAATTTTGTTTTATGGTCAGTACTCATCAAATTATTTATTTCCATAAAAAATACTACCTGAACAAATGTCAGATAGTATTGACTACTCGTCTTTTACAATGGTAAACAATTTTTGATAAGTTTCCATTGAATTTTTTAGAGTGGAGAGTTGGTTTAAGTCCAGATAATGAGGGAAACCGTTGATTTGACCCTGTGAAGTATACTGGTGCAAATCATATTCTTGCTCAGTATTTGGAGCGGCATTGTAGTAGCCATCGTCATTTCCATAAGTTGGAATCCAGATAGCAGAGAATTTACTTGTTTCAATGCTGTGCTCTTGCATGAAATAAGTTCCGATATAAATCCCGATATTTTTAGCTCCTAAAGATTCTAGTTTGGCACGAAATGCCTCGACTCCTGCATTCATATCAGACATGGTTTTTTCTTCTACATCAAGCCAATAATAAGTGGGTTTGTACTTGGAGGCCGCTTTGTAAAAATTAGTTGCCTCTTTTTCCATTTCTTTTTTACTATTTGCGGCAACATAAGCGTAGACAGCTACAGGGATGTTGCGTTTTTGAAATTCCTTGATATGGGTTTCGTAGGCTTTGTCTAAACCATTCAAATGAGTAGCAGCATTTTCTTTTTTTGCTTGAGAGCCACTATGAACACGAACAATGACTCCTGATATATTTTGCGACAACAAATCATAATTCATCTCACTAGGTAGTTGCCAACCGGAAATATCAATAACTGGTTTCGAAATAAAATCTTCATCTAGTGATAATCCGTCTTTGTTCTCTACTGGTTTGGTAGAAGAAGTTGTGGTTATTTGTGATTTCTTTTCTTTTGCTTGTGCTTGTCTTTCTTGAGAATCCGTTAAATGTTTACTTATTACAATGAATGAAATAAAACAAATAAAGAAAATTAATATTGCAAGCGGTTTAATCCTTTTTCTCATACTGAATCATTTTAACCTAAAAAAAAACAAAAATCAAAAAATATCTTTATATTTCTATCAAATAAAATAAAATGTAATATAATTGAAACATTGTCAACTTGTGCCATAATTTTATAATATATAAAAATATCTGAATCAAGAGCTATTTCATTTCTAATTTTTTTATAGTTGAACAAGAGAGTCTAAATACAAAGGAATTACCTTGATAGTACAAAGACGCGATAAATGGATGTAAATTTTTGAAAAAGATGATATAATAAAGGTTGAATTTTTAGAAGATTGTGGTGAAATATGAAAATTGACAAAAAGCATTTGTTAAACTACTCAATCCTGATTCCTTATATGATTTTATCGATTATCGGTTTGATTGTTGTTTATTCGACTACAAGTGCTACCTTGGTTCAAGCAGGTAGAAATAGTTTTAGCACTGTTTTGAATCAAGGATTGTTTTGGATTGTGAGTTTGCTAGCTATTGCTATCATTTATAGGATGAAATTGGATTTTTTAAAAAAGGGTGGTTTCATTACTGCGGTTATCTTTATTGAGATTATCCTTTTACTCTTATCTCGTTTTGTGACAGGAACCATTAATGGAGCTCATGGATGGTTAAAATTGGGACCTATTAGCGTTCAGCCAGCAGAATATTTAAAAATTATTCTCGTTTGGTTTTTAGCTTTTCGATTTTCCAAGAAGCAAAATGAGATTGACCAATATGATTACCAAGCTCTAACGTTAAATCAGTGGTTTCCTAGAGTTCTCAACGATTGGAGGACGACTATTACCATTCTAATTGGAATTGTAATTATCATGCCAGACTTAGGAAATGCGACGATTCTTCTATTAGTAGTCGTTGTCATGGTCGCAGTAAGTGGTATAGCTTATCGTTGGTTTGGTACGATGCTCGCAGCGATTACGGCAATTTCAGCATTCGTTCTCGCGAGTATTTGGGTTATCGGAGTCGAGCGACTTGCCAAACTCCCAGTGTTTGGTTATGTTGCCAAACGCTTTAGTGCATTTTACAATCCCTTTAAAGATTTATCAGGTTCAGGACATCAGCTAGCCAATTCTTATTATGCAATGAGTAACGGTGGTTGGTTCGGTTTGGGGCTAGGAAATTCCATTGAGAAAAAGGGCTATCTTCCAGAAGCACATACAGATTTTGTTTTTTCTATCGTTATTGAAGAATTAGGTTTTATAGGTGCCAGTCTCATCTTAGCCTTGCTATTCTTTCTGATATTGAGAATTATTTTAGTGGGAATCCGAGCGAAAAATCCTTTTAATTCGATGATGGCTTTGGGAATTGGTGGAATGATTTTAATGCAAACTTTTGTAAACATTGGTGGTATTTCAGGTCTCATTCCATCGACCGGTGTAACATTTCCTTTTTTGTCTCAAGGGGGAAATAGTCTACTAGTCTTATCGGTGGCCATTGCCTTTGTGTTAAACATTGATGCAAATGAAAAAAGAGACGCTCTTTATGAGCAATTAAAAGCTGAAGATTATTAGGAAATTGCAAAGTAGACAATAGTTTTTTACAAATTGAAAGGTGTAGATGATGTCGTTTAACAAACTAGAAGGTTATAGCAATAAAAAAGTAATTAACGAAGAGGTCTCCATTCTAACAGACTTGTTAGCAGATGTTACCCGTAACATATTAAGCGAGGAAACTTTTGAGAAAATTTCTAAAATGAAAGAGTTGGCAGTAGAATCTAATTATCAAGATTTGAAAGCAACGGTGGAAGAACTATCTACGGATGAAATGGTTTATATTTCAAGATATTTTTCTATCTTACCTCTTTTGATTAATATCTCAGAAGATGTTGACTTAGCCTATGAAATCAATCATCAAAATAATATTGGTCAAGATTATCTAGGAAAATTGTCTACCACGATTGATTTGGTAGCTCCTCATGAAAATGCAACAGAAATTTTGGAACACTTGAATGTAGTTCCTGTTTTAACGGCCCATCCCACTCAAGTTCAACGCAAAACAATTCTAGATTTGACAAATCATATTCACAATCTCCTAAGACAACGCCGAGATGTAAAAGCTGGCTTGATTAATGAGAAAAAATGGTCAGATAATCTTCGACGCTACATTGAGTTGATGATGCAAACAGATATGATTCGTGAAAAGAAATTAAAAGTTACGAATGAAATTACCAATGTAATGGAATATTATAATAGTTCCTTCTTACAAGCTATCACAAACTTCATGGTTGAATACAATCACCTAGCCGAAGAAAAAGGATTAACGCTTAAAAATCCAAAACCAATCACTATGGGAATGTGGATTGGAGGAGATAGAGACGGAAATCCATTTGTAACTGCGGAAACCTTAAAATTATCAGCAACAGCACAAAGTGAAGTTATTCTAAACTACTATATTGATAAAATCTACACCCTTTATCGAACTTTTTCTTTATCAACAAACTTGACAGAAACCAGTCAAGAAGTAGCAGAATTGGCGTCTTTATCAAATGATAAATCTATCTATCGTGAAAACGAGCCTTATCGCCGTGCTTTCCATTATATTCAATCAAAATTGGTACAAACGTTACTTTATTTAAAAGAAGGAGATCTTGCAAGTCTTGTTCATAAGAAAATGGATAAACTAAAACAAGATATTGAAGGAAATACTAGTGTTTCTGTCACCAATAAAGGTAGAGAAATCATTCCCAATTATGTACAATCACGCATCAATGAGACCTTACAAGATTTGAAAAAGGAGGAGTCTCCTTCTTACAATACAGTCCAAGAATTCAAAGAAGATTTATTGATTATTCGAGATTCTTTGATTGAGCACAATGGTCAAGACTTGGTAGAAGGAGATTTAGCAGAACTACTACAAGCAGTAGATGTCTTTGGTTTCTTTTTGGCCAGTATTGATATGCGTCAAGACTCTAGTGTTCATGAATTGTGTGTTGCTGAATTATTGGCTTCAGCAGAGATTGTAGAAGACTATAGTAGTTTGTCAGAAGATGAAAAATGTGAAGTTTTACTAAAACAGTTACTTGAAGATCCTAGGATTCTTTCGGCAACTCATACATCAAAATCAGAATTACTTGAAAAAGAACTAGCTATCTTTAAAACAGCACGTGAATTGAAAGATGTCCTTGGTGAGGAAGTGATTAAGCAAAATATTATTTCTCATTCAACTAGCGTCTCCGATTTATTAGAATTAGCCATTTTGCTAAAAGAAGTTGGGTTAATTGATGAAAATCAAGCTCGAGTTCAGATTGTACCACTTTTTGAAACCATTGAGGATTTAGATAATTCTTGTGATACAATGGAAAAATACCTTTCCATTCCAGTTGTTCAAAAGTGGATTGCCTCTAAAAATAATTACCAAGAAATTATGTTGGGTTACTCAGACAGTAACAAAGATGGCGGTTATCTATCTTCTTGTTGGACACTTTATAAGGCGCAGCAACAACTGACTGTTATAGGCGATCGATTTGGTGTGAAAATTACCTTCTTCCATGGTCGAGGTGGAACAGTCGGCCGAGGCGGTGGCCCAACTTATGAAGCAATTACTTCTCAACCGCTCGGTAGTATTAACGATCGGATTCGTTTAACGGAACAAGGAGAAGTAATCGGAAATAAATATGGTAACAAAGATGCAGCCTACTATAACCTAGAGATGTTAGTATCAGCAGCAATTAACCGTATGATTGCTAGCAAAAAAAGCGATACGCATACCTCAAATGAATACGAACGCATTATGAATCAAGTAGTAGATAGAAGCTATCAGATTTATCGTGATTTAGTTTTTGGTAATGATCATTTCTATGATTATTTCTTTGAATCTAGTCCGATTAAAGCCATTTCTAGTTTCAATATTGGTTCACGACCAGCAGCGCGTAAGACTATTACAGAGATAGGAGGACTGCGTGCTATTCCGTGGGTATTTTCATGGTCACAAAGTCGTGTGATGTTCCCAGGTTGGTATGGAGTGGGTTCTAGTTTTAAAGAATTTATTGATGAAGATCCAGAAAAAAATCTACAATTTCTTCACCACATGTATAATCATTGGCCGTTCTTTAGATCACTTTTGTCTAACGTAGATATGGTATTGTCAAAATCAAATATGAATATTGCCTTTGAATACGCTCAATTATGTGAGGAAGAAGAAGTGCAGAACATCTTCAACATTATATTAGACGAATGGCAACTAACCAAAAATATTATTTTAGCAATTGAGGGAAATGATGAACTTTTAGCTGAGAACCCTTATTTGAAAGATAGTTTAGATTATCGCATGCCGTACTTTAATGTTTTGAATTATATTCAATTAGAGTTAATAAAACGACAACGCCGTGGAGAACTTTCTCTAGATCAGGAGAAGTTGATTCATATTACAATCAATGGTATTGCTACAGGTTTGAGAAATTCAGGTTAATCAAGAAAAAGTCGGATTTTTTCCGATTTTTTTCTATTTTTGTAACCGAAGCTACTTCTGATTCGTTATATTGGTGAGAAAGGGGATGAGTTTATTAATTTAGATGATTATGAAAAAATCTTGATTGCCTTTGCTAAGGAAATTGTTTATTATCTTCAACAATCTAATGTGCCAAAGGAGCAAGCAGAAGATGTCGTTCAAGATGTCTTTGTAAAAATGTTAGAAACAGAAGCAATCATCCCAGCAGAAAAAATGAAAGCATGGATGTACCGTGTTTCAATCCGAAAATACATAGACAAATATAGGCGTGATCGACACTATATGGAAATTTTAAAACGAGACTTTTTTAAGTCAGGAGATTTGTTAGCTGTTGAAAACAAAAGTTATTCGCTACTTATTGAAGCAGTGGAAGAACTTCCTCCAAAGGAACAGGTTCTTTTAGAACTCTATTATTTTCAAGGTTTTTCAATTAATGAAATGTCGGAGATTCTTCATTACTCTCAAAGCAAAATCAAAGTTCAGCTGATGAGAAGTAGAAAAAAATTAAAACAACTATTAAAGAAAAAGGGGTATTCTAATGGAGACATTTGAAATCGTAGCAAAAAAAAATAAAAGACAATTAACGAAAAAAATAATTACAGTATCATTTATGGTTATAATATTCTGTATAATAGTAGGTTTATCAAGCTACATGACGTTACGGCATTTTACAAAGGAGAATTTTTTAAAAATAGAGAATTATTATCGTGTTAAAAATTTTATTAATCAACCAAATCTTATAGTAGGAGAGACTAAAGTAACGAAAACCAGTCAGCTTCAGGGTTTATATACCGTAACTGAACAAAAAGATTTAGATGGTGTTAAAATTCCATATCAAAATTTGGAATCTACGTATTGGTATCGCGATATTTCTTTAAGAAATCATATAGAACAAGAAAACTGGCCTCTCTCTGATGGAAGTATGGGATTGTACCATGTATCTTCTGGTTACAAAGTTGCTCAGTTTGAAAATGTCCATATAAGTGAAAAAATGAGAAATGGAGAACCTATCCATCAAGAACTCCCACTTATACATCATATGGAAAATCAATTGGTAGAAGTTGCAATAACTTTTGATAAGTCCTATAGTTATGATGACATAAGTGCTATGATACCAGATAATTTAAAAATTAACTGGTACTGGTTTGGCACTCATACTGAGTATGATGTTAATGAGTATGATGCTAATCGTTTGTTTGGTTTAACATTAAATAGTGAGACAAAAGGTACAGAATACAATTCAATCATCAGTGAATTAAAAACTATGAACTTATCTGATTATTTTAAGTATTCATCTTCTGGTGATAGTGCTAAAAATGACTTGGAACAATATCTTAAAGAAATGCCGACTCTTAAAGAAGCTAAATTTTCTGGTCTTATCCTAACTGGAAAGGCTGAAAATTTTGCACAACTAGATGGTAAGTCATGGATTTATGCTTCTAGTATTGGGGCTTCAATTCCAAATCAGCCATACTATAAATTAGACAAAGAATAAATTGATAAAAAAGGGGTAAAACACTTGCAATTTGAAGAAAATTTGATAAAATGGTAAAGAAAGTTAGACTGTATTGCCTACTGTCTATCTATAAAATATATTTTATTGGAGGCTTTTACTCAAATGGCAAAAGAAAAATACGATCGTAGTAAACCACACGTTAACATTGGTACAATTGGACACGTTGACCATGGTAAAACTACATTGACTGCAGCAATTACAACAGTACTTGCACGTCGTCTTCCAAGTTCAGTTAACCAACCTAAAGACTACGCTTCAATCGATGCTGCTCCTGAAGAACGCGAACGCGGAATCACAATCAACACTGCGCACGTTGAATATGAAACTGCTAAACGTCACTATGCACATATTGACGCACCAGGACACGCGGACTATGTTAAAAACATGATCACAGGTGCTGCCCAAATGGATGGAGCGATTCTTGTAGTAGCTTCAACTGATGGACCAATGCCACAAACTCGTGAGCACATCCTTCTTTCACGCCAAGTTGGTGTTAAACATCTTATTGTTTTCATGAACAAAGTTGACTTGGTTGATGATGAAGAATTGCTTGAATTAGTTGAAATGGAAATCCGTGACCTTCTTTCAGAATACGATTTCCCAGGTGATGATCTTCCAGTTATCCAAGGTTCAGCTCTTAAAGCTCTTGAAGGTGATTCTAAATACGAAGATATCGTTATGGAATTGATGGATACTGTTGATGAGTACATTCCAGAACCAGAACGTGATACTGAAAAACCTCTTCTTCTTCCAGTCGAAGATGTATTCTCAATCACTGGTCGTGGTACAGTAGCTTCAGGTCGTATCGACCGTGGTATCGTTAAAGTGAATGACGAAATCGAAATCGTTGGTATCAAAGAAGAAATTCAAAAAGCAGTTGTTACTGGTGTTGAAATGTTCCGTAAACAACTTGATGAAGGACTTGCTGGAGATAACGTAGGTGTGCTTCTTCGTGGTATTCAACGTGACGAAATTGAACGTGGACAAGTTATTGCAAAACCAGGTTCAATCAACCCACACACTAAATTCAAAGGTGAAGTTTACATCCTTAGCAAAGAAGAAGGTGGACGTCATACTCCATTCTTCAACAACTACCGCCCACAATTCTATTTCCGTACAACTGACGTTACAGGTTCTATCGAACTTCCAGCTGGTACTGAAATGGTTATGCCTGGAGATAACGTAACGATTGAAGTTGAATTGATTCACCCAATCGCCGTAGAACAAGGTACTACTTTCTCTATCCGTGAAGGTGGACGTACTGTTGGTTCAGGTATGGTTACAGAAATCGAAGCTTAATTCGATATTAGTTCCCAGATTAACAATATAGGTCAGACAAAAAAGTTCCATGTTTAGTGGAACTTTTTCTTTTTCCAAAATTAACAGCTGGAAGAGAATATAAAAATAAAGATGTTTCAATTTGATGAAATTTTATTAACAGCCTTTATAAAATAACTAATCTATGTTACAATGATATGTAATGAATAAATTTAAAGAATAGAAGAGGTATGTGAAATGTCACGCAAACCATTTATCGCTGGTAACTGGAAATTGAATAAAAATCCAGAGGAAGCAAAAGCTTTTGTGGAAGCTGTAGCTGCTAAACTTCCTTCATCTGACCTTGTAGAAGCTGGAATTGCTGCACCAGCACTTGATTTGACAACAGTTTTGGCAGCATCAAAGAGCTCAAATTTAAAAATTGCAGCGCAAAATACTTATTTTGAAGATGCAGGTGCATTTACTGGAGAAAATAGTCCAAAAGTTCTTGCTGAAATTGGAGTGGATTATATCGTTATTGGTCATTCAGAACGTCGTGACTATTTCCATGAAACAGATGAAGATATAAATAAAAAAGCTCATGCGATTTTCCGCAATGGTCTTGTACCAATTATTTGTTGTGGAGAATCTCTTGAAACTTACGAAGCAGGTAAAGCTGAAGAATTTGTTGGTGCGCAAGTATCAGCTGCTTTGAAAGATTTATCAGCAGAACAAGTGTCTTCACTTGTTATAGCTTATGAGCCAATCTGGGCTATTGGTACTGGTAAATCAGCGACTCAAGATGATGCACAAAAAATGTGTAAGGCTGTCCGCGATGTTGTTGCTAATGACTTTGGACAAGCAGTTGCTGATAAAGTTCGTGTGCAATACGGTGGTTCAGTGAAACCTGAAAATGTTGCTTCTTATATGGCTTGCCCAGATGTGGATGGAGCTCTCGTTGGAGGTGCTTCACTTGAAGCAGAGAGTTTCTTAGCTTTACTAGATTTTGTAAAATAAAAAAGTAATAATAGATTGCTATAAAACTTGTCTCTGATGGATGACAAGTTTTTTAAAAATTGGAGAGGAAAATTGAAAAAAAGGAAATTAATTTATTTAGCTAGTACGGCTATCCTATTAGCAGCTACAGCAAGTGTTGCCTATGCAGAAGATAATGTAAGTTCTGATAATGGTACTTTGGATGTGAGCAATGCAAATAAGAACCAGACAAATAATGCAACCGTTTCTGCTGCGACAAAGGAAACAGTAGTGGCATCAACATCAGAAAATGAAGTAGCAGAAGAAAACAAAACAGATCAAACAAGTGGAGCGATTGAATCTGCTAAATCAGTCTCTTCTTTAAATGAGGACGTTACAGTAGCTACAGAACAAAAGCCTGTAGTTTCAGAAAATAATGCAGAAAATTCTTTATCAAAAACAGAAGAGTCACTCACTCCTTCAAACGATAAAACTGAAACAGCAACTGCGCCTCAAACAGCTGTCGAAAAAATAGTTCCCAAAGTTGAAACATCAACAGTAGAGCAAGGAAATACAGCATTTAAAAATCAAACGGATACTCATGCCATCTCATCTGTTGAAAAATCTGTTCAAAGTAGTGCACAGACAGAAATTAGAGGTTCATCCTTTGTAGATGTTAGTAGCCACAATGGAAATATTAGCGTAGAAGATTATCGTACTCTCTCGAGTAAAGGGATTAGTGGAGTTGTAGTTAAACTAACTGAAGGAACGACTTATACAAATCCTTATGCTGAATCACAAATCAGAAATGCACAAGCAGCTGGTTTAAAAGTTTCAACCTACGCTTTTTCTCGCTATACTTCAGAAGAAACAGCTCGTGCGGAGGCACGTCATTATGTTTCTGTTGCCAATAGATTAGGACTTTCTAAAGCGACTGTAATGGTTAATGATATGGAAGATCCCAAGATGCAAAATGGAATCAATCAAACCACACAAGCCTGGGCAGACGAGATGCGTAAGCAAGGATATGCTAACTTGATGTACTACACTAGTGCTAGTTGGTTGGATCGGAATAATTTAAGTGGCAAGGGACCTGTAAATACAGCACAATTTGGCTATGCTAACTTTTGGGTAGCGCAATATCCAACAGCGCAATTAAGCTTAAATAGTGCTAAATCATTGAAATACAATAGTGGAGCTGGAGCGTGGCAGTTTACCTCACAAGCTCAATTATTAACTGGAAAACATGTCTTTGACCAAAGTGTAGACTATACAGGACGTTTTACAGTTTCATCAACTGACCTAGCTGTAAAAGGGACTGTAAAGATTATTCATAGTACTAATACTGTTGGTGAGTTTGATGTTGTTATCTCTGATATTGTTGCTCCTCAAGGTTTGAAACGTGTTTATGTTCCTACTTGGTCTAATGTTAATGGTCAAGATGATATTCAATGGTATATTGCGGAGGCTCAATCTGATGGAACCTATCGCCAGCATATTAAAGCGAGTAATCACAAAAACTCAATTGGAGAGTATCATGTTCATGTTTATTATTTGAATAGCGCTGATCAACTTCAGTTTTTGACAAGTAAGCAAACTCTAGTTTCTAATGATAGAGTAAAAGCAAATGTTAGTATTCAAAATAATAATAAAAAAACAGGTGAGTTTGATGTTGTAATTTCTAATATTGTTGCCCCACAAGGCTTGAAACGTGTCTATGTCCCCACTTGGTCTAGTGCCAATGGTCAGGATG
>JAUMZQ010000026.1 GCA_030528055.1 Streptococcus sp.
AATGAAAATCATAACAGACTAATCAGACGATGGTTACCTAAGGGAAACAAAAATATAACTCGGAAACAAGTTGCATTTGTTGAAAATTAGATAAACAATTATCCAAAGAGAGTATTGGATTATAAATCTCCTAGAGAATTTTTACTAAATGGCTAACTTGAACTTGAAATTTGCCTCTGCAGCAAATATTCCAGTTAATATGGACTTGTGTGAAAATCTAGGTTTGAATAAAGAGACATATGCTGCTTCAATTCCACTAGGGGCTACCATTAATATGGTAGGAGCTGCAATTACGATTAATGTGTTGAAATTATCAACAGTAAATACCCTAGGTATCCATGTTGATTTTCCAACAGCTCTATTACTAAGTGTAGTTTCTGCAATTTCAGCCTGTGGAGCATCAGGAGTAGCTGGAGGTTCATTACTTTTAGTACCAGTTGCATGTAGTTTATTTGGAATCACTAATGATTTGGCTATGCAAGTTGTCGGAGTTGGTTTTATTGTTGGGGTTATTCAAGATTCATGTGAGACCGTTCTTAATTCTTCAACAGATGCTCTTTTTACAGCGGTTGCTGAATTTTCTAAATGGGGAAAACAAATAATATTATCTTAGTTAAACATAAAAACTTCATCCTATCTTTAACAGTAGGATGAAGTTTTTTAATTTTTTGCTTGAGTTTTAAAATGAAGAAAGTTTATTTAGGGGAGATAACTTCAATGTCTCCCATATAAGGACGGATTACTTCAGGGATAGTAACAGATCCGACTTCGTTTTTGTAATTTTCAAGAATTGCTGCAACCGTACGACCTACAGCAAGACCTGGACCATTTAAGGTATGTAGAAATTTAACATTTCCGTCAACTTCATCACGGTATCTGATTTGGGCACGACGAGCTTGGAAATCTTCTTTGTTTGAACAGCTTGCAATTTTACGGTAAGCATTTTGAGCTGGGATCCAAACCTCTAGATCATAGGTTTTAGTATCTGATAATCCCATATCACCTGTACAGAGAGTGATGACACGATAAGGAAGATTTAGTTTTTAGCGTTAGCTGTCATTTTCTCAAGTTCCTCATAAGATTGCTCAGGTTTAGCAAATTTTACCATCTCTATCTTATGGAATTGGTGAAGACGAATTAAGCCACGTTTATCACTATCTGCCGAACCTGCTTCAGAACGGAAAGAAGGACTCATTGCTGTAAATCAGATTGGTAGGTATTTGCCATCAATAATTTCATTTCGGTAGTAGTTTGTTAAAGGAACTTCTGCAGTTGGAATTAAAATAAAGTCAGTATCAGCCAATTCGAAAGTGTCTTCTTTGAACTTAGGGTATTGTCCAGTACCAAACATCGAATCATGGTTAAGCATATAAGGAGAGATAACTTCGATATAGCCTTACTTACCATGTTCATCCAACATAAAGCTATAGACAGCACGTTCCAATCGTGCACCTAATCCTTTGTAAAATAGAAAGCGATCACCTGTTACTTTTGCTCCACGTTTCCAATCAAGTATGTCTAGAGATTCACCTAAGTCCCAGTGAGCTTTTACTTCAAAGTCGAATTCACGTGATGTACCCCAAAGAAGTTGCTCAACATTATCATCTTCATCAGCACCTACTGGTACATCATCAGATGGTATATTTGGCAAGACAGTGATAATATCATGGATTTCTTGATCAATTTGAGATAATTTAGCATCTATTGTTTTAATATCTTCTGATAACTTTTGCATGGCAGATATTTGGTCATCTGCATTCTCGTTATCACGCTTTGTTTGGGCGATTGCAGCAGAAACGATGTTACGTTCAGTTTTAGCTTCTCCAGAGGTAACCAAAAGATCACGACGTTTGCAATCTAGTTCTTTTAATTGCTGAAGTATATCTTGATTTATACCACGGTTTTTTAATTCATCAGCAATAGTTTCAAATTGAGTGCGAATTTTTTTATATCTAACATTTTTCCTCCAAAAAAGCACACAAGTAAAATTGCTGGAGCGCAAAAGGCGCGGTTCCATCTAGCTTCACATTGTGTGCACTTTATTACTATTCACAAAAATATAACGGTAGAATTTCATATGTCATCTCTATCTGTTTTCAAAATACACAGACTTTCTGAAAAAGATTAACAACGTACTTATTCGTCACTAATGTAGTACTAAAAAAAAATATTTTGTAAATAAAAGAAAAATTAATCAAATTAAGAAATCGTGAAAAATTACAACTTTGTTTAAAAAATGTAACAGAAAAAAGTTTTTTAGTATAATATTTAATCTTAAAAAAATTTTTTTATAATATATAAAAAATATTTAAATAATTAAAAAAGAATATAACAATTTTTAAAATTATTATAAAAAAATAAAAATAAATAGTGCAAAAAACTTTACAAAACAAAATAATTAAATTTTATAAAAAAAAAACACATATATATATAAATAATAAAAATAAATTAATATAATAAAAAACAAAAGATAATATAGTTAATATATTATCTTTTTAAAAACAAAAAAATAAAAGCCCAATTTAACAACGTTTTAAGAAAATATAAAACGAAATCATTTGACAATTTCATATATAAGAGATAAAATGAATAATGCATAAAAATGTAATGTTTGTAATTCTAATAACATATGCTCTAAATGTATGTGTGATTTTTAATGTTTTAAAAAGATTGTTTTTTTGTGCTTGAGTTTTTTAAAAAATGGAGGAAATAGATGTTTTTCAAACAATCGAACAATAAATATCAGGAAACTGATCGCGTAACTAGATTTAAAATGGTTAAATCGGGGAAACACTGGTTAAGAGCAGCAACATCAAACTTTAACTTGCTACGTCTTATTCGTGGTTCAAAAGATAGTTTAGTGATTACATCAGAATCATCTTCTGACAAATCAATTGTCCTTAAAGGTGCTATTGTAGCAGGAGCACTAGTCGGGGCAGGGAGTGTAGCAAATACTGCCTTTGCAGAAGAAACAACAGATACAACTGCTTTAGCATCAGAAGCAGGAACAGATCAATTAGCAACTCAAGATAGTTTGTTATTAGGTACAGTTTCGACAACTGAATCAACAGATAGCTCAGTCTCGGTATCAACATCAGAATCATTATCAGACTCAAGCTCAACTTCAACATCTATCTCTACATCTACATCTGAATCAGCATCAACATCAGCGTCAACATCAGATTCAGAAAGTACATCGTCGTCAACATCTGCTTCAGAAAGCATAAGTACTTCAACATCAGTATCAAAAAGCACAAGTGCTTCAACGTCAGCGTCTTCAACATCAGATTCAAGCGCATCATCTACAACAAGTACAGATACGACAACAAGTACAGATACGACAACAGAAGTATCAACAGATACAACAACTGTTACGACAACAACAGAAGATACAACAACATCTGTGACAACGGCTGCAACAACTCAAATCACGTCTACAACAGACTTAGCAGCAGCAGCAACAGCAGTATCAAGTACAACAGATTCAACGTCTTCAACAACAGAAGAAACAACTGTAGATAGTTCTTCAAGTACACGTAATGCATTCTATTTATATAAAGTAGTCTACGTAGATGCTTCAACAGGAAAACGTGTTTCAAGTGAACAAACAATTAGTATCCAGTCAACAACTACATTAAGTTCGTCAGAAAAAGCAACAGAAACATTTACAATTACAGCAGGTAGTGTTTCAGGTTATACATTAGCTGAAGGACAATCATCAACACAAACCGTAACTTTGACTGAAGGAAAAGGTCAAATAGTTACCTTCTATGTAACACAATCATCAGAGTCAACTCAAACAAGCACAAGTTCATTTAGAGCGACTGCTCAAGCAAGTACAACAACAAGTACTGATACAACAACGACAGTAGATTCATCATATCCGGTAATAAAATTCAAAGATGGAGACGCTGTAGTTACATATGTAAAGAATGGAGTTTCTTATTATTATCAACGTTATCTTGTTACTCCTGGTGAATCTTATACATTTACATTCTCTATAACAGATGATTCAGGAACAATAGCTAGAGCTTACTTCTCATCACCAAGTACAACTGGTAAAATTACAAATATTGCTGGATTGACGGGGACAGGAACGACTTCGAATGGTGGAGATGCTCAATTAACAGCCACAACTGATAGTCCATATGTAGTAACATTAAGTGGAACTGTCTCTTCAAGTCTTGTATCAGGTAATTCATACGCTAGAACTCTCAGAGTTTATGACTCAGATGGTAACGAAACTATAGCTTACTTCCAAATATTTGTATCAACTTACGCAGATGTTTATGAAACAGTTGATAAAAGTTACACATGGGACGTAAGTTCTCCAACGTCATTAACAGCTGAAACTGCTATTTCAACGCCTACTGTAACAACTACACTTTCGAGTTCTGATAGAAATAATATAACAAATGACTCATATGATGAAATTTCATCATATACATGGGCAGATGCTGATGGAAATGAGATTTCGGTTGATACTACTTCATTGTCAGCTGGTACATATACATATTATGTAAAAGTCACTTATAAAGATGGATCAACTGACCTAGTAAAAGTGTCTATTACAGTTACCGATACTGCTTCAACAAGTGCGTCAACAAGTGCGTCTGAATCAGCATCAACAAGTGAAGTAGAATC
>JAUMZQ010000027.1 GCA_030528055.1 Streptococcus sp.
AACAATTTCCTAAGAACTCCCTTGAATATCGTGCTCTTAAATACTATTGGAAACTCATTCAAAAAGATAGCAGGAAACTGTCTCTAAATGCTTTTTATTCTAGGACTTTCAGAGAAACCATCACACCTAGAGAATGTCTGAATAGGATTTTCAATCTGGTTCCTGAATTAAAAGCTTATTACGACCTCTACCAACTCTTACTTTTTCACTTGCAAGAGAAGAATACCGAACATTTCTTTGGATTAATAAAGGATGCTCTACCTGTTCTCAATCATACCTTTAAAACGGCTTTACATACCTTTATTCGCTATAAAACCTATATCACTAATGCCATTGAATTGCCTTATTCTAACGCTAAACTAGAAGCAACAAACAAACTGATCAAAGACATCAAGCGCAATGCTTTTGGCTATCGGAACTTTGAAAACTTTAAACAGCGTATCTATATCGCTTTGAATATCACAAAAGAGAAGACGAAGTTCGTCTCCTCTCGTGCTTAGTTATAGGTCACCCACTACAGTTGACAAAGAGCCGAAAAAAGCTTCTGAAACGTTAGATTTCATTAGCTTTTTGTCTATCTATTATGATTTAAGCTTTAAGTAAGTTATAATTTTCTGTGATATTTAGGATATTTTAAAAATATAGAAGTATTTTTGTAGACTAATTTACAATTTTTCCAGTATTTTACCAAGTAGTTCTTCTAACTTTCCTAAGTCTCCATAGACTGTTTCATCCATATAAAGGTTATAAACTTCATCATCTTGTTCCGCTCGTATTTATGCAGAATATCGTTTTGACAATGCTAAGGAACGAATAACTTCTCGTTGAGTTCGTCCATTCCCTTCTCGAAAAGGATGCAAATAATTAAGATTATCAAGAATTTTTGCTAATTGTTTAATAATCTCATCCTTTGAGTTAGCAGTTTGATAATAGGTATAAATCAGGTAGTTTATATAGTCTTGGGCAGAAAGATTGTATTGGCATAAAAGGATTCCTATTTTTTGAGATTTTTACCTTACGATATTGTCCTGCCCCCAGCATAGACATCTTGAAGAAAATAGTATAGTCATCCAAAAACAGTATTATTCTTTTTTTGGATGACTATACTATTTTGGTTAATAAAGGCACTTACGAAAAGCATATCTAAAATATCATTGTACAAATAGATAGTCATTGTCCGATTTGGTATAATGATAACATAAATTTAATTTGTAATATGAGTTAATGGAAGATACTGAGTAGAAAAAAAGCAAGTACATTATCCTGCTTGAAATAATGAAAATCGTAATTTCAATTGTGTGAAAAACATAGTATTTTGTATTTCAAAATGCCAGTAAGTTAGTGACCAAAAAGTGACCACTTTTAAAATTTTTAGTGTATTTTATAAGATTGTGAGAATCTAAAACCTTTTTAAATCAAAGTTTCTAACGATTACAAGACTTAAAAAATCGTGGAGTAAGTCTTGCATATTCATCATAATAGTTTTT
The DNA here is from genome assembly GCA_030528055.1 of Streptococcus sp. Taxonomy (GTDB): domain Bacteria; phylum Bacillota; class Bacilli; order Lactobacillales; family Streptococcaceae; genus Streptococcus. Next base: position 1,488 of record JAUMZQ010000027.1, read on the forward strand.
CTCTTCTATTGATACTTGATTAGTATCATGTTTAAAATTTAGTTTTTGAATTGATGAGGAATCAACCTTATCAATTAACCATCTTTCACATTATATCATGATAAAGAATGGAAATCAAAGTTCAGAGGTTCTTTGATTTTTGTAGAGATGAAAAGTGAATGTTTTAAAATTTTAGAAATTAAATACTTTATTTTTTAAAGTATTCTTGCATAACGGAGTGTAAGTTATCTATCGCTTCAACAAACCAATTTGTAATTTCTTCGGGAGTCGATATATCTAAACCATAATCTGTTGATTTTAAAATATATCCAGTATAATTGGTATTATCAACATATTTACTTTCAGAATCTTTATATTTTTTATTAAGTTCTTCCTTAATCTTTTCCCGATTACCTTGAATTTGTTTTTCAAATTTTTTACTGCCAGATTTTTTATGATAAGTTCCACATAAAACTCTTAATGATGATTTATTTAGGTATAGTTCAAATATTTTCGAAGAATTTTTTCCATTAAAATAAATAAAATTTCTTTGACCAATTTTTCCTAATGTATAATCTTTAAGTGCTTCTAACTCAATAACTTCATTTCTACCTACAAAATCTTCCCAAAATTTTTCCTGACTAATACCTAGTTCTCTCTGACTATTCTCCGTTTGCGTATTTACTGATGTAATTTTTGTAAATTCATAAGCAGCTATCAATTCCTCGGTTAAAGAATCTTCCCTAGAGAGATATCCCCTTAAAACTGCCACAAAATTTTCAAATGTCTCAGAATCATCCTCTGAAGACTCCCATTTTGATTCTTTTACATTATTTAAAAATTTCCTTAATTTATTTTGAGAACTAGTCTCACGGAAGTATTCCTTTTCAAAAGATAATTGCCAACAAGATAAAATAAATAGTGGTAAATTAAAGTTACTGTTATCCGATTCAGATTTTTCATTCTTCAATCTAAATATTATGTTATTGAGACTATACACATTAATTAGCCTATTTATTGTTCTTGGATTTTTCCCAATTGTACTTAAAACCAATTCTTCAATTTCTTTAGTGTTTTTAGTGTTTTCTGAATTATCAGACTCTTTATTTGAAATTTTCAAAAGTAAATGCTCAATATAGCCTGCAGTTGTGTATTTCTCAACTGGTACACTAAAAGGAACTTGTATCAGTTTGTCAAAAAAAACTTTTTCTTTGCCTTCTCCTACATTGGCATATTTTTCCCTAACTCCGGAAACAACAACATCATAATCAATTGCAAGGACAAAAACACATCCGACACAGTCTAAAAATAACTTTAGAATTTCCATTAATTCCACAGCTTTTTTAGGAGCTAGCCTATCTAAATCATCTATAAATATCACCACTCGATCAGTCTCTGTCTTCTCAAGACTTTCTTGGATAGCATTTTCAAAAATTGATTTTAATTCTGCAATATTTTTATTTCTGTTAATTAGAGCGACCAATTTATCTGTATCAAGGAAAAAACTAGATAAATCTGCACATTCTAAAATACCAGTAATAGCATTCTTTGAATTTTTAAAAATATTTTTTAATTTTGAATTTTTATTAGCAATTACATTTAACTCAGTTAATAAATCTGTTATTAAAGATACTGCAAGGAACTGATCCATATTAAATTGCGAATATTGCCAAGTGTTAAAATTTAATATTTTGACATTTGTATCTTTAATATATTTTCCTGCTTGACTCATTATACTGGATTTACCTGAGCCCCAATCTCCTTGAATAGCAATTGTTAAAGGAGTTTCACAGTTTAATATAAATTCTGCTAAACCTTTAGTGTAAACCTCTATTCCCAACTTATCTTCGGATGTTGGAGTATCCGAAATCGCGATAACTTTACTAGTCATATGTCACTCCTTTATTATTATAACTATTTTATATAACCATCAACATTATACTACTGTTATCCTAATTTATCAAATTAGGTTTGACAATTTACAGTAGTTCAGAAAAGTTTGATTCAATATTTAATAATTGAGAGATTTTCTTGTTATTTTATTTCTTCTATTAGCTACAGCTGGTGAAAATTTTTGACTAAAAATCAGTTGTTTTAGTAAGCTATGTCTGCGTAATAAATCATTCGAATACTTATTATTTTAGAGTAATAGTAGCCTTGGATTATTTTTTAACTGGCGTAATAACTGAGATTTTGTGATTGTTTACAATAATATCTTCTTCAAGATATCCAAACTCATTTTCAAAAATTAGATACTATAGATGTTATTTCCTAATATACCTATGAAAACATTGCTTTTCTTGTTTCTCGGAATATCCATTTGCTTTACGTCTAAAGAATCTTTTGTAAATATTTTATGTTTAACAAGACGATAGAGTATTCGTATAGAATTTGAAATTTCATTGGGATAAGTTCTCTTTATGATATTTAAACTCCAATCTTGTTCGAAGTAGAATTTAATAAAAGGTTTCACCTCTGGTAAAAAGCTTATTGTGACAATATGGTATATAGGTCATTTATGTTAATTCTTTTCAGAATAATGTTGTATTTTTCTAGGACTAACATAAATAACTTTTTCTATTTATAGCAATTTTATTTCATAAAAACCATCAACATGAAAATCATATAAATTCTTGACAAACAAAAGTAGACAGTGTATAC
>JAUMZQ010000010.1 GCA_030528055.1 Streptococcus sp.
TTTATAACACCTTGCCTGAGGTGCTCTCATGGGATGAATTTTCTTACCAAAAGGGAAAGCTAGCTTTTATCGCTCAGGATTTCAAGACTAAAAAAATCATTACCATTCTCAATAATAGACGTCAAACAACCATTCGAAATTATTTCTTTAAATATTCCAAAGAAGCCAGAAATAGGGTTAAAGTGGTGACTGTTGACATGTCTGGAAGCTATATTCCCATCATCAAAATCCTTTTCCCTAAAGCTAAAATTGTTCTGGATCGTTTCCATATTGTCCAACATATGAACAGGGCTCTTAGTAAAACTAGAATCCAAATCATGAAACAATTTCCTAAGAAGTCCCTTGAATATCGTGCTCTTAAATACTATTGGAAACTCATTCAGAAGGATAGTCGAAAACTATCTTTGAACACCTTCTACTCTAGAACTTTCAGAGAAACCATCACATCTAGAGAATGTCTGTCTAAAATCTTTAAACTGGTCCCTGAATTAAAAACTTACTACGACCTCTATCAACTCTTGCTTTTTCACTTGCAAGAGAAGAATGCTAAGTATTTCTTTAACTTAATACAGGATGAACTACCTTATCTCAATCATACCTTTAAAACGACGTTAAATACCTTTATACGTTATAAAACCTACGTCACTAATGCCATTGAACTCCCCTATTCTAACGCTAAGCTTGAGGCGACAAACAAACTCATCAAAGACATCAAACGCAATGCCTTTGGTTATCGGAACTTTGAAAACTTTAAACAACGAATCTACATCGCTTTGAACATCACAAAAGAGAAGACGAAGTTCGTCTCCTATCGTGCTTAATTATAGTCACCCACTACAGTTGACATAGAGCCATTAAAATTCAACTAACATCGCTAATATATAAAAGAACTTATCTTATCAAATGTCTTTCCATTTCGAATAGTGATTCTCTTATAATAATCTTGCTTCATTAGTTTTTTATGGTAAGCAGTTTTCAGAAATTCTTTTTCATCTATTTTGCCCCAAAAGACGACTCCTTCTGAAAAATGAACCAACTCGTTATAGAGATTCATGGCTTCAATACTTTCTTTGACCCTTTTAAAATCTTCAGGATCTATCAAAAAAAGGACATCTTTTCTCGCTAAATCATCCGACCACCAACTTGGTAAATCTCCAAGTAGCCTTTTATAATGTTCTTGATCCAATAAAATATAGGTCATATTAAAATCATAGGTCGTCAGAATAGCTTCTACTGCATATTTACATTCCTCTACAGGTTTATCAGTAGTAAAAAATAGATTTCCGCTATTTAAGTAGGATGCAACATCTTCAAAACCAGATTCACTTAATTGCTGTTTGAACACTGCCATAGATACTTTATTTTTTCCACCGACATTAATACCTCGTAGCAATAAAATATATCTCATTATATTCCCTTTCTTATTTATCAATTATAGTTACAAGCTCACAAAAGAGAGTTCTGTCTCTAATCTCCCTTCAATAAACCTGCAATTGCTTCAATGTCTTTCATGCTAAGGTCTTTGTTAAGATAGTAGGTTGTGTGATCTTGATAGGTTATTTTTGATTGATTGCTGATGATGTAGTCATATTCTTCATCTTCATTGTAACCTTTTAGTTGGTAAAATTGATTATTTTCAAGGTAATGTTGTAAAAGATGAATAACCAAATCACTCTTTAATTGCCCATCTGCTATGTCCACACCAATAGTCACATAGTCTTGCTTTTTCTGAGCTAAGAAGAGCAAAAGCTGTAAGATACGCCAGTTCATTTTTTGATTTAAGTCTTGAGACAAACTATCTTCCGATACCAGACCCATTATCTCCTGACTGAGTTCAAGTAAATCTTCTGTAAGAAGATAAGAGTAAGGGCTTTTTGTTATGTGATAAGATTCAAGGTCTGAGACAAGACCGCCTCTACAAAAATATCTACGCCCAAACCACTGCCCCAGATGATAAGTCACTTGCTCATGAGTCGAATCTTGAAAATAGCCTGATTCTCGTATGAGTTGAATGGCTCGTGTTAAGAGCTCAACTACTGGGCCACCAAAACCGAGCAAATACTCCATCGTATGTATAGGAAGGACAAATCGGGTCGCTAAGAAGACAAACAAGCACATGACTTCTCCATCTTCGAATTCCATAGCATATTGGGCAAAATAACGTAAACTAATCTGATAGAGCCTTTGGTAGAAAATATTATCTAAATAGGGAGTCATCATTTTCTCTAACTCCGAAAAATCTTTCTGATTGCTACCCATGCGACGTAAAGTCACAAAAACCCATAAGAGCCATTTTTCTAGCTGATGTTCCGTCAGAGAAACTCGACAAAGTCGTTCAATCATATGAGTCTCTGTACTATAGTTTGCTAGAATAATTTGTTTTTCAAAATTTTCCTTATCCCAAGTTTCCCAAAACAATTCAAAATAAAAGGTTCTGATCATCAACTCTGGCCCACGCATGCGACCATTTGCAATCGTTAATTGATATTCTTGTAAAAGCTGATTTAATTGAGCTAAGTGGCGATTAAGGGTTGCCTCACTAACAAGCAAATCTTGAGAGAGAGTCTGAATGGTGAAATGGTGATGCTTAAAGAGATAGACAAGAACTTGATATTTTACCGCACCTTCTAAAAAATGATAACTGATTGTCTTCCAGTGACGATTATCTGATTGGATGAGGCACAGACTTTCTTTTTCAATCAAAACAGAAATCTCTAAGTTTTGATGTTCAAAAAAATCATTTAAAGCTTCTGCATACTTGGTGATTGTAGTTTTTGAAAGACCTGTTTCAGTCATAATGTCCTTAATCTGCAGTTCCTTTGCTGTATGGCTCAATAAAGACAACAGCTGAAATTGTCCTTGTTCCGCTTTTTCCATCAAATCCTTAATTTGCATCAGAACTCCTTTCTATCCACATTTCCTGACAAGCCCGTTGCAATTCTGCAACAGTATTGACATGAGAGAGTGGATAGTAAAAATCTTGAGCAAGTACTTCATCTACGGTCATCTTTGATCGCATGACTAAGGACATAATATTCAGAAGTTCCAGACAATTATAGTCAGACAAACATTGCATTCCTAAAAATTGATTGGTTTTATCATCAATCAGCAGTTTTATCCGAATAAAATGATTTTCTAAAAGTCCAAATTTTTTATTCTCGTAACAATGAATTATTGGAGAAATGTCTGAAAAAATTAATTCTTCTTCGGTCAAACCGATACGCCCTCGATACAAACCAAAGTGACAATGTCCAATAATTTTATAAGATGGCAAAATGAGTTGAGGCTTTCCCATAATATGACTAGCAGCAACTTCTGCCGACCGAAAGGCATGACTAACAAGGGGCATATAATGTTTGTTTTGTTCGGACATAAAAGGTAGTTGAACAGTGTCACCAATAGCGTAGACACTAGACAGGTTTGTTCTCATAAATTTATCAACAGCTAATGTCCCATCTACCAAACACTCCAAATCACCTTGGTACAAGTCATTTTGTGGTCGAAAATTAATGGCTAATAAAACCGCATCAGACTGCCACTCCGATTCCTTACTAACAATAGTTAAAGGCTTCTGCTCTCCATTGTCTATAATTTGACGAACACGAGTGGATAACTGAAGGTCAATTCCTGCTTCTCCCATTTTTTCAACTAGTTCAGTTGTCATATCCGCATCAACATTTTTAAAATCAAGACTTGAACCAGATTCCACTAGAGTAACCTTTTTCCCTAATCTAACATAGGTTTCACTAGCTTCAATCCCTATCGGACCTCCACCGATAATAGTAATGCTCTGCGCATCTTCTAAAACTCTTCTCGCAGATAAACTTTCGAGATAGCCTTTTGCTACAACTACTCGATTGCTCTCTATCCCTGTAATGACTTGTGATTTTGGAGACGACCCTGTTGCTAAGACTAGGTAATCATAGGATAAGTGCGATATTCTAGTTTCTGATGTATAGTCCAACTTCTTTTTAAGAAAATCAATCCTTGTCACTGCTACACCTAAGTGGCACTCTATGTGATGACTTGTCAGTTCTTCTGAAGTTAAAAATCGGGCATCAGAAAGCTCTGTAATTTTCCCACGAAATAGCCAGTTCAAACCATTGGAAACATAAGGAACGACTTTTTGCTTATCAAATAAGACAATCTCGCAATCCTTATCCCATTTTCTCAACGCTAAAGCACAGGACACCCCTGCAAAAGAGGCTCCAATAATTGCAATTCTCATGCTTATCCCCTTAAAAAATAATGATAACGCTTTTATTATACTATCTTTTTGATCTTTAAACTAGAAAAAGCCCTTAAGGCTTTTGTAAATTATTTTCAATAATGAGCTGCTAAATGCCTTAAAATGCATTCGTCTTTATTGTTAGACTATCAAACGATTTGAACGTTAGGTATCAAATTCTAGACAAAATTTTTCCGTAGCTACAAAATTTAAGTTCGTTGCTATTAAATGTTTTTATAATTGACTCAAAAAATCAACTCAACCCAATTACCTGTTATTCATTACATTTCACATTTATTTCCTGTATTATTTATTTTCTTTTTTTGGATTTTTGATCAAAATATTGTTGTTCTTCATTTACCTGACGAATGATAAAATCAATGCATGCACGTTTGGATTTTTCTGATTTTAACTGTTGGAAATGATAAGTTAACTTGGAAATATCTTTATCATCTCCTACATAATTTCCCGTTAACTCCGTTGAAAGACCTAAAATATAATCGGATGTTACTTGAAATAAATGACTCATTGTCTTTAATTCTTTAGCTTGTGGAATATTTGTATCACTTTCCCATTTGGAAACAGTTGTTTTTCCAACACTTAGTAGCTCCGCTAATCTAGCCTGAGTGAACTCTTGACCAACTCTTAAATTTTTAATTCTTTCTCCAATAGTTGTCATCTATTTCCTCCTGATAGTTTGAATAATCAAATAAATTGTATCACTAAATCGTGACAAAAGCAATAATATTGTAATAGTCTTGTAAAAAATGTTGTTCTTTTGTTAACAGATTTACTCATTAAATTGTTAAAATAAACATGGTGATTTTAAATCAACGAATTACTACTTATTTTTGATAGGTTACAGCTTTATAAAGTTAAGAGGTGAATTTTCATGGTAACCATAGCTGAACTAAGGGCACGTAATAATAAAATGACACAGGCTGAACTCGCTAAACTTCTTGGAGTTTCTCAGATGACCGTTTCTTATATGGAACGCAATCAGTTGAAAATAACGGGTGATAAACTTATTAAACTCGCTAAAATTTTCAAGGTCAACACTGACGAACTACTTAACATAGAATAGTTTTAACTAACATCAATTTTGTTATCAAGGATACAAAAGGAGTCAAGTTCAATGGAAATCAAGATACTGTCTTTAGAAGATAAACTAAAAGTTTTTCGAAAACAATCTAAAGAAGAACAAAATAGAGAAATTTTCGACTGTATGTTATTGGGATATAGCCCTTATAATATGTGCTTAGAAATTGGATTGAATGTTTATGGAGGACAGCGTCCTATCAGCAAATCTTTAGCTAAAGAATTTAACCCCAAACAAGTGGATGAAATATTTGAAACATATTATCGTTTGCTTTACTTCCCTCTTCTCAGATTTGAGGAAGGTTTGATGACCAAGCGCTTCATCAACAGATGTGACGATTTTCTTAAGAATCTTACCTATCAAAACTTCATTAATTATCTAAAAGATCCGGCTATCATTATCTCTGAACACTTGATTGATACTGATATTTTGGCGCGCTTTTTTTCAAAAGAAATGCAACAAAAACAAATAAAATATGTGGAAGCTGAGTTAGGAATTGAATTCAATATTCGTGATAAAATCACTTCTTGGCTTAGAAAAGCCAATGTAATGTACTACAAAGGAAAATACATTGATATAAAAACTCAAGAGCCATTAACTTTTTCTTACGAATAACATAAAAGACGGTTTCCATTGGAAGTCGTCTTTTTATAAAATTTCAATTCCATCATCCACTAAGTATTGTAACTTCTCTGGAATGTGGTCGAAATCTTCTATTTCAACTAAACCAATTTTTTTCCCTTCGTATTCTTGGACTTTTACGGGGAAATCCTTGGCTATTTCTTCTATTAATTTTTCATTATCAATGACTAGATACTTTTTTTCAGCATGTTTCATTCATATTGGCTCCTCTTTTATTTCTACAGATCGTTGCACAAAAGTGGGAAAGAAGAATTGCCCACTCTTCATCAAAAATAAAATTTTTCTATTTTAAGAGTATAACATAAGTCTTAAAAAAGTCTATATCTTAAGCTCATTATATTATAAGTGTTTGCTTTTCATTCTAATAATTTAAAGGGAAGAACTTCATAACTGGAGCTGGCATTATCAAATTGATAAAGGGAGTTTGTGAGCCCCTCGTATTGAACTCTTTCTAAATCTAGGAAAAGAATATTGGGACTAAAATCAGATATGCGATAGCGCTTATCAATCTCTGTGACGACTTCCCATGAATCAACAACAACAAGTAAATAACGATAATTATCATTTGCCCCTAAAACGCTCCAATGTTGCAGTGCAAGTTGAAGATTACTAATATCTACTTCTGTCACTATAGGATACAAGTCAAAAATATAAGCTAATCTGGGATTTTGAAATAAAATTTCTCCATTCATCTTCAAATGCTTTAAAAAAATAGTTTTTCCTGATTGTTTTGAATGCTCTGAATCTAAAAATTTCTGCGTCTCATTCTGTTGAACTAGCATATACGGTTGTGGTGGAAAAATTGTTTGAGGATAAAAATCTTTATAATGTGCAGAAACTTTCATCATTTGGTAAGCATCCACAATTTTCCAAAAACGAATGGGTTGATATGCATCTATATCACTTAGTTGCTCCCACTGATAAATTTTTTTCTGTTCAATTAATTGATGATAGATGATAAATTGATAGCCATTTTGATTGATAGAGTAAGCAATAGCCGATTTATTAGTCTTATCTTGCCTTGAAAAACTCCAAGCATCTATTAAAAAATAATGATACAATTTTTTTAATGCCTTATCCAGTCTTTTACCTGAAATATTAGTCGTTAACTCTCTTTGTAGCTGATATTTTTGAATATTTCTAAACGTAGCAATAATGATTAATATTTTTCTCTCTAATTTAGATAAAAATCTATCAACAAGTAAGAAATCTGATTCATTTTTATAATCAATACTAACCTTTTTGGTAGCTTCTTCTGTTAGATCTAATAAAAAGGGAAAAGGAATTTTAGGATGTATCCGTTTGATTTGAAACCTATCATAATAGTCTTTTGTAAAACGCGAAGGTGCAATGGCTACATAGTTTCCTAGTTCATTTCTTTTTATCCCCATTTTATTCAAGTTGTTAGTCAATCTGTTATTCCTCCTTTTTCATACCAAACTAATCCATAAACAAGTGTTGTAATCGTTACAACATCACTCCCCAACTCTTAATATAAATTATACAAAAAATAAATTTGATAGAAGTTTATGATAAAAATAAGTAATTCCCTGCAAAAAAAGTCTAGTCTCAATGAACTAGACTTTTTCTAAGTAAGAAAATTAATTCTCTACATCCTCAAATTTTTTCTTATATCTCATACAGGATAAAATAACCGCGATAAATACTCCAAATAAGATTAATCCTTTATTTTCTTTCACTCCCGTTATAGGTAACATGGAAACTTGCGAGGAAGTATCGGAGTTAGCACTCTTTTCTGTACTGGAAGTCTGTGGTGCTGATTCTCTTACAATTTCTTTGGAAGTTTCTCTTTCTTCGCTTGGACTCTCAGCAACACTAGGAACGCTCGGAGCTTCTACTTTTTTTTCTACTTTATCAGAGTCAGACTTTGGATTGTTTGGAGAAGGATTCTCTTCCTTCTTTGGAGGATCACTCGGCGGGGTCGGCTGTGCCGGATCGCTCGGTGGTGTTGGTTGCGCTGGATCACTTGGCGGAGTCGGCTTTTCTGGATCAGGCGTATGTTTCGTTTGTGGCGGATCACTCGGTGGGGTCGGCTGCGCCGGATCGCTTGGTGGGGTAGGTTGTGCCGGATCACTCGGTTGAACAGGCTGATCTGCCGCTGGCGGTAATACTATCTTGTTTTCATCTGCAAAACTTAAGCTAGTTCCTGTTGTTAGTGAAAGCAAAACAATCGCGGATAGTAAAACAATTTTATGCTTGTTCATAACAGAATATTCCCTTCGTTTTTTATTATACTCATTATATATTAGTCTCTGTCACGTTTTCTTTTATGATAAAGAGTTTTCATAATAAGAAATATGAATAAAACTAAGTGTGATTATAAAATCAATCAAATACTCCACCAATTCTACCTCCATGGTAAGAAGTGATTTGTAATTGCCCTGTGTAGATATTATAATTACCTACAAAATAAGAATTTTCTTCTCCATCCTTGGTCAGAACACAAATATACTGTAAAACATCTGTACTATTTGATTGCATTATCTCTGTTTTTTCTTCAGAAAAGCTATAACCATTTATATTAAAAGCTGATGCAAAGGTTTGAACCATTGCATTTTCAGTGCTACTCAAGTGATTGTCTAGCGAACTTTTTATAACTAGTTTATTTGGACTATCCTTAATGGCTTGAACTGCAATTTTAAGTGCTTCTATGACTTTAAGTCTTTTTTCTTCCAAGACCACACTACTTGGTCTTTCTAATGTAGCACGCGCTTCTTGATAATTCTTCTCATCAACTGTTATCTCATAAACACTACTTGATGATGTCTCTTTGGTTGAAATTGTCGAAGAATTTTCTTCTTGGGTGTGATTTTTATGAGCTTTTTTATTTAAAAAAGCTATACTAATGATGATTACTAGTAAAAATGTTCCAACTAATGACACTGTTAATATCAACTTTTTTTTCTTTTTGGGATTCATATTGACCTCTTTAATATAGCCTTAAAATATAGTTGTAAATTCTTTATTTTCCACTATCATTGCTACTCAATTTAGGATTGCGGTCATCTGGGTAAGCATAGACATAGTTATCTTCCTTAATCTCGTCCATTGGTACTCTTCTTAAACTCCAAGTAAATGGTTTGTCGACCATTGTTCCACTTAATATTGTATTTTGTTCACAAACAAAAATCGTTCCATCTTCAAATACATGACAAACAATTCCAGTGTGACCTGCAGGATTCCGAGTCCCATCTTTACGTTTAGTACTCTGACAAGAGAAAATAGCACCTTTTTTAGGAGTTGTTTTTACTTGATTTCCAAAAATTTTAGCCCATGCAGCAGCTTGATCAATCCCATTTCCAATCACCACTCCTTTATGACCCCATATCAAATTTCCTAAACTAATTGTCAAGTTCACACATTGACCGGCTAGAAAACCTTCATCTGGGTGTTCCCAATTTGCTCCACTTCCACCATACTCCATACCAAATGCTTGTGGATCAATCACATAAGGTTTTAGACTTTCAGGAAGATCATACGGGGTATATCCCCATGCGGTAGCTTCTGGGGGATAAGTCCCTGAACCATCAACAGCATCTCCACTTTTACCATCGGTTCCTTTTCCTCCACAATTTTTACTTTTACTTCCACCACTTGTGCTTGATGAGTCATCGGAAGTTTGTGTTTCTTCTGTTGTAGCTGTTTTATTTACTGGAGCAGATCCATATTTTGCAATAGCTTTCTCATCTAACCATTTAAACTTTGAACCCAGATCATTATAAAAATTATGGAGTTTTGTTTTATACTCTGGGTCGGTTGCCCACCCTCCATCTGCAATCGCACTAAGTGTACTAATACCATCCGTATTATTAATGGCATTGGTGTAGAGGGTTTGATTTTTCATAAATTCAGCTTTTCCAACAATCCCTGAATCAAAAGTGGCAAAATAAGCATATTTCCCACCTGTATTATCTCCTACTTCTATTCCTGGACCTTCGCTTGAAACAGAATTGTCTCCGTATAGTCCAATAGTAGCAGTAAAGTCAGACTTTTTACTCCATTTCACTCCTCCCATATTATGTGCTTCTCCAAAAGAATCCACACTTTGATTAAAAGAGGTTTCGATCATCGTCTGAACGATAGAAGCAGATGGTAAAAAACCACCAACTTTCCAAGATTCTATATAGGCTTGTTCATGCTCTTTTACAAATTCTTCTATAGATGAATTAGCAGAGACTGTTTCTGTTCCTGTACTAACTCCCGACTCAGTACCAGTGGAACAACCACCTTTATTACTAGCATTGTTTTCAGCCACTCCTCCATAGATAATAGCCAGTATAAAAGCCATCACAAAAAGAATCAGTAAAAGAGGAAGCCCAATTGATAGAAAAATTTTACGAAAGAGCTTTTTCTTCATTGCAATACCTCACTCTTATTTAAATAACCACTTAAGCCCCAAAAACAAAGCAAAAATTAGCAGGAACACTAAGCTAGCTATTAGTATCTTTTTCCCAAATTCATTATTTCGTTGGTATTGTTCCTTCATCTGCCAATTTTCATCATTGTCATAATAATTTTTTTGCTTCTCTATGGCATGTCGATAATAACTTTGAATAGAATTTTTTTTATTTCTGTAGGAATCTCTTATATCACTATACAGAGAATGAGACTTTCTTTTTTTCCTAGGACTGTCTTCGAATGTTTCCTCATCATAGTCTTCTTCATCAAGATATTCATCTTCTATTACTTGGTCATTGTATTCTTCTGCTCTTTCATATTCCTCGTTCTCTTCTAAGCGAGGACGTACCAATTTATATTTTACCATCGCACCCTCTCATATCTTGGTGAATTTTAAGTAATAAAATTTCAACTATATTTTTTTCCATAAAGAATAGCCTTCTCTTTGTGGGCTAGTATAAAGAAAATCTCTGATTGTCGTTGACCCCCAAAGTCCCTTTATTTTAAAAGTTCGTACTAATTTTTTATCTGTCAGCCCACTGATCGTATCTTTTTGCAGAATGGTTGATTCTCTAATTAAAGTAAAATCCTTCAGCTCCAATAAGTTTAAAACGCGATAGGCATGACTATACGCTCGATATTTTGTTTTATTCCTCAAACGCTGACTGTAAATAGGAGAAAAATTTTTACTAAGTTTAGCAACAACGGAAACAACAAAATGACGGTGTTTCTTTTCAAAATAGCCCACTAAACATAGCAAGAAAAGATAGAAATCAGCTGTAATTCCGTATTCACTTAATAAAGTTATTGGAAGAAAAACGAGCAAGAAAATTAGTGAAATAACTTCTCTTTTTGCTTTTAATATAGAATAAACAAGTACAAAAAATCCAATTACTAAAGATACGGAAAGAGTCATTGTAATAAATTTTAATCCATACAAAGTAACCAAATAGGCCATATTCAAAGCAAAACCAAAGGCAAAAGCTAAGCCAAAAAGTAGAGTGGCAAAACACCTTAGCAAGAAAAATAATTTTAATGCTTTGGTAGAATAAAACCAGTTATTAAAATGTAAAACGAGCATACAATTCCTCTAATCTACGCTTGCATAGCGTTCTAATTCATTCCCCAAAAATTCTTGATTAAACACCACATTCCCATGTCCTGCAATATTCATAAAAAGTTGTCCTTGTAGTAAATTGGGTAAGGTCTCTAATTCTGATTCTGTCATGGACTCTCTTAATGCTTCCGCTAATAAGTGAACAGTGGTTTCATCTGTATTAGCAAAAACCCTGTATTGCATCAGTGAAAAAATACGCCGAACAGAGGAAGCATACAAATCTAAGGTTGTATTCCCACTAGCCACTAAGACATTCTGCAAGGAAGTCATCTCTAGTACGACTCCAGCATAATTTGTTCCCATTTCTTCAATCATATCTGCTAGAAAAGTGACCGATTGAGAATAGCGAATATCTAACATCATTTGAGCAGACGAAACATTGATAATGTAATGAGTCAGCTGATCATGGTAAATAGACGGATCGTTCTTACGTCTTTGACGTTGGACTTTCCCATTATTGACTACGTATGATGAAATTAATGACAATACTTGAGTTAATTGAAGATTTAATAGCATTGGAGTTTTAGTTAGTTCCGATAAATCAATGGTTACTACTTGTTCTTCTGATAAATCTTCAAAATTTGTAAATACATCAAAAATGGGGCCGTAATTTTTATTAAGGGAGCTAAATGTCTTAGCGATACGTCCAACTGATTTTGTATCATGATCATTTCCTGCTTTTCCTGCTGCACGATAGCGCTGTTCTAAAAATGAACAAAATTGAGACAAACGTGGATGTTCATCATTGACAATAGTTGTAATATGAATGCGATCCACCTCTTTTTCGGCATTATGTTTCCATAAACCAATCGCAACATAAAAATCTGTAATCAAATCTTCTAATCGCAATAAATCATCTGAGGTGATTTCCTGGTTTAAAACTTGAGCAATACTTTTTAATTTCGCTACATGCAAACGAAAACAACCAATTTCATCGACTTCTATCCCATTTTCTTTGGTCATACTCGGCAATACTTGCATGATATTAATTTTGTTGGCTCCTCCAGACATACTGAGAACTTTACCATATTGAAATTTAGTCAAATCTTGAAAAGTCCCATCCAAATCAATATTAATAATTTTATGCCCTCTGGCGTATAGCGAATCTGTATGTTTGAGAACAAACTTTTTTTGATACATTTTTGGAGCACCAGATACAAACATAAAAGGACGAGTCCGGATATCGTCGTTCTTTAAAAAGTCGAGATTAACTGCTCCACTTGTTGGTGTGTAGCCAAAATAGGTCCCATGTGGGTCAGCAAGTTTTGTATGATTGAACCAATATCCTCCAGATAAATCACGCACTGGCACGGGTTGAGGTTGCCTATGATTGGCTAAATCCTTCTGGCGTGAGGGCGGTACAAAGGGAGAATGGTATTCAATGTCTTGTTCGCCAATAAAAGAAGTCATGGAGAACTTGGGAGCTCCATTCTTAATTTCAGACATCTTATCAAATAACTCTTTTTCAGTATTTCCAGAAGCATAGATACGTGTCCAAATCCCTTTTACTCCGGAATTGTTATGCCGGATATCCTGTTCTAACAGCATCAAGTCTTGAACTTCATCTAGCTCTGCTTGATTTTTTGTTGCCTTTTGATTCTCATTAATACGAGAGCTTTTTTCTTCTACGGCTTTTGAGGCTTTTTCTTGCACAATTTTGTTATCTAAGTGTGTAACATGCATAAAAGCTCGTGTCCCTTGAACCTGCATCAATTCAGTTCCCCAATAATCATTTAGCCCTCCTGTCGGATAGCTTGTCACAAACAAGGTCGCATGGTAGCCATCTCCTGATTTCCAGTAGCGGTCATCTGATTTGAAATCAATGTTTCCTTGTGGCTGAATCCTGCTGATAAATGGTAGATCATATCCTCTTGCAATCAATTTTTTAATCTTACGTTTTTTTAAATACATATTCTTCTATACCTTTTCGTTCTGATTATTATATTGTTTAAGAATCTGTTCTTTTTTACTAACTGGAACAATAGCTGGGACAAAGTCGTTGTTTCCACTTGTCTGTACTTTTCGAACCTTCTTTTGCAATTCTTCAATAGTATCACCATAAAGCCAAATTAAAAATTCTGCATTGTATAGTTCTTGTTCAACTGCTTCTTCAGATACGATATTTTGCATCAGTAATGACTCACGATCTTTTAGTTGTTGAATCCTATTTTTGCTGACACCTGTTTTGTTCATTTCGCGTCTCACCTCATGTAAAATTCTTCTTGATTCGATAATCTGCTCAGAAGTATCCGTCGGTAATGTAGTGGATTCAAAAAGGTAATCAAAAGCAATTTCAGAATTCCATTTTCTAAAATTTTGAATTGTTCGTTGTCTTTCATTGTCAGAAAGAGAATTTAAATCTTTTCCTCTAACCTCCAAAATTTGTAAATAGCCCGAATAACCATTGCTTAGAGCAATCGGTTGTCCTTTAACATTCGTTAAGATGGATTTGGTATCTATCAAATCAATTGTTAGAAGAAAATCTTTGTTTTCGAATTCCTTTGTATCATAATCATAGGTGAATTGACTTTCAGCGATTTTTCCTATCCTACTGTTCAAAACACCTGTATTTCCTTTTGTAGCTTTTTTATCTACTTTCTTACTAGAGGTTGATTTTTTTAAAGCCATTCATCCTATCCTTTTTTCTAAAATTATACTCATCATTATTATACTGTATCAACCAATCATAAGATTTTATGATAAAAGAAGAAGTTAGAAGCAACTAACAATTTACAAATTATACGAAAAACAAGAGCCAAACTATGTTTCGACTCTTGTTTTTATTGTTTATTTTTTGGATGTGGGTTTCGTATTTCCTTTGGAAGAAATTCCTTTTCCTACACCACTATTACTGGCTGAACTATCTGGTTGTTTAGTGTTCTCGCTTGTTTTACTTCCACTAGTTTGTGTGTTGATTTGTGAACCAGATGTGCCACCAATTCCTTTTTGTCCTTGTTTGTCGCGAGTAGGTTTGTTTTTAGTTCCTTGATTTGCTCCTCCGACTCCCTTAGCAGATGTCCCTAAGGCCTTGGCAGTACTATTCTTACCAGCATTATAACTTTCTTTAAGAGAGCCAGTTGCTACTCTAGCAGAATTTTGAACTCCTTCTTTCACATTAGAAGCAGAGTCTTTTATTCTTTGTCCTGCTTTTGAACCAACATTTGTCATTGCGTTCTTCACGCCACCAGCTTGTGAAATACCACTAGATACTCCTCTAACTGCTCCAGCTCCTTTAGCAATGTTTCTTCCTGCACTCGCCATTCCTTTACCGACTCCTGCGGCTCCTTTACTTGCACTTCTTGCTGTTGTGCTAACCCCTTTTGCTGCACGTTTTGCAACATTTGGCACTGATTTAGCAGCAGATTTTCCTCTTCGACTGGCCATAACTCCCAGCCCCGCTGCGACTCCTGCCGTTCCAAGAAGGCTGTTTTTTGTACTCTGCTGTCCCGTTGAGACACCTAGCCAACGTTCAACAGCATTATTTCCACTAACAAGGGCAAAATAAACTCCTAAATAAATAACAATAGAAGCTGTGACTCCTTCCCAATAAGTTAGATTTTCTCCAAAGCTTCCTGTAATCCCCTCAACTCCAGATAGAGCAATTTTGGGAAAATCTCTCAAAATACTAAAGGCCACTCGTAACATAATCACTTCAAAGAAAATACCTGTCAAAGTTCCAAATATAGTATAGAGTAGTTCTTTAAATTTATCTGATTTTTCTACGGAGGTGTAACCGACAATCGGTGCTATCATGCCGGCTACAATAACTTGAAAGAGCGATTGTACAAATTTAACAGACATACAAATCAATAAAGTTAATAAAATGATTTGTTGAGCAAGTAGCGCAATCCAGTTGACATTATACCGCATGTAAACAGAAGAGAAAACATTTTCCAAGTCACTCCATGTTCCCGGTTTTACCGCATCAATCCGAACATTCCCCTCGTCGCCCGACTTTAAGACAGAACTCAATAAGGAAGAAGCTCCGTAATAATTTTTATCCTTATCTCCTTTTTTTCTAAACTCTTCTAAAACTTCTTTATCTGTTCCACCATACCATGAAGAAAAATCTGTCATCATAAGATTTTGATCATTAATCGTATTTAAGTGGGTGTCTGGTCCCGCATTTAAATAACCATTGTCATCCATCTTTAATTTATTGATGTCAAAATTATTTTTTATGACAACATACAAATCAACAACATTCCCTGTAAAAGGTTGGATAGATAGCGTTTGGTAATCATCCGTTGACTGCTCCCCATTTTTTGTAGTTTCCTTAACATTCCGAATAGATTGACTACTGGTAGCTAAGATTCTTGAAAATTGCCTAATAGCCTGAGGCAAAAGAGCTGTTACGACCGTTACCAATAAAAAATGATTAATGACATCTCTATATTTTAAAAGACCAGTCAAAAAACTAGATAAAATAGATAAAGTCAAAAGTAAAACAAAAACAACTAATCCTACTTTTTGTAAACCATCAAAAAACTGACCAACTAAAGTCTGCTTATCTGTCAGATAATCAAATAAACCAAACAAGCGGAATAAATTATTATAAATAGTCTCTAGTGCTCGCGTAAGAGAATACAAGGTCTTGGCGAGCCATCCTGGAATCCCCATAAAGAAGGTAAAAGCTTGCGGAATTGGAGACAAGTAATTAGACCACTGGTTATAGAACCTTGCTGCCTCTATTGTCGGTGACTCATTATAAGTCCAACTTGGACTAACCTCATTTTTAAACGAGCCGGCTTTGGAGACAAGATCTTGTAAACTAGAATAATCTTTTGACAAACCCATCACTTCCCTTCTTCTGATGAGGAAGGAGCTTCTTTATTTTCAGTATTTGGCTTTTCAGCTTTGTCAGTTGTTTCTTCGCCCTTTGCTTGATTCTCTTGCTCATCAGTTTTTTCACTAAGATAAAGATTTGTTACTGGTTCAGACACAACTAAAAATCCGTAACTGGCTTTCTTATCCTCTTTTACACCAAAAGATAAACGCTTTGTTTTGGTTTCTTCGTTTGCTGTTGAAAAAGTCACAACATAGGTCAAGGTAAAGCTTCCATCATCTGCTAATTTTACAGATTCCAACAAGTTACTAATGACTTTGGCTTGTTCTGGCTGTGTATATTTTGCATCTCCTTTGGATAAAAAAGGGTTTAGTGCTTCTTTATTTCCAGAATAATAATTTGGAATAAAGAAACGACCAAAAACATCTGCTGCATCGCTCTTTTCTTGCACGGTTTGTATTTGTTGTTGCTGTTGGTAAAGATAAGCCACTTTAGTTTCTAATTCAGTCTTTTTGGAATTTCCAATGACTCCTATAACAAGACCTAAGATACCAAACAACACTCCTACAATTGCAACACCCAAAGTAATTTTATTAAAAAGTGAGTTTTCATAAGCTTCCATTTGAGAATGTCCTCTTCTAGTCTTTGTTTTTTGAACAGTTGCTCTTTTTAACGCATTAGGCACATCAGATTCTAATGGAAAATAGGGCAACTCTGATCGAGATAATCCCAAACTTTCAGCATATATTTTTAAAATTCCGTGTTCGTTATCTGTAAAATATAGAGCTAGTTCATCGTAGGAATAAGCTTTAAATCGTGGATCACACAAAGAAGCTTCCATCAGTGGACTAATAAGATTGTCATAATGATGATCAATCGTAAAAGGACTAATAGCTGGCTCATCCTCTATTGAGGGTTTTCCAGAATCATTATTTGCTAAGGAAACTTTTGCCAGAGTAAAATCTCCAAACTGTTCTTTTAAAGCCTTAAACAGCTCTTCGGCTTGAAGAAATGTCAAATAGGGTAAGCTATCCTCTATAGTAGTTGTATCTAAAAATTGCTCTTCATCCAAATACTCAATTAAATCTTTTATTTCTCTATTGTGCTTTGGAGAATCTTTCCCTAACCACTCAATATAAATAAACGAGGAGTCTGTCATAACTCCCCCTTTTCCTAAACCAAATCCTGCCATAAATTAACCACCAAACATTTGTTGAATAAACGGAACTGCTTGACTAGCTAGAACAATTACCACAATCCCAATAATGACATAAACTATATGTCCTTTTGCCCACTCCCTCATTTTTTGTGACAACATCAAACCTATACCTGCCACAACCAACATCCCAATAGCAACAGTAGCTCCAAGAGTTGACAGTTGTTGGGTCGCATTCGATGCACCAGAGTTTACTGCATCAAAAGGATTTTTCCCATCCGCCAACACACCACTAGGAAGAAGGAAGGAAGTTGCTATACTGACAAGAACCATCCATTTTTGTTTTAGTTTTAATTTTTTCAAAACAATAACTCCTTTTCTTCTTTATCATATTTCATTATAGCTTAGCTGAAACTTCTTTTCGTTGTATCATAAAAAGAAATGAGAATTTCCCCATTCTCTAAAGCATTTCTCTTTATTTAGTTACTTTTGCTGCTTCAAATTCTAAATATCGCTTATCAATATGGTGAAAAATACCATCTGGTGCTTCGCCCATTACTTTAATCAATACATTATATTTTGCTCCTCTTCTTTGTAAAAGAAACAATTTTTCAGCTATGGGGCCAATGACCTTGTCTTGGATTAGACGCTCCAACGGACGCGCCCCATTTTCTACACTTGTTCCCTTGGAACAAAGAAAGTCGTAAAATTCTTTCTTATCTTCGTACTGCAAATAGACATTTTGTTCGGCGAGTCTGCCTTCCTCTTTCTTCCACGCTAAATCAACAATCAGCTCAATAATATCTGTTGTCAGCATATTGAAAACGATTTTATTTCCAAAACGGTTGATAAACTCTGGACGAAAAGTTAAGCTCAACTCATCCACAATACGATTCATAAATCCCTCATAAGCTAAATCGCTCATTTCACCAAAATTTCCTTCATTTGAGTAGGTTTTTTTAATCTCATCTGCTCCTGAGTTGGTTGTTGCAATGACAATTGTATTTTTAAAATTAATTCTTCTTCCTGTACCTGTTGTTAAATGCCCCTCATCCAGCACTTGCAAAAGAATATCATAAACATCCGGATGAGCTTTTTCCAACTCATCCAACAAAACAACAGAATAAGGATTATTTTTTACAGGCTCTGTTAATAAGCCTTTAGAACCAACAATGTTTTTGCCGATTAATTTATCCTTATCTCCTTTAGATGAATACTCTGAACAATCAATCCGAATCATTGCTTCTGCATTATCAAATAAGGTTTTTGCCAAAGCTTTGGCAAGCTCTGTCTTCCCAACACCTGTTGTCCCTAAGAACAAGAAACTACCCAATGGTTTATTTGGTTTTTGAAATCCCTCTTTTGAAATATAGATGGTATTAGCAACTTGAGTAACCGCAAAGTCCTGCCCTTTAACATATTTCTTCAGCTCATCTGAAAAATTTAACAATCTTTCTGAATCATCTTTAAGAATAGTGGTCACTGGCACTTTTTTTGTTTTTTGAATCACTCTTGCAACATCTTCAATATCAACTACATTGCGACCTTCAAAATAAGCTTGTGCTGTTGCATCATCTAATAAATCAATCGCCTTATCTGGTAAAAAACGTTCTGGTATGTAACGGATGGACAGTCTAACAGCTTGTTCTACGGCTTGATCGGTAATTTGAATATTTCTTTCTTTTTCAAAACGTTTACGGATATTCCCTAAAATAAAAACCGCTTGTTCTTCTGTTGGTTCTTCGACAGGAATCATCTGCACCCGACGTTCAAGAGCTTTGTCTGTTTCAATAGAACTTTGATATTCTTCATAAGTTGTTGCGGAAATCATCTGGATTTCTCCACGCGCCAAAGGAGGCTTGATAACATTCCCCGCATCTAACATACTACCATCGCCACCAGCTCCAACAATGGTGTGAACCTCATCTATAAAGAGAATATTTTCTCCTTTTGTTAGTTTTAGTTCTTCGATAATATGCTTAAGCCTTGACACCATATCATCTCCATCTGATTTACTAGAAATACTGGAGAGTTCTAACGAACGAATCGTGACACCTTTAAATTCATCTGGGACACGCCCTTTTAATATTTCAACTACTAAACCATCAACAATGGCTGTTTTACCAGTTCCGGCTTCTCCAACTAAAATTGGTGAATTTTTTGTTTGGCGCAAAAGAGATACAATAACCTGTTCAACTTCCTTGTCTCTACCATAAACAGTAAAATAATCTATTTTTTTACGAATTTTTTCTGTTACATTTTCTGTATATTTATCTAAATAAGGAGTTAAACTTTCATCGTCTTTTGATGAGAATGACTCCACTTGCTTACTGAGAGTATTCTCATCTCTCTGTTTTACTTGTAACATTGAGATAAACTCCTTTTCTATCTAGTTAGAATGTTTTCTGCTCATCCGATCAATAGAATGGTATTTTTTTCGACGACGAGTTAGAAAAATACGAATGGCATGTAGGTTGTTTTTCCCACCATTAAAAGGGAACATCAGATAAAGAGCAATGATAAAAGTCAGAATAACAAATGAAATATACTCTACTACCTGATCTTTTGGAAAAACTTTCCCATTTCCTGTAAATTGCATGGCTAAAACCGGAGAGCCAAACACAAACAACAAGCTAAATAAACGAATCCCATATAACTTAACAGAAGCAAATAAATCACGTGGAAAACCATACGGACGATTTTCATAATCATTTTCTTGTTCAGACATCTCATCATTCCTTTCTTAAGATAAAATCTAACTATTTTCCATTTTACCGTCGCTGACTACACTGTTCCTTATCAAGTAGAGAAAATAACGGTGGCTTTTCTCTTACCTATTCATGAGGCATTAAAAATCCATCTCAATCGAGGTAATTGGGGCATTGAATTCATAGTCTCCATCATGCACCGATTGCATAGAACGTTCCAATGCATCCACAACATTTTGAAGAGAATTGATGTTGTCTTTTGCTTGTTCAATTTTTAATTCTTTATTGCTTACATCTCCCTCAACTTGCTTTATCTTATCTTGATTTTCGATTAGATTGTTTCCGACTAAATATTGGCTAGAACGTTCCAAATCAAGCAAAGTAGATTTGTCTTCTGCAATCGATTTTGTTAGATTTTCAATAGATTTATTTAATTTATTTATTTGTTTTACTTGAAATTCTTTCTCATCTTCAAAAGCATTGAGAGCAAAGCTTTCTCGTGATAAGTCTTTAAGATATGAATATTTTAGCTTGTCCCCTTGTGAAACAACCATAAATTGGACTTCTTTACTTTGATTTTCTGCTTTCTTTTCCTTAGGTTTTACTTGAACAGATTCAGATGAATCACTCAAAGCTGAATCGCCGTAATTTTCAATATCTACATCTAAATCTTGATTTACTGCTGTTTCATTAGTGATATTTAAAGCAATAGCTTCAAAATTTTTAGGAAGTTCTTTGATGATTACTGCAATTTTATTGTCTGTCAACGGAATCACATCCATTTTTGTCTTCTCATCTTGATGCTTAGCGTATAAAACCCATGTTAAATTTTTAGCGTTTATCCCTTTTGTGATAGAAGAAGTATAATCAAATGTTTCAAATTCTAGCAATAAAATTCCATTCTTTTTTGAATACACTTGTTTAGTCATGACAATCTTTCCAGAATCATTCTCAAAACTTTTAGTTGTTTCCAGTTGTTCTTCGGTATAAGTGATACGCTGGGGTGAAAAATAAGCATTCATTAGCAAAAAAAGCCAGACTGAAATCAAAATTAAAAAAGTCAAAAATTTTCTTAAAATAGCTCTTCTCTTTAGAGTTTTGATGATTGGATTTCCTATGATATTCTTTTCAATAAATAAATCAAAAGCACTACTATTCGTTTTATTTTCCATGTCTGTATTATAGCTCAAAAAAAAATAAAAAAAGTTTATGATAAAGAGAAAACGTTTTGGAAAACTTGACAAATTAAAAAAGAGGAGTTACAATAGAGACTCCTAAGTAGGTTGTACGCACGTATAGCCAAACACCTCATCTATTCCCGTAGATGAGGTGTTTTTTTATGTTTCTTGCTAATAGCAAGAATTAACAGGCTCAGTGCTTCTTGTGCTTCTTGCACTTCTTGCACTTCTTGTGCTTCTTGCAATGTTTGCAGCACTTGGAGTGCTTCTTGCACTTCTGCTTGCTCTGCTTCTTGTCAAAGTAGCTAGTATCTAGCCACTTACATACGCAGTGCACCACTACGGCGCTTACGGCAGAAAGAAGAATTCCCAAGATAGGTTGTAGCACAGCCATCACCTCCTCTCAATAGATGTGACTCATGACCTGCTACGTTCTTGAAGAGAACGATGACATCCCCTTCATTCCAATAACAGGTAGAGTTATTAGAAGGTGATATGAAATATGACATAGTGGCACACTACATCATATCTGTGGAAATAAAATCTCTAAGAAGAACTCAAAAGACTTTATCTCGATTCCAACAGAATATAATCTTTTCTACATCTTTCTCCTTCCTTTATTAGCAGATTGTCTAGTAGAAAAATTACAAACTTGTCTTATCACAAGCAAACAGTAGCCTTTCTTTATAGAACTCAACTGCCAATATAGTATTAATTTCTTTTATCAAAAAGAAATTATTGAAATAGAACGATGTATTTTTATTATTTTCCATCAGACAATAGAACAACATTTTACTTCATAACATAATTACACTAGCAACTATCCTATAAAATAGATATGAATAAAACAAGTAACCAACAAGGAAATTTGTTTAAACATAAAAAATTGAAAAATAAAAACTCTCTAAGCAAAAACAAACACAGTAACAAAATAAAATAAACTATTTTAAAAAGTTAAAACCAAATGTTTCATTTCCATTCAAAAAGTTGAAAAATTTTCAAAAATATAAGCTGAATAAAATCAAGAATAAAATCTCATAGCTTCGTAGATTATTGCATATTCTTGTATAATTCTCTGTGCTTTCTATTGGCTAAACCAACGAGAAAGTCAGTTAGTAAGAACTGAGAAGCCACAAGGCTTCCAACTAACTGAAAAAAATAAATAAAAATAACATCTTCATTGTAACAAATGATTTGATATTTTCTTTTTATCATAAATAGAAAATATTGTTAATCTATCTTATTTTCACAAAAAACCTCCCAAGTTAAACTTTAGTTGTCTGACTTAGGAGGTTTTTCTATTCATTTACTAGCTGTACCACTTGATTTAATGATCTTTCATTCAGGATAATTTTCTCATCTTCTTTACTCGCTAAGCTATACACGCTAGAATGGTCCTGTTCCCAAACTATTACTGTAGAAACTTCTTCCACACCATAGTGTTTTGCATACAATTTAGCCTCTGGAGAAGAACCATCTATGAAAATCATCTTCGTATTGTCGTTCACTCGTTTTAACAATTCAGGTATGGCCAGTTGACATTTTCTGCAAGTCAGCTTATACAAAACAACAACTTGCCTTTTTTTAGTCTCTGTTTTGGAAATCAATTCTTTCTCATTTCCTCTTGTCGGATGAAAAACTTGTTTGGATAGTTGAGACCCCTTTGGAATAAAAACTTCTTTCGTAAAGGTAACATTCCCTCCGAAAATAGATAGTATCACTCCAAATACAATTAGAGCTGTAAACAAACTAGCTAAAAGATAGACTGCTTCATTCATTATTCCTCTTTCTTGATAATTCTTATTAAAAATAAGAGGCAAGTGATCCCAACTTCTTCTAGACACCAAGTAATTATAAACAAAGGCTAAATAGATCGGAATAAAAATAATCGAAAGAAATGTATTCCAAACAATATGATGTCCAATATTAATCTGGTATACAAATAAAAACCAAGACAGTAGGCAAGTACAGAGAAAACCAACCAAAACATACAAATCAGTTCTTTTCGTTAATAGCTGTTCATTATTTTTTTCCACTCTATTCTCCTTCAGTATTTCACTCATCCATTAACGGATTATATTTTTTAGAGTTTTTCTTCATTGATGAAGAAGCGTCTATTGACTCCTCTGCAACGGCTACACGAGAAATTTCCTCCTCGGTTTTCACATGTTTGGTTTCTTTTTTATTAGTTTTTTTAGAAATAGAAGGTTTTTTAGGAGATTTTGGTTTCTTAACATTCTCTTCTTCTAATCCTAAAATAAGGCGTTGCTCTTCTTTGGTAAATCGATCAAAAGGAATAACCCCTTCTAAATGGCGTTCAACATAGTAGCGTTCAACCTGTTCTCTCCAAGTTTCATAAGCCTTTTTATCCTCTTCATTTTTTTCAATATTAAAAGGTGCTTGATAATGAGAATCTTTAAATATAGGCATATCAAAAGATGGTGTTGGTGTGACTTTAACCAACTCGCTTTCCTCATCTTCAATGACATGTACACCAGCAAATTGAAATTTCTCTAAGTGGAACAATTCAGAACTACTTGTAACATCCTCTTCTGAAATCTCTTCCCGATAAGAAGAAGCGTTGTTGTCATTTCCAGCCAACATATCTACATTGCCCTTATTCGCCATACGACTCAGTTTCTTTTCTGTTCCTGCCCTCTCAACAATGGTCTCTGCCGACTTGTTGGAACTTCCTTGAAAAACAAAGATATTTCGATAAGAGTTTAATAATGCAGCCGTATCAGAAATGCCTAAAGTAGCTTCTACTTGTTCATAATTTTGGTACAGACCTAAAACCGCAGTATTGTATTTACGACACTGATTTAAGAAACGTTCCGTGTTAGCTGTTGTTACCCAACCATACTCGTCTTCAATGATTGAAAAAAATGGATCCTTTGTACTAGAATTTCGGCGCAAAACACCTTTTTGAACAATCAAATCTGTGATTTGTCCAATCATTCTTGAGCTATCATCATCAACTGGCCCACGCGCAGTATTAACTAGAAGAAAGCCTCCTGTTTTGAGAAGCACATCAATGTCTTTTGTTGATTGAGAAAAAAATATTCTCCTAACTAGATCAGAAGAAGCCAGTTTACGAATTGTATTCTTCATCCCTTCAATATTAGCATCATGAGTAATATACTCTACATTCGTTTTAGGGTCTCTTTTATAAGCATCCGCAAAGTAATGATAAGTCGTATTGATAATTTTATTTTTAGATTCTGCATCTCTTTTTTTATTAAAAGCTTTGCGTAATTCTGGAGACATGTGAGACTCAAAACGAGACGCGACCCCTCCATTACGAAGGTATTGTTTTCTTTCTTGTTTATAAAGTTCCTGATACGGCTCTTCATACAAACGCTGGAATTCTCGCTCACTCGCATCCCGATACACTTTAAAAAGCTTCAATCTCTTAATCACCAAGGAAGGAATTTCCAGCAAATCATAAAATTCACTTAGAGTGGGAGAGCCTCCGTTTAAATTTTTATCCAAATAACTGTTTTCAATCCGTGCAGTTGACTTTAATAAAAATACTAAATTACGAACATAGGCTTGCTCAGCATTTTTAAAGAAAGTATTACCGTCGCCTCCTTCATCCGCAAAATTTCGTATCAAATCAGAGGTTAAGCCTGCAGCTATCGTCGTTTCTGCATCAAAAATATTGATACTATCCGTATCTTCTTTTGTCGGGTCTACCAACCAAATCATTTCTTCTGGAAAACCTGTTCGTTGGATAATTTCAATCGTATCACGAATCAAGTCTCCTGATGGTTCATTGACATAAAAACCATTGATTAGGTGTTCCCCTAGCCCGTCACTATACCATTTTTCATAACAGTTGCGCTTTGTTTCCAATAATTTTTGTTCATCTGTCAAATGAAGTTGGGCTATCTTTTTGTCTTGCTCCGCAATAAATTGAGCGTATTGTTTTAAGTATGTCACAACATTTTGAGCGTCTTGAATAATAACTGGTTTTGCAATCGCTACGGATTTCCCAGAGCCAATCGGCCCAAATCCAGCTGTATGTAATCGCCTAACATCTGTCTTTAAAATCACTTCATCTCCAATATCTGAATTGATTCCTAGACGAATAAAGGCGTCTCCCTCTTTGTTCAAATCTGTAAATAAATGCGCAGTTTTTTTATGTTTAAAGAACCTTTTCTTCAACCATAATTTCATCATATCATCATAAACAACAATCTCACTACTGTATGAATTATAAATCAAATAGATGAAAAGAAAAATTGGAGCTAATAATAACAAAGTATTCCAAAACTGATTTCCCAATAAGGGAGACAAAGATTGGTAACTGAAATAACTTGTATTTTTATTTTTTAAAAATTCAACAGCTCCTACATACATTTTATTGAGAATAGCAATCACAAAATTATTTAAAGTAAGAACAATAATCCCCACACTTGAGAGAATGGCTGAAAAAAACGAGAGATAAATATAATATTTTATTATCCGAATGCGTTCATTTTCTTTTAAATCTAATTTTTTTTTGAATAACAAATAGCGCTGGCGACTCGTTAAATTTGTATGCCAAAAACCAGCATATAAAGAGAAGAAAACAGAAATAAAGAGAAAGATAAACAGAATAAAGTTTGCTTGTTTTCTCATGACTGATAGAAGAATAATACTCAAAAAACTAATGCTACCAAAAAGAAAACAAAGCCAGATGAGTCTTCTCAATATGAAAATAACATAGTCAACACTTCTATGTCCCTTAATAGAATAAGGTAATTTTGAAAGTAGAAAAATCATATTGTCCTCACTTTACTAAATTAATCATTAACTCCAACAAACCCATAATACAAATCGGTAAAATAAAAGTAATATAGAGATACAAGCGTTGGCGTTGACGGCTCTCTTCTCTTTCAATAATTAAATATTGGTAACGGTACAGATAATGCTGGATAATTGAAAAAGTTGGTACTAGCGCTAAAATCAGAATTTGTATCATTCTTAAGAAGTAAATTAGTGTGTTTTCTTTTACTCCTCGAATGATTCCTTGAGAAAACAATAATGAAAACATAATGATTGAGCCAAAACGAAAAATATAAAAAATAAAAACTGAAACAAGGAAAATAAAACCCGATTTACGTTTTCGTTCAACATTTTTTGTCTGATCTCCAATGACCCAGGTAATACCTGAAATAATATTGGTTAAACCAATAAAAATTTCAGCAAAAATAATTAAATAATATATAATTCGACCTAAAAAACTGGTGTCCAAATCAGTACTCCTTTTTTAATAAAGAAAGATTCTTTTCTTTCCTCTAACTACCTATTAAAAAAATCATCTACTTTCTTGTTTTCATTGTAGATTGCGTTGTAGATAACCGTCGCATTCACTTTTAGAAACTGTCTCCCTTTTTTGTCCGTTATTTCTTCATACTTTCCATTTCTGAGCACTACAGATATTTTTTGTTTCTCTTGGTATATTTTAAAGGTGATTTTTTTATCATCAATCAAACGAACCACATATCCGTAAGCTCCCTCTATTTCAAAGAAGTGTCCCCTATTTTCATTAAAATCAACAATATATCCCGACATCACCGCTCCAGCACCTTTATCAATTATTCTTTTTAGGATATCCTGAGGACTTTGTTCCAGTGATAGTCGTTCTCCTAATAATTTTACTAGAGAGCCTTCTAAGCCTAAAGTTCTCTGCTTTTCAGTTACTTCTTCATGATTTCCTTCTGTTACAATAACATCAACCATTTCTCCAACTGCAACAATATCCAGCATTTCAAAAATACGAGAACGAGAGCGATAACTATACAGATTCTTAGGTATAAAAATCCTCTCTAAATTCTGAGTAATGATAAAAATCCCCTTATCTGAAATGTAGTTAACAATCCCTCTTTGAGTAGATGGAATTTTTTTAGATTCCTTCAGAAAGCAACTATGCAATAAAGACTCTGCTTCATTGATATTTCCTAATGCTACCAATCTTTTCTTCTTACTTTTGGGGGATACTACTTCTTTTAAATCAGTAATCACGACCGGAAATAGTTGACCTATCATCCGACGCAATGTTAGGGGCTGAAAAAAACTAGCAACGGATTGAGGAACATATACCCTCAACTGAGAGTGTTCTTTTTTGAGAGGTTGGCAAATTGCAATATCTTCAAAGAAAACGGTCTTTCTATCTTTGGAAAGTGTTTTTGCAGAATCAATCACTCCAATAACACGGCAAGCTATGGTTGACGAATGGATTTTAACTTCTTTTTCCCTTGTTTCTTGATTTATATTCCACTCAATCTTTTTCACATATTTCTCAAGGTGTTGAGGGATTTTTTCTGCTATTTGGAACCAATCTTCGTCTGTTTCAAGAGAGGAGCTCTCAAATTGAGAAATAAGCGGAACCCCGTTTTTAACCACTCTTTTTACATCCGGATGAGACTGCGCAATTTCCTTGATTTGTTTCATAATACCCTTTCTTAAAATAGCCAACATTAAATAGTTCTATTATATATAAAAAACAGGCTGTTAATATTTACGATAAAAAGAAATCAGAAATTGATATTCTAAAGGCAAGGTTTTCTGGAAATAGTCGTTTGCTTTCTCATTCATTGACAATAAAACAAAAAACCACAAGTCAGCAATGATACTTGTGATTTCTTTACTAAGTTAACTATTAATAAATAGTTTGTTCTGTTTCTAAATCAAAGAAATGAGCTTTGTTCAAGTCAAAACCAAGGTCAATACTAGATCCTGTTTCAAGATAATCACGCGCATCCACACGTGCCACAAACTCGCTATCTCCTAGTTGACAATAAAGATGTGACTCTGAACCCAATAATTCCGAAACAGAGATAGAAGCGTGAACAACCGAATCAGGAAAGGCTTTTAAGAAAGCTGCTTCAGCATTGATATCTTCTGGTCGAATTCCAAAAATTAATTGTTTTCCCTCATATCCCTTCTCACGAAGAGCTTTCAAAGCTCCTTCAGGAACTTTCAATCGCAAATTTGGAGTAACAATTTCAGAACCCTCAAGTGTAACAGTAATAAAATTCATAGCAGGGCTTCCAATAAATCCAGCAACAAATTTATTAACTGGATTATTATAAACTTCCTGAGGGGTCCCAATCTGTTCTATCCGTCCAATCGTTCCTGTCCCTTCTGGATTTCTAGTAGCGGACATGATAACGATGCGATCTGCTAAAGTCATAGCTTCTGTCTGGTCATGGGTAACATAAATGGTCGTTGAACCAATTCTACGATGAATTTTAGCAATCTCTGCCCTCATAGATACACGAAGTTTCGCATCTAAGTTTGATAGAGGCTCATCCATTAGGAAAACCTTTGCATCACGGACAATAGCACGTCCCATCGCGACACGTTGGCGTTGTCCTCCAGATAAATCGGCTGGTTTTCTACTCAAAAATTCTTTTAGTCCAAGAATCTCCGCAGCTTCATTGACTCGTTTCTCAATCTCTTCCTTACTGTATTTACGCAATTTAAGCCCAAAAGCCATATTGTCATAAACAGTCATATGAGGATAAAGGGCATAGTTCTGAAAGACCATCGCAATATCACGATCTTTTGGTGCCACATCATTCACTACTTTATCATCAATTGAACAAGTACCTTCTGTAATATCTTCCAATCCTGCAATCATTCGCAAAGTCGTTGATTTTCCGCAACCTGAAGGACCTACGAAGACAATAAATTCCTTGTCCGTAATATCCAAATTGAAATCCTCAACAGAATAATGTTCACTATTAGGATATTTTTTATAAATATTTTTAAGTTTTAATTCTACCATTCTTTTCCTCTTTTCTTCGACTAAAAGATATTCAAAGCGTTTTCATACTGACTATTATATAGTTTTTTTTCTATTTTATCAAGATTTTATTCAAACGTTTGCACAAAAAATTATATTTCATTAAATCTTTAATCTCGTGTCTGAACAAGGACTTATTTTTAGAGGAACAAAAAAAGAAGTCATGGTATTTGACTTCTTTAAACAATTTAATCAACCTCAATACCTTTTGTACCAGAAGTGTCTAGTAAGTATTGATCCTTGCTTCTGGTAATGAAAAATGGGAAGCTAGCTGTTTTGGTTTCAAAACCATTATAAACACTATTGTAAATTTCCGATGTGCTTGTTACATGTTTTAATCTAGCCGTATAATTCAAGAAGTTTCCATCATCAGATTCTTGTTTGACTCCTAAAATATCAATATTGATATTTTCACTTTCGATTTCTTTCCCTGTACCATCCGTTTCCAATTTAGCTGTAAAACTCACTTTTGGTAATTTCCCTTTCCCATCACCATAGGTTTCTAAAGCATCAGCCATTGTTTTATATTGGCTTGTCTCTGGAAATTGGGAAGCATTACCAAGTGCACGTTCGTATAAAGTCTTCAATTCCGTTCCCTCTTGTGATTCAAAATAATCAATAATTTCCTTGTCCTTCATCCGTGACAGCTCACCTAAAGTTTTTCCATCAGCCAAAGAAGATTGACTATAGCCCTTAACTTTTCCATCATTGAAAACGTAGATTTGGCTAGGAACTCCATCTTTAGTTGGTTTATCCACAACATACCAAATCTCATTCTTAGCCTTTTTTAAGTGCTCGTAAATGCCGACAGATACCTTTTTTTCAGGCTGATCGGATGAGTCATTCGTATGTTTCTTATTGTCAGAACTACTACAAGCGGACAATACAAAAAATGAAGCAACCAAACATCCAATCGCCAAAGCATAAAAAAATTTTTTCTTCATAAGACATCACCTTTCCTTATTTTTTATTATATATAAACTATTCTCAAAAACAAGACTTGTCACTAAAGCGTAATAAAATCGTAAAACCTCTATTTCTCTTAAAAAATCTGCTAAATATTATCAATTCAAGTGTTTGGGGAAAACTTTTGATGATTTTAAATCTATAAAATATTACAAAATTTTAGTTTTTTATATCTGTAAAATCAAGGAAAACTAACTTTTTCAGTTACGATATGCTATATTTTTTATACTCGTTTACAAAACGTAAACTTTTTTTTAAAATTTTTTTCTCTATTGTATGGTAAAATTTTCATTTTCAAAGTAAAATAGTATAGGAGGGATTTTTATGGCGATTGACACCCGAAAAAGAATTTTAGATGCATATTTTACATTAGCATTACAACACCCAGAAAAAACACATTTTACTTTTACAGAAATTGCAAAGCAAGCAGGTCTATCTAGACAAGCTATTTACAAACGACATTTTAATAACACAGATGAAATTATTGAATACATTCATCAGGAAATCACGAATGAATTTACTTCCAACCATGATTCATCCAGTTTAAAAGGAAAAATAAATCCATTTAGCCTTTTTGCGCAAACGATTATTCCATCCATGTATCAACAGCGTGAACATCTTAGAATCCTCTACCAGAGTTCTATTGACCCTTTATGGAAATCCTTTATGATTCAAAATTATCAAAATTGGATTGAAGAGAACATCTCTTTTAGCTATCAAAAACTAGGACTGTCTAAAAAAATGACAAATAGGATTTTAGCTGTTTGGCTGTCCTCATTGATTGAAAACTGGTTGACAGAAGAGGAAACTTTGACTCCCCAAGAATTTTCCCAAATATTTCTAAACCTTACTTCCTCTCCTTTGATGAATTTCACCATCTTTAATGGACAGATGAATCATCCTAATAAACTAACCATTCATGGAAACTACAATCAAAAAAAAGAAAATTAAGAATTGGACACTAACTTTTAGAGGGTGTCTTTTTTTATTTACTATCACTAATTAGTCCTTTATAAATTTTAAAAACCAAGAAATATTACTAGCATATTTTAAAATTTTAAAGTAAAGTAATATAGTCGAGTTTTCAAATTAAATTTATAATTTTAACCTGCATATTTTTTAAACAATGCGTCTCTATTCCCATTTGATTTGAATAGAAATTCACAAGAAAGGAGAAGAAATGGTCATCAATACTCGCAACAAGATTGTTAATGCATTAATCGAATTAGCTGAAAAATACCCCGATAAGTCACATTTCACCTTCAGTGAAATAGCCAAACAAGCTGGTTTATCTCGTCAAGCTATTTACAAAAAACATTTCAGCAATGTCGAAGATATCACTGATTATATTCGACAGATAATTATGGAACCTTTTCTACCCCTTTATCAGGAGTACGAACAAGATAGAGAAAATAATCCACTACTCTATTTTGCCCAAGAAATCATTCCAACTATATACAAACATCGCAAATGGATACGAGTTCTCTACACCACAGCTATCGATCCCTTTTGGAAAGAATATTTAACCAACTTTTTTACTCAGTGGGTTGAGCAAAATCTCGAGATTAATTCCAAAAAATTAGGTTTCCCAGAAAATATGGGAACTGAAGTATTTGTCAGCTGGATGAATTCTTTAATTGAAGTCTGGATTATAAAAGAAGAACCAATCCCTGCAGAAGAATTTTCTCAATTATTTCTGAAAACAGCTTCTATTCCAATGAGTCAATTTATCGAAATACCTACTAAAAAATAATGTTTAACTTTTGTTGAAAATGAGTTGGACTAGAAATTTTATGAAGATAAACCCCTTGAATAGCTTTATTTTAAGCTATTTTTTATAAACAAAAAAAGAGCTGAAAATCAGTTCTTTTTTAGTCTACTCTGTAATAAAAACTTCCTTGTTGTTCAAAACTATTTTGTCCAACTCCTGTCCAAATGCGATCACGACTAGTATCTGAATTGTCTTTGAAGTTCTCTTTTTCGGCTAATTGCAATCCTTTCGGAACAAGTTCTAAAAGAAATCCTCCTGTGTCTCCTCCATAGACTCCACCCGCTGCAGTTCCATAGTCTGTCAAAGACACTCCGTAAAATGTATACGTGCTAGAAGCTAGTCCATTTTCATCAAATACTAATTGGTCTCCTGAATCGTTTTTCCAAGTTCCCTTAATAGTTGTGTAGTCTCCATTGGCAATGGCTGTAATATCCATATTTTCCTTCTTTTCGCTTGTTGTTTCTGAACTTGAACTCGTAGTATTTTGAGCGCTAGTGCTTGTTTCCATTGATGAACTCATTTGGCTAGTAGACTTTTGGATGCTTTGACTACTGCTTTTAGCTTGTGTTTGACTTGAGTCAGAACTCTTATTGGTGTTTGAGCAAGCTGTTAAAGCAAAAAGTACAAGCCCTCCCAATAAAAAAGTAGACATTCTGTGACTTCTATTTTTTTTCATCATCTCTCCTTCTACATACAAAGTAGTTAATATGAACATTATAGACTTTTTATTCTATTTTTACAAGAAAATGACGGAACACTTTTTCATTGATAGCAATGTTTTTTACTCCACTGTCTGTACTTGTTTCACCACATATCTAGTAGAAGATAAGCTAGCTTGATAATCTTCTAATCTATGTATGTTACCACTTGTAACTTCTGCTGTTTCGCTACTTAAATCAACAACCACTTTGGTTACACCTTCTAGATTTTGAAAGCCTTTCATAACCTTATCCGCACAATGCTGGCAGGATAAATTGCTTAAAGCTACTATTTGTTTCATTCGTTTTCTCCTTTTTATATGAAACTAGTTAGAGAGCCCTCTGTAAACTTAAAAGAACGGAGCCGAAGAGCATTTATGACGACAGAAACGGAACTCATACTCATGGCTAATCCCGCTATCATAGGGCTTAATAAAGGTCCACCAAAAATGTAAAGGATACCCATCGCTATCGGAATACCGATTCCATTGTACAAGAAAGCCCAAAAGAAATTTTCTTTAATATTCTTTATAGTTGCGGAGCTCAACTGAATAGCTGATACCACATCTAGCAATTGGCTATGCATCAAAACAACATCAGCTGATTCAATCGCTATATCTGTCCCAGAGCCAATAGCTATTCCTACATCTGCTTGTGCTAAGGCTGGTGCATCATTTATCCCATCACCAATCATTGCTACTCTTTTTCCTTGTGTCTGTAATTTTTTTACAACTTCAACTTTTCCATCTGGTAAAATGCCAGATCTGACTTTTTCTATCCCTGCTTTTTGAGCAATCGCTGTTGCCGTCTTTTCTTCATCTCCTGTCACTAAAAGAACTTCCAAACCCATATCTTCCAGTAGAGAGACAGCTTTTTTACTATCTGGTTTTAAAGTATCTGCCACAGCAACCATTCCTGCTAGTTGCTGATTGAGAGCGATGAATACAACTGTTTTTCCCTCATTCATTAAGGAAAGTGATTGCATCTTAATCGAATCAATGGAAATGTGATTTTCACGCAGCAATGATTCATTTCCCACAAGGATCGTTGTCTCTTTATAACGACCTGACAAGCCTTTTCCCACAATAACTTTAAAATCATCTATAGAATAAAAGGCACTCTTCTTTATCTGCACCGCCTCCATGATAGCTATTGCTAGAGGATGTTCTGAATACTGTTCCATGCTAGCTAAAAAAACAAGAACTGCCTCCTTAGAAAACGAATCTAAAACTATCACATCCGTTAAACTAGGACGACCATTTGTAATTGTTCCGGTTTTATCTAAAACCACCGTGTCTATCTTACGAAGTATTTCGAGTGCCTGACCTGATTTAATCAAGATTCCTTTTTCTGCAGCTTTACCAGTTCCTACCATGATGGCTGTTGGTGTTGCCAACCCAAGTGCACATGGACAAGCAATCACCAAGACCGAAATAAAGATTAAAAGAGAAAATTGAAAACTTTTTCCTGCTAAAAAATACCAAGACACACTGGACAAAATAGCTAGTAGCAAAACGAACGGCACAAAATAAAGGGAGATTCTATCAGCTAAGGTAGCAATAGGGACTTTTGTTCCTTGAGCTTCTTCCACTAGATGAATAATTTGAGCAATTGTCGTATCTGCACCAATTTTAGTTACTTGATAATCAATTGTACCAGCTTGATTGACGGTTGCACTGATTATCGGATCACCAATTGTTTTTTTAACTGGAAGATTTTCACCAGTCATCATTGACTCATCTATATAGCTTTCACCCTTAAGAACTACTCCATCAACTGGAATAGACTCTCCCGGCTTGATGCGAACAATATCTCCTAATTGTATCTCT
The DNA here is from genome assembly GCA_030528055.1 of Streptococcus sp. GTDB lineage: Bacteria > Bacillota > Bacilli > Lactobacillales > Streptococcaceae > Streptococcus. The sequence continues at coordinate 34,393 of JAUMZQ010000010.1, forward strand.
TTTGTCTTAACGAGAACAGCTTGCCCTTGTCGAATTACCGTTGCTTCGTCAGGCAATAACTGTAATAGTTTTTGAATAGCCTGTGACGTCCGTCTCTTTGCTGCATGTTCCAAGTATTTTCCCAATACAACCAAAGTAATAATGATTGCAACAGATTCAAAATAAAGTTGATGGATTGAGTGCCTTTCTCCACCAAAAACTTTGAACAGTGAATACATACTGTAAACAAAAGCCGCTCCACTTCCTAAAGTAATCAAGCTGTTCATATTTGGATGTTTGTTCCATAAATGTTGAAAACCAATCTTATAAAATTGCCAGTTTAAAATCATGACTGGCAATGTCAACAAGAGCTGAACAGTGGCAAATATAATCGGAAATTCTGTGGGTGTGAGAACAGTTGGTAGTGGAAAGCCAACCATACTTCCCATTGAAATATAAAGCAAAGGAACAGTCAGCCAGATTAAAAACCATACTTTTCTTTTCTCTTTTGCTAACTCTTTCCCTTGTTCTTGACCATAACCTTCTCCAGACTCTTGAGTCTCTACCTTTTTTTCTTTGGCTTGATACCCTGCCTTAGCAACTGTATCAATCACTTGTTGGTTCTCAAAACCTTGTTTTGGAGTGAGCGTCAAGGTCTCTGTCACTAAATTAACATGAACATCTTCGACAGTTCTTAGCTTACTTACAGCCAATTCTATCGTCTGAGCGCAAGAAGAACAACTCATTCCAGATAGTATAAATTCTTTGCTAGTTGCCATATATTATTCCCTTCTGACCAGCCCATGTGAGTGGCAAGTACACTGACCCTTAACACAGGAACAAATAATTTCAGTTGGAGCTGTTCTCTTTTTTTGTTCTGCAACTTGTAAAATTCTCTCTAAATCACTTTGCGAAAACTGACTATTTTCAAGTATCGAAATCAGTAAATCACCATGTTTGGTATTGCACATATTACCAAAAAGACTCTGCCATGTGTTGTCCAGATGCTCACTTTCTAAAATCAAAGCATCATAGTAAAATTTCCCTTCTATTTTCTCCATACGGATAAAATTTTTTGTTTTCAAACGGTTTAAAAGGGTTTTTATAGTAGCTGGTTTCCAATCAAAATCTGTCGCCAAATACTCGATAATTTTAGTACTTCGGCTATGCGGATAAGCCCATAAAACACGCATTACTTGCCACTCTGCTTGGCTAATAGTTTGTCCTTCCATCTTCCTGATTCCTATCTATTCTTATCGTTATTCATTTTATAGTTTACAACTGTAATCGCACCTTGTCAAGTTTTCAATTCCTATTCATTACAAACGTTCTGAAAACAAAAAAGATTGAAAAGGAAAATTTCCTTTTCAATCTTTCGATCATTTAGTGATAATTTTAGTGTGATAGCATTTCTTGAGCAATTTCTTGACCTGTCAACTTAGTTGGATAGTAAGTTGGCCAGTTCTCTAATTGATCAAAGAGTGCTTCTTGGCTTTCTCCTCCATAGAAAATATGGAAGTGTTCTGCTTTTGTTGGAGCAATGTTATGGTCACTAAATTGAACATATTTGTATTCTCCAGCATCTGCGTCTGTTGCTTCAAACATAAAGCGTACTCCACGATTTCCTTTTGAGTAAGTCAAGGTATGTTTCCCAACATATTTGTAAGTGAATTTTTTCTTTTGTCCATTCACTACAAATTCCATTGTTTTATCCGTAATATTGATATTTGAGATATCTGTCTTGTAGCCTTTCGTATAATATTCTTTATACTCAGCAGCTGTCATCTTACCAGTTAATTTTGCCTTATAATCAAATACTTGATCCAATGTTCCATCTTCTAGGTAAGGATAAACAGATTGCCATTCTCCCACATAATCAGATAAAGAGCGGTCTTTGATATCACTGTCTTCAAAGTAGCCATTGTAAACAGTTTTAGTGTCTGCTTCTTTTTCTGCTGTAATTTCTCCACCTTCTTGCTCTGTTGTCTTTTGTAGAGCTTTCAAATTAGATTTCATAACAGAAACGTAGTCTTCTCCGTCTTTTGTTTCTTTTTCAGTTAAACTTTCTAGAGGATTTAAGACATCTAATTCTACACCAGTTTCTTTTGCTAAAGTAGAAGCAAGGGCTTGTGAAGCATTTTCTTCAAAGTAAATATATTTAATATCGTTTTTCTTGATGTATTCTGCAAGTTCTGCCAAACGAGCTGGTGATGGTTCCTCATCTGGTGAAAGTCCTGAGATTGGCACTTGTTTCAAACCATAATCCAAAGCAAGATAGTTAAATGCAGCGTGCTGTGTTACAAAATTCTTTTGTTTTGCTCCTGCTAAGCCATCTGTATATTCCTTATCTAGAGCTTCTAACTTTTTAATGTATGCAGCAGCATTTTTTGTAAAAGTAGATTTCTTATCAGGATAAGATTTGCTCAAGCTATCACGAATGTTTTCAACTAATTTAATAGCTCGTTTTGGTGACAGCCAAACATGAGGATCGTAATCATGGTGATGACCTTCCTCATCATGACCTTCTTCTTCCTCTTCTTCACCACCTGGTAAGAGCAACATATCTCCAGTTGCTTTGACGACATTTACTTTATCTTTTTTCAAAGTTCCTAGTAAATTTGGTACCCATGTTTCCATGTTTTCATTTTCATAAACAAAAACATCTGCATCTTGAATCGTTGCAATATTTTTAGCAGAAGGTTCATAATCATGAGGTTCTGTTCCAGCACCGATAAGTAAATCAACCGTCGCTTCATCACCTGTTACTTGTTTTGTAAATTCATAGACTGGATAAAAAGTTGTTACAACTTTCAATTTTCCGTCCGAATTTTTTTGATTTGAACAAGCCACCAAAAGGATACCAAGTAGGGCGACAATCAATAAATTAAATTTTTTCATTCCATGACTCCTATTTCATCATTTTCTTAAATAAATTAACTAGTAAAAATAGTCCAACAAAAATAATTGTGACACTTGCACTTGCGGGGGTTTCTGCATAATAAGAAATATACAGCCCAGCAATCATACCTAAAAAACCAATCAAACTTGCTATTAAAATAACTGATTTGAAATTTTTCCCAATTCTCAAAGCAATACCAGCTGGTAAAACCATAATCGTCGAAACTAGGAGAGCTCCAGCAGCAGGAATCATCAATGCAATGGCTACACCTGTTACAATGTTAAAGAGAATAGACATCGTTCGTACAGGTAAACCATCTACAAAGGCTGTATCCTCATCAAAAGTCAAGATATACATAGGCCGAATAAAGAGAAAAGTCAAAATCAGAACAATTGCTGCAATCACAAAAAGTGAAATCACTTGTTCGGTGCTAATCGTCACAATAGAACCGAATAAATATTGTTCCAAACTCATAGAGCTTGAACTTTTTCCCTTACTCATAACAATCAATGAAATAGCTAGACCCGTTGACATAAGAATGGCTGTTCCTATTTCCATGAAACTTTTGTAAATCGTTCGTAGGTATTCCAAGAAAATAGCTGCAACAATAACCACAATAATCGTAGTAACGGTTGGAGATATTCCTAAGATCAGACCAAAAGCAACACCTGCTAGAGACACGTGACTAAGAGTATCACTCATCAAACTTTGTCTACGTAGAATTAAAAATGTTCCTAGAACTGGGGCAAACAAACTCATAGCAATCACTGCCCAGAAAGCTCTTTGCATAAAATCGTAAGCAAACAACTCAAACATGGTCTACCTCCATGTCATCACTTTCATGGACATTAAAACAATGCCAAGGCGAGTCTTGATTTCGTACTAGATGGATATTTCTATCCGCATATTCTTTCACTTCTTCTGGATCGTGCGTAATCATCAAAACAGCTTTCCCATGTTTATGAGCACTATGGTACATTAGACGGTAAAATTCATTTTTACTGCCCGCGTCCATCCCTGTTGTCGGCTCGTCTAGGATAAAGATGTCTGGATCGGAAGCAAACATTCTTGCAGTTACCGTACGTTGTTTTTGTCCTCCTGATAGAGAACCTATTCGTTTGTTTCGATAATCCCACATGCCAACAGATTCCAAACTAGTCTTTATATGTTCTTCATCATGTGCGTTTAGCCTACGAAACCAGCCTTTTCGTGGATAGCGTCCCGATTTTACAAATTCATAAACCGTACTTGGAAAACCTGCATTAAAACTTGCAATTTGCTGTGGTAGATAAGCAATCCGTAATTTTTTATCTTGAATATTTGTTTTTGAAATGGTTACTTTTCCATATTTAGGTTGTAAAATTCCCAAACTAGCTTTAATGAGAGTTGTTTTTGCAGCTCCATTCTCACCTGTCAATGTTACAAATTCTCCACTATTTAAGTAGTAATTAATATGCTCCAAAACAGGTTCCTTATCATAATAGAAGGATAAATCTTCTACTGTAATGTATCTCATTTTCCGATTTCTCCTACTAGAGAATCTAAAAATGTTGCAATAACTTTTTGTTCAGATTCTGAAAATTGTTGAATAAGATTTTCATAGGTTTCTAAAGTATGAACATGGTGCTGTTGGTGTTCTTCTGCTATCGGTTTTGCCAAATCTGTCAAACGATAGAAGGTCACTCGTGCATCCTTTTCATCTTTAGAAGTTTCCAACATCTTTTTACTAATCATTGATTTAATAGCTTTAGTAACAGCTGCTTGACTGATGTTTAGCCTTTTAGCTAATTCAGAATTGGTTAATGTCTCTTCAGATAAAAGCATCAAAATATGTTCTTGAGTATTAGTCAATGCAACCTCACTCTTACAAGAACCAATCAGAATTTCATGTTGATTTTCTGATTTCAAAATGATTTCATTCAAAAACTGACCAATTTTCTGTGCCAATTGAGTCATTCTTTTCTCCTCTCATTGCATGCAAATGATTTACTGGTTAATTATATCATGAAATATAAAAAAGTCAAGGGAAATAAAGTTTCTCATCAGTAAAGACAAACTATCTTCACTCAACTTATCGCGTTGTCCTTATTATTCTCAACAAAAAATACCTTTTCAGTTAAAGGTATTTTTTAAACTGAAAAGGTATAAAATTCAAATTAATTGTTTTTAATTTTTGCCAAGAGCAGCAGCCATTGTAGCAGCCACTTCATTTTCAAAGTCATTAGCTGCTTTTTCAATACCGTCTCCTACTTCAAAACGAGTAAAGCTAGCTACTTCAACTCCTTGACTTTCAAGGAAAGCTTCAACTGTTTTGCTGTCATCCATAATGTAAACTTGTGCTAAAAGAGTGTAGGCTTGGTCAACTTGTGTATTATCAAGCAAGAAGCGGTCTAATTTCCCTGGAATAATCTTGTCCCAAATTTTTTCTGGTTTTCCTTCAGCAGTCAATTCTGCTTTGATATTTTCTTCTGCTTGAGCAAGAACTTCTTCTGATAATTGAAGTTTTGAACCATATTGAAGATGAGGAAGAGCTGGTTTTCCAACCATTGCGCGGCTTTCATTGTCTTGATCAATTTTGTGATTCAATTGAGCCAATTCATCATGGATAAATTCTTCACTTAATTCTTTATATGAAAGAACAGATGGTTTCATCGCTGCAACATGCATTGCCAATTGTTTTGCTAGCGCTTCATCACTACCTGAAAGAACTGTTACAACTCCGATACGTCCACCATTATGTTGGTAAGCACCAAATACTTGGTCATCATTTTTCTCAACAACTACAAAACGACGGAAAGAAATTTTTTCTCCGATAGTAGCGGTAGCATTAACATAAGCCGCTTCCAAAGTATCACCTGAAGCAACTTTTAAAGCCAATGCTTCTTCATTGTTAGCAGGTTTGTTTTCAGCAATTACTTTAGCTGTTTCATTTACCAAGTCAACAAATTGAGCGTTTTTAGCCACAAAGTCTGTTTCAGAGTTGATTTCTACGATAGCTGCGGTATTGCCATCCACATACACACCAGTTAAACCTTCTGCGGCAACACGATCTGCTTTTTTCGCAGCCTTAGCCATTCCTTTTTCACGAAGTAATTCAATCGCTTTTTCGATATCACCATCTACTTCTACAAGTGCTTTTTTCGCGTCCATAACACCTGCACCAGATTTTTCACGCAATTCTTTTACAAGTTTAGCTGTAATTTCTGCCATTTTATTTCTCCTTAAATAGTTTGTGGTAAGTCGTAATGTATAAGAAAAATAGAATTCTCATAAATTATTTTATTATAAAGTACGACTTAAATGTTATATTTTATTTAATAAAAAGGGAGGGCTAAGCCCGCCCCTTAGGTGTTTTATCAGGCTTAGAGCCTTGTCTTAAAATTAAGCGTTGTCACCTTCTACAACTTCAACGATTTCTTCAATAGAATCTGCTTCTACTTCAGTTGCTGCAAATTCTGCCTCTACTGATTCAACACTGTCTTCACCTTGACGTCCTTCAATAACAGCATCAGCCATTTTTGCAGTAATCAATTTGACAGCACGAATTGCGTCATCGTTAGCTGGGATAATCACATCAATATCATCTGGATCTGTATTTGTATCTACCATAGCAACTACTGGAATACCAAGTTTTTTAGCTTCTTTTACAGCGATTTGCTCTTTATGTGGATCAACTACATACATCACATCAGGGATACGTGGCATTTCTTCAATACCACCCAAGAATTTTTCAAGACGTGCACGTTGTTTGTTTAAAAGTGCAACCTCTTTTTTAGGAAGGACTTCAAATACTCCGTCTTCTTCCATACGTTTGATTTCTTTCAAACGAGCAACACGTTTTTGGATGGTAGACCAGTTTGTAAGAGTTCCACCTAACCAACGATGGTTAATGTAGTATTGACCAGCACGTTCTGCTTCGTCTTTCACTGCATCAGCAGCTTGTTTTTTAGTTCCTACGAATAAAATGACTGCATCATTTACAGAAGCTTCACGCATGAAATCATAAGCTTGATCAGCATATTTTACTGTCTGTTGCAAATCAATCACATGGATACCATTGCGTTCTGTGAAGATGTATTTCGCCATCTTAGGGTTCCAGCGACGAGTCTGATGACCAAAGTGTACACCAGCCTCAAGAAGTTGTTTCATTGAAATTACTGCCATGAGTAAGTTCTCCTTTTTTGTTTTTTCCTCTTTTAGAGTTCTCCTTGCAAGATAACCCTTAGGCAACCATCTCACAATCATTCTAAAATGAGTATTTGTCGAATACACGACCTCACTATAATAACAGATTTCATGCGATTTGACAAGCACTTTTGTCCAGAAAATTGGCCTACAGTTTCAGACATTGAGTTCTTTTTAAATATGCTATAATAGATATTATCAATATGAAAGGATTGTTTAAGTTTATGGGAGAAATTCAAAGCAATAAAGAAACAGCACAATCTTATGCTAATCAGATAACCACTGCTTGCCAAACATTATCAAATAGTGGAGATGTGACCCTAGACACAACAACTGAACTTGAGGGAAACACGCGCAACCATTCAGCTATCAATCAGTCAGCAACCTTTTTAGAACAAATTACCTCATCCATTGAAACAGCTTCTTCGCATCTTCAAACAATTGCTAGCAACTTTGAAGCTGTTGATACAGCTGGTGCGAAAGGTTTTGGGAACCAACAATGACTAAAGATTGGGATGAATTGAATCAAAAAGAACGGAAACTATCAGAACAACTAGAGGAAATGAGCCACCGACGCTTTCGAGTTGAACAGATTCTTCGTGACTTTGAAGATTACGATCGGAGTCTGTATTTTTCTGAAAATAATTTATGGGAAGCTAGCCTTGGCAGTCGATACGCTTATCAGTTAGAAGAAAGAAACCAAGAGTTACAGTATCATCGGAGGCAGATGTTTAATGATTTCTGCGACTGTATTGATAGCCTAAAGAAAGAAGAACGACGAATTGAAGATGATATCGAAACTATTTATTACAAAAAGAGAAAAGAAAATCTAAAATAGAGGAGGGAGAAATAAAATGGGACTGAATATGACTTTAGACCAATCAGAAGCTCAAGCAGAGAGCGTTAAAAGTGTCGTCAAAGTACAATCTGAGGGATACCAAGCTTTACAAGAAGCCATTCAAAATTTCACAAACGATACAGAGAGCTTAAAAGGAGAAGCTTACGATAATGCTAGATCTTATTACTTAGAAGTGCTATTGCCTCTTGCAAAAGGTGGGAAACTATATGCAGAAGCACTAGGCGAAGCCAGTGCAAAACTTCCTACAAATTATCAATCAGAAGTGGATACTAAAAGCTGGAGCGAAGAACAACTCCAACAATTGATCCAGCAAGAAGAAAATGCCATCTCTCAATTAAATCCTATTAGACAATCTCTTAGCCTTTTAGATCGTGTCACTCAACCTAATTATGGCACTCAACAAAATACTATCCTACAGCAAAATAACATTTTACGACAAAACACTGACTCTCTCATCAGCACTCATACTGCAGCCAGAGATTTTTATGCAACTATTCTAACAAAGCTACAAACTTACAACACTAGCTCTAAAAGTTTGTTTGATGACTTGGAAAATATTGAACTTCAAATGTCTACCGGACTGACTCAAAGTCAAAATAGTTGGAATGCTGAGTCGGGAACCTTTACTATCCCAGAAGATTTGAAGTGGGCAAGCTACCTATCTGCTTATGAAGCGACTAAAGACCTCAAGGCTAATAAAGAAGATAAGCAATTCATTAACAACATGATGGCAGAGTATGGCTTTGATGTCACAACAGCTCAACAACTACTAACCATTAAAAAAGGAATTGATGCAAAATTTCCTAATTCCAGTCAAAAAGAAAAAGACTATTTCTTTTTAAGAGTTATAGGTGCTGCAAGTTATGAAGACGACGACTTTGACAGAAACATGTGGAATCTAACAGCTGGTAACTTTAGACTGTTTTTTTCTTTAAAATTTCACGATATGAACTACCAATCAAAATCACTCTTAGATGTCTTTCAAGATCTTGGTTTGAGTAAACAAGAAGCCAAAGAACTCAACTATAATCTTAGACTACAACATGAAATGGCGGGAGGAGAATATAAAACTACCAAGCAAATGTTAGAAGATAGAGTTGAGTTATACAACAATGCGAGAAGTACCTACCAATCAGTCTACGGGACAACAAAAAGTTTTGATGATTTTTGGGATAGTAAATTAAAGGCTTACTCCAATCATGGTAAGGGAAATCCTGACTTCACCCACCAGTCCATCACTATGGCAACTCATCTAAATCCATCTCCAGCTCAATTATCTGATGTTTATGGTGGAAGAGAGCATGTGAAAGACTTAGCTGGTTGGGAAGGGGACACTACTCGCAATGCCAATGATAGAGATCCTAGTATCGGTGAAGATGATTACAAGGCGGACTTGGATTCTGTCAACATTATTGGGCGAATGAAAAAAGGACAGTCTTACACAGAAGCTATGAATGCCTACTACCATGATGTAAACCAAGGAGAGTCTGTACGTGAGAAAGAATTTCTGAAAAATAAAGACTGGAAACAGGTGAAAAGTACAATTTACGATAGCCTCGTTCCGAATGAAACCTACAGAGAAATTATGACCCCCTACTACAAAGATCTATTCCAAAAGAATTCTATTCAGGATAGAGATTTTATAAAAAATGAAGAGTGGAAGTATACGAAAAACGCTGTTTATGATGACATCCTTCCTGAAGATATAAAAAGAAAAAGAGCAAAAGCTGCCAAAAGCTATATTTTAGAGAAAATTCCAGTACAAGGAAAAAATATTGTACAATTTTTAGAACGCCTAGAAGCTGTGGCAGAGAAGTAGGAGGAAACCCATGAAAAAAAAGATGACAATCATGATACTCATTGCTAGTGGCCTCCTGATGCTTGCTTTTGCACTACCAATCAGTATCTATTACATCAACCTGCGACCCGAACCACGAAATATTTTCGATGAAATCTACTTAGAAACTGAAAAAACCTATCGAAGTAACAATATTCTGGGAAATATTGATGGGTTTGATATTAAAGGTTCTTGGTCAAATGATAATGAATATTCGAGATATAGTCCATTTGGAAACTACGTTAAAAAAAGTATACCTAACGACTATTCAGAAGTTGGAATGAGCTTCTATTTTGAATCAAAAGACAAAAACTCATCAATATATTTTGATAAAAAAATTAATTCAAATACAACATTATCTATATGGAGTAAATATAATTTCAGAGATAAAACTTTATCTAAAACTATTTGGCTCTCACTTAAAGAGAATGGAACAGAAAAACACACTAATGATGAATCCCAAGTCAAAGCATACTTACAAAAGTACGGTATCACGGCAGATGACCTAGACCGTTATTATGATGAGATTGTGAATAAAAAGGTACTACCAGACTGGTGTTCCATTTATGATAGTAAATTCTCTCCAAGCAACTATGGAGACATCACCATTAAAACTCAATGGAAAGATTGGTAGACATTTGAGGAAATCCAGACTTCACCCATCAATCCATCACTATGGCAACCCATCTAAATCCATCTCCAGCTCAATTATCTGATGTTTATGGTGGAAGAGAGCATGTGAAAGACTTAGCTGGTTGGGAAGGGGACACTACTCGCAATGCCAATGATAGAGATCCTAGTATCGGTGAAGATGATTACAAGGCGGACTTGGATTCTGTCAACATTATTGGGCGAATGAAAAAAGGACAGTCTTACACAGAAGCTATGAATGCCTACTACCATGATGTAAACCAAGGAGAGTCTGTACGTGAGAAAGAATTTCTGAAAAATAAAGATTGGAAACAGGTGAAAAACACAATCTATGCCAGTCTCGCTCCTGATATGGAAACATTTTTACAGGGGGATAAGGCTATGAAAGCATATATCATTAAAAAATATAAAGAACAAGGCAAAAATATTGTACAATTTTTAGAACGTTTAGAAGCTGCGGCAGAGAAGTAGGAGGAAGCCCATGAAAAAAAAGAGGACAATCATAATACTCATTGCTAGTAGCCTCCTAATACTTGCTTTTACGTTACCAATCAGTATCTATTACATCAACCTGCGTCCCGATCCACGAAATATTTTTGATGAAATCTACTTAGAAACTGAAAAAACCTATCGGAATAATAATATTTTAAAAAACATTAAAGGTCTTGATATTAAAGGATATTGGCCAGATGATAGCGAATATTTAAAAAATATACCACATGGAAGTTACAAAGAACATTATTACTCAGATGGGTATAATAATATTGCACTAGGTTTCGATTTTACTAATTCTGAACAAACTAGTTATATACGTTTTGATAAACATATAGATACGCTTATAAGAATTAGAATACGAGCAAAATATAATTATTTGGAAAAAAAATTACAAAAATCTATTAAAATTATTCTAGAAAAGGGTGGTTCTGACGACTATATTGAGGAGGAATCCCAAGTCAAAGCCTATTTACAAAAGTATGATATCACAACAGATGACCTAGACCACTACTATGATGAAATTGTGAATAAAAAGGTACTACCAGACTGGTGTTCCATTTATGACAGTAAATTCTCACCAAACAACTATGGAGATATTATCATTAAAACTCAATGGAAAGATTGGTAAATGTTTGAGGAAATCAAAATTTATGAAAAAAAAGATGACAATCATGATACTCATTGCTAGTAGTCTTCTGATACTTGCTTTTGCACTACCAATCAGTATCTATTACATCAACCTGCGTCCCGATCCACGAAATATTTTTGATGAAATCTACTTAGAGACCGAAAAAACCTATCGAAGTAACAATATTCTGGGAAATATTGATGGGTTCGATATTGAAGGTTCTTGGCCAAATGATAAGCCCGATATTGCAAAACACCACATGGAATCTATAATACCAAAAATATCTCTGATAATTATTCCAAAGTAAGAATTGGATTTAACTTTGAACAAAATAGACAAATCGCTTCAATATCATTAGAAAAAACTCTTGATTCAAATACTATTTTGTCGGTATGGAGTATGTATCACTTCAAAGATAAAACTTTGGAGAAAACTGTAGGAATTGTGTTGGGATCAGATCTTATTGAAGATGAAACCAAAGTCAAAGCCTATTTACAAAAATATGGTATCACGGCAGATGATTTAGACCGCTACTATGATGAGATTGTGAATAAAAAGGTACTACCAGACTGGTGTTCCATTTATGATAGTAAATTCTCTCCAAGCAACTATGGAGACATCACCATTAAAACTCAATGGAAAGATTGGTAGACATTTGAGGAAATCAAAATTTATGAAAAAAAAGAAGACAATCATAATACTCATTGCCAGTGGCCTCGTGATGCTTGCTTTTGCACTACCAATCAGTATCTATTACATCAACCTACGTCCCGAACCACGAAATATTTTTGATGAAATCTACTTAGAGACCGAAAAAACTTATCGGAATGATAATATTTTAAAAAACATTAAAGATCTTGATATTAAAGGATATTGGCCAGATGATGATCCCAATATCGCACAAACACCATTTGGAGTCTATAATGATAAAAAAATTCCTAATGATTATAATAATGTTTCTATTGATTTCAATTTCAAAAAAAAATATAGTACAATGTTAATTTCTTTTGAGAAAGGAATAGATTTAAATACAAAAATTTGGATTTTAATTAAATATAATTTAAAAATTAAAACAATTACAAAGACTGCTCAAATTATTTTAAAGAAAGATGATTCTACAACTTATATTGACAAAGAATCCCAAGTCAAAGCATACTTACAAAAGTATGATATCACAACAGATGACCTAGACCACTACTACAATGAAATTGTGAATAAAAAGGTACTACCAGACTGGTGTTCCATTTATGATAGTAAATTCTCTCCAAGCAACTATGGAGACATCACCATTAAAACTCAATGGAAAGATTGGTAAGAGTTGCTACTATCAAAAGTGGATAAGATATAGCTATAATTGAATGTATTATAAATAAAAAACGACCATCAAGGCTAGATGAATCGTCTAACTTTGAGGGTTCGTTTTTTATAATGTATAAAGACCAACTCTTTATCTTACAACAAAGCTGTGTCTGTATCATTCAAATTTTACTGGAACCAGCCTGTAACAGTGTCCCATAAATTTTTGGCTTTTTCACCAATCTTCGCATCATCGATTGCTTTCTTGGCTTCATCTACTAGATTTTGTGCCTTATCTTGAACATCTTTCAAGAAATCATTATTTTCTTCGGTATCTGTCGTTTCTTCAGTTCCATAGGTATCAACTGGCGAAATACCATTTTGAGCATAAGTGTTTTTCTCTCCAGAAAACTTGGTACCCTCCGTATAAGGCAATACACTATTGGCAACATTTCGAAATACTGCCGAAGCTTCATTCGCACTGGTACCCGTCAAGTAGTGAGTTTCATCCGTTTTTGGAAATCCTAACCATTGACTAATCACAACATCTGGTGTATAACCAATTACCCACTGATCCCCTGATAAATCTGGGTTAAAAGAAGTTTCTGTTGTTCCTGTTTTACCAGCCATAGTATACCCATACGGTGCGGCGTATATTCCTGTACCATTAGAAAATGTTCCTAGCATCATACTAGTCATTTTTTCTGTTGCGGAGTGACTAAGGACACGAGTTGATGTTTGACGATGTGTCTTAACAACCTGACCACTAGCATTTTCGATTTTCGTGATAAGGTGAGCATCATTCATAACACCGTCATTGGCAAAAGTTGAGTAAGCTTGAGCCATTTGAAGTGGATTTGTGGTAACACCACTTCCTAGAGCAACTCCCAATGTTTTATCCACTTTATCCATATTAAGCCCAAATTTTTTACCATATTCAAAAGACTTATTAATTCCCAGTTCATTTACCGTTGAAACCGCAGGAATATTGAGCGATTCTGCCAGTGCTTGATACATAGGAACTGTAGGACTTGATTGGATATTTCCATAGTTATTTACAGTGTAGTCTCCGTAGACTGTGGTACTATTGTCCAACTCTTTTTCTGTGGACCAACCTCCCACGATTGCAGGACTATATACTACCAATGGTTTAATCGTTGACCCTGGACTACGAGAAGACTGAGTTGCATAGTTAAAACTTCTAAATGCTGATTCTTCATCACTATTGATACGTCCAACTAGCGCTCTGACGCCACCTGTTTTTGGATCTAGAGCGACGCTCCCAGACTCCGCTCTTGTGCCATCTTCTGCTAGAGGAAAGAGCTCATCATTATCATAAATCACTTGCATGCTTGCTTGGTAATTTTGATCCAGTTCTGTATAGATGTGATAACCATTGTTCACAATCTCTTCCTCGGTCAATCCATAATCTTTGATAGCTTCATTGATGACCGCGTCAAAGTAGGATGGATAACGATAGTCTCCTGTTTTCCCTTCGTAAGCATCCACTAGTTGCCCACCAATACCAACCGTAGCAGACTGATCTGCTGTTTCTTGACTGATGTAGCCTGCAGCAACCATGTTTTGTAAGACCGTGTCTCGTCTAGCAGTTGCATTTTCAATAGAGTAAAGTGGATTATAGATTTCTGGTCCTTTCAACATCCCAGCTAATACTGCTGATTGGTCTAGGCTCAACTGACTTGCTGAAACACCAAAATATTTTTTAGATGCGTCCTCAACTCCCCAAACACCATTCCCAAAGTAGGAATTGTTCAGATACATTGTCAGGATCTCTTTTTTACTATATTTTTTGTTAATTTCAAGAGCTAAAAAGAATTCCTTGGCTTTTCTTTCAATCGTTTGATCTTGAGATAGATAAGAATTTTTTGCTAATTGCTGGGTAATGGTTGACCCACCGCCTGAACGACCGGCTGTTATAATCGCTAAAATAAAGCGACCGTAGTTAATTCCTCCGTTTTTATAAAAAGTTCGGTCCTCTGTCGCAATCACAGCATTTTGCAAATCTTGACTAATTTCAGACAGTTCTACATAGGTTCCCTTTTGTCCTGTCAGACTACCCGCTTCTTTATTGTCTTTATCATAAATCAAGGTAGTAGCTTTCAAGGCATTTTGTAAATCTTTAACATTAGTCGTTTTGGCAACATAAAAGAGATAACCACCCGTAAACAGTCCAAAAGCCAAACCCAAAATTAAGATAATTTTAGTGAGATGGAACTTTCTCCAAAAACGACGAATGGGATGTTGAGAAAGTGGTTTTTTCCGCTTTTTTTCGGAACGGCTAAAACTAGGCTCCACTTCTTTATCCAATTCCACTTTTTCTGCAACACCCTTTTTTACATTGTCTGTTTTAAAATAATTAATCAAGGTTTCAAATAAATCATTTAATTTCTTCATAAGGTCATTTTATCACCTTCTTTATGACTAGACAAGAAACTACCTTCCTTATGCTCATATTTTTAGTTTTTTTTAAGAAAAAGACTTATTCATCCATCAGTCTTTGTGGAACTCATTACAATCATTCAATTATTCTTGAATAGCAAAAACCACAATACTTATTCAACTTGATAATAATCAAGATAGAGATGTGCTACGGTTTTTTAATCAATAAAATACTTCTTTGTTAAAATCCTAATTTTTGGAATACTTCCTTAAAATGAACCTGTAAGTCATCTAAACTACTAGTTAATTCTGCGCGTGTTTGATTGTTCTTAATAGTAATTTGATTTTTCTCAATTTCATCTTCCCCAAGAGTCAGAAGTGTCTTCGCTCGAAAACTATCTGCCGACTTAAACTGAGCTTTTAACTTGCGATTGAGATAGTCTCTTTCAGCAGAAAATCCTTGAGCACGTAAAGATTGAACCAGTTCCAAAGCTTTGCTATTAGCATTTTCGCTCAAAACAGCAATGTAAACATCTAAACTCTCTTCGACTGGAAGAGGCACTCCTTGTTTTTCTAAAACAAGTAACAGACGCTCTAGCCCCATACCAAAGCCAAAACCTGCCGTTTCAGGGCCGTCAAAGTAAGAAACCAAGCCATCATAACGTCCACCAGCACAAATAGTCAGCTCATTTTCTTCTACTTTTGTAACAAATTCAAAAATAGTGTGATTGTAATAATCCAAACCACGGACCATATTGGTATCAATAATGTAAGGAATTTCCAATGTTTCCAGCATCTGACGAACCGAATCAAAGTGTGCTTGGCTTTCTTCATCTAGATAGTCCAAAATAGAGGGAGCCTGCTGAACAGCTAGTTTGTCCTCTGGCTCTTTACTATCCAAAACACGAAGAGGATTTTCGTCTAAACGACGTTGGCTATCCTTTGAAAGACTTTCTTTCATCGGTGTTAGATAATCAATCAGTGCTTGTCGGTAAGCTGCTCGACTTGCTGGGCTTCCTAAAGTATTCAGATGAAGTGTCACTTGAGTGATACCAATCTCTTTGAATAACTGATAAGCCATAGCAATGGTTTCTACATCGGTAGCAGGATTGCTTGAACCAAAACATTCTACTCCAATTTGATGAAACTCTCGCAAACGACCTGTTTGAGGACGTTCATAGCGAAACATCGGTCCCATATAGTATAATTTTACTGGTTTTTGAACTTCTGGTGCAAACAGTTTGTTTTCCACATAAGACCGTACCACAGGAGCAGTTCCTTCGGGTCTTAATGTAATATGCCGTTCACCCTTATCATAAAAATCATACATTTCCTTAGTCACAATATCCGTTGTATCGCCTACAGAACGACTGATAACCTCATAATGTTCAAAAATAGGCGTGCGAATTTCAGAATAATGGTACGTTTTAAAAATTTTACGAGCAAATTCTTCAACATATTGCCATTTCCCTGATTCTGAAGGGAGGATATCTTGTGTCCCTTTCGGTTTTTGTAATTTCATGTGGTCTCCTTCATCGTTCAATATTTGACAAATAGAATAATAATTTACCCATTATTCTATCATAATTAAGGCTATTTTAACAGTAAAAGCAGAAAATTTCCCTGTTTGCCAAACTCTTTTTAGAACAGATAGAAAATAAATTTTTATTACATTAAAAATCTTGAAAAAAAGGCGAATTTGTGAGAAAATAAAGCGACTAATAAGATAGGAGGAAAGGGTATGAGAGACGATATCAAAATCAATGAGCGTGCAGCTGCTATTCAAGACAAATTAGTTGAGAAATTAGAAGCCATTTATGATCCAGATGTTGAACTTGATGTCTACAATCTAGGATTAATTTATGAAATTAACTTGGATGAAAATGGACATTGTAAAGTGGTTATGACTTTTACTGATACGGCTTGTGATTGTGCCGAAAGTTTGCCTATCGCCATTGTCGAAACTCTCAAGAAAATTGATGAAATTAAGACAGCATCTGTTGAAGTAACTTGGTCTCCTGCTTGGAAAATCACCCGAATTAGTCGAATTGGTCGCATTACTTTGGGAATTAGCCCAAGATAATAATAAAATATTGACTTATGTGTAATATATAAAAAGAAAATTTTTAAGAGCAACTAGTTTGAGTTGGCTTTCCAATTAGGATTATCACTATATTATAAAATAAAAAGTCGTTAGGAATTGACCCTAACGACTTTTATATCTGTCAAAAATTGAATATCAATTATTTCTTCCCTGTTTTTTCTGGTTTCCAAAAGTCTGTAACCGCTCCTTTGGATGCAGAAGAAACGATATGGGCATACTTACCAAGCACTCCACGAGAGTACAATGGTGGCAGAACTGTTTCTGATTGGCGACGTTTCAGTTCTTCTTCTGAAACATCCATGGTGATTTCTTTTGTATCTTGGTCAACCGTAACAGTATCACCCGTCCTTAGATAAGCGATTGGACCTCCATCTTGTGCTTCCGGTGCGATATGCCCTACAACAAGACCATAGGTTCCACCTGAAAAACGACCATCTGTTAAAAGTGCAACTTTATCCCCTTGACCTTTACCGACAATGATAGAAGAAAGCGAGAGCATCTCTGGCATTCCAGGTCCACCTTTTGGTCCTACAAAACGAACCACTACCACATCACCATCAACAATTTCATCTGCTAACACTGCATCAATGGCTTCTTCTTCCGAGTCAAAGACTTTAGCAGGTCCAACATGGCGACGAACTTTTACACCTGATACTTTGGCAACGGCTCCATCTGGAGCTAGATTCCCATGAAGGATAATCAATGGTCCATCTGCACGTTTTGGACTTTCTAGTGGCATAATGACTTTTTGACCCGGAGTTAAGTCTGCAAAACTAGAAAGATTTTCAGCTACAGTTTTTCCTGTACAAGTGATACGATCCCCATGTAAGAAACCATTGGCTAGTAAATACTTCATGACAGCAGGCACTCCACCTACGTTATAAAGATCTTGGAAAACGTATTGACCAGAAGGTTTCAAGTCTGCCAAGTGAGGTACTCGCTCTTGAATCTCATTGAAGTCATCCAATGTCAATTCTACATTAGCGGCATGGGCAATAGCTAGCAAGTGAAGAGTCGCATTGGTCGATCCACCTAGAGCCATGGTGACAGTAATAGCATCTTCAAATGCTTCTCTTGTTAAAATGTCAGAAGGTTTCAAACCTAACTCAAGCATATTAACAACCGCTGCTCCCGCCGCTTCGATATCTTCTGTTTTATCTTTCGATTCTGCAGGGTGAGAAGAAGACCCCGGAAGGCTCATCCCCAACACTTCAATAGCGGTCGCCATTGTGTTAGCCGTGTACATTCCGCCACATCCACCAGGTCCAGGACAAGCATTACACTCAATGCGTCGTACTTCCTCGGCTGTCAAGTCTCCATGGTTCCACTTTCCAATCCCTTCAAAAACAGAAACTAGATCAATATCTTTTCCATCAAGATTCCCCGGAGCAATCGTTCCACCATAAGCAAAAATAGCAGGAATATCCATATTGGCAATCGCAATCATGGAACCTGGCATGTTTTTATCGCAGCCCCCAATAGCAACAAAAGCATCCACATTGTGACCACTCATAGCTGCTTCAATTGAATCGGCAATAATATCACGAGAAGTTAGAGAAAAACGCATTCCCGGCGTTCCCATAGCAATTCCGTCTGCTACAGTAATGGTTCCGAACTGTACAGGCCAAGCACCTTGTTTCTTAATTCCTTCTTTGGCTAATTTTCCTAAATCATGTAAATGGATATTACAAGGTGTGTTTTCCGCCCAAGTCGAAATGACCCCAACGATGGAAGATTCAAAATCTTTATCTGTCATTCCCGTAGCACGTAACATGGCACGATTGGGTGATTTGACCATGCTATCGTAAATTTTACTCCTATGACGTCTTTCTAAGTCTGTCATTTATGTTCCTTCTTTCAAACATGTTTATCTTATCTTTCCATTATAACACACTTTATAGTTGTTTTATAGGGGAAAATTTTTAAATTTTCAGAAAATTCTTCTTAATGAGCTATAATGTAAAAATTTATAGCATTTTGTATCATCAATAGGAAAACCAATTCGAAAGTGGTATAATAAATGTAGAATAAAAAAATTAAAGGAGTATACCATGAAAGCGAAAAAATTATCACTTGCGATAACCTTACTCTCTCTCATCTGTTTATCTGCTTGTTCAATGACCTCCACAAATAACAAATCGAACAACACTTCTACAACAAGTTCTTCAAAAAAAGCAAAGTCCTCTATAAAAACAGTGGAGGAGCTTCTAGATAAAGCAGATACTGCCAATGATAAAGTTTCTTCTGTACAGATAGACATGGAACTGACAACCTATATTAATTCTAATAAAGCGACTAAGAATCAAAAGATGCATGGTCTTTGTTTCTACGATGGCTACGAATTAGCTAAAGGAAAAGTTTCACTTGAAGAAAAACAAGATAATGAAATAACCTATGAAGGGATTTTGATGACCGGCGATAAAGATCACTCTGTTTATGGTGAAGATGGGGAAAATGGAAAGTGGATTCAAACGGGTTCAGGAGGGGAGTACTATATTGAGCCAGATTATTTCAAATTGCTAAATGCCATACAAGAAATGTCAGATGATTTAAAATTAACCGAAGAAGGAGATGACTATGTTCTCACCCTAAAAAATCAAGATATAGATGTAATGGGATTAATTGGTGAACAATACAATCTATCCTTAACTGGTATCACTCAAGATCAGTTAAAGAAGAAATTTGAAATTCATTTTGATAAAGAAAATTACTTTTTAAAAGATTTTTCATTTTCACTAAAACATCAAAGCACTAAAGGAAAACTTAACATAGAAGTTGATACCAAATATTCTAAATGGAACAAATTGGATGAAAAAGAAGTGGACAGCGCCTTAACAGAGGCGGGTTAATGGTTCTTATTACTTTGCTTAAAAAATCGTTCATTCCAATTTTAATGACAAAAACGATTAGGTTTTTTGAACTCTAGTCGTTTTTATTATTTTATTTATAATCATAATGAACAATTAGTGAATAAAATTTGTCAAGTAACTTTACTTTACAGAAATCTTTTGATATACTACTAGAGTTGATGAAAATCAAACAGAAATGAATATAAGTTGAGTCCAATGCTCAGTAACCTAATGGAGGAAAGAAAAAATGGCAGTACCTGCACGTCGCACCTCAAAAGCGAAGAAAAACAAACGTCGTACTCACTACAAAGTAACAGCTCCAACTGTAACTTTTGATGAAACTACTGGAGATTACTCACGCTCTCACCGTGTATCACTAAAAGGATACTACAAGGGACGTAAAATCGCCAAAGCTGCAGCAGCAGAATAGTAGAAGGGAGATACCATGCGCGTAAATATTACACTTGAACACAAAGAATCTGGTGAACGCTTGTACCTTACTTCAAAAAACAAACGCAACACTCCAGACCGTATCCAATTGAAAAAATATTCACCAAAATTACGTAAACACGTTATTTTTACTGAAGTGAAATAATTTATATTAGAAAAGCCTATGAAATTAATATCTCTAGGCTTTTTATGTTTTATAAGTCGTATTTTGTATGAACAGGATACAGAAATTTCTCTTTTTCTATAAATCTTTCAACCGAGACCACTCTTCTTCGGTCATACGTTTGCGATTAAAGTATTTTTTTTCAATCAAGCAGAGTGCAGAAGTGAATACGACAAATATAATTGGATAGGCAACTAAATGTAATCCATAAAACAAACCGACTGGTAAACCAATTAAAAAGGTTATCAAAATTGGAATATAGAATTTAACACTTGTATAGCGTATCACATACCATTCTAGTAAAAACAGGGATAAGGATAGGAGTAAAACAATCATTTTCATGGTACTACCTCTTTTCTTCTTTATAAGTATTAATAAGCGTTTTCGCAACTTCATAACTCATTTCGTCATCTAAGGCTAGTCGCTTAATCAGGTTAATAAACTTATCACTTTCTTTCGGGTTACTAACAACCTTCTGGATTAGTTTATCAAGACGTGAACGAATAGTGGGATAGGAAATATTATAGTATTTTGCCATATCTTTTAACGACCCTGAATTCAGAATAAACTGCCTAATAAATTCAAAGTCTTCTTGACTTAATAAAGTCACCCATTGTGGCAAATTGTCTTCGTTCATCGCTATCACCTTCTCTCAATTATCATTATAAACCTAAATAATATTAAAGTCAATATTAATATTATTTAGGTTTGCTAAATTTATGAGTGAGTAATTATAGATTAAGCAAGACAGGAAAACTTAAGGAAGTTTTCGCTTATAATGCTCAGGTGGCTTGTGATAAACATGGTTGAGCACTAGCTTTTCTGAGAATATTTATGATAGTCAAGCTTCACCAGATGTCTTTGCTTTGCTAATTTAGAACGATTTAACCCTAAATATCTTGTCGTCGACTCTGGCTACGAGGAACCAAGTATTGCTAAGTTTTTACTAGAGAAAGAGAAAAGTCCAAAATGAAGGATGAGGTTGTGCTTACTTGGGCGTGTCTAAATCTCAAAAAGACTGGATAACATCTTTATTTGTCACTTTTATCTTGTTCCAAATAAAAAACAAACCTCAAATCAAAAGTTTGTTTTCGAACTGAGATCTAATACAAATACTATATCTTTTATACCAAAGTCATCTATTGTATTTTTGAACAATATATGCTATCATATAACTATAATGGAACAACCAAAATTTGAATTTTATACACGTCTAAACGGACATACTGAATTTATTGAGTTTTTACAAACTTTGCCACAAAAAGACAAGCAAAAATTACTTGCAACCATTAGTGTCATTCAGGAGCAAGGATTGTTGGTCGCTCAACGTATGAAATGGGTTAAGAAACTTGACAATGATATTTTTGAAATCCGCTCAAAAGTATCTTCCAATATTCAACGTGCTCTCTATTTTCATGTAGTAGATAATCGCTATGTTATAACACATGGTTTCACAAAGAAAACACAAACAACACCAGCTAGCGAAATTCGACATGCTAAAGAATTAAAGAAAGAATTTGAGGAAAATAATCATGGTAACCATTAAATTTGACGACTTTTTACAAGATGAACTAAAAAATGATGACTTTAAGGCTGGTTATTTAGGAGAAAAAGCTATTCTAGAAAGTGCGATTGCAGTTTCTAACGCTAGACAAAAGGCTGGATTATCCCAACGAGAACTTGCTATCTTGTCACATGTCCCCCAATCAACTATTGCACGAATTGAACGTGGTAACAATACTAGCATTGAAACCATGAGTAAAATTGCTTTCGCACTTAATCAAAAACTTACCATTAATATTGGTTGACTCCAATGCTAATGGTTTTTTATTTTTACATAGTTAATCATCTAACTAGAGCAGATAATTTTTCTATGATTTCTAAAAAAAGTTGAGTTCCCATTGAAAACCTGGTTTCTCTTCCAAATTAGATACTGTTCTGATACTAAATTTATCGTTAAATGTCTGAAAATAAAAATTTTACTAACTAATTTATCAAAAATAATTATATTAGACTAAGAAAGAACTTACTCAAAACTTAAATAATAATAGGTAAGTTATAAAAAGGGAAAAATACTTTTCCTAAATTGGTGAAACAAGCCCGTTAACATAATAAAGTAAATTCATTATTTGAAATTTTTACCTATTGTTGAATCTACTTAATTCTAAAATTTCCAATCTTTGAGCTCAGTTTCAATAACATCAAGATAAAGTCCTTTAATCAGATTATCATTTTCATATCCATACTTGATCTCTAAATTATTAAACTCTATCTAGCTTAAATAGAACCTACAATCCTTCCGATACACAATCACAAATCAAAAACTAGCATCAAAAAACTGATATTTTTTTAAAAACAGGGGAAGATTTTTGGTGTGTCACCAATCATAAATTTCTTTTTCCAAAACAATTTCATAAATATTATAAAGTTGTTGATGAAAATTAGCCAAACAAAGTAATGATCTATTGAAATCCATGAACAGTTCAAAGGAATCTAAAATTTTAGATTCTTTTTTTGATAACAGTTTTTGAGTGCTTAGTTTATCTTGTATTTCTATACCTACCTAAAGATTGCAATTCTTCTCATAATGATAATATGGAATTAATATTTTTTCTTGATTGTATTGTTTTAAACTAGATCGTTTTTTCATCCATTCGGGTAGAAGTGCTATCCCTTTTCCATCTTCAACTAAGCTAATGATATTTTCAAAAGAATCAATTTCAATAGCTCCTTGGATATTTGGGAAATCGATTAAAGTTTGATTCCGTAGCGGACAAGCTTTATCTTTGTTAACCAATACTGGAAGGTTTTCAAATTCAGCAATTGTTTTGGAACAAAAATATATGACTTCTAGATTTTCCGATGACATATTATAATTTTTTAGATTCTCAATCTTTTTAAAACAAAAAATCTCATCAAAATCACCTTCACGAGCTAAAATTGGAATATCTGAGGTTTTTTGTATAGTAATCTCACTAGTTAAAAAATCAATTTTATTGGAATTATTAATATCATTATTTAACAATAATTCTGATATCAATATGGATGTCTTTGATAATGAGATACTCTTTTTTAGTTTTTCCAAATTACTAGAAGTTTCTTTACAAAATTTATAAAATTGCTTTCCACTATCTGTTGGGATCAATCCACTATAATTTCTGATAAATAATTTTTTATTCAATTCATCTTCCATTACTTTTAACCTAGAACTAAGGTTAGATTGTGCGTATTGTAAAATTTTTGCACTCTTATTCAAAGATTTAGTTTCATAAATAACCATAAAAATGTTTATATCGTTAAAATTCATATCATAGCCCTATCACTTTTTATGATAAGTATATCATATTTTAGTACTATTCAATATGAAATAAATCTTATACTATGATATTAGTAAATTAGAAAAGAGGTATCGCTATGCAAGCTATGCAGTATAATATTAAATTACCAACAGATTATGATATGAATATCATCAGAGAACGAGTTAAAAAAACTGGCGGTTTGATGGATGGATTTGAGGATTTGTTTTTCAAAGCCTATCTAATCTCTGAAAGATCTAACAAACAACTATATAATAGTTATTGTCCTTTATATGTGTGGAAAAATACTAGTGGAATGACTAAATTTATTTTTGATGGCTATTTTGATAATATCTTAAATTCCTTTGGGTGGCAAAACATCGAGATAGGAGTTACTTCATCTGTAGAACTATCTGATAATTTTGATACTAGTAAATTCGTCACATTAGAAGTTTTGGATATAGAACCATCAAGAAGTTTAAAAGAATTTACAATTCACGAAGCGTTACAAGATGGTGAAAACGGAAAAGTAGTGATCTATAATCCTGACAAATGGAAAAAAAATATTTTTACATTTTATTCCAATAAGCCCGATAACCAGCTAGCAACTTTTGAAATTTTACATATCTCAAAATAGCTACTTTAGAAGTATCGCTTATAGTTTACCTAAATACTTACAAAAATGAGATAAGGAAAACCTATGAAACAAATATTTCACAGGTTTTTTAATTTCTCAAAACAGGATATAAATTAACGGATTTATCAAATGTATTCGTTAAACGATTTTCTGCCTTTCAATCGTATATCATACAACTATTCGAGGTTAAGTAATTCTTTACTAAAATCAGAATTAGTTTCAAAAGAATCAACTAAACTAAAACAGTCTCCAATTTTTAATCTAAGAAAATCAAACCTTTCTAAAATTCCATTATCACTTAGTATATCTTTTGTTATTTTATACTCCTTCTTTGATAATATTTTGTGAAATAAGGATTGCAATAGCTGTTGATGCAACTGCATTAATGCAAATAGCAGTAAATGATAGATTTTCTAATAATACGCCACCTAAAGCTGACCCCAGAGTTAATCCTAAGTATAGAAATGAATTGTTTAATGATGTCATAGTTGCTCTACTTGCTGGAAGAACCGTCGCATTAAATGTTATTAATTGTGGTACTCCAACACCTTGAGCAAAGGCTGATACAGATAAAGCAACAATAAAAAGAATTAAGCCACTACCCTTGACACCTAAAGCAAAATAAGCAAGGCAAACAATAATTCCAGAGAAAAGAATAACCTTTTTCATTCCAAAGTTACTACCAATCCAACCACCACTAAAACTGCTAATAAAATTACTGAGACCATAAACCATAAAAACTAATCCAGTATCCCTTACTGATAAATGAAAATTTTGACCGATATAAGTTCCTAAATAGGTATAAATAGCATAGAAACCATACATCCAAAATAGTATTGTTAGTAACCCTAAAAAAGCTCTCGGATTTTTGATGACGTTAACATAATGGCTTAAAGGATTAGTTGTAACAACATTTTGATTTTTCACATCTTTTTCAACAGATAAAATAATTAAAAACCATGAAATTACGGCAAAAATTGATGATCCAAAGAAAGTCCAATTCCAGTTCCATAAATTTGTAATAAAAGAACCTATTGGAACACCAACTGCAATTGAAAGAGACAAGGCTGACATCACTATTCCCATGATTTTACCAATATCTTCTTTATTAAAATTATTCCCAATATAAGCAAACACATTGGGGGTAAACATAGCAGCTCCAAGTCCAGCCAATGCCCTAAAAATATAAAAAGAAGTTAAATTAGTAGCAGTTCCACAAAGGAAAGTTGCAATTGTAAACAAAAGGAGTCCTGTCACAATCATCATCTTTCGGGGTAATATTTCTGAAAAAGGGGCAATAATAGGGGCACCAACAGCATAAAAGATAGCATACACAGTGACTCCAAGACCAACATTAACCACCTTAGTAGAAAAAGCAGTCGCAATTGTAGGCAGAAGGGAAGAAATAATAAATGAGTCTAGCCCTACAATGAATACTGCAATAAAAAAACCAACAACTGTCAATTTTTTTGACAATTTAAAATTAGACATTACTTTTACCTCACAATATATAATAATATATTTCGATATTTTTATATTAAAAGAAATATCGAAATATCTTTGTTGAATTTTAGCATTAAAATCATGCTTTTAATGCTTTTTATCACTATTCTTTTACAAGAGTCTCCAAAAAACCAGGTAGATACTTTTCAAAAGTTTCTTTTCTTAGAGTGATATATCTATTTTGTCCTTCTCGCCTCGTGTATGTTAATCCAGCTTCTCTTAATGTTTTTAAGTGATATGAAATAGTTGAGTTCCCAATTTCCATGCCTTCACTTATCTGTCCGCAACCCATTTCTTCGTTTTTCAAGTACAATGTACGAATAATTTCTAATCGTACTTGGTCTGCTAGAGCTTTTAAAATTTTTACCCTTATTTCATCGTCAAACATAATACACCTCACTTTCTTAGACTAGATTATATCACTATTGAATAAATTTTACCAGAATTATTTTGATTTTTATTGAAATATCGAAATAGCTAAAAACACCTATACTAGAAAGTTTTGGAATCTCCTCACCAACATTTAATGACCTTTTTTCTTTTGTAGTCGTTTTTTCTGTTTGAGTTGAAATTTTTGTTCCTTCTCTTGTTCATGTCTTCGTTTTATCTGTTTTTTTCGCTCTTTCTTCATTGCTTCAGTCAGTTGCTGGATAGATTGTTGAGCTTTTGTTGATAAGACTTTCTTCTTTTTTTCTCGACTCAACTCTCTCTGTATTCGCTTGGGATTTCTGTGAGATAATGAAGTTTTCTTATCCATCATATCTGTCTTTAGATTGGAATATTTCTTTATTAAGTCTTCTAAAGAATAATCAATAAACTTGAAAATCTCATCATTCGTTGGACTACTACCAAAAACATGCCGAAAAGCTTTGTAATTTCCATTTTCAGAATACTCTATTAGAGCACACCAAAAAACACCATCAAAATAGACTGTCATTTTCATACGGCCCCTCCTTTTTATCATACTAGCAAGGGACAACCCGGAGGAAGGTTACTTACATCAGATAGATGCCTACAGACTACCAACTGTAATGTGTTTTTATGCCTAAAAACATTATAACATTTTTCCTTATTAAAAAGAACTGAACTATTTGAACCGTACCCCAAAAGTTAGATACAAAATCTAATGATTAGGTGGATCTATTATACCAAAAAAGTGAGTATTTCCACTCACTTCAATCCTTTAAAACTTTCTATTTTTATATTTTTCAATGAAATCTTCTGTTCTTGTAATAGTCGCTTGATTTCTTTGATCTCACTTGGTATTCCAGCTAAGATGTATGTGGCTTCATTTTTGTACTGAGAAATTACTTTAGTGAAGTTTTCCTGACAATCCCTTAGTTGTTCAAATCGCTCATAAGTCAGGTTTGTAACTGCCTGACTTGTTTGGCTAAGTTCTTCATCAAATAAGTCCACATCCCCTTTTTGGTCTAAGTGACTTAAATAAATCTCTCGCTTCCCTGCCCACTTTTTAATTACTGGTCGAAGTGCTGCAATACCTAGATCTGATGCAAAACAAATTAGAGCTTGTTCATTTTTTAAAGTGATAGGAGAGACCAACCACTTCATCTGGATAGTTTCCCCACTAGCTAGAGAAGTTAATGTCTGTTTAAAACGGCTAGAACTTTGATTGCTATGAACCAATACAACAAATTCTTTTTCTTCTGGAAGTGAGGCTAGATTCAGATACCTAGCATGTTGGCTCTTTTCTTTTATCTGAGGCAATAAAAAGTAGGCATAGGCTCCAGCTTGCCAATCTAAATCATCGGGCTTATTGAAATAAATGGCGTAACAATCACCACTAGGATTTTCAACCCTAGCCACTGTTAACTGATGCATTTTTATCATCGAAAATAAACTCATATCCTAGATCCCTTTCTTTAGCATATGACAAGCTTTAGTCTTGATTTTAATACATGACTGCTACAAAACTTTTTTCTTCCATTTTCTAATTTTAGTTCTAAAAGTTCCAAATGGTGCCACTGTATTGATATGTATAAATTTATAGACTTCCCAGACAGCTTTTTTTGTTGCTTCATCAGCCCATTTTCGTTGATGTGGGGTAAACAGTTCTTCTTCTGTCATGTTTTCAATCATGTGACAGATTAATACTACATTATCCTCTAACATAGCTGTCAATTTACTTAATGGGTAATGAGCATAGTTTTCTGTGAACCATGTATAAAGTTGTCCAAGTTGATTCCACTTGAAATTCTCTGATGGCGTCTGAACTTTTAAGCCAGCTTGCTCATCCGATTCCCATTTTAGTAATAAACTTGTCCATCCAACTTGATAAGCGAGACTTTCAGCTGGAGTTCGATCAACATCGTCGCAGACTTTATCCTTTAATGACTCTGGAATCGCATCAAACTCATGGATGTATTTCCGATAACTCTCTTGGATGGTTTCAATGAGTTCTGTTTTAGACTCACTTACCTTTTCTTACAGTAATTAATCTTTATCACAGTTATTATAACAAATTTCCTACGTGAATTCTACCGAACGTTTAGTCTTTGAGTTTAAACAACTCTTCAACCGTCTTATCAAAAATAGCTGAAATCTTTAAAGCTAATTCTAGTGACGGGTTATAGCGATTGTTTTCTAAGTGAAGAATGGTTTCGCGACGTACTCCCACCAAATCAGCTAACTCTTGCTGAGTCATCCCTCTAGCTTCTCTAATCACTTTTAAATTAGTTTGAATATTACTTTCTTTTGGCATGTCTCACCCCTTTTTTTCAAACAAGAAATAAAGAATACCAAACATTAAAATCAGTGCTCCTGTACCTATCAAGAAGGTCCCTGGACGAAGAACATTGGAACCAAATTTTATCATAAGCAAATCAACTACAACAAAAAGTACAAGACAGACAAAAAACATGATTGAAGCTGCTTTTGCTAAATTTGTATAAAAACGTTCATCAGGTTTTTCCTTCGTTTTTTTAAATAAATAGTAAGCCAGTATAAAAAGCTGAACTAAAACCATAATACCCAGAGCCAGATTTTTCGCTATAGCTGGATGAGTTGGGGGCGTAAAGACCCAAATTCCGATAGAATAAATCGTAGTAGCCAGTAGACTTAACAAAATATAAAATTTTTGAGTTAAGCCAAATACTTGTTTTTTATTTTTCATCATGTTCTCCTTTGTTATAAATATATCACTTTTGTTATAAAAATATCACTCTAGTAAGAGAATGTCAATAGAAAAATAATAATTTTTCTAAAATAAAAAACCTTAGCTAAGGTTTTCTATCATCTTCAATTTTCTATTCCGTATAACGTTTCAATCTTTTTCCCGATACGCTCAATATCGTTATTTAAACCTCGTAATTCAAAATCATCTAGTAGTGCAAAATCGAATCGTTTGGCATACTGTTTGGCAGTTAAACAATATTGGTGGTTGAAATTTCGATTACCACTGCCCACAATCCCAAAACATTTTTGAGAATTGCCTTCAAATGCTAAGAAATTTCCCAAATCCGAGGTCAGAATTTCAACATCACCGTTATCTAAACCGTTTCCTCCTTCCAAATAAGTCGGTAGAAAAGCTACAAATTGATTTGTCATAGCATAAAAAGGTTGATTTTCTTTTACCATATTCTTAATATTAATCTGTTCAACCTCTACTTCTGGGTGTCGGTCTTGAAAGAAAGCAGTCAAACGCTTGACAAAACTCTCTGTATTGCCGCTTAAGCTGATATATACCAAAGAAATTTTCATTCTAGCTCCTGTCTAATTAAAAAACATCTAGGCTTATTAATATTATCGGCTCGTAGATGTTTTTTGTCACATTTATTTTATTCAGAGATTTCTTCTGTAGTTGCTGACTGTTGCTTCCAAAGTTTGAACAGCAAAATAGACAAGCAAATGACAGTGTAAACAATAGCAATGATGAGAGAGTAATTATTTGTTGATTCAATAAAAGTAACATCTACCTTTTTCTCAGAAAGTTCCATGAGTAAGGGACGACCAGATACGAAGTAGAAAATAATGGAAATAAAATAAAGCAATACGTTTACAATATAGGTGATATTAGCTTTCAATAGATCTTTCTTTACCAAAAAGAAGATACAGGCTATGATCGTTAGTATATTTAAGTAAAAAAATAAATTGGCCGGTAGTCCATGTGATAAATCGAATAACTTATCCAAATAAGTTTGGTAGGCTGTCTTTGCCTGCTCTGTTTGAAGTTTTAAAGCTTCCGCTAATGGTTCTGTCAGAGTAGTCGGTTTAGTAGATAGAAACTTGGTAACAGTAGCAAATACAGTACTGATAACAGACAAGGTCAACAAAACATATAAATAAATTGGTTTTTTCTTCATAGCTTCTCCTCTTTAAAAACATTCTTTCTGCTATTATACTCCGAACACATGAAGTTTGCAAGAGGAGGTTGGTAATAGAGGTATTGTTTAGAAGCTTTTTGCTCGCTAGTTTTATTGATGAAAAGGCAAAATAAAACTTATTCCTTTTTCTCTAAATTCCATATTTCATCGTTGTATTGTTCAATGGTTCTATCTGCTGAAAAGAAGCCTGCTTTAGCGATATTAACAATCACTTTATCCAACCACTCACTACGATTTTCATAGTCTGCTAGCATTTTTTCCTTTGTTTGAATGTAGTCTTCTAAATCCAATAAAGTCATAAACCAGTCTTTGTTAATCAGTTCTTGGTATAGACGGGTTAAACGTTCTTCTTTTCCTACTGACATCACTTCATCACTCACAATAAAGTCAACTAGGGGTTGAATGGTTCCCCGTTCATAATACTCTTTGGCACAATAGTCACTATTCTCATAGTGGTCAATGACAGTTTGCGAATCTTCACCAAAAATGTAAATATTGTCATCGCCAACTAATTCGTGAATTTCCACATTTGCCCCATCTGAAGTTCCAAGAGTTAGAGCTCCATTGAGCATGAACTTCATATTTCCAGTTCCAGAGGCTTCTTTAGAAGCCAAGGAGATTTGTTCTGAGATATCTCCAGCTGCAATTAAGAAACTAGAGGCTGTTACATTATAGTTTTCTACCATGACAACTTGTAGGTGAGGAGCAACCGCTGGATCATTAGCAATAACTTCTGACAAGCATAGAATCAAATGGATGATATCTTGCGCAATGGTATAAGCAGGGGCTGCCTTACCACCAAAAAAGACAGTAATTGGACGAGTAGGGATATTCCCTGCCTTAATATCCAAGTATTTATAAATGACATAAAGTGCATTCATTTGTTGGCGTTTGTACTCATGGAACCGTTTAATTTGGATATCAAATATAGAATTTGGATTGATACTAACTCCTTGAGTATCTTTGATATGGCGGGCTAATTTTCGTTTATTGTGTCCTTTAATGTCTTCCAAGTTAGCTTTTACAGCATCGTTCCCTACAAAATCCAATAAACCTTCTAACAGAGTCGCATCATGGTGCCAGTAACGACCGATTAATTCATCAATGTAATGAGATAATCTTGGATTGGCATGTATCAACCACCGGCGGAAAGTAATTCCGTTTGTTTTATTATTGAATTTTTCTGGATAAAGGTCATAAAATGCCTTTAATTCTAAATGTTTCAAAATATCTGTATGAAGTGCTGCAACCCCATTCACACTATAGCCATAGTGAATATCCATATGAGCCATATGCACTCGATTCTGTTGATCAATAATTTG
Source organism: Streptococcus sp. (assembly GCA_030528055.1). Classification (GTDB taxonomy): domain Bacteria; phylum Bacillota; class Bacilli; order Lactobacillales; family Streptococcaceae; genus Streptococcus. The sequence goes on from JAUMZQ010000010.1 coordinate 66,286, forward strand.
AACAGCTTCATCTGTGTTACTTGTCTTGATTCGACTATCTAGCTCTTTAATAATTGGCACTAGATGAGGCACAACTTCTTCTAAAAATTCCAATGGCCATTTTTCAAGTGCTTCTGCTAGAATGGTGTGATTCGTATAAGCCACCATATTCTTGACAATATGAATAGACTCATCCATATCTAGACCACGTTCTAGCAATAAACGTATCAGCTCTGGAATAACAAGCGACGGATGGGTGTCATTGATTTGAATCACGGCGTAATCCGCTAGGTCATGTAAATTACTTCCTTTTTCGATTGCTTCATCAATAATTAGCTGAGCACTGTTTGATACCATAAAATACTGTTGGAAAATTCTAAGCAATTCCCCTTGTCTATCACTATCATCTGGATAAAGGAAAAGTGTTAGATTGCGTGCAATATCTGTTTTATCAAAGTCAATACCTTCTTTGATAATGCTAGCGTCTACGGATTCTAGATCAAAAAGACGAAGACGATTCTTAGTTGGCATCTTATAGCCCGGAACATCTATATCATAGAGAATTGAAGTCAGGGTAAAGTGAGCAAAGGGAATCTGGTAACTACGACTAGAACGATTCAACCAACTTAGTTCAGTCAACCAAACATTCGGAATGGTTTGTTGCTCATTATTTTCTAAAACCTGTTGGAACAGACCAAAATGATAGTTCAAACCTAAACCATCACCATTTAAACCAAGGGTTGCAATAGAATCTAAAAAGCAGGCTGCCAATCTACCCAGACCGCCATTCCCAAGAGAAGGCTCTAACTCTACTTCTTCTATCTCAATTAAATCTTTTCCAGCGTCAGTTAGTTCTTTTTTCACTGTGTCGTAAAGACCAAGGTTGATAAGATTATTAGACAAAAGTTTTCCAATCAAAAACTCCGCTGATATATAGTAAAGCTTTTTTTTACTGGTATTTAATGGTTTTTGAGCACTGGCTAATTTTGTATAACTCAACAATGCTTGGTATAGTTCTTCATTGCTACAATTCTCTAATTCTTTTTGAAGAGATTGTTCCACATAATTTTTTAAATCTGACATATTTACTCCTATAAATTACTATTCTATTTTTTAATAAAATTGATTGAAACGACGATACGTTTTCGTTAACTGATAGAGGTTATCTTCTACGGCTGGTTGCAATTCATCCGCAGTCATTCTCCATATCCAGTTACCTCCTACCGTAGATGGATAATTCATACGCGCCGAACTATCTAATTCTAGTAAATCCTGCATGGTGGCAACCGCTAAAAAGCTGACTGAAGAAAAGATTGTTCGCAACATGGCGTGTGGAACTGTTTCTTTCTCTCCGCGATTGGTGTACAAGCTCATGTATTCTCGCGTTTCAGAATCAATCTCCTCATTATACCATCCTAGGATAGTATTGTTGTCATGAGTTCCAGTATACATGACAGAATTATTAGTTGCTAAATGAGGACTGTCGATACTTTCATAATAGGGATTAAAGGCAAATTGTAGTACTTTCATCCCTGGAAAGCCTGTACGATTACGTAGTTCAATAACCTCATCTGTCATAAATCCTAAATCTTCTGCAATAATATTTAAATCCCCAAGATTTTCCTTTATAGCGGAAAAAAGTTTGTATCCTGGGCCTTTTACCCATTGACCAGTGGCAGCCGTTTCAGAACCGAAAGGTATTTCCCAGTAAGATTCAAAACCACGAAAATGGTCAATTCGAACAACATCATAGATGACAAAACTCTCACGAAGTCTATCAATCCACCAAGCATAACCATCTCTATCCATCTCTTCCCAATCATAGATTGGATTCCCCCAGAGTTGCCCTGCTTCTGAAAAATCATCAGGTGGGCAACCAGCTACACAGGTGGGTTGTCCCAAAGCATCTGTCTTAAAAAGATGAGGTTGAGACCAAACATCTGCACTATCTGCAGCAACATAAATCGGCATATCACCAATAATTTCAATATGATTTTTGTTAGCGTACTCTTTCAAATAATACCATTGCTTGAAAAATAAATACTGACTGACACGGTGAAAGGTCAGCTGTTCCGACAATTTTTCACGATAAATAGCTAAACTGTCAGCATCACGACGACGAATTGCTTCGTCTGGCCATTCTGTCCAAGCTTTCAAATCAAAATATTCTTTGATTGCCATATATTCAGCAAAAACTTCTAACCATGCTGCATTACGAGTCACAAATTCTTCATAATCTCTCAAGTCTCCAATTTCTAAAAAACGAGTAGTTGCCTTTTCTAAAATCGGACGCCGAGCATTAAAAATCTTCTTGTAATCTACAGCTTTTGGATTGTCCCCAAAATCAACATCCAAAACATCAGACTCTTCAAGCAATCCCTCATCTATTAGAAAGTCAATATCAATAAAATGAGTATTTCCAGCAAATGCCGAAAAAGATTGGTAAGGAGAATCACCATAGCTAGTTGTTCCTAATGGTAAAATTTGCCAATAGCGTTGTCCTGTTCTGACCAAAAAATCAATAAAGTCATAGGCCGATTGACCAAAAGAACCAATCCCATACTTTCCTGGTAGAGAAGAGATATGCATGAGAACTCCACTTTGTCTCACTTTCATATATACCACCTTAAATTTTTATATTTTTATGTTTAATGAAAACGTTTGCGTTGTTCTGATTATATCTTTTTTTATTTTTAAGTGCAAGCGTTTTTACAAATTTTATATTAGAAGCTAAGAACCAATCTAATAAGTGTACTATTTTGAGAACAATGTCCTACTTCTAGAATCCATTTTCCTATAAACAAGTAAAAACAACCTAAAAGTTCTTTGCTCCAGCAACTTATTTTATCATTTTTCTTCTAATTTGATTAAAAAAAATTTAATTTTTTAAAAAAAGACTTGCAAGCGTTTACTTTTTGTGTTAAAATTTTTTTAGTTAGAGAAAACGTTTGCGTTGAGCGGACGGATTTCCAGAAGATTCTTAATTTTTTATTCTTAGGAGGAATAAATATGAAAAACAAAGTGTTAAAAAGTGTTGCAGTTCTTGGAACAATTACCTTTGCAAGTCTACTTTTAGTAGCTTGTGGAAATAAAAATTCTTCTAGTAAAGATGCTGGCAAAGACGGCCTTACTGTATATGTCGAAGAGCAATACAAACCTTATATGGAAAAAGCTGCCAAAGCTTTTGAAAAAGAAAATGGCACAAAAATCACCATCAAGACAGGTGATCAATTAAAAGGTTTGGATAACCTCTCATTAGACAACCAATCTGGTAAAGCACCAGACGTTATGATGGCACCATACGACCGTGTAGGAAGCCTTGGTACTGATGGACAACTTGCAGAAGTTACTTTAAGTAAAGATAGTAAAACTGATAAAACGACTGAAGCCTTAGTTACAACAGGTGGAAAAACTTATGGTGCTCCTGCAGTTATTGAGAGCCTTGTCATGTACTACAATAAAGACTTGATTGATAAAGCTCCTACAACTTTTTCTGAACTAGAAGATTTAGCGAAAGATAGCAAATACAATTTTGAAGGAGAAAATGGTAAAACTACAGCTTTCCTTGCTGATTGGACCAATTTCTACTACACTTATGGACTCCTAGCTGGTAATGGTGGTTATGTCTTTGGTAAAGACGGAACAGATCCAAAAGATATCGGTCTTGCAAATGAAGGTTCTATCAAAGGAATCGAATACGCTAAAACATGGTATGACAGATGGCCTAAAGGTATGCAAGACACCGAAGGAGCTTCTAACCTCATCAAAACTCAATTCCAAAGCGGTAAAACTGCTGCCATCATTGATGGACCTTGGCAAGCCTCTTCACTAAAAGAAGCTAAAGTAAACTACGGTGTAGCCACTATCCCTACACTTGTTGATGGAAAAGAATATAAAACTTTTGGTGGCGGAAAAGCGTGGGTTATCCCAGTTGGTTCTAAAAATCCTGAAATTGCTCAAAAATTAGTTGATTTCTTAACTTCAACTGAGCAAGAAAAAGCATTTTACGATACAACAAATGAAGTTCCTGCTAACACGGAAGCACGTGAGTATGCTAAAGGCAAAAATGATGAATTGACAACAGCTGTTATCAAACAGTTTGAAACTTCTGAACCACTACCAAATATCTCTGAAATGAGTACCGTTTGGGATCCAGCTAAGAGCATGTTGTTTGATGCTGTAAGTGGTAAAAAAGATGCTAAAACTGCTGCAAATGATGCTGTGAAATTAATCAAAGATACTATTAGCCAAAAATTCGGTGATAAATAAGAACTAGTATGTTACAGATGGGGGTGGGAATTTTCCCTTCCCCTTTCACTTTATCTCTTTGTAAAGAAAGGATCTTGGTTTTTTATGTCTACTTATAACCCTAAAAAGGCAGCATTGCTCTCGCTTATACCAGGATTGGGGCAGATTTATAATAAGCAAAAGGGAAAAGGAGCCATTTTCTTTACCATAACGCTAGCTTTTATTATCTACTTCCTCTCTATTGCAATGCCAATGCTCACTAGTTTGACAACACTGGGTGAATTACGTGGTCGCGACAATTCTTTGTTTATTCTGATTCAAGGAGCATTTCATCTAATCGTCGTTGCCATTTATCTAGTTTTCTACATTTTCAACATAAAAGATGCTTATCAAACAGCTAAACATTGGAATAATGGATTCCCAGTTCCAGTAAGTTTAAAAGATTTATTTAAAGGAATCTACGAAAATGGGTTCCCTTATCTTCTGATTGTTCCTGCCTATATCGCTATGGCTTTTGCTATTATCTTTCCAGTGCTGGTTACTTTGCTTATAGCCTTTACCAACTATGATTTCAAACATTTGCCTCCTGCTAAACTATTAGACTGGATTGGTTTTAATAATTTTGCTAATATTTGGCAGTTGAGTACCTTCCGCTCGGCTTTTGTCTCTGTTCTTTCTTGGACTATTATTTGGGCGGTAGTGGCTTCTACGCTACAAATTATTATTGGTATTTTCACAGCTATCATTGCTAATCAACCATTTGTCAAAGGAAAACGGATTTTTGGAATTATTTTTCTCCTACCTTGGGCAGTGCCTGCTTTTATCACCGTTCTAACTTTTTCAAATATGTTTAACGATAGTATCGGTGCTATTAATACACAGGTTCTTCCTTTACTAAGCAAGATTATTCCTTTCCTTGATGGTCACTTAATCCCTTGGAAAACAGATGCCACTTGGACTAAGATTGCTTTGATTATGATTCAAGGTTGGTTGGGATTCCCTTATATCTATGTTTTGACTTTAGGTATTCTGCAATCCATTCCAAAGGACTTGTACGAAGCAGCTTATATAGATGGTGCTAATGCTTGGCAAAAATTCCGCAACATCACTTTCCCAATGATTTTAGCTGTTGCAGCGCCAACCCTAATTAGCCAATATACATTTAATTTCAATAATTTTTCTATTATCTATCTATTCAATGCTGGTGGTCCAGGAAATGTCGGTGGAGGGGCTGGTTCGACAGATATTCTTATCTCATGGATTTATCGCCTCACAACTGGTAACTCGCCTCAATATTCTATGGCGGCGGCTGTTACTCTCATCATTTCCATCATTGTAATGTCAATTTCAATGCTTGCCTTTAAGAAACTACATGTATTTGAGATGGAGGATGCTTGATATGATAAAATCTCTTAAATTAAAGCGCTTTTTAACACAAAGTCTAACCTATCTTTATCTTGGTCTATTAGCAATTATAATCCTCTACCCTCTTCTGATTACTGTCTTATCTGCTTTTAAATCAGGAAATGTAGTAGCCTTTAAACTAGAGAGTGATATCAATTTTAGTTTTGATAATTTCACAAGACTATTTTCTGAAACACTTTATGGTACTTGGTATTTAAATACTTTGATTATTGCCGTTGTAACAATGATTGTGCAAACCAGTATAGTCGTCCTGACAGGTTATGCTTATAGTCGTTATAACTTTTTCGCCCGAAAACAAAGTTTACTATTCTTTCTTATCATTCAAATGATTCCAAACATTGCTGCTTTGACCGCTTTCTTTGTTATGGCCCTCATGCTCAATGCACTCAATCAAGGTTGGTTTCTTATCTTCCTCTATGTAGGGGCTGGTATTCCAATGAACGCTTGGTTGATGAAAGGCTATTTTGATACAGTTCCTATCTCTCTTGACGAATCTGCCAAGCTAGATGGTGCCGGTCACTTTAGAAGATTTTGGCAAATCATTTTACCACTCGTTCGTCCAATGGTCGCCGTTCAAGCTCTCTGGGCTTTTATCGGTCCGTTTGGTGATTATATTTTATCAAGCTTTTTACTTCGAGAAAAAGAATACTATACTATTTCTGTTGGTTTGAGGACTTTTGTCAGTGATTTTAAAAACTTAAAAGTTTCTTTCTTTGCTGCAGGTGCTATTCTTAGTGCACTACCAATCTGTATTCTCTTTTTCTTCCTACAAAAGAATTTTGTGTCTGGTTTAACAAGTGGTGGTGACAAGGGATAAACTTGTCCCTCCTCTTGTTTTTTTATGATAGATATTATTGACGATAGACACCGTTTTTCATAAAATGATTATATAGCAATCCTTCACTGACTTAGAAAGGTTGGTTCATGTTTCCTTATCCTTTAAATTATTTTGCAAGTTTGTTTGGTTCCAAAAGAGTATTTGCCAACCGACATTTATTGACTTGGTTTCAACTGGTATTTACCAGCATCTTTTTAATTTCTATCTCTCTTATTCCTATGAGCATACAAACCATCTCCTTATCTACTTATCCTTTGGAAATCTTGATTGATAAAGTATTCGAACCTATTGATAAAGAAGTAATGGAGGATTTTTCAAATCATGTAACAATCAAAGATTCTCAACTAGTGAATAAGGCAGATACTAAAATTCACCACAATACTGCTGGAGATGTAATTATTGGACATCAAGACCAAGCGAAACTAGGTAAAAATTTAACTCTTTATTTTGACAAATATGAACTTGTTATTAGTAAAGAAAAAAAGGAATTGGCAGCCATCAACTATCGGTTTTTGACCGAAGATTCTCTAACAAGCAAGGAACAGCTGACCCTAGATATTTCAACAAGTTGGTTTCAACAAAACCGTTTTATCATTAGTCTTTTCCTCATTTTATCATCAGCCATTCTTCTTGGTATTAATTTTATTTTTCTATCTTTAGGAGCTTCTCTACTTCTCTACTTTACAAAAAAATCCAAACTCTTTTCTTTTAAAACATTTAAAGAGTGTTATAATTTTATACTAAATTGTCTTGGAATTCCTATCTTGGCTGGACTTATTATAGGACTTCTTGGTCAACCTTTACCCACTGTTATTACAACTCAAAACATCTTATTTGTACTTTATTTAGTTATCATTTTTTATAAAACACACTTCCGTGACGCTGATTACGGAAAATAGGAGGTTTTTATGCGTATCACTATTAAAGAAGTGGCTAAATTAGCTGGTGTTTCTCCTTCGACAGTAACGCGTGTTGTTCAAAACAAACCCACGATTAGCGAAGAGACAAAGAAACGAGTTCGGGCGGCCATGAAAGAATTGGACTATCACCCCAATCTAAATGCCAGAAGTCTAGTAAGCCGTTCTACACAAGTGATTGGACTTGTTCTTCCAGATGATTCGGATGTTTTCTATCAAAATCCTTTCTTCCCAACCGTTTTACGTGGTATTTCTCAAGTTGCTGCTGATTACGACTATGCCATTCAAATCAGCACAGGACAGGATGAAAATCACCGTTTAGAAAACATCAAGCAAATGGTCTTTGGTAGACGTGTAGATGGTATTATTTTTCTTTATTCCAAACCAAATGATCCTTTAGTAGATTTTGTTGCAAAAAACAGATTTCCTTTCTTGATTTTAGGAAAAGCTGTATCACCTTTCATCTCGCTTGTTGATAATGATAATATCAAAGCAGGCTATGATGCAACAAAGTATTTCATTGACAAAGGGTACAAAAAAATCGCCTTTCTAGCAGGAAATAAAGAATTGATTGTTTCTCAAGATCGTTATAGTGGTTACAAGCAAGCTCTCAAAGAGCAAAACATAACCTACAATGAAGCTATCGTTAAATTCTCTTTTGGTTTTCTCTTAGAAAAAAATAGTTACAAAATCATGGAAAAATTGCCCATCAATCAAATCGAGGCGATTGTAACCTCCGACAGTTTGGTAGCAGAAGGAGTCGTACACTATCTCAAAGAGCAAAACCTGCACATTCCTGTTATCACTTTTGACTCTGTTACTCCACGGATTGATATTGATGCTTACATTGATATTAATACCATTGAATTAGGACGAGAGTCATTCCGAACACTTTATCAGATTATCAAAGACAACAAAGAAGAAAAATATATCTGCTATCGTCAGTTAATCCCACACACTATCGTTACTCATTAAGGAGAAAAGCATGCCATTTCGTATTTTTCAAGCTTACTTAGATGATGAGAATATTATTACAGTTGACTTAGAAAAAAAACTGGACTCTTATACCATTCATTTTACTCTAGAAGATGGTCATAGCTCTAGTTCACTGATTATCAAAAATATTGATAATCAAGATGAACGAATTGTCTACACTCTATCTACGAATGAACCCATTGATTTCAGTAAATCCTACCAAATATATGATCAAGATCGCAATCACACTCCGCTGCAATTTCGTCGTATTGTACAAAAGCCGATTTTTGATGAACTATTTAATTATGACGAGGAAGATCTTGGTGCTCATTACGAAAAACAAGCAACTGAATTCAAATTTTGGGCACCTATTTCTGAAACAGTTCAGCTTCATTTAGAAGATCAAGTCTATCCACTTGAACGGCTAGATAAAGGTATTTGGTATACCAAAGTCTCTGGTGATTTAGAAGGACAAAGTTATTATTACCTACATAAGGTCAATGACAAATGGCTGGAAGTTCATGATCCTTATGCCCTTTCATCGGATGTCAACTCAGGAAAGAGTTTCATTGTTGATTTGGAAAAGATACAAAAATCAATTACAAGAGCAAAGCACCAACTTTCTCCTACACAAGCTATTATTTATGAAATGAGCGTGCGTGATTTCTCCATGCAAAAAGAAGCAGAATTTTCTCAACCTGGAAAATTCCGCTCACTAACTGAATCCCCACAAGTTCAGGGACATCATTTTGGATTAGATTATCTAAAAGACCTCGGTATCACCCATGTCCAGCTGATGCCAGTATACGACTTCGGAAGTGTTGACGAAAACAATCCCGAACTTGTTTATAATTGGGGCTATGACCCAGTTCAGTACAACATTCCAGAAGGTAGCTTTGCTAGCAATCCTCACGATCCCTACAACAGAATATTTGAGTTGCAACAAGCAATCGCAAACTATCACCAAGCAGATATCAGTGTCATTATGGATGTTGTTTACAATCATGTTTACGATGCAGATTCATTTGCTTTTGAAAAGATAGTTCCTGGATATTTTTACAGATTAGATGCCTTTGGTTTCCGAACAAATGGTACTTTCTGCGGAAATGATGTTGCAAGCGAGAGAGCTATGGTTCGTAATTACATCCTACATTCTGTCAAACAATGGGTTCAATTATATGGATTCGACGGTTTCCGTTTTGATTTGATGGGGATTTTAGATACAAAAACAATGAATCAGATAGCTCATGAATTAAAAGCTATCTACCCTAATATCTATCTCTACGGTGAAGGATGGCAAATGAATACTGGTTTAGATAACCAATTACTTGCCCACCAATACAACGCAGAGCAACTAACAGACTACGGATTTTTTAGTGATAATTTTCGTGATACCATTAAACAGACCATTGCGCAAGCTAATCGTATCGAAAATCAATACACCCCCAATCTACTGGAAAATATCTTAACAGCAAATATCGGTCTCATTGGAAGCCCGCATTTCCTAAAACCACAGCAAGCAATTAATTACGTTGAATGCCACGACAATGCCACCGCTTTTGATTACTTTGATATCATCAATCCAGAGATTACATTGAAAGAACGAATAGCCAATTCGCGATTAGCTCTACACCTCGTTTTATTGGCACAAGGAGTCCCTTTTATCCATAGTGGACAAGAGTTCTATCGTACAAAAGGCCTCGTGGACAATAGTTACAACCTTCCTGATAAAATCAATAAATTAGATTGGATGCGTTCACTTCATTATCAAGAAGATATTGACTTTTTAAAACAGTTGATTCACTTCCGAAAAGAACATCCTCTTCTCAGTTTAGAAAATAGCACAGATATTCGACAGGCTTGTCACATCAAATGGCTCAGCTCGTCCTTCGTAGAATATTCCATTCAAAAAGATCAACAAGAGTTGACAATCGTCATCAACTTTTCAAATGAAGAAGCCACCTATAATAACGACAGAAATCAAAAACTATATGTTCAGTATCCTTGTATCAATTTAGAGAAACCACTCGATCCAATTTCTGAACACCACACACTAGCTGCTAAACAGTTTATCATTTTAAAATCATGACCAACTGCGGAACAAAGCAGGCAAAAAAATACATAAAAGTTTGAGAAAATGTATTCTCAAACTTTTTTACATATAGTAATAAATCACTTCATTAAATCAGCCAATCAGCTCATCATTCCAATTCTTCTACAAAGCGTCCTAAAATATAAACATTGTCTGAGACAGAGACAAAAGCATCTGGATCAACACGCTTCATGATGTGTTTAAATTCATTAAACTCTGCACGAGTAATAACTGTAATCAATACAGACTTTGCCTCATGGTTGTAAGTCCCTTCCGCCCCATTCACGATGGTAGCCCCTCTATGCAAACGATGATGAATCTTCTTAATCACTTTTTCAGGATAGCTAGTAATAATCATTGCTTGCATCCGCTTTTGCTTAGTAAAAATAGCGTCCGTTACTCTACTAGATACAAAAATAGTAATCATTGAATAAAAGGCGTATTCCCAACCAAAAGTTAGACCAGCAATCAACATGATAACCCCATTAACCGCTAAAGAAATACTACCAACATTTCGACCCGTTCTTTTACGAACGGTTAAACTAACAATATCCGTCCCTCCACTAGAAATACTTGATCGAAGGGCATATCCGATACCCGCCCCCATGACTACTCCACCAAATAAAGCATTAATGATAGGATTTGTAGTTAGAGTAATTTCCGGAACAAAATGGATAAAAAGGGAGCTCATTGATACCGTTATAAAAGTAAAAATGGTAAATTTATGACCAATCTTGTACCAAGCCAAAATCATCAATGGAATATTGATAGCATAAAAAGTCGCTGAGACAGGTATTGTGAAACCTAAAAATTGACCGCTCAAAGCCGTTATAATCTGTGCTAAACCTGTTGCTCCACTAGAATATACATGTCCTGGCTGAAAGAAGAAATTCACTGCAACGGCAGATAAAAAACCATAAACAATCGAAGCCGATATTTTTTCATCGTATTTTTCTCGTGAAATACTTTTTAGCGCTCGAAGGAGCTTGAAATTATAGGCAAATTTCCGCAAATAATAGTACAATAATTTAGTAAACTTAGTCCGCTTCATAATTCTCTATTTGTAAATTCAATTCCTCTAATTGATTATTGGCAACCAAGCTAGGAGCTTGAGTCATTGGATCACTTGCTTTATTATTTTTAGGAAAGGCAATGACTTCACGTATGTTTTCTTCTCCTGCAAGCAACATAACAAATCGGTCTAAGCCAAGTGCTAAACCTCCATGTGGAGGGAAGCCATAGTCCATCGCTTCAAGCAAGAAGCCAAACTGCTCCTCTGCACTTTCTTTAGAAAAACCAAGTGCCTTAAACATGCTTTCTTGTAGCTCTCTTTGATTAATACGAAGACTACCACCGCCTAATTCATAACCATTCAAGACAATATCATAAGCAACTGCACGAACCTTACTAATATCTCCCTCTAATTCGCTCACTGTATCATCTTGTGGTAGAGTAAAGGGATGATGGGCACTTGTGTATCGTTGCTCTTCTTCAGACCATTCAAACATAGGCCAATCAGTTATCCACAGATAATTGAATTTTGTCTCATCAATTAAATTTAATTCTTTAGCGATTCGTACGCGCAAAGCACCCAATGTTGCATGAACAACATCCAGTTTATCTGCAACAAATAACACCAAATCATTCTCTTGAAGTTGTAAAGTATCTGTCAACTTACTTGACAAGTCTGTCAAAAATTTAGCGATTGGACCAGTTAGTTCTCCTGACAAATACTTAACCCAAGCCAACCCTTTTGCTCCATATTGTTTAGCTTGTTCTGTCAACTTGTCAATGTCTTTACGAGAATATTGATCAGCAGCATTTTTAACAACTAATGCTTTAACTGCTTGTGCTTCTGAAAAAACTTTAAAATCTATATGCTTGACAGTATCTGTCAAGTCTTGTAAAAGCATCTCAAATCGAGTGTCTGGTTTATCACTGCCATAAAGAGCCATTGCATCATCATACTTCATACGTGGAAATGGTAAAGATACTTCAATTCCTTTCGTTTCTTGCATAACTTTTGCAATCAATCCCTCTGTAATATCTTGAATTTCTTGTTCTGTTAAGAAAGAAGTTTCCAAATCTACTTGAGTGAATTCTGGTTGACGATCTCCTCGTAAATCTTCATCTCGGAAGCACTTGACAATTTGATAGTAGCGATCAAAACCTGCATTCATCAATAACTGTTTTGTAATTTGTGGACTTTGAGGAAGAGCGTAAAAATGACCTTTATTCATTCGACTTGGAACAAGATAATCTCTTGCTCCTTCTGGTGTAGATTTTGTTAAAAAAGGAGTTTCTACATCAATAAATTCTAAATCATCTAAATAATTTCGAATAGCATGGGTTACTTTTGCCCGTAATTTTAAATTGGCAAGCATCTGAGGTCGGCGCAAATCTAGATAACGATAACGCAAGCGTGTATCATCATTAGCCTCTATCTCATTTTTAATTTCAAAAGGAGGAGTTTTTGCAACATTTAAAATAGTTAAACTTTCTACATGAAGCTCCACTTTCCCAGTTTCAATTTTATCGTTAGCTTGCTGGCGTGCTTCTACCTTTCCTGTTACTTCAATCACATACTCATTTCGTAGACTTTCAGCTTTTTCCATGACTTCTTTGGTTACATTTTCAGGGTTAATTACCAATTGCATAATCCCTTCACGATCACGCAAATCAATAAAAATTAAGCCTCCTAAGTCACGTCGACGAGATACCCAACCTTTTAAAGTAACTTCTTGACCAATGTGCTCTATCCGAACACGCCCAGCGTACATTGAACGTTTCATTCTTATTCTCCAAATTTTTAATTCTTCTACTATTTTACCACAAAGATACTAGGAAAGTAGCCCTAATCAACTTTTTTTTGAGAAACTAAAAACCTGCTAAAAAAGATTTTAGTAGGTTTCATTTTTTTGATTTACTATCATAAAAATTAGGAATAACAATTTTGATAATCATAGAACTGATAAAACGAAAGAATCCTGCCAATACAGCAAAAATGATAGAAAGGTAACGATAGAAAAAATCACCTTTTATAAAATAAGTTAACGTACCCAATATACAAAATAAAACAAAGGCTTGAATGATGGATAATAATATAATTTTTTTCATTTTTCCTACTTTCTAATGCGTTTCAAGCTTGTTTTTTGAAATCAAATGCAATTCTTGGACTACCATCCGCAACATGAATGGTTCCACATTCTCTAAAACCATAATTGCGAATTACTTTTAGCATAGGAGCATTCTTTTCATGCGTATCAATACGTAAATAAGGATTTCTTTGAAGACAATAGTCAAAACAATATCGTGCAATCCCTTTAATTCGTCCATTTGAAGCTATTCGGTGAATAGTTCCGTAGATTTCCTCAAAATTCCAAGAGCCTTCAATTACTTGATAGCTCTCATCGACTCCAATGATAAATGCAAAGGTAGCAAGAATCCCCTGTGAATCTTCCACCACATAGCAATTGCCCTGTTTAATGTCCGATTCAACAAGAGCTTTATTTGGATAATTGTTATCCCATTGATTTGGGTTACCATTCGTAGCCATAAAAACTCTAGCATTATCAAAAATTCTTAAAATTTCTGCTACATCTTCTAAATGTGCTAACCTAATCTTCATTTTCACCTCAACATCAAAATATTCAATAAAGGATTCTTTTTTACTGGGCAAAATCTGCTGGATTTCCAGTATAATTAGCCCATTTTTTAGTAAAAAATGCATCGTTCAATTGATAATTCGGAGCTGGCTTTGGATTGGATACAAAAGGATTCACCTCTTTATCAAATGCCAACCAACCATTCCAACCCATGTGAATGGTATCTTGCATAAAGTAAGGCTTGGAACCATCTTTAGAAAAATCAGCAATATTTGTAAATCCTTGACTAGTCAGTTGATACTTAATTTTATCAACAGTCCGTTGATACATTTCAGAATTCAACCCAGTATACTTCATCCACTTGGTATTTACTGGTGGAATGATAAAGATAACATTTGTTTTAGACTTTGCGAATTGATCCAAAACTAGTTGTAAATCATTGTATTCTGGAGATTTTTCATAAGACAGTTTTCTCTGTGCACCCTTAAGTTTTTTCACTTTTTTAATGAGGCGTTTATTATAAAACTGATTGTCAATTCCAAAACGATTATTGGTTGTATGTTTTTGGGCATCCGTAGTCGCAATCTGTTCTAGCTCATCATAAGAAAATTCATCTGGCAATCGACTCACTTCTGGCAATACTAATCTTTCGTAATTGTCATTATTAGCTGCAGCAAAAGTGCTGAAAAATGCATCTTCTCGTTGAGTAAACTGGCTAAACGAATGAATATAAAATTGATCTGAATCTGTTAATTTCTGCTTGTTAGCCACTTTTTTAACAATATTGGCTACTGCTATATTTGGGAAAAGATGCAACAAGCGTTTCGCTGCATACTGACTAGCTGCGTCATCTTCTTGTTGACTAAGAAAACTAGTTAACTGGTCACTATTAAAATACTGTTGAAAAGCTGCGGCGTCATATCCTGTCTTGGTAAACCACTGAGGCGAAACAACATAAACTGCTGTGTTATTCTCCAATTGAGCAGTCATTTGCTGCATTCCAAAATATTGATTTAGTGACGCAGCACCTCTTTGCCCTAGAAAATAAGGTCGGTAATTACGATTGTATTTTTCCGCTAAGACTGCAGGGTGCATACTATCAAAACGCAACCACTCACTTGAGCCAAAATAAGGTACAAAACGAATATCGCTGTCTGTCAACGCGGTCACTTTTTTAGTCTTACTTTTAAAATTTTCTGCAGTTAGGGTTACTGCTGAGCGTTTTTCTTTCTCAACATTGTGTCCTTTGTCAACTGGATATAAGAAGAAAAAGAGGGCAAGCAAAAGAACTGCACAAAAGACAGGTCCTAAGATTAGCCATAATCTCTTAAGCATTACGAAGCTCCGTCACACCCTCAACAATTTTGTTGGCTGTGTTCCAGTCATCACGACCAAATTCTGATACTGGTACACGAATGTCAAAACGATTTTCCAATTCCACAATTAATTCAACCGTTCCCATACTATCCAATATCCCTGCATCAAATAAATCTTCATCCATGATATCTGACACATCCTCCATAAACAATTCATCAATAATTTCAATAATTTCTGATTTTACATCCATTGTACTACTCCTTTAACTAAATACTCCAAACAAGTTAAGTTTATCGCTTGTCTTGTTTTATTTCCATTTATTTTCTATATATTATCTCATTTTTTAAACCAAAATTCATTTAAAAATCCTGAAAAAATTAAAAATGAGAACATTACCACATGAAAAGTAATCAAAATTCCCAATCCCTGTGTCCATTTATTATCCGGCAAAGGAGGTAAACCTTTTTGTTTACGTTCTTTATTAATTGTCTTTTTCTTACGAATCCAAGCATCGTTAAGAGCGAGACAAACCCCATGAAATAGTCCGTATGCGATATAGTACCAAGTCACTCCATGCCAAAATCCCATCAGTAACATATTGATAATGTAAGCCACATTTGAAGTCGTATTTCGATTTTTAAATACTTTGTTACGCATGAGAACCATTACTAAACGCATAAACACAAAATCACGAAACCAAAATGACAGACTCATGTGCCAACGATTCCAAAATTCTTTTAGATCTCGGGACAAGAAAGGTTTATTAAAGTTAATCGGACTCTTAATTCCCATAAGGTTTGAAATAGCTAGTGCAAACATAGAATAGCCCGCAAAATCAAAGAACAACTCCAAACCAAAGGCGTACATTACTCCCAGTACTCCTAGATTAAATAAACCGCCTTGGTAAAACGCATAAGTTTTCAAATGACCTAGTAATAAGTGACCGAAAATATGCGCCAAAACAAATTTGTAAAGAAAACCTAGCATCACATATTTGACTGTTTGCTCAAGCATGTTTAGTAGCTCATCACGGTCAGGAATATTGACATAGTCTTCATTAAAACGTTTAAATCGATCAATCGGCCCACTTGAGAATGTTGGCATAAACAACAAGAAACGTAAAAATTCCCAAAGAGTGAAATCTTTTAATACACCATCACGAAGCTCAATCATCATTCCTGCAGTTTTAAAAGTTAGGTAGGAAATTCCTAAAAATCCAAGCAATGATTGGTGATGGCGAATAGCTGGTTCAATTTTCACTACTAGTAGCGGTAACAGCAACAATACCATATGAAGATAGAAAACCCACTTATTGTCATAACGTTTTCGGTACCACTTGTAAGAATAGATCCAGAGAAGTTGCCAAAAAATATAGAAAAGTAAGGCATATATCTGAATCAAGCTAGGGCCAACCAACATAAATAAAATAAATAATAGACTAACTATGATTTCATATATGGGGAAACGTTTTTTAAAAAAGAGACCGACATAAATTGGTAATACCGACAAAATAATATAGACAAAATATTGGGGATTCCCATAAGGTTCTAAATGGGGAAGCTGTTTTAAAAAGTCTATCATCGTCGATTGACCTCGCTAATCAAGCCCTTGATATCAATCTTTCCATTTGGAGTCAATGGAAGCGAATCACGATACAAGAATTTTGAAGGCATCATGTAAGACATCATCGTATCTTGTAAATCTTCTTTTATTGCTTTCGTAATATCCAATTCTCGCTCAAACTGTTCCGATACTCCACTTTTCAAAATGACATAAGCCAATAAATTTTGAACTTTATGATCTTTATTGTAACGAGGAACTGCAACGGCTGATTCAATGTATTTTGATTTATTCAAATTTTGTGAAACATCTTCTAGTTCAATTCGAAAACCATTAAACTTAATTTGAAAATCCATCCGTCCGCCATAGTGAAGAAGCCCTTCATCTGTCATACTTCCCACATCACCTGTGTGATAGGCAGGCATTCCGTTAAACTCAAAGAAAGCTTCTGCCGTTTTTTCTGGATTATTAAGATAACCTTTGGAAACAGCGGGTCCTGCAATAATAATCTCCCCTTGCTCTCCGTTTGGCAAAGAATTTCCAGATTCATCAATAATAAAGGTAGATGAATCGGCCTTAGTATAACCAATCGGTAGGCGTTTTAAATTCTTTATCATGTCCTCTGTAATCGCTAAAGCTGATAAAGCTACTGTTGCCTCCGTTGGCCCATAAGCATTGATAATTCTAGCTTTCGGAAAGCGTTCTCGTAGTTTTTGAGCTGTTTTTACAGTCAACTCCTCACCATCAAAATAAAAATGTGTGATAGCAGGCATTTTTTCAGCATTAAAATCTTCAGACAACATAGCCATATCCACAAAGGAAGGTGTAGATGTCCAGATAGCAATCGGTAGATTAAGAATTGTATCAAAAAGTTGCTTGAAATCTTGAGCTAACTCCGATGGCAAAGCAAACAATGTCCCACCCAAAGCCAGTGTTGGTGCCCAATACATAACAGATAAATCAAATGAATAAGGCGGTTGAGCCAACATCTGCGGTCGTTTCGGCGTTGCAAATTCTTGACTTGTAATCATCCAATTTGTAAAACTCAGTAAATTGTCGTGTGAAATTTGCACCCCTTTAGGTTTCCCAGTTGTTCCCGATGTAAAGATAATATAATAGTTATCATCTCCTTTTACCGCATGGGTGATTTCATAAGAATCCCTTGCTTCAAAGGCTTGATGAACCTCTGAAACATCAACTATAGGAATCGTTAAATCTTTAACTGGAAATTCCTGAATCGCAATAATCAGACTAGGTTCAGCAACTTCGACAATGGACAAGACACGCTCTAAAGCTGAATGACTGTCAATAGGGATATAAGCATGCCCCGATTTAGTTAAGGCCACAAAAGTTGCCAGCATATCGTATTCCTGCCCACCAAAAACAACAACAGGAGACTTCGGAGGAAGTCCTAGCCCATCTATCTTTTTAGCCAGCGAATCAGAATCTGCTTTTAGATCTCCATAAGTATGTTCTTCTCCAAGAACATTGTACACGGGATAATCTGGCTGTGTTTGAGCAAAATACTCAATTGTTTCAATCATATCATTAATTACAGAATTGGTCATTTTCGACTCCTCAAATAGTATCACATCAAAATTCATTATAGATGAAACCACCTTGACCCTGACCAAGATAGCTAAAGAAATATAACAGGGCTAATAAGATGACAAAATAGAGTAATGTCTGCCCTATAAATTTATAAATTGTTTTGTACTTATTCATTTTTCTCACTTTTATCTTTCATAGAAAGGTATAGTCTATTTTACCATTTTATAGAGAACTATTTCAATATAAAACTGCTTTGTCCCATAAAGTTCGTGTAAATTCAAATTTTTATAGGAACAAAACCATAAAACAACCGCATAGATAGGCTTTATTTTGCTATTGTAAAAGAAGTGAACTCACCTTTACAAACTACTCTGATTATGATAACATACTATTCAAAAATTAGTATCTACGAGGTTTTAAATATGAAAAAAATTACCAACCAACATATTCGTGTGTTAAGCCCTTCCTCCTCCATTGAGCATATTGGAGGTTTCGATGCTAATATCTCAGCAAAACAGTACTTAGAAAACTTAGGGTTCACTCTTTCTTTTTCTAAACATTACTTTGAAAATGATTTATTAGGTTCAGCTTCTATTCAAAGCAGAGTCTCAGATTTACATGATGCTTTTTCTGATAATACTGTAGATATCATCTTAGCTACCATTGGCGGCTTCAATTGTAATGAACTACTTCCTTATCTAAACTTCGAACTGATTGCTCAAAACCCTAAAATATTCTGTGGCTATTCCGATACAACTGCCCTTTTAAACGCCATTTATTCACAGACAAAATTGCAAACCTATATGGGACCATCATATTCTAGTTTCAAAATGGAAAAATTACAAGATTACCAAACTGAAAGTTGGTTGACAGCTCTTGAGCAAGATAGTTATAGTTTGAAAGAAAGTAAAGAATGGGGAGATAATCCATGGTATCTACCAGATGCACCCCTGACTTTTTCAGAAACTAAATGGAAAGTTTATCATCACGGTACTGCACGCGCTACTCTAATTGGTGGCAATCTATCTACTTTTTCTCTCCTTAGAGGAACTCCCTATGCACCACAAGAAAAAGACTACATCCTTTTTGTTGAAGAGGCTGAAGAAGATGATTACATCGAATTTGATCGCAATTTAGCGGCTTTGCTACAAGCTTATCCAAACCCTCAAGCCCTTCTCATTGGTCGCTTCCCTAAAGAATGTCATATGACAGAAGAACTACTCCTCTACATTTTAGATAAACATCCCGTTTTAAAAACAATTCCTGTGATGTATGACCTTGATTTTGCTCATACTCAACCTTTATTTACTATTACAATTGGAGCTCAAGTCTATGTAAATAGTCAAAATATGAAAATTACCATTACAAAATAAGGAATTTTACCTACTCTTAAAATTAAGATAAATAAAAAAAGACAAACTAAGAATTTTAGCTTGTCTTTTTTGTTGAAGAATAATTATTGTCTTCCAGGTCCTTGTCCATTACCACCGGGTGCTCCTCCACCAGGGCCTCCACCTTGAGCATTTCCATTTTGAGTTGCCAAACTAGCTGTCGCAGTAGTTGATTTCCCGTTAACCGTGATAGTATAGCTTTCACCATCTTTCATATCTGATGAACTTGCAAGAATTGATTGGAAATCTTTTGCAGCCGTATAACTGAGAATTTCTTTACCCGATGAATCGGTGATAGTAATTTTATCTCCGGCACTACCAGAAACAGTTGTTAAGATGGATGCCTGAGTTGAATTAGAGCCAAATCCCATTGCCATACCATTGCTACCTACAATAATGACTTTACCACCTGTAACACTACCGTTTCCATCATAGTCAAGGGCCCCATTGCCACCATCTGTTGGACCATCTACATAGACTTCTCCGCCTGTGATTGTCAAATCACCATTAGAATCTAGACCGTCACCATCGGCATTAACTTTTACTGTTCCACCTGTAATTGTTAGGCTAACACCTAAAGTGGCTTGACCAGGGGCTCCTTCTCCACCGCTACCGTCTGAAGCGTTGATACCATCATCGCTAGATGTCAAATCAAGTGCCCCATCATTTATTGTGACTGTCTTTCCTTCCAATGCCTCTACACTGGACTCGACATTTATAGTCCCACCATCAATTAAAGCATCATTACTGGCGTGAATTCCATCGTCTCCTGCATTGATAGTGATGCTACCAGATTGGATGTAAACATTCCCTAAAGAAGTATCATCATCGTTATCAGAATGAATAGCATCTTCTGTCGCTGTTATGTTCACAGTTGCCTCTTTGATGTTAATAGCATCATTTGCTGCTAAACCATGCTTAGTCGCTTTTACTGTGTAATTACCATCTGTAACACGAAGTGTTCCTTTTGATTTTATTGCATTTTCATATTGCCCATCTACAGTCAAACTTCCTGATCCATTGAGGGTCAAATCACTTTTACTGTAAATTGCAGCATCAACATCTGTATCACTGTGGTTAGAAGAATCAGTAATGCTATTTTTGCTTCCTTCAGCCAAAGTAATTGTTGTTTTACTAGATTGTTCAACCAATAAAGCAGCATCTGTATTTGTCATCGTTACACCATTGAGAACAATTTTCACTTCATCTTGTTCGCTAGCATTTACAACAACTTGTACATTTTCACTTTTTCCTGATAAAACATAAGTTCCAGCCTTTGAAATGGTTACAGTTGAGCCAGATACACTGACCCCATCTCCTGATGACTCTGCACTAGAACCGTTGAGTGTAATTTTTGTAGCACTCGATTCATCATAAGACGCATCCGAATCACTGTCTGAAAAATAGTTTGATGTATCTGTTTTCGTAGATGTTCCGGTAGCTGTTTGACTACTGCTATTACCAGTACTGGTTGTGCTGTTTGAACTAGTGGAGCTACAAGCTCCTAACACAACTGTCATTAGGGCAAGTGGAACGAGTAATTTTATTTTCTTAAATTTTGAACTAGATGTTTTCATAGTCAACCTCTTTTATTTTTTCTATTTGGTATTTTGATTGTATTTATGATGTAAATAATCAATATTTCTGAGTCTATCTTTGAGATAAACGGAAAATCAGCTCTTTTTATCTATGGGAAGAACCCTTGCATTCAGCCGTCTTTTGATAAGCTACTCCATATTTAGAAAAGGAGTTGGATTCTACTTGGTATTTGTCTAAAATTTGGCTTAACCACTGGGGACAGGTATCTGGAACTTTGATTTCCATAATGGCTTGATCATTAGGCAAGAGATAATCGTTATGGTATTCATTTGATAACATAAGATGGTTATGACGATAAACTAAATCATGGTCAATCGTAACACGAATATCTGGATTTTCAATCCCTTTCATCGAATAGCGATTATAATAGATGTACATCATTGGTTGAATACTACCATAATGCTCATCAATCCAAGCCAATTCATCTTGAAGTCCTGCATCCATCTTTTTAGTGAATTCTCCTTCAATTTGAGCTTCTGCTTCTGACAAACTGGTAGCTACTCTTCGCTTGTAGACTTGACCATGATTTTTCTTTTTAATTTCTAGAAAAACTTGGCTTTCTTCTGTCGGATATTCATCATAGGTTCGGATGCGTACCTTTTCATCAAAATGTGGTTGCTCTAACGTATCGCGGATAATCTGAAAAGTTGGCGTATCATAATAGAGATTATGAATAGTTGAATAGGCATGCTCATCTTCAACTAGATAGCTATCAAACTCTGCCAATAAATCAGTCAAAACATCCTTGGATACAATATATTTTGTCTCAAATCGTTGAAAAGTATTTTTTAAATTTTGTTTATTCATTGAATTTTCCTCTTCTATATCTTTCTGATGTTACTTGGATATTTTAAAGATGAAACCTTAAAGGAAGGCTAAAAAAAACTTAAAGAAAACAAAACCTATAATTCCTTATGGATTCAACAATCCAAAAAAGAATCTTTGTTACGTTAATCACATTGCCTATTTTTATGCGTATTTTCTGAAAATTTGATATAATAAAGTATAAAGAAAGAGGTTTCAATATAAAAAATGAGGGGAGTTTTCATGATGGAAAGCAAGAAAAGACAACGAACAAAAGATATCATTGAGCAGGCTATGGTTGAATTGCTACAACAAGAATCTTTTGATCGTATTACTACAGTAGAATTAGCTAAAGCTTCTGGTATTAGCCGTAGTAGTTTTTATACCCATTACAAAGATAAATACGATATGATTGAACGCTACCAACAGGGTCTCTTTCATCAATTAGAACAAATCTTTGAAGTCAATAAAGATGATCTCAAAGTGGCTATCATTGAAGTATTTTCATTTTTAAAAACGGAACCTTTATTTGCAATGTTACTGACGGAAAATGGTACAAAAGAAATTCAGAATTTCCTCCGTCATAAATTACAAATTATGTTGGCCAGTGATTTACAAGATCAATTTGGCAACCGAAGTTATAGTCAAGTGGAAAAAGAGTACAGCACAACCTACTTAGCCCATGCCTTTTTTGGTGTCTGCCAAATGTGGATTGCCAGAGGAAAAAAAGAAAGCCCTGAACAAATTGCAGGACTTCTCTTGAAGATGTTGTATTCTTAAAACATTAAATTTTCATAGCGAGCATATTTACAGTCATTCCCGCAGCCGTTCCCATAAGGGCGATAGTATCACCTTCTTTAATCAAACCATTGTCCAAGGCGTAACAAAGTGAGAACGGAACTGCGACAGAAACCATATTCCCATAATCTTTCACCAAGTTCAGATACTTATCGCTAGGGATTCCCAAATTATTCATAATCATTGGAAGAGCACGACTGGCTTGATGAGGAATGATATAATCCAATTCTGCAACTGTCAAACCGCTTTTTTCTTGAAATTCTTTCAACATTTCTGGAATTTTGCGTGCAGACAAAAGCAGGATTTTTTTACCTTTCATATCAAACAGGAATTGCTCTTTTGTATTTTCAGAGTAATTCTTTGGTTGAAAAGAAGTCAACCCCCCACGAATCTCAGTATCATGAGCTCCCTCAGACCAAGTGTGTTGCAAACTAGAGATAACTCCCCTATTTTCATCTGTTGCTTCAAAAATAATCGCAGCAGCTCCATCACTAAATAGTTCAAAACTTTCTTTCTGTTTTGAATTCAAGCCGAGGCTTCCCACTTCACTGGATACAATGAGAATACGATGATACTCTTTCGTCTCTAGCAAGTGTGACATCAAACTCAAAGCCGATATAAAGCTAGTGCAAGTTGTATTAATGTCCATAGCTGGAATAGATAATCCCTTGGCTACTCGCTCATGAATCAAAGCAGCTGTACAAGGAATCGGCTGTACTCCCACTGCACTTGCGGATACAAGGCAATCAATATCTTTTATTTCTAAGCCCGCATGTTCCAGAGCTTTTTCTATAGCTTTGGTTGCCAAATACAACTGAGTTTCTTCGCTTTCTTCTTGTACACGATAGCGAGTTTGGTCTTTAAAAGTCACGGTGTTCTTCGGCAAATATGTTCCATATCCTGCAATTTTTAAATGATTTTTCACTATTGTCATAATGCTTCCCCTTTTTATGTAAATATTATTTATTTTTTCGGTATCAATGTTAAACTGGTTGTTCTCGGTACACCCGTTTTAATTTTCGAGTTTTATCTGGTTGATAATCCTCAAACAAAATACGAGGCATCAAAAAATTCTTTTGCTCTGCTAATAATTGAAATTGTTGAAGGATTGCATCCTCTATAGTCGCATTTCGATTATTTAGAAAAATTTTCAATAATGTTTCATTAATCTGTGCGACTTGGTACTCTCCAACTTTGTCAACCAATAGCAGACATCGTCGGATAAAATCAGGAAACACCTCAACAACCTTTCCATCTTCATTTTTAAATACAAAAATATCATCTGAACGTCCCTCAATTTTTTCAATTCTTGTAAAAATTGAGCCGCAAGGACAGGGCTCTGTATTTTCAACAAGGATATCATTTAACTCATAACGAAAAATTGGTTGAGAGCGACGTTTGAAATCAGTAATAACAGGGTAAAATCGTTTTTCTCCTATATAGTGTTTCTCCACATGAACAATATCCTCATTAAGATGAAGATGACCACAAGGACAAGTACAGGCTAAAAATCCCTCTGTTGCTTGATAAACTTGGTCTAAGATGTCTATCCCAAAAACTTCTCGAATAAACTCGGCATCTCTAGCCTCTAAAATTTCCGCTACGGATACAATTTTTATGGGATGAATTTTCAGGTTCCCTTGTTGCAACTCTTTTGCCAAGTCTAAAAGCATAGACGCAGGAGCGACTAAAATCGTAGGTTGATAGCAATTCAGTCGTTCAATATGTTCTGTAACAGATTTAAAGGTATCAAAGTACTCCAAGCGAATCAAGGGAGAATTGACAGTTTGATACAATTCATTATCAGCTCGTAGAAAAAAGGCAATCCGATGTCCAAAACATCTCCCTTTGGGCAGCATTTTAGCTAAAACCGCCGCCGCCCACATACTACGCTCTTCCTCAGTAGTGATAAACAACCCACGATGTCCCGACGTACCCGATGATAAACCGACCGCTATTTGTCCCTGTAATTGAGTGAAATCACGTGTCTTTTCGCTATTCATTGCTATGCTTAAACATTCATCTCGATCCACTCCTTGAGTATTGAGTTCATTAAAATGGGACATCATAAAGGCTTTGTTCATCCGAAAATCTGATGGGATACCCTCTTTAAAGTACGGAGATTCTTTCATTAAGAATCTTCTATAATGTTCCAATTCTATTTTTTGATATTCCTCAAGTTCCCGACGGTTTTTGAAACGGTGTCGCCACCGTATATCACTAAATGTCTTTAAAAAAGTTCCTATTTTCATATATAAGCTCCTTAACTCTCTTTTCAGGATCATGACTAACAAGAACTCTATACTGATCACTTAAAAGCTGACGCAATAGCTGAATACCTTCAAGATACTGATCTTTATTTTCTTGTACCAAAGAAGGAAAAAAACGCATCTGTTCAGTGTAGGGTAGTAGATCAATCCCCCAAGATAAATCTGCACCTATAAATAAATGATAATCCGGCAAAAACAGACAGGCTTGACCGACAGCATGACCATCTACGGAAGCAACATAAATACTACCATCTCCAAATAAATCAACCGTTTCTCTATAAGGAAAAATCGAATGAATCTGATTAGGTTTAATAATTTCTAGCCTTTGCTCAAAATCATTGGGCAACAATTCTTTAAAAATCAAACTACGTAAATGTCCCTGTTTATAAGCAGTAAAAACATCCTCAGTAATGATGAATTGAGCCCTCGGAAAAAAACTGGCGCCACCAATATGATCTGGATGAAGATGAGACAGAATAACATAAGAAATATCATTCGGTTCAATTCCTTTATTCTTCAATAAACAGTCAATGCGGTCACTTTCTTTCATTGAAACAGGGGTCGCCAAACCATAAATTATATATTTTATGGAAAAATTTTTCATAGTTGGTGAATACCCTGTATCGTATAAAATATAACCTTTTTCCTGATGTTTAAATAAATAGACACCAGCTGGAAAGATTATTTTTTCTCTTGGCAATCCTTTAAATAAGGAATTTAAAGAGCTACTACAAAAACCAGCTGGAAAGTAATCAATGCTTTCGATAATTTTGGACATATTTCTCAATCCCCTCACTAATACTTAAATATGGATGATAACCCAACTCTGTCTCCGCCTTTGATATATCTAAAGTCTGACTGTAACGAAGTAAGTAATAAGTATAAACTGTCAAAGGAGGCTCTTTTTGAATTTTAAAAAAACGGTAAAATGCTTCACAACTATGAGCTAGACAGGATAACAGACCTGATGGTAAATGACGGTAGTGCTTCTCAAACTCCAAGCAATCAAAAACTTCATCCAACATACTCTTAAATGTTCTTGGCTCTCCATTACTAATATTATAAGTCTGTCCCCCCGCTATTGAAGATTCCAATGCCAAACGGACTGCTAAGGCTACATTTTCCACACAGGTCATATCCATCAACTGATTTCCACCACGAATAAGCGGAATGCCAATTTTTTGACTTAAATGCAACACACGCGGAAAAATGCTCGTGTCTCCAATACCAAATAAACCACGAGGTCTTAAAGTAACTGTTTCTACTTGAGGAGTCTGGTGAATCAATTCTTCTGCCATCAATTTACTTTTAATATAATAGTTTAAAGTATTTTCTTTTGGGGCATCGGATTCCTTGATATTTAACTGATCACATGCCTTTGCATAAATGCTAGGAGAGGATATATAAACTAAACGTTGGACATTATGATACTTGCAAGCATCCAAAACAAGCTGAGTTCCTACTACATTTGTACGATAGAAGTCTTCCCATGAACCCCAAATCGTCGAAAGAGCTCCAGCATGGACAACTAAATCTACTCCTTTACAAGCATCTAAAACATCTTCTTTTTTTGTCAAATCTCCCTGAAAAAATTCTACATGAGAACTCTGTAACTGTTGCCCAATCTTTTGATTGCGTCCAAAGGCTCTAACTGTATAACCATGTGCAACTAATTCTTCAACAACATACTTACCTAAAAAACCAGTTGCTCCTGTCACTAATACTTTCATAATCTTTTCTTTCTAAGTAGTTATAATAAAAGCGCTATCTTACCTCTTTTTTCCATTATACACTATTTTGTTTGAGTAGTATTAAAAATTCTGTCAACCTGTCTAATAAAGTGTTTCATCTGAATAAAGCTATTTCTTATCTAAACAAACACCCTATAAAATTTGAAAATTCCCTCATCATTCAGACAAAACTTTTAAATTTGTTCATTTTTTTATGCTAAAATTCTGTTTTTTTAACTCATTTTCTAACGATGACATTCTATCATCTCATGATAGAAACTTCTATTATTCACTAAATCCTTATGAGTTCCTCTTTCTACAATTCTTCCTCTATCAAAAACTACTACTTGTTCAGAACGCTCAGCTACCACCAGACGGTGCGTGATAAAAATAACTGTTTTATCCAAGGTTAATAAATTTTGGATAATCTTCTTCTCTGTTATACTATCTAAGCCACTTGTCGTCTCATCTAAAATGAGTATCTTTGCATTGGTTAGTAAAGCACGCGCAATAGCTATTTTTTGTTTTTGTCCTCCAGAAAGATTTACACTATCTGTTGATAATTTTGTACGATATCCTTCAGGTAGGCGTTTAATATCATCTTCTAATTCTGCCATCTTGATAGCCCAGAAAATCTGCTCTTGCTGAATAGAACCAGAACTTCCTAAAAGTAAATTTTCTAAAATACTTCCTTCAAAAAAATAAGATTGTTGTGGTACATAGTGAATAGAAGACCGCAATAGTTGCTTATCAATCTGCTGTATATTTTTTTGACCTAATGAAATGTTCCCTTGATAATCTTGATAAAAACCAACTAATAGCTTGGCTAAAGTCGTTTTCCCTGACCCTGAACTTCCTACAAAACTAATCTTACTTTTGGCTTTTATATTTAAGTGAATATTTTCTAAAACAGGATACCCATAACCATATTGATAGGTTACATTTTGAATAGATAAATCACCTGTCAATGATTCTGTATCTTGAGAAATTTGGCTTGTTTCAAACTCTGAGTTCACTAGATACACTTCACTCAAACGATTTGTAGCCACTTGAGCAGCCTGCAATTTTGTTTGAAGTTGAATGATATTCTCCAAAGGTTTTGTAAAATAAGATATCAAACTGGTATAAGTAATTAGTTCCCCTAAACTGAGTTCTTGCCGTATCACTAGATGTGCTCCAAACCAGAGGATAAGGACATTTAAAAGTAACTGACTCAGTTCCTTTAAACCTTTTTGTAAAATAGATAACTGTGAATAACGGAAAAATTTCTGAAGATAAATAGTGAATTTTTTATGAATCTCTTGGTAATTTCTTTTTTCACTGGTTAAAGTTTTTAGAGTTTCTATTCCCTTAATGCTCTCAATAATAGAAGAAGTCACTAATCCACTTGTCTCCATCACTTCATTATTTACTTTATCAAAAGGTTTCAAAAAAAGAAAAGCGATTAACACATAGATTGGAAACAACAAAAGAGTAAGCAAAAATAAAGAACCATTTTTAAAAAATAATATAAATGAAACTATCAGGCAAATAGAACAATCTAAGAAAAGAGAGACTGTACAACTTGTCAAGGCTTCAATAATGTGATTCGCATCTGTAAAGCGAGAAAGAATTTCACCTGTGCGCCTAGTCGCAAAAAAACGCAGAGGCAGTTTAAAAATATGACGAATATACGGTAGGACAATATCATAAGAAAGTTCACGATTTAAAATCAAAATAAGATAGTCTTGAACATAGGACAACATTTGCTGTATCCCATAAGAAAAAATTAAACCAATGGAAAACAAGCTCAAAACAACCTGAGAACCCTGTGGTATATAAACATCAACCATTTTTTGTAAGTAATAAGCAGCTAAAATATGAATAAAATCGACACAAAGACCTACAACAAAGATAGTCATTATCAGTCGTTTTTTCATTACTAACAAAGAAAAATAATCTAAAAGTCTATGTTGTTTCTCGTGCTTCTGTTTGTAGAAAATAGTCGGTTTTAAAAAGATGGTCACTCCCGTCCATTCTTCCTCAAACTCTTTTCGTTTCAATTTCGTTAATTGCACCATTGGATCTGGATCAGCTATATGAACAAAATCATTATCCACACCTGTTACTAGATAATAGTGAGACAAGCCATCTTTTTTTAAAACATGTACAACAAATGGATAAGCTAAGTCATTCATATCAAATAGAGACATATCTGCTTGAAGTGCCTGAGTTGCAAATCCCATTGTCTCAGCAAGACGAACCAAGCCCAAAGCGGTAGTTCCCTCTAATGTTGTACCTGCCTTCTCTCGCAAAGTAGCTAGAGATAAAAAAGAACCATAATAGTTAAAAATCATAGCAAAAACTGCGACTCCACAATCACGCATATCTACTTGTGGTCGGTAATGTTTCCTACTAAATTTCATTATATTTCTCCTAAACTTTTACAATTATTTTAATATTTTTATATGTATTTCATTCCCCCTGTTTTTTAAATGTCAATTTTTCACCCTACATGGTGTCATTGTAATAAAAATCTATAATATTGTCCCTACTGCTCTCTTAGATATGCCAAATACCATTCTCCGAATACAAAAAAACTAGCTGATAAATATCAGCTAGTTTTATATGCTAAAATATTTTATTAAACAATTTTAGTGATGTTAATTGCTTGAGGTCCACGTTGACCTTCTTCAATATCGAAGGTTACTTTTTGACCTTCATCTAATGATTTAAATCCGTCAGATTGGATAGCTGAAAAATGTGCAAATACATCTGGTCCATCTTCTTGAGAAATGAAACCAAAACCTTTTTCTGCGTTAAACCATTTAACTGTACCTTGTAACATATGAGTATACCTCTTCATTAATTATTATTTGTAAAAAACTTAAAGAGATAGAACATAGATAAAACTGATACTTCGACTCAAAAACTTATTTACTCTTACTACCTTAACAAAATATTAAGGGTATGTCAACAGCAAATGATGATTTTCACTAATATTTCTATCTATAAATATATTATGATAAGTTATCAAAGAAAAAAACTAAGGTAAACAATTTTTTAACCAATCATCATGAGTTTTTGTACATCTTAGCAGACAATTCCAAAAATTCTGTTAACAAATCATTGTGTTCTCTAATAAAATTATACAGCAAATCTTCTCCCAAAATAGGAGTTCTATTTTCTACTATTGGTTGGTCTGTAAACCGAAACCATTCTTCACCTCCATAGAATGCTCTTAACTCTGTATAGTCATCATAATGTTTTTTAAAGTCTTCCAAACTTTCAGCAAGTTGATCTAATTTCGGTTTAAAAGTATTGTATTTTTCTTCTAACTCTGCAAGTCTTAATTGATCTTTAGAATTCATTTTTTCTCCTAGTTTCTATAAATAATAGTCTTTTCTAAGCACGAATGAATGGTACCTAGCACTAGATTCATTATATACTAATTCGATTATTTTGCAAGAAAAGAACGTAAATTTTGATATTACATGCCTCTATACTTTCTGTAGTGGGTAAACCCATTATAGAAAGTATAGAGCTTTTTGAGTACACAAAAAGTCCCATAAGACTTATAATGAAAAGCGCCAAACCATCATTAGAAAGAATCTTATGGAACATATTCATCATACCACACTACTCATCGGAATGAAAGACAAAAATATCACACTAAATGATGCTTTGAAATACAAAACTCACATTGAACTAATAGCTACACTAGACTACCAGCCTCCTATGTGTAAACACTGCACAGGAAAACAAATCAAATATGATTTCCAAAAACCTTCTAAAATCCCTTTTATTGAAATTGCTGGTCTACCTAGTCTCATTCGATTGAAAAAGAGACGGTTTCAGTGCAAATCCTGTCATAAAGTTACTGTTTCAAAAACTAACCTCGTTAAAAAAAATTGTCAAATCTCTGAACTTGTTAGACAAAAGATTGCTCACCTCTTGCTTGGCAGGGAGTCTCTGACCCATATCGCCTCTAAACTCGCTATCTCAACCTCTACAGTCTATCGAAAACTAAAAGAGTTTCAAGCTAAAGAGCTTTATAATACTCTTCCTGAAGTCCTTT